>JAKPAG010000018.1 GCA_029779535.1 Pseudomonadota bacterium | reverse complement strand
GATCAGATCCTGCTGGCCGATGGCACCGAGCTAAATGTCGCGTCCGCCACGGATCCGGACGGCAAGCGCGAGCGCCTGATTATCCTGGCCGATACCGGATCGGTTCGACGCGAAGAGGCGCAGGGATGAAACGCAGTCGTTGGCGCGGCCTGTCCGCTACCGAGGCCCGGTTCGCCGCCCTGGATAGCGTCGGACGTGAAGAGCTGAAGGAATCGCTGCGCCAGGCCGCGAAAGAAGTGCTGCCGCTCCAGCAGGAAGGCGCGCCGGTTTACGCGGGCAAGTCGCGCAAGGATGTCGAACCGGGGCTGCTCAAGCAGGGGCTGAAGATCGAGGAGCAGATGGACCGGCTTCGCGTCCGGGTCGGCTTTCCGCAGATCCGGGGCAAGCGGTCCAAGCTATGGTACGCGATCATCATGGAGAAGGGCCGCAAGGACCAGCTCTCCCCGATCCGGCGGCTGCGGCGCGGCGCGCGGGCCGATTGGCGCAAGATGGTCCGGGAAGGGACAGCGCGGATGTCGCGCAAGCCCGACAGCCTGATTGTCAAACCCGGCAAGGGCAAAGGCTATGTCCATGTGACCGCGCTGCCTGCGCTGAAATTCGTGCACATCGAGGAGCGGCTTGAGACCGTGATGGACAAGTATCGCAATCGCCTGCTGAGCAAGGTGGCCGAGCAATGATCGACCTGCTGCAGGGCGCGCAGGACGCCGTGTTCGCTGCGCTGAAGCCGATCGAGCTCGATCCGGCCATGCCGACCGGGACCGGTGTGTTCCAGCACGTGCCCGAAGCGACGCAGCCGCCGATCATCGCGATTGGCGCGCTGACCAGCGACAGCGATGACGAGCACGGCGATCAGGTCGAAACGATCACGGTCGAAATTCATTCGATCTGGCGTGGGCCGGGCCGGGCACCGCTGCTGGCGATGATGCATGCCGTGCGCACTGCGCTCGACAACCAGCAAATTGCCGCCAGCGGCATCGCGTTCGAACGGCCACGCTACCAGAAGGCAGCGGCCAGCGACGTCATGGAGGACGGCCTGACCTATGTCGGGCTGACCGTATTCGAATTCACCGCCGAACCGGCCTGACCGGGAAGGCCCCAACAACCGCAATCCGGGCCGCTTCTGCGGCCCTTTTTCATGCCTGAAGGAGGGCACTACCCATGGGCACGCATCAGTACGGCCGCAGCTACCGGATCTACATCAGCGATGGCGCCGTCACGCCGGTGTTCTCGCCGATCGGCGGCGAAGGCAGCTTTTCAAAGAAGGTCTCGACCGATTCGGTCGACTTCGCCTCGAAGGATGACGGCAAGATCAAGGCGCAGGGCTGGGGCCAGCAGTCGGTGACCTTCTCGGTCCAGGGCAAGACTGTCCTGCCCGATACCGGCCTCGAAAAGGCCTACGACGTGTCGAACGCGGCGGTGCCGGAGATCGAGATCCAGGTGAAGGACCTGGTCCGCAACAAGGTCGTCTGGCAGGGCATGGTCGGGGTCGGCAACTTCTCGCAGGACTTCCCGTCGAACGGCGCGGTGACCTACAGCTTCGACATGAGCGCGGTCGCCGCGCCCACCGTCGATGACATGACGCCGGCGTAATGGCTGGCGCCAATCCGAGTGGCCGGGGGCGTCGCGCGCGCCCGGCCGCCAAGAGCAATGCCGCGCGGGGCGAGTTCGAGCTGACGCTGGCAGGCAAGACCTATTGCCTGCGGCCAAGCTACGGCGCGCAGGTCGCGATCGAGGAAGCGCTTGATCAGTCGATGATCGAGCTGCTGCGCCGGGCAAATGCCTGCGCGCTGCAGCTGTCCGAACTGGGTGTGGTCGTCGCGGCCTATATCCGTGCCGGCGCGGCCGAGGACGACAAGATGACCCGCGCGGTCAACGACGATCGCATTGCCGAGCTGATTTACGAGGAAGGAGTCACGGCGGTCTATCCGGTGCTGACCCTGCTGCTCGCAGCCGCCGTCAGCGGGGGGCGTACCTCGTCGGGGGAAGCGAAAGCGGTGACGGCGAGCCCGACCGGCTGACCCGCCACCGCAAGATGATGGGCATCATGATGGATGCCTTTGGCTGGTCGGCCGAGCAATTCTGGAAAGCCACGCCGCATGAGGCCTGGGCGCTGATCGAAGCGCGCCAGGAAGCGAACAAGCGGGCCCAGAGCTAGGGCGGCACCTTGCCATACAGGGCTTCGTAAGCGTCGGTCAGACGCTCCGAAACCAGCGATAGCGCCGCTGCCGTCTGATGCGGCGACGGCGTGACCATGGCTCCGTCGAACAGGTCGCGCAGCGCCAGCAGCGCGTCGCGGCCCGTATCGAAGGGGGTGAAGGCGGCTTCAAGCCGCGTCTGCGGTGTGGGAATCACAGGATTTTCCACCGCCGACCGTCCGGATCGAGCCGCAAGGCCATAACCTTGTGCGGACCGATGATCTCGCCCAGCGACCAGGCCAGGTATTCGAACAGTTGCGCCATGTGCCGCCGCTCGCCTTCGAGCGGCAGTTGCATGTGTTCGATTGCCCCATCGGCCAGGTCCGCGATGGCGCTGAGCGCGTAGCGGTACTGCTCGATCCGGGCGCTTTGCTCGTTGTCGAAGGCGTAAAGGTCAAGGCAGGGTTCGGGCTGGGGCTGGTTTGTCATGCCGCCTCCCGCACTGCGCTGCGCAGGAAATTGACAGCTTCCCACAGCAGCTGGGCAGCCGCTTCGTGGGAATCGTCCTCGTCATCAAATTCGGCGGCGTCGAACAGGGCGAAGGACCGGCATTCCCAGCCCAGATCGCCAAGCAGCTTGCGCAGGCGCGGGGGCAGCGCGGGGCGGCGGGCGACATAGTGCGCCACCGGGCGGACCAGCTCGTCATCGACGGTGCGGGCGAACATGGCCCAGTGCGCTGCGCTGGGGCGCAGCCGGGCCAGTTGCCCGGCCTGCTCCAGCAGCGCTTCGGCGCGGCGCAGGAACAGGCGCAGTTCGGTCCGGTCAGGGCCGGACAGGGTGGAGACAGGGGTCGCGCGCAAAAGGTTGGCGGGCGACCAGCGGGTGATGCTATTGATCGTAGTAGCTTGAGTCATGGTTTGGCAGATTCCAATGGCTTAAGTTAGGGCCGAGGAAGAATTCAGCGATTCGTCCTCGGCCCGCTACGTATGCTCCGGATTGTTTCCGTAGTCAACTGATGCTACGTAGCGTTGATGACGAAGGAAAAGTCTGGCCGCTTCGAGATGGTCACCCCGCCCGGTTGGATCGAACGAATTGATGAATGGCGCAGGATGCAGCCTGATCTGCCATCCCGTGCCGAAGCGATCCGACGCCTCGTCGAAAAGGGCATGGCGGCGGAGTGAGCGAGGGGATAGAACTAGGCAGCGCCCACCGGCGCGAACAGGTGAGCGTTCCCGACCTGCGCGACCGGCACCTGATCTCTGACGAGGAGCTGACTTTGATCGCCAACCCGCTTGAAGACCGGCTGTCAAAGCTGTGGTGGGCCGCCGTGGGGATTGTCGGCGGCGCGGTGCCTTCGGGCGGCGGCGCAGTGTCGTCGGCCTGGCACGGGGCGCAGGTTGGCGGGAATGACCTGTTCGGCCTGTGCGTGCTGCTGGCAGGACTGGTGGTGATGGCGGTTTGCCTGATCCTGCGCGGGCGCGAACCGTCGCCGCGCGAAAAGCTGGTAGCCGAGATCCGCGCCCGTCCGCGCGTTCCGCTGCGGACCATCGCGGATTTGGACTATCGGGATTGAAAGGCTTGATGCAGTGAGCATTACCGAACGGTACTTTGAGGAGCTTGGCAGACTTGGCCGAGCCGAGGACGATCTGCGCGGCCTGATCTTCCAATTGGAAGATGTGGAGCGCGAACTGCGCAAGCCGGTCGGTGAACCAAGCCTGCTGAAGGAGCGGCATTTCCCCACGATCGACCAGATCAACGAAGTGATCGGTCGCCGCGAAGAGGCGTGGGAAATCGCCAATCGAGCATGGGCAGCGCTGCCGTCGCAATATCGCGAGTGCATCGCGAGGCCGGTAACGAACCGACCCTGACCGGTCACACAACCTGAATTCCCCAAGGGCTCGCTTCGGCGGGCCCTTTTCGTTTGGAGCAAGCAATGGCGCGATCTGCACCGCTGGTGCTGTCGATCACGGGCGATTCGAGCGGGCTGACGCTCGCCGCCAATGCATCGAAACAGGCACTGGCGGAAATGGTGCGTGAGGGCGGCGACTATGCCGACCTGCTGACCAAGCACATCGAAAAGATGGGCGGCAGCGCCAAGGCGGCGGTCGCCAACATGACCAGCGCGCTCAACGCCGATGTCCGCGCCATGATGAGCGAAGCCCGCAACGCGATGGAGCTGGGCAAGGATTTCAAGCCGGTCGGGGGGATGAGCGCGGCCTCCAACGCCGCGCTGGCCGCCAGCTATCGCCAGATCATCGCAGCCAAGGAAGAAGACCTCGCCGCGTCCCGCCGGATGATCGTGATGGGCGAGATGGATGTAAATCTGCACAAGCAGTTGCAGATCGGCCTGCAGGACACCATCGCCAAGCTGAATGTCGAAGCGGAGGCGCTGGAACACAACGCCGTGTTGCTGGGCCGGATGGAAGCCGTGCGCGGCGGCGCGGCAGCCAAGCAGATCGAAAGCAACCGGGCGGTTGCAGTCAGCCAAGGCCAGATGCGCGCCGGGGCGCAGCAGCTGTCCTATCAGATGAACGACGTCGCCACGCAAGTTTCCATGGGCACTTCGTTGCTGACTGTGTTTGCCCAGCAAGCACCACAAACCGTGCAGGCGATCAATCTGATGACTGCGGGGGGGAACAAGTTCACCGCCTTCATGCAAAGCACGTGGGGCGCTGCCGTTTTGGGCGGCGTGACCATCCTGGGCATGCTGATTGCAAAGAGCGACCTGTTTCGGGATGCAGTCCAGGAGCAAACCGACAAGCTCAAGGACAATGCCAAGGACAGCGAAATCGCCCGCCAGGCCAAGGAGCGGTTCGGCCAGACCGAGGAAGGTGTCCGCGAGGCGATTCTTGACCAGAAGGATGCTCTCGACAAGCAGGCCGAAAGCCTGAAGACCGAAGCCGAGCGGTCGCTTGAGGCCGCAAAAGCAAATCTGGCCCACGAAGTCGCCATTCGCAACAAGACCAAAGCCCTGCTCGAAGACGCAGTGGCACAGCAGAAGATCGATCAGATCCGGGCCAGCGCGCCGGGCCAACGTGGCGAACTGGCGGCGCTGTCGCTGGAGGTTTCGACCGGCAACGTCTCGGCGCTCGAAGCAAAGCTTTCCGCTAACGAGAAGTCGCTTGCGCAAGCACAAGCCAACCTCGGGAATGCCCAGTCCTTTGCCGACATCGAGCGCGGCGTTCGCGGGGCAAGCCCGACCGCTCAGATCGAGAAGAAGTATAACGACCTGATCGAAGCCGCGCGCAAGCGGGCCTTGGCTGAGGGCAAGGTCGGCGAAGCACTTGAAAAACAGGTAACCGCGCTTGAACGGCAGAAGAAGGCTGAGGTCGACCGCGCCAATGCCGCCGCACGGGACAGCAAGCGCGGCAACGCCGATGCCGCTTCGATGGCTGACTTTGGCCCGGTACTGCAAGGCAACTTCCGGGTCACCTCGGGATTTGGGGCGAAGCGCAGCTATGAGACCCATCCGGGGATCGACTATGCCGCGCCGGTGGGTACGCCGGTCTATGCGCCGCAGGCCGGGATGGTGCAATTTGCCGCCATGTCGGGCAAATCGGGCAACCTGATCAAGCTCGATCACGGCTCCGGGACCGTTTCGAATTTCCTGCACCTGAGCGGGTTCGCGGTGCAGCAGGGCGATCTGGTCGATAAAGGCGACCTGCTCGGCTACACCGGCAACACCGGGCATTCGACCGGGCCGCATCTGGATTACCGGGTAAAGGTGCGCGGCAAATACGTCGATCCGTCCAAGGCCCGCTTCCCGGTGGATGAAACCCAGTTCGGACAGGCCGGAGCCCGCGCCGCCGGGTTGCAGCAGCGTCAGGCCGAACGCGATGCGGCCGAGCTGGTCCAAGGCTATGCGATGCAGGACGAAACCCTGCTCAAGGCGCATACCGACAAGCAGGTGCAGGGCCTGCGGGCCGAGCAGGGTGCGCTCGAATTCAAGAACCAGATGCTCGACATCGAGGGGCAGTTGGCGCCGACGCTCAAGGATCGACGCCGTATTGCGCTCGAGATCCTCGACAACGATCGCAAGATCGCGAAGTTGAAGAACGACGAAGCGCTGGCTGCACACCAGATTACCCTGGCCGAGCATGACGCCAAGGCAACCGAGATCGATCAGCTGTTCGGTGGCCGCCGCAATGTCGTCGCACAGCAGAATGCCGGGCCGCTCGATCAGTACCGCAAGCACCTGCATGATGCTGTCGGTGATACCAACGAGGCCCTCGAAGGTGTGAAGGCCAATGGCCTGCAAAGCCTCGAGGACGGGCTGGTCGGGATCATCACCGAGACCGAGAGCGTTTCGCAGGCGTTCAAGCGCATGGCGATATCGATCCTGGCTGATCTGGCGCGGATCGCAATTCAGAAGGCGATCCTATCGGTGATCGGCTTCAGCACCGGCAATGTGCCTGGCCATGCGACCGGGCATGTACCCGGGTTTGCCGACGGGATCATTTCGGGCCCGGGGACCGGGACCAGCGACAGCATTCTGGCCTGGCATCAGGGCATGGGGATGATCCGGGTTTCCAACGGGGAATCGATCATCACCGCCGAGGGCACGCGCAAGCATCGCCGCCTGCTCAAGGCGATCAACGACAATACCTTGCCGAGCTTTGCAGGCGGCATGATGGGTGACGTCTCGCACATCCGCTATCCCGCAGCGCCCAGCCCGGGCTCGCTGGGCGGATCACACGGTCAGCCGGTCTTTCTGTTCGACATGCGCGGCGCGATCACCACGGCCGAGCTGATGGCGCAGATCAACGGCCGGATGCAGCAGGTCGGCATGGCGGCGATGGTCGGCGGCAGCCAGCTGGCGCAGCAGGAGCTGGCCGAACGCCGGCTTGAGGCGATTCCGGTATGACGGGACCGATTTTCCTGCCCGAACGGCGCAGCGTCAAAGTGGACCGGCCGCGCATGATCGACTTTGGCGGCGCGCTGAAGCCGATCCTGGGCGGGC
The DNA here is from genome assembly GCA_029779535.1 of Pseudomonadota bacterium. Classification (GTDB taxonomy): domain Bacteria; phylum Pseudomonadota; class Alphaproteobacteria; order Sphingomonadales; family Sphingomonadaceae; genus Novosphingobium. Next base: position 25,084 of record JAKPAG010000018.1, on the reverse strand, counting down.
CGGTTACCACATTGATGCGGCTCGGCACGCGCTTCGCGATCGACATCACCATTCCGCTAATGCGGACCGAGCCGGACGGGCGCACCTGGGGCGGGCTGTTGTGCCAGGCCAAGCTGTTCGGCGCGGCGATCTACCTGCGCCAGGATGGTCTGGAGATCGGCATGCCCGGCACGCCCGTGGTCAATGGCGCGGGCCAGACTGGTATGACGCTGAACCTGCGGGGCTTTCGCAAGGGCTATTGCATGCGGTTCGATCAGGCGTTCAGCGTGATCGTGTCCGGCCAGCGCTACGTCTACCGCGCCGCGGCTGACACGGTCGCTGCCGCCGACGGGACCATGGCGCTGCCGATCTATCCGATGATCCGCAAGCCCGCACCGGACGGCGCGACCTGTGAGGTCGAGCGGCCGGTACTGCAGGGCAGCCTTGCCGGGAACGAAGTCGCCTGGACGCGGCTGACCGCGCCCTATTGCGACTTCGGCACGATTTCGATCAGCGAGGACGCGTGAGGCGATGACGAGCATGGATCCAGCGCTGGCAGCGGCGCTGGCCGCAGCGCGCCCGCTCTACTTCGCCTGGGCAGAGATCGTGCTGCCTAGCGCTACGCTGCGGCTGCTTGACGGATCGGCCGAAGTAGCGATGCGCGGCGGGACCTTCGTCGGCCGCGATCCGGTCTACGGTGTGCTCGATTCGATCAAGGGGCTGAGCGACAGCATCGGCGACAGTGCGCCGGGCGTGACGCTTGGCCTGATCCCAGCGAACGACACGGCGCTCGCCGCTCTGCTCGATCCGGCGGTGCAGGGCTCTCCGGTCTCGCTGGGGATCGGGGTGCTCAACATGGCCACCGGCTTGCCGATCGGCGAGCCCTATGTGCTGTTCACTGGCGAGCTCGACGTGCCAACGGTCAAATGGTCGGACAACGACCGGCGGCTCGACTGGAGCGTCGTGTCGATCGGCGAGCGGCTGTTCCAGATCGAGGAAGGGCGGCGGCTGTCAGATGCCTTCCACCAGAAGGTCTGGCCGGGCGAGCTGGGCCTGGGCTTTGTGACCGATGTCGAGACCTGGGTACCATGGGGCCAGGCGCTGGATACCGGCGGCGTCGAGACGCGTACCAATCTGCCCGGTCTGGGCGCAATTACCGGAGCGAGGACGTGATGGCCGACGTGAGCGCGGAGCATGTGCTGATCCGCAAGCGCGATGCCGCACAGGCTGCGCTCGATCACTGGTCAACAGTCGATTTCAAGCTTGGCAGCGGCGACTGCGCGCAAATGGTCGCGCGGCACCTGCGCGCGCTGGGCAAGTCGATCAAACTGCCGCCCAAGGGATCGTACCGCTCTGTCCCGGGGGCATTGCGGGCAATGCGCAAGCTGGGCTTTGCCAGCCTGGCGGACTGGATCGACAGCGCCGGGGTGGCACGGATCGCGCCGGCACGCGTGGTCGCCGGGGACGTGCTCCAGCTGCCGGCCGAACATCCGCTGGGCGGACTGGCGATCGCGCTGGGAAACGGGGCAGCGGTGGCCTGGATGGAAGGGATTGAGGGGGGCGCGATCCCGATCCGGCCGCTGCTGTTCGTCAATGCCTGGCGGGTTGATCCGTGAAGATCCTAAAAATCGCTGCCATGGTGATTGGCGCCGTCGCGCTCGCGGCAACCGGGATCGGTTTGGCTGCGGGAGCCGGAAGCCTGGCAGCGGCATTCAATGCCGGTCTAGGCGTCATGGGGCTGGGCGGGCTTTCCGCGGCGGTTGGCCTGGGCACGATGATGACGGTTGCGCTTGGTGCGCTGGCGCTCGACGCTTCGATGCTGGCCGGTGCCGTGCTAAGTCCAAAGCCGCCGCAAGGCGGATCGCAGACCAAGTGGAAGGCCGATCCCTATGCCGGTATCCCCTATGTGATGGGGCGAACGCTGGTTGGCGGAAACATCGTCTACCGGCGCGGGCACGGCGCGAACAACGTCTACCAGACGCTGGTGACGGTGCTGGCGCTGGGGCCGATCCAGTCGATCGATACCACGTTCATGAACCGGACCACGGTGGCCTTCGATGGCAGCGGGGCGGCGATCGGGACCTATGCCGGGCAGATCTGGCAGCGCAGCCAGCTTGGCGCCCTGCCTGAAAGCGCAGCACTATCGCCCCCGGTTGGATCACCGCCAGGCTGGACCGCAGCGCACAAGCTGTCGGGCCTGGCGGCGGTGATCAACACCTTTGCCTACGACACAAAGAGCAAGAACCAGCTGACCTCGTTGCCGGGCGAAGCCCATATCGTGCACGGCTGCTACGTCTATGACCCGCGCCAGGACAGCACCTATCCGGGCGGTTCAGGATCCTGCCGGGCCTACAACGAAGCCAGCTATGTGTGGAGCGAGGATCCGCACCTGCATGCCCTGACCTGGTCGCTCGGGCGGTGGCACAACGGCGTGCGGGTGGCCGGGATCGGGATCGGTGACCAGGTGCCGAGCGGCACGGTCAAGGGCATCGATGTCGCCAGCTTCGTCGAAGGCGCCAATCTCAACGACGCGCGCAGCTGGAAAATCGGCGGTCAGGTTACGACCCGCAGCGACACGCCGTGGAACGCGCTCAAGCTGATGTTGCAGGCGGGCGGGGCCGAGCCGGTGCTGCTGGGCGGCGTGATCACTTCGATCAACCGCGCCCCGCGGGTAAGTCTGGCGACGATCGGGCCCGGCGATATCGTCGGCGAGACGACGTTTTCCGGGACGGCACGGCGGCGCCAGCGGATCAACGGGATCATTCCGCAGTACCGCAGCGAAGCGCACGACTGGGAAATGGTCCCTGCCAGCGAGGTCAGTGTTCCGGCCTATGTCGCGCTCGATGGCGGCGAACGGACGCGCGAGGTGCCTTATCCGCTCGTCCAGCAGGTCAACCAGGCCGCGCAGCTCGCCGCTTACGACATCTGCGACGCCCGCGAGGCCGGGCCCGGTACGGTGCCGGTCAAGCCGCACTGGCTCAATTACCGGGTCGGCGACTGCGTGACCTTTGCGCCGGAGGATGGCTGGTCGATCAAGGCCGTGATCCGCGGCCAGGCACCGGATCTGCAGTCCGGTGCGGTTTCATTCACCCTGCGCGGTGAAACCGACGGCAAGCACGCCTTTGCCCTGGGCAAGACCGGGACTGCGCCGCCGATCGTCAGCCTGACCTATGGCTCGACGATCGCCGCACCCAGCGGGGACTGGACGCTGACAGGCGACACCCTGACAGCAAACGGCGCATCAATCCCGGCGCTGGTGCTGGACGGTGCGGTCGGCAATCCCAATGCCGAGGCCGTGGTGTTCGAATACCGGCTCTACAGCACCGGCCTTGGCGCCAATGATGGCTGGATGGGGGCATCGATCGAGGCGCCGACGGTGACCCGAAAGGAATTCACCCAGGTCACGCCCGGGACCGAGTACCAGGTCGGGGTCAGCTACCGGGTGCGTGGCGTGATCGGCAGCCGGGCGGTGTTTGGCCCCGTCACAGCCGGAGATCTGGTGATCGGCGCGACCACGGCGCAGGGCTTCAAGACCATGTCGGCCTGGCCGCTAACCAGCGATGACAGCCACGTCTATGTTGCGGCCTTTACCGGCCTGACCGAGCGCGGGGTCAGCATGAGCGTAGGAGCGCACATCTTCAGCGGCCTGTCGGCCAGCACCCAGTATGGGGTGTTCGTCGATGAGGCTGGAACCACATTCACCATCGCGGCCGCGCCCGCGAGCAGCCAGTTCCTCGACCCGGCACTGGTGTTCGTGGGCTGGCAGACAACGTCCAGCGGCGGCTCGTGGGGCGGTGGGGGCTATCCTCCCGGCTACGGCGGTGGCGGTCCCCTACCCTGACGGAGATGTAAATGACCCCGACGATCGACAATCGTGAAGCCTACCGCCACGTACCCTGGGGCGGCTCTGCCCCGGGGGTGGACGAGAACTGGTACTTCCTGGGCGAGAACCTTGCCGGGGCGGTCTATCGGCTGCAGATCCGGCCGATCCAGGGTGATACCGCGGCACCGCTGGTCGATCTGACCAACGCGATCGCCGGGGTGGATGGCTTGTCATCGGTCTGGGATGCCGGGTTCCTGGATCCCGAAACCGGCGCAACCACCGGGGCGACGATTATCACGCCCTTCATCGGCCGGACCACGCTCGAGTCGATTCAGACCAACGCCGACCCAAGCAAGCCGCGCGTGCTCTATTACGACCTGTGGGTCACCCGGTCGGGCGGACAGACCGTGCTGGAATGCTGCGGCACATTCACCCTCTACCCTGGAGTCAATATCTGATGGGCACGATCCTTGACCGGCGCGGGCCGATCCAGCGGATGTTCAAGGCGGCGGAGAACCTGGCTGAGGCGCGGCGCCAGGTCACACTGGCTACGACCCAGGCCATAGCTTCCGCCTTGAATGCCAGTAATTCACTTGCCGCCCGTGATGCGGCATTCGGCTACGCCCATTTCTATGCCACCCGCGCGGAAGGCGTGGCAGCGCTGGCGGTGGGGGCCTATTTCACCAGTGCTGAAACCGGCACACCGCGCATGTATCAGCGCACCGGCACCGCGCCCTACTACATCGACAAGGGCGATGCCGCCGCGCCGGTGAGCAAGGCATCGGTGGCTGCCACGGTACGGGATGCCACCGGGGGTACGCTCACGCTCGAACAGTTCGCATCGCCCGGTTTCACCTATTACAAGAACCCCGGGGATCGCGGCACTGACTGGACCGCGCCGCTGAATGCGGCGCTGGATGCGATCAACCGCTATGCCCCAGTCAATGCCATTTGGTCACGCGTGCCCCGGATCGAATTGCAGATGGGTGGCTATTTCTTTGGCCAACACATCGATCTGAAAACCGCCTGCCACCTGCACGGACATGGCGGCGGGCTGGATGACTTCAACGGCGGGACGCGGTTTGTGTTCCCGGCAGGCCAGCGCGGTATCACCGTCAATGAGAGCAACACGATTGCGGGCGGCACCACGCCGGGCGGCACGTCCGCGCGCGGCACGGTGCTGGAGGGCTTGCAGATCATGGCCGAGGCGACGACTGGCGGGACCGCGTTTGACGGCACCAATCCGGGCACCAACACGTGCGGGGTGTGGCTGCGGGCCGCTGCGCGGCTGCGCGGCTGCACTGTGCAGGGCTTTGCGGGCAATGCCATCCAGGTGGTGGCCTTTTCCGGCGGCGGCGGCGCGATCGAGGGCAACGCCAGCAAGTGGGAACTGGACACCGTGCTGGTGCGCGAAAGCCTGGGGTGGGGCCTCTACGTCAACGGCAACGATGCCAACACCGGGGTAGCCAAGGGCTTGCAGGTCCGCACGGCAGGGCTGGGCGGGATCTGGGATCGCGACACGCTGGGCAACGGCTACAATAATTGCGAGATTGATGGCTACGCCGGGGTAACGGCGGATTTCGTGCTGCGCGCGGGCTGCAACTATGGCGGGGTAAACTATATCCTGGTTGACCCTACGCCCGGCATCGGCGCGTCGACCACGCCGGGCACCAACCCATCTGTGTGGTATCCGCTCTACACGGCATCGGCTTCGGATTTCTTCCTGACGTGGTCGGGATCGGCAAATTATCGGTGCATGTTGCCGGTGCTGGCCACCGGCTTGTCCAACCGTTCGACCTTCATTCAGACCTATATCGAGGGGTCGATCCCAGGGCATCTTGCCAACACGCCTTCGCTGTTTTTTGGCGGGCAGAGCAGCTGGACCAATGCAAGCGCCGGAAACCAGCGTTCGACCACGCAGAAAACCGCGATCTATTCGCCGACCGGCTTTGGCCGCTACTACGGCACCGGGCCGGGCACTACCGAGCGCACGCAGCTGGGCGATTACGTTGAGGCGACGATCGGTGGCGGCACCCCCGGCACGATCTGGCGCGGGCGCATCCAAAAGAACGGCGAAATTGACTATGCCATGAGGTTCAGCGGGTCGAGCGGCGACCTGGTGCTGGACAAGAACGACGGCGGATATCCGCTGATGAAAATCACCACGCCGCTGTCATCTGCGCAGTTTGGGCGCAGCGCGGCGGTATCAGATGTCGTCGGCTTTCAGCAACTGGCGCTGGTTGATCCGGCGGACGGCGGCAACAGCCGGATGCTGGCCTGCGGTCTGGCCGCGCCGACCAGCGGCGAACATGCGGCGGGCGAGCGCTGGTGGAATGCCAGTCCCGGCGCGGGCAAGCCTGAATACTGGCTGTGCATCGCGGGAGGAACGCCGGGCACATGGATCGGGGTAAACGTGCAGCCGTTCCTTTCGGGATCGCCAATCAGCCTGACCGGCGCCACCGCGCTGACCACGCTGGTGGAGATCACCATCCCAGGAGGGGTAATGGGGCCGAAAGGCGTGATCGACGTTGACGCAGTTTTCTCGATGACCGGCAGCGCCGGCACCAAGACGGCCAGCCTGACATTTGGTGCTTCTGGCGCGGGCTTCTGGGCCAACACCTATGCGACCAATGTAACTCAGGCCCGTTTCACCGGGCGCATTTCCAATGCCGGTTCAGTCAGCGCGCAGGTCGGGGGCATGGGCGCCGGGGCAGGCAATGGTTCAAATGGCGGTGGCAGCCCGACCAAGACTACGCTCAACACCGCTTCTAACCAGTCGCTCAAGATCACAGGGCAGCTCGCCAGTGGCGCAGACACGCTTGTGCTCGAATCCTACGCCGTCCGGATAACGCCGGGCGCATAAGTGGAAAGGATTGCCGATGTCGATGACGCAGGCCGAACGGCTCACGCGAATCGAGGCGCTGCTGGAAAGCGGCCAGGCCGAGCAGGCCAAGATCCTGGCCGAGCTGACCAAGATCACGGCCGAGCTCGCTGCGGACAAGGCCGATCTGGCCCAGCTCAAGAATCGCGGGCTGGGGATCCTGATTGGAATCGCGCTGGTGTTCGCAGTGATCGGTGCAAAGGCACGCGAGATCGCAGCCAGCGTGATCGCGTCGCTCCAATAACTCACAGGAAGGGCAGGCCATGACCGACCGACAGATTAGCCCCGCGGGCCGAAAGTTAATCCAGCAGTTCGAGAGCTGCGCCAAGCTGCGCGGCGATGGGCGGTATCAGGCCTATCCCGATCCCAGGACCGGCGGCGCACCCTGGACGATCGGCTGGGGCAGCACCGGGGCCGACATCGGGCCAGCAACCATCTGGAGCAAAGCGCAGTGCGATGCGCGGTTCGAGGCCGACCTGGAGGTGTTCGCCAAGCAGGTGCGGATCCTGATCGGATCGGCACCGACCTCGCAGGGCCAGTTCGATGCGCTGGTATCCCTTGCCTACAACGTCGGCACGGACAGCGTGGCGGGCAGCGGCCTGCTGCGCAAGCACCGTGCTGGAGCCTTCGCGGGCGCGCGGGCCGAGTTCGGCAAATGGGTCTACGCCGACCACAAGCGACTGGGCGGCCTGGTCCGCCGCCGCGCGGCCGAGGCCGCACTCTATGGGAGTTGAACGATGATCCGATATCTCAAGGCGCGCCTCGAGGAGCGCAGCACCTGGTTGCTGATCGGCGGCGGCGTGGGGGTGGCTTCAGCCCTGCCCTGGCCGTGGTCGCTGTTCTCGATCGCGGTTTCGATTGCCGCGGCGCTCACGCCCGATGGACCGGTGGCGGGCGCTTGATGTTCGGGATCGACCTAGCCGTGCTGGGCCAGTCGCGAATGGCGCGCGCGGGGATCGCGCTGACCGGCATGCTGCTCCTGGCCTGGCTGCTGGTGACCGCCCTCAATTCGCATGACCGGGCCCAGCGCAATGCCGGCAGCGCAGAGATCCAGGCGGCCGAGCTCAACCAGACAGTCAAGCATGTGGAGCAAGCCAATGAAGTCCGCGCCGAAATTCATGATCCTCGCAGCCCTGCTCGCTATGACCAGTGCCTGCGTTCAGCCCGCACGCCTGCGAACTGTCAGCGATTTCTGCCTCAACGATCGGGCGATATCGATCGAAGTGGCACCGGGTCCGAACGCTGAGGATCCCGGCAACCACTACGACAGCGACCAAACGGTCGACCAGGTGCTCGAACACAACGCCGTACGCGAGCGCCTGTGCGCCGCGCAGACCAATCCCTCCACGTAAACGAGGAATGGCGACTATGCCCTTTGCAACACCAAGGGTGCACGGTTGCCCGACGGAAAAGGGCGAGACGATCTGCTACGGCCTCGAGGTGTTCATCACCTGCATTTCGGGGGTATCGCTAGGGGTATGGCCTCCGCCGATATCGGCAAATTTACGCGGAAATCCGCCAATGCGCGAGCCATCGCGGCGGAGGGATTATCCGCCGCGATCAATCAATGGACGCCTTCGATCTCGTTGCGCGATGCTTCCGCAATGAAAGCGCTGCGCGTCATTTTGCGGGCTGAGGCAGCATGATCAATGGCATCAAGAATACCGCGATCGAGCGAGATGTTCGCCCGGACAACGCGGCCGGCAGAAGTGACGCGAGGAACGGCGATCAGGAAGGCTCCGGCGGCCAGATCGTCGCCAACCAACCTGGTCACTACCGAAATATCCGCCGGATCAACATCCTCGCCGCCATCGAACCACAGTTCGAGCGCCTCACAGGCATTGGGCAGGACGTCCTCGATCCGGTCCGCCGCCGAATGGCAGCCGGGAAGATCGGGAAAGCTGACGCCATAAGCGCTGTCGGCATCCTTGTGCACCAGGGCAAAAAAAGTCTTCATCATGATCTCCTTGGGGCTGGTCAGAGCCAGCCCGCCATTCTTGCTATCGACCGGACCGTCCCTAGCGGCAGGTCTTTCTTCGGGTGAGGGACGATAACCGTCTGGCCATTCCTGCGGAACTTATGGTGCGACCCCTTGGTGGAAACCAGCTCCCAGCCATCTGCCTGAAGTCGCTTTACGATCTGCTTGCTGTTCCGTTCCATGCACACATAAATACACATCAATATCCCATGCGTCAAGCATAATGTGTATTTATATACACATCAATCAAAACCCCATCAAATAACGAAAGCCTTATATGCTTACTCCGGCCCTGGTGAAGGCGGCCGCGCCGCAGGCGCGCGCCTACAAGCTGTTCGACCAGGACGGGCTGTTCCTGCATGTCGCGCCGAGCGGGGCGCGCAGCTGGCGGCTCAAGTTTCGCTGGCAAGGCCGCGAGCAGCTGCTCGTACTGGGCCGCTATCCGGACATGCCGCTGCCGATCGCGCGGTCGCGGCGCGACGCGGCACGCGAGCAGCTGGGCAAGGGCATCGATCCGCGCGGCCAGGTTGACATCAAGGTCAACACCTTCGCGGCCCTGGCGCGCGACTGGCATGCGCATATGGCGCCGCGCTGGTCGACCGCGCATGCCCGGCAGGTCCTGCAGGGCTTCGAGAACGACCTGTTTCCGGCGATTGGCGCGCGCGAACCGGATTCGATCACCGCGAAGGAGTTGCTTGGCCTGGTCCGCAGCATCGAGGCGCGCGGCTCGTGCGCGACGGCGCGGCGGGTGCGCCAGCGGCTGTCGGCGGTGTTCGGCTATGGCATGTCGCTGGATCTGTGCTCGCAGGATCCTGCCGCGAAGCTCGGCCAGGCGCTGCAGGGCGCGGCGCTGGTCCGTCCACACGCCGCCCTGGTCGACGTGGCCGAGTGCCGCGCGCTGCTGAAGGCCTGCGATGCAGCAAGTTGCAGCAAGATGGTGCAGCTTGCCTCGCGGTTCCTGGCGCTGACGGCGGTCCGGCTTGGTGCGGTACGGGCGATGCGCTGGGACGAGATCGAGGGCTTGGACGGCGACGCGCCGCTGTGGCGGGTGCCCGCGGCGCATATGAAGCTCGCCCGGGTCAAGAAGGGCGATGCGGCATTCGATCACCTCGTGCCGCTGTCCCCGGCGGCGGTGGCGGTGCTGCGCGCGGCCCAGTCCATTCTATCCGCCTCAAATGCGGTCGAAAATCATAAAGGCGGACTAGTTTTCACCGGCCGGGATCGAAAGTCGTCCATTGGCGAGGGCGCGATCCGCCAGCTCTACAGGGATGCCGGCTTTCGCGGCCGTCACGTGCCGCATGGCTGGCGCGCCAGCTTTTCGACGATTCTCAACGAGGACCTGGGTGAAGATTGGCGCGCGTCAATCGACCGCGCCCTGGCGCACGCCGGCATGGGCAAGGTCGAGGCGGCGTACAACCGCGCGCAGTTGCTCGAGCGCCGCCGCCGTGTGTTCGAGCGTTGGGCTGAACTGCTGAACGCCTGACGACAAGTTTCCCCTGCGCGAGCGGGGGCTCCGGGTTGCACCCCGGGAAGCCGACGAGATCAGACCTCGCCACGACACAGCTGGCCTGCTGGCCGCCCCGCACCCGCGCAACGGGCGGGGATATTCGTGGACGAACAATGACTGATATTTCCCTAACGGCCGTCCGGCCGATTTCCCCTGCAGCGCGCGGCGCGGTTCCTCTATCTGCAGCGGCTTTCCTTCGGCGGTAAAGTGAAGGGCAGGGGGTTCGGGGTCGATTCGCGCCAGGGCGCGCGCTTCAATGTCGCCCGGCTCGAGCCGATGCTGGCCGATATCCACGAGCGGCTGGCCGGGGTGACGATCGAGCAGCTACCGTTCGACCAGTTTCTTGCCCGCTACGACCGGCCAGGGATGCTGTTCTATCTCGATCCGCCATACTGGGGCTGCGAGACCGACTACGGCGCGGACATGTTTTCGCGCGACGACTTCGCCCGTCTGGCCGGGCAGCTCGCCGCGGCGCGCGGCAAATTCCTTCTCTCGATAAACGATACGCCCGGGGCGAGGGAGTGCTTTGCCGCATTCCAGGTCAGACCGGTCGAGACGACCTGGACGATTGGCACGGCCGAGACGCGCAAGGGCAAGGTCGGCGAGCTCCTGATCAGCAATTTCGAGCTGCCCTGACGGGCAAAGGCGGGTGAAATCCGGCCTTCCGGACAGCGCGGCAGTAGATCGGCGCGGTTGGCACGGATTTCGCACTTCCCCCCTGGGAAGCCCGGGGCGGCGCAAGCCGCCCCGTTCGCCGGTGCGATCGGCGTTCCGTTTCCTGTTTTAGGCCTTGGGTGCGGGTGGCCCTGACCGGTTCGAACGCAGGGCCAGACCCTTGTCTGGCCCTTCATCACTCTGGAGTAGGTACTACTCCCCCGATCTCTCGCGCCCTGCCGGATTCGCCCTTGTGGGAATCGCGACGGTCGATGGCGGCGGCAAGCCGCCGCAAGGTTTCGCCCAGTAGCTCGTCGCCGTTCCAGGTGCTGGCGTGGCGTCCTTCGGCGGTCATATGGGCCAGCATGGATTCGAAGGCGGCGTGTTCGCGCTTCCGGCGATCCTGCTCGCACTCGGGCACAGGAGGCTTTCCAATCAGTGCGGCGAGCCAGTCCTTCATGCCTTCCGGGACAAGCAGGCCGTAAGCGTTAGGGACCTGTTCGACCTGTGGCCCGCCAGGCTCGGGGTTTTCGATCGGCCTGGATCGCCTGACCCAGTGGAGGAAGCCTTCGCGGCGAAGCCTCACTAGTGCCTCGTGCACAGCTGAGTAAGCCCGTCCGATCGCATCGGCGATCGTGGCGATCGCGGGCTCGAGCCTGCCGGTCTGATAATCGACCGTGTCATACAGCCAGGCCAGGACTTCAATTCCGACTTCGCCCAGGGCGCCATTGCGTGATCCAGGATCCTGTTCGCGGCGCTCCTTCCTGGTGCGGACCTCCAGCGCTTTCGCGGCCTTGAGCAGCGCACTGGTCCAACGCTTCCCACCTCGCGGCGTGCCATCGTTGATCCGCTTCCAGCAGTCTCTGGTCTCAAAGGTTCCTTCGGTGTAGCTGTTGCGCCAGACGCGTTCGCCGCTGCGCGGGCTGTCGCCGCGTTCGAGCAGCATGCGGGTGCGGCGACCGAGCTGGGCACCGGTGATCCGCGCGGCCAGCAGGCCGAACGGGGACGCTTCATGCGAGGTGACGGCGTTCATGCCGCACCTCGCCCGATCATCTGCGCCGGCGCGGGCCCTCGATCAGTTCGGCCGGTTCGACCAGGTCCTGCATTAGCAGGTCGGCCCATTCCTGCGCCAGCTCGCGCCGCCGCTCCATGAACGCGGCCCGGTTGTAGCGCGCCTCGACCCCGCGCGGCTGGTGGGCCAGCATCAGATCGATCACAGCCCGGTCGCCGGGCCGTCCGGCAGTAGCGGCTCTCTCGTTCATGATCGTCGCAAAGCTGGCGCGCCAGCCATGCGGGACATGCTTGCCACTGTTGCCGGGGACACGGCGATAAGCCGCAACCAGCGCATTCTCGCTCAGCGGCCGGTGCGTGTGCCAGTGCGATGGAAAGAGATACTTGCGCCGACCCGCCAGATCGAGCGCCACACGGATCGTCGCGACCGACTGGCGCGAGAGCGGCAATACGAAGTCGAAAGCATCCTGCTCGCTCTCGTGCCTGGTGAGCTTCATTTTCGCCGCGGGCACGCGCCAGACAGGCTCGGTGCTGTCGAGCTGCTCGAATTCGGCCGGTTCCGCCCAGCGGATCATTCCCGGCCTGGCAGCCGTCAGCGCGAGCAACCGTGAAGCCAGCTTCGTTCCAGGATGAAGCGGCAAGTCCTCGAGCGCGGCGATCAGGTCGCGGCATGGCTTGATCAAGGTGAGTGCCGGGCGCAGCCGGTTGGAAATCGGCCGCAGCACCGCGCGGACCGACGCCGCTGGATCGACCTCGACCAGATCCTCGGCAATCGCCAATTGAAATACGGCCGAGATCCGGCCGCGCAGCCGGTGCGCCGTTTCCACCGCGCCTCGCTCCTGCACCGCCTCGAGCAGCGTCCGCACGTCTGATGGTCGAATTGCGACGAGCTGCTTGTCGCCGATCGCCGGGAACACCTCGTTCTCCAGGCTCGCCAGCACGTCCGCAGCGTGCTTTGGCTTCCACCCCGGAAGCTGTAGCGCATGCCAGCGCAGCGCGGCAGTGCGGAAAGTCTCGCTGCGTGCCTGCAGGGGTTGCTCGGCTGGATCCTGGCCACTGCGCAGCAGCTTCAATGCCTCGTCCCGCCGATCGCGTGCCTCGCGCAGGCTCACTTGCGGGAAGGGGCCAAACGTTAATTGCTTCTCGCGGCCCGCGAATCGATACTTCAGCCGCCAGCCCTTGAAGCCCGATGTCGAGATGAAGAGGTGCAGGCCGTGCCCATCGAACAGCTTGACCGGCCGAGGGCCTGGCTGCGCAGCGCGGCATTCCTTGTCGGTCAGCACCCGATGCCCCCAGAAGTTCCGGCGTTGCCCCCGAGGATGCCCCCCGATGCTCCGCGCTATCCTGCCGTACAGTGACGGCTCCTGACGTAATCAGAAGCCTGTATGGCGCGGAAAGTAAAGGGATTTGGTGGCTTTTGACGCCTTCTGCCCGGGCGGGGTGGCTCCCCGAGTAGGATTCGAACCTACGGCCAAGTGATTAACAGTCACCTACTCTACCGCTGAGCTATCGGGGAATGTTCCCCCGCCTGCGGGCAGGGGTGCGCCTATACCAGCGTCGGAACATTTGGCAAGCGGGTCTGCCAGCAAAATTTCGTTCAGAAGTGAAATTGCTCGGCAAAGATGCGTTCTTCGAGCGTCTTGCCGGGGTCGAACAGCAAGGTCAGGCGGTCCTGCCGCGCCACCTTGACCTTCACTGCCAGGATGTCGCGCAGTTCCTTCTGGTCGGCCACGGTCGCCACCGGGCGCTTTTCGGGTTCGAGCACGCGAAAATCGATCTCGTAGTGATCGGGAATGATCGCGCCGCGCCAGCGCCGGGGCCGGAACGGGCTGATCGGGGTCAGTGCCAGCATGTTCGATCCCATCGGCAGGATCGGGCCGTTGGCCGACAGGTTGTAGGCGGTGGAACCCGCCGGGGTCGACACCAGGATGCCGTCGCAGAACAGTTCGGGCAGCCGGACCTTGCCGTTGACCGACACTTCCAGCTTCGCGGTCTGGCGGGTTTCGCGCAGCAGCGACACTTCGTTGATCGCGCAGAAGCTTTCCTGCTTGCCGCTGCCGGTGGTGGCGATCATTTCCAGCGGGGTAACATCGAGCGGGCGGGCGCGGGCGACGCGTTCGGCCAGCGGGCGGCTCGACTTGGGGCGGTTCATCATGAAGCCCACGGTGCCATAATTCAGGCCGTAAGCCGGGATCACCCGGCCATGATCCAGCATGTGGTGCAGGCAGTGCAGCATGTGCCCATCACCGCCCAGCACCACGGCCACGTCCGCCTCTTCCAGCGGCACGAACTGGTGCTGTTCCTGCAGGAACTGCGCCGCCTCCTCCGCGCGGGGCGTGTCCGAGGGCATCAGGGCAAGGCGCTGGCGTTGGCTCATGGTGCGCGGTGTATGCATGCCCGCCTGCTTTGGCAATGAGTGCGGGCCGGTTCACTTTGGCGGGAACACTTTTGCAGGAACCTTGTGCTATGGCCTCAGGCGATGAGCGCGCTTCACCCTGACGAGCTTGATGCCGGCCGCGATGCCGTGACCGGCCTGCCCGGGGCCGATGCGGCGCGGGCGCGGCTGGGCGAATGGCTGGCGCGGGGCGAACAGGTCCATGCGCTGCTGATCGGCCTGCGCCGGTTCGATGCGGTCAACCTGGCTTACGGCGCCAGCAGCGGCGATGTAGCGCTGGGCGAACTGGCGCAGCGAATCAAGCATTTCGCCGCCGACGAGCTGGACGGACCGTGGCTGGCTGCGCGGGGCGGGGGCGGGCAGTTCCTGCTGCTCAGCGCCGATCCGTGCAGCCGCGAACGCTGGCAGCTGTTCGGCGCCGAATTGCTGGACCGGCTGGCCCGGCCGATCGCCACAGCCAGCGGCACGGTGCGGCCCAGCCCGCGCGCGGCGCTGCTGCGCGGCCTGGCCGAGGAAAGCGTCGATTCGCTGCTCGACCGGCTGGCCCACGCGCTGGACCGGGTGATGGCCCAGCCGGCCCGCCGCCTGCTGTGGGGCGACGGCGAGGCGACCCGCGCCGGGCGCCGCGCCGCTCTGCTTGAAGCGGACCTGCTCCAGGCGCTCGACCGGGGCGAGATCGAGGTGCTGTATCAGCCGCAGTTTTCCTGCCTCGACGACCGGCTGAGCGGGGCCGAGGCGCTGGCCCGCTGGGATCACCCGCAATTGGGCCGGATCGGCGCGGGCGGCCTGTTCGCGATTGCCGAGCGGGCGGACCACGTTGCGCAATTGAGCCGCGAGATCCAGCGCCGCGCGCTGGAAGGTGCGCGGGACTGGCCGATGGACCTGCGCCTGTCGCTGAACGTCACGCCAAATGATCTCATCGCGGAAAACTTTGCCGCCGAATTCGCCGCGCTGGTGAAGGACAGCGGCTTTGCGCCGTGGCGGCTGACGCTGGAAGTGACCGAACAGGTCCTGCTGGCCGATGTCAGCCATGCCGCGCGCGCGCTGGGCCAGCTGGCCGGGCAGGGGATGCGCATCGCGCTCGACGATTTCGGGGCGGGGTTCTGCAACTTCCGCTATCTCAAGCTGCTGCCGCTGCATTACCTCAAGATGGATCGCAGCATGATCGACGGGGTGGCAGGCGATGCCCGGGATCTTGCGGTGCTGCGCGCGATCCTGGCCATGGCCGGGGCGCTCGACCTGAAAGTGATTGCCGAGGGCGTCGAGACCGAAGCCCAGCGTGTGCTGGCGGCGCACGAAGGCTGCGCCTTCTACCAGGGCTTCCTGCGCGCGCAGCCGATGAGCGCCGCCGATTTCACCGCTCTCGCGCGCAGCTAGCGCGCCTTGCGGGCGATCTGGCTGAGGCCCTTGGTCAGCTGGAACAATCCGTTGAGGCGCGCTTCGGCGCTGCCCCAGGCGCGCTGCACCACGATCTTGCTGTCGGGGCGCAGCTTGATCGTGCCCGCCAGCCGTTCGGCATAGGCGACGAGCCCCGCCGGATCGGGGAACTGGTCGCCGTGGAAGGCCACCAGCGTGCCCTTGGGTCCGACGTCGATCTTGGCGATGTTCGCCTCGATCGCCTGGCGCTTGATCTGGATCAGCTTGATCAGGTTGGCGGTGGGGGCGGGCAGCGGGCCGAAGCGGTCGATCATTTCGGCCGAGAGCGATTCGACCTCGCCCGCGTCCTCGGCGTCGTTGAGGCGGCGGTAGAGCGCCATGCGCACTGCCAGGTCCGGCACGTAATCCTCCGGGATCATGATCGGCGCATCGACGGTGATCTGCGGGGACAGCGCGTGGCGTTCCTTGGCAATGCCCATGTCGCCCGCCTTGGCCGCGAGGATCGCGTCTTCCAGCATCGATTGGTACAATTCGAAGCCAACCTCGCGGATGTGGCCGCTCTGCTCGTCACCCAAGAGGTTGCCCGCGCCGCGAATGTCGAGATCGTGGCTCGCCAGCTGGAAGCCCGCGCCCAGCGAATCGAGATCGCCCAGCACCTTGAGCCGTTTTTCCGCCACTTCCGACAGCTGCGTATCGGCCGGGGTGGTGAGATAGGCATAGGCGCGCAGCTTTGACCGGCCAACCCGGCCGCGCAGCTGGTAGAGCTGGGCCAGGCCGAACCGGTCGGCGCGGTGGATGATGATCGTGTTGGCGCTGGGGATGTCCAGCCCGCTTTCGACGATGGTGGTCGAAAGCAGCACTTCGTACTTCTTCTCGTAGAAGGCGCTCATCCGTTCTTCCACTTCGCCCGCCGCCATCTGGCCGTGGGCGGTGACGAAGCGGACTTCGGGCACGGTTTCGCGCAGCCACTTTTCGACGTCTTCCATGTCGGCAATGCGCGGCACGACGATGAAGCTCTGCCCGCCGCGGTGATGTTCGCGCAGCAAGGCCTCGCGCATCACCATGTCGTCCCATTCCATCACATAGGTGCGCACCGCCAGGCGATCGACCGGGGCGGTCTGGATGGTGGACAGCTCGCGCAGGCCCGACATGGCCATCTGCAAGGTGCGCGGGATCGGCGTGGCGGTCAGCGTCAGGACGTGGACGTTGTGGCGCAGTTGCTTGAGCGCTTCCTTGTGGTTCACGCCAAAGCGCTGTTCCTCGTCAACGATCACCAGCCCCAGCCGCTTGAATTGCAGGTTCTTGGCCAGCAGCGCATGGGTGCCGACCACGACATCCACCGTGCCGTCGGCAAGGCCCGCCTTGGTCGCCTTGGCTTCCTTGTCGCCGACCAGGCGCGACAGCCGCCCGACGTTGAGCGGGAAGCCGGAAAAACGCTCGGTAAATCCGGTGAAGTGCTGGCGCGCGAGCAGGGTGGTGGGGGCGATCACGGCCACCTGCTGTCCGGCCATCGCGGCGACGAAAGCGGCGCGCAGCGCGACCTCGGTCTTGCCGAAGCCAACGTCGCCGCAGACCAGCCGGTCCATCGGCTTGCCTTCGCCCAGATCGCCCAGCACGTCCTCGATCGCGGCTTCCTGGTCCTCGGTTTCCTGCCACGGAAACTTTTCGACGAACTGGTCATAGCTCGACGGGTCGGCTTGCAGCACCGGGGCCGTGCGCAGCGCGCGCTGGGCCGCGGTGCGCAGCAATTCGTGCGCGATCTCGCGGATGCGTTCCTTGAGCCGAGCCTTGCGCTTTTGCCAGCCTTCGCCGCCGAGCCGGTCGAGCGCGACGAATTCCGCGTCCGAGCCATAGCGCGACAGGACGTCGATGTTCTCGACCGGCACATAGAGCTTGTCGCCGCCGGCATATTCCAGCGCCACGCAGTCGTGCGGGCTGTCGCCCACCGGGATGGATTGCAGCCCGACATAGCGGCCGATGCCGTGCTCCATGTGGACCACCAGATCGCCCGGGGTCAGCGCGCTGAGTTCGGCCAGGAACGCGTCGGCGCCCTTGCGGCGCTTCTTGCGGCGGACCAGCCGGTCGCCCAGCATGTCCTGCTCGGTGACCAGTTCCAGCTCGGCGCTGGAGAAGCCGGTCTCCAGCGGCAGGACCAGCGCCACCGGCGCGCCCTTGGCCGCGAGGCCCAGCGCTTCCTGCCAGCTTTCGGCCAGGACCGGGGCAGGGCGCGCCGCCTCGCCCAGAATCGCGGCGATGCGCGCGCGGCTGCCCTGGCTGTAGGCGGCGATCAAGGTCCTGCGCCCGCGCTTGGCCTGCCCGGCCAGATACTGCGCGGCGGCTTCGTAAACGTTGTCGCCGCGCGCGCGTTCGGGCGCGAAATCGCGGCTGCCGGCAAATCCGAAATCGACCACGCCGGCGCTGTCCGGCTGGGCGAAGATGTCGGTGCGGTGGATCGGGCGGCCCTGCAAGGCCGCGTCGAGCTCCGCGCGGGTCAGGTACAGCGCATCGGGGCCAAGCGGGCGGTACGATCCTGCCGCCTTACCCGAAGTGTCCGAGCGCGCGGCGAAGTAATCGGCAATGTCGGCCAGCCGTTCGTCCGCCGCGCCCTGCGCCGCGCTGTCGATCAGCACCAGGTCGGCCGCGCCGAGATGGTCGAACAGCGTGGCCATGCGGTCCTCGAACAGGGGCAGCCAGTGCTCCATGCCCGCCAGCCGCCGTCCGTCGCTGACCGCCTGATACAGCGGATCGCCGGTGGCATTGGCGCCGAATTGCTCGCGGTAGCGGCCGCGAAAGCGCTTGATCGATTCCTCGTCCAGCAGCGCTTCGCTGGCGGGCAGCAGCAGCTGTTCGGGAATCGCCCCGATCGAACGCTGGGTATTGGGGTCGAACAGCCGCAGCGTTTCCAGCTCGTCCCCGAAGAAGTCGAGCCGCAGGCCGTGGTCCAGCCCGGACGGATAGATGTCGAACAGCGAGCCGCGCACCGCGTATTCGCCCGCATCGGCCACGGTATCGGTGCGCGAATAGCCTTGGCGCTGCAGCAGCGCGATCAGGCTTTCCCGCCCGATCGTCATGCCCGGTTTCAGCGCGCGGACGCTTTCGCGGATGCGGAACGGGGTCTGCACGCGCTGCAGCACGGCGTTGATCGTGGTGATCAGCAGTTGCGGCGCACGCGGCTTTGCCTGCAGGCGGTAGAGCGCCGCCAGCCGCCGCGCGCTGACCGACAGGGCCGGACTGGCGCGGTCATAGGGCAGGCAGTCCCACGCGGGGAAGGCCAGCACGTCCAGTTCCGGCGCGAAAAAGGCGGCGCTGTCGACAATCGCCTGCATCGCGGCTTCGTCCGGCGCGATGAACACCGCGCGCCCGCCGCGCGGTCCCGCATGGGCGGCGCGGGCCAGATCGGCCAGCACCAGCGGCTGCGCGCCGCGCGCGACGGAAGACAGGGTCAGCGGGGCTTTCGCCGCCAGGATTTTCGACAGGTCAGGCATCACACACGCAACGGCAAGCGCCCCGCGTGCCGAATCAGGGCAAGCGGGGGGCGGGAAAGGAAGCTGCGGCCTTAGCGCGTGGGGAAGGTCCTGTCAGCGCGGGATGTCGACGTAATCAAGCTTGCGGAACGCATCCATCAGCGCGCCGCGATACTCCTCGGGCACGTCCAGCGTGCCGAGTGCCCAGCCCATGATGTCGACGTCTTCCTCGTCCAGCAGGCGCTCGAACCAGTCGATCTGGTCCGCGTCCCACTGGGTATGGAACTTGTCGAAGAAGCAGCCGATCATGTAGTCCGCCTCGCGGGTCCCGCGATGCCAGGCGCGGAACTTCAGGCGGCGAAGGCGGTTTTCATGCGGGCTGTCGCTCTGGTCCATGGCATCGCCGCTAAGCTGCGGCGATGCCTCTGGCAAGCTCAATGCTTCTCGCGCAGCGCGGCCAGGATGTCAGCCGGCTGGCGTCCGACCAGGTCCTTGGCGCATTCGTGGATCACCGCGCGCTCGGTCATCTTGTGATAGTGCTTGCGCGCTTCGCCCAGGCTGCGCGGGCTGGCGATGACCACCAGCTGCTCGATCTTGTGGCCGAGCACCTGCGCGTTGAGCCATTCGACCGCTGCGCCGACATGGGCATCCTCGGCCACCAGATGATCGGCATGGTTGCCGTGCGAGGAATGGTGGCTGACCCCGGAATGGTTCCGGCTGTCGAGCGTCGGGGCGGCCAGCGCGGCCAGTTCCGGCGCAGCTTCATCCCCGGCGTTGCGATAAAGTTCGAACTTCTGACCGTCGATCAGGGCAATCACGGCTCCGTGTGGCAGCAGCATCGTGTACTCCTTTTCCCAATTGAATGGATTGAGCACGGGATTGGCGCGAAATTCCATGCGCTCGGTCAAATCGTGCGGCGGATTGCCCCCTTTTACCGACCGGATGCATCGGGCATGAGGCATGCGATGCGTCCCGACCGGCTCAACCCCCTGTTCGCCGCCGCCGATAGCCTGAAAGGCGTCGGCGCCGGGCTGGCGCGCCCGCTGGAAAAGCTGGGGCTGACACGGATCAAGGACTTCGCCTATCACCTGCCCGACCGGTTCGTGCAGCGCCGCGCGGTGGAAAACCTGGACGAGGCGAGCGTGGGCGAAAACGTGGTCGTCGCGCTGACCCCGGTTGAGCATCGCGCTTCGTCCGGGCGCGGGCCGTTCCGGGTGGTGGCGACCGACAGTGCGGGCAATGTCTGCACGCTGACCTATTTCGGGCGCGCGTCCTATACCGCGAGGAAGCAGCTGCCGCTTGGCGAACCGCGCTGGGTGGCCGGGCGGCTCGACCAGTATGGGCAGATGCTGCAGATCGTCCATCCCGATCACGTGTCGGACAGCAGCAGCGCGGCGCTGGGGCAGCTGGTGGAGCCGATATATCCCCTGTCCGAAGGGCTGACCCAGGGGCGCCTGGGCGCCCTGGTCCACCAGGCGCTGGAGCATGTCGAACCCTTGCCCGAATGGATCGAGCCCAGCCTGCTGGACCGGATGCAGTGGCCCGCCTGGCGCGATGCCTTGCTGCTGGCACACCAGGGCGAACACCCCGACGCGCGCGACCGGTTGGCCTATGACGAACTGCTCGCCAACAGCCTGGCCTTGCTGCTGGTCAAGCAGAGCAACCGCAGCCGGGTGGGTACGCCGCTGGTGGGCGATGGCTCGCGCCGCGCGCGGCTGCAACTGCCGTTCCCGCTGACCGGTGCGCAGCGCCGCGCGATTGCCGAGATCGAGGGCGACCTGGCCCAGGCGTCGCCGATGCTGCGGCTGCTGCAGGGCGATGTCGGTTCCGGCAAGACGGTGGTGGCGCTGGAAGCCATGCTGATCGCGGTGGAAGCGGGCGCGCAGGCCGCGCTGTTGGCCCCGACCGAGATCCTGGCCCGCCAGCACTATGAAACGCTGAAGCGCATGGCCGCCGGCACCGGGGCCGAAATCGCGCTGCTGACCGGCCGGGACAAGGGCCGCGCGCGCGAGGCGGTGCTGATGGGGCTGCTGGATGGCAGCATCGACATGGTGATCGGCACCCACGCGATCTTCCAGGATACGGTGACCTACAAGCACCTGGCCCTGGTGGTGATCGACGAACAGCACCGCTTTGGCGTGGGCCAGCGCCTGCTGCTTACGCAGAAGGGCCGCCGCACTCCGCATTGCCTGGCGATGACCGCGACCCCGATTCCGCGCACGCTGACCCTGGCGCAGTATGGCGAAATGGACGTCAGCAAGCTGGACGAGATGCCGCCGGGCCGCCAGCCGATCGACACACGCGTGCTCGCGGTGGAGCGGGTGGAGGATGTGATCGGCGCGATTGCCCGGCACATCGAAACCGGGCAGCAGGTCTATTGGGTCTGCCCGATGGTGCGTGAACAGGAAAGCGCGGACCTGGCGGCGGCCGAGGCCCGCTTTGCCGAGTTGCGCGACCGGTTTGGCGACCGGGTGGTGCTGGTCCACGGGCAATTGCGTCCCGAGGTCAAGGACGCGGCGATGGAACGCTTTGCACGCGGCGAAGCGGCACTGCTGGTGGCGACGACGGTGATCGAAGTGGGCGTCGACGTGCCCAACGCCACCTTGATGGTCATCGAGCAGGCCGAACGGTTCGGCCTGGCGCAATTACACCAGCTGCGCGGCCGGGTGGGGCGGGGTAGCGGCAAGAGCACCTGTCTGCTGCTGCGCGGCGCGATGCTGTCGGAAACCGCGCGCGAGCGGCTGGCCCTGATGCGCGAGACGCAGGACGGCTTCCGCCTGGCCGAGGAGGACCTGCGCCTGCGCGGCGGGGGTGAACTGCTGGGCACGCGGCAATCCGGCGATACGCCGTTCCGCGTGGCGCAGCTTGAACAGCTGCAGCGCCTGCTGCCGGTCGCGCATGATGACGCGCGGGTGCTGGTCGAACGCGACGGCGGGCTGACCGGCGAACGCGGCGAGGCGGCGCGCCTGCTGCTTTACCTGTTCGAACGCGACTGGGGCGTGCAGCTGCTGCGCGGCGGTTGATGGCTCAGGCCGGCTCGTCCTTCCAGGCGTAGAGCATCCGCCCCGGGCCAAGCCGGGTCAGCAGGGGCAGCAGATCGGCCTGCGACACGGCAAAGCAGCCCTGGCTGCGCCCGATCCGGCCCTGCGTCTGCGCCATCCCCGGCGAGACATAGGCCGCCGCGTGAATCACGATGTTGCGCGCCAGCGCGGCGTTGTTTTCGGGATCGAGCCCGATCAGCCGGCGCGAACGGCCGTGCTTGCCGACATAGACGTCGCTGGTAAGGAACGCACCCCGGCTTGATGCTTCGCTGCCGGGGCGGTTGGAAAACCGTTCGGGCCAGCCCACGTTGGCCGGGTCCGATCCCCGGCCGTGCGCGACCAGCATGGTGTCGATCACCCGCCCGCCGGCCAAATCGACCAACTGGAAACGGGGCAGACGGGAATGGGCGGCAAAGTTGACGATGCCGATCACGTCTCGGTTGGCGATGCGGGCAGCGTGATGGTCAAGCGCGGCCATGGCCTGCGGGAGCAGGGCAGGGGCTTCGCCGCAGTTTGGCGCCGCGAAAACGCGCGGTGCCGCGACGAGGCCGGCAGTGCTTGCAACCATCGCGCCGAGCATCTGGCGCCGGTTGATTGTCATAAAAGGGCAGATCCCGAAGTTCTTTGCTGGTGATTTGGGAAAGCGGTGGCAGATTACAACGGATCAACGGGAGGATCGGATGAAACGTGGCCTGCTTGCGCTGAGTGTCTGGCTGCTGGCCAGTGCGCAGGTGCCGCCCCCGGCGCCCGCCCCGGTTTGGAACGCCGCGGCGCTGGCGCAATTGCGGCACTGGGTGGATGCAGCTGCTGAGGACGCCTTGCCGCGCCCCGATCCGGCCGCGCTCGACCGGGCGGCGGCGAGCGGCGATGCCGCCGCGATCGACCAGGCCGCCGATGCGCTGGCCTTGCGGCTGGCGCGAATGCACCTCCTCGGCACCGGGGCGCGGACCGGCTGGAAGATCGCGGATAGCGATAGGGCCATCGACCTGCCTGCCGCGCTGCACCAGGCGCTGGCCGCCGGCACGCTCGATCCGTTCCTGGCCGGGCTGCGCCCGCAGCACCCCGACTATGCCGCCCTGCGCGCCGCCTATGCGGTAGAGCGCGATCCGGCGCGGCGGGCGGACCTGGCCCGCAACATGGAACGTTGGCGCTGGATGCCGCACCGTCTGGCGGACGATTATGTGCTGGTCAATGCCGCTAGTTTCGAAGCGCGGCTGTGGCGCGACGGGCGGCAGGCCGGGGTCTGGCCGGTCATCGTCGGCAAGACCCGCACGCCCACGCCCGTGTTTGCGGCCACCATCACCGGTGTCACGCTGAACCCGTGGTGGGACGTGCCGGGCAGTATCGTGCGCGAAAGCGTTGGCGCGTTGATGCGGCGCAGCCCTGCCACGGCGCGGGCGCGCGGCTATGTGTGGAACGGGGGGCGGATCCGTCAGCGACCCGGGCCGGGCAATTCGCTCGGGCAGATGAAGCTGGTGATGCCGAATCCTTACGGCGTCTACCTGCACGACACACCCAATCGCGACCTGTTCGGCCGCGAGGT
Organism: Pseudomonadota bacterium; assembly: GCA_029779535.1. Classification (GTDB taxonomy): domain Bacteria; phylum Pseudomonadota; class Alphaproteobacteria; order Sphingomonadales; family Sphingomonadaceae; genus Novosphingobium. The sequence goes on along the minus strand of JAKPAG010000018.1, from coordinate 1,431 downwards.
GCGCGCGTTCAGCCACGGCTGCGTGCGGGTCGGCGACGCGCTGGGACTGGCCACGGCGGTGCTGGACGGGGTGCGGACCCGGGCGCAGATCGATGCGCTGGTGGCGGCGGGCGAGACGGTCAGCATCGACGCGGCGCGGCCGATGCCGGTCTACATCACCTATTTCACCGCCGGGCTGCGCGGCGATGGCAGCTTTGCGCATTTCCCGGACATCTATCGCCGCGACGCCAAAGTGCTGGCCAGCGCTTCTGTGCGGGACGAAGCCTGCGCGGTCTAATCCCGCACCACGCAGCGAAAGCCGATGTGGCTGGTGCTGGTGTCGATGGTTTCGGGATGACGCGCGGCCGGTCGATAGCGCTTGCAATGGTTCGCGGCGCACAGGTGCGAGCCGCCTTTCAGCACCTTGCGCCCGATCCGCACTTGCGGCTGGGCCGGGTCGAGGCTGGACTTAAGCGTCCCGCCGCGCGGGTTGGCAATGGTGCAGCAGGCCTGCGGATGCCGCTTCTTCGGCGTGGCGGGCGTTTCCTCCCACCAGTCGCGAGTCCATTCCCAGACATTGCCGATCATGTCGAAAAGGCCATAGCCATTGGCCGGAAAGCTGCGCACCGGCGAGGTCCGCTCCCACCCGTCCTCGCGGGTGTTGGCAAAGGGGAACAGGCCCTGCCAGTAGTTGGCCATCATCTGCCCGTCCGGCGCCAGTTCATCGCCCCAGGCAAAGTCCTTGCCTTCCAGACCGCCGCGCGCGGCGAATTCGTGCTCGGCCTCGGTCGGCAGGTCCTTGCCCGCCCACTTCGCATAGGCTGCGGCATCGCTCCACGCGACGTGGACCACCGGGTGGTCCCACAGGTCCAGCGCGTCAAGGTCGCTGTCCGGGCCGTAGGGGTGGCGCCAATCAGCCCCGAATTCGAATTTCCACCAGTGGTGGTATTCGCTTAGCGGTACCGGCCCGGCAGTCTTGGTGAAGACCAGCGATCCGGCGCGGTCCATGCCCGGCAGCATGCCGGGATAGTCTTTCGGATCGGGCGCGATCTCGGCCAGGGTGACGTGCCCGGTCGCCGCGACGAACCCGGCGAACTGGCGATTGGTGACGGGGGTTTCATCGATCCAGAAGCTGTCCACGCGGACCTGGCGCAGCGGCGCTTCCTCGGGATACCAGTTCAGCGAACCCATGGTGAAAGTCCCGCCGGTGATCCGGCGCATGCCGGGCCTGTCAGGGGTGGGTGCTGGCTGTCCGCTCACACTGCTGCATCCTTGCATCGATCCGGGCGCATTCCCGTGGTGCCACGCCGCTATGGCATGGCAACAGGTATCCGCCAAAGGCGGATAACCGATACCGAGTTTTGAAGGAAATTGGTCGGGGAAAGAGGATTCGAACCTCCGGCCCCTGCCTCCCGAAGACAGTGCTCTACCAGGCTGAGCTATTCCCCGACC
>JAKPAG010000008.1 GCA_029779535.1 Pseudomonadota bacterium | reverse complement strand
ACCCCGTCAGCCCGTTCGGGTCCGCAGCACGGAGGCAACGAACGGCCGGCATTGAGCCGATCATTGCCCGGGAGATCAACCCCTAATCCTTCACGGCGCTGCACATATGTTGGCGCGGAGGGCTGTCATGACTGTCCCGAAACATTTATAACTCACTGGGATTGGTCGGATAAAATATTGATTTGAAAGCATTTTTCGGGGTCGCATTGCTGCGTTGCAGCAGGGATTTCGGGGTTAACGGCGTTTAGGACTTTTCGCACCAAGCCCGCCCGATTCTCGCCACATTTCGGGGGGGTCAAAGTTTTTTTTCGGAAATTCGAAAAAAGTCCTTCCCATCGGCCCCAGCCCGGCGTATAGAACTCGACATGATCGGCGGCGTGCGCGGCAAACGCCCCTCCCTCCGGTCACCCCCTCCCCCATCCCATACGGTCGAACCATGACGCAGGACACGGACACACCGTGCCCCACGCTCGACGGCTGGGCGCATGACGCGCTGGCCCCGAGGGGGCAGGCGCCCGCGCGCCATCACCGCCTGTTGCTCGACCGGCTGGCCAAGGTGGGGGAGGGGCGTATCGATCGCCTCATGGTGCTCATGCCCCCCGGCAGCGCCAAAAGCACCTATAGCTCCCTGGTGTTCCCGGCCTGGTGGTTCGCGCGCCACCCCGCCACCTCGATGATCGCCGCCAGCCATACCGCCGAACTGGCCGACCATTTCGGCCGGCAACTGCGCAACCTCGTCGCCGAACGCGGCGACGAACTCGGCTATGGCCTGGCCGGCGACAACCGCGCCGCGCACCGCTTTCGCACCAGCGCGGGCGGGGAATATTTCGCCACCGGAATCCACGGCCCCGTCACCGGGCGCCGCGCCGACCTGGTGGTGATCGACGACCCGATCAAAAGCCACGCCGAATCCGACAGCGCACTCGCCCGCGACCACCTGTGGAACTGGTACCGCAGCGAACTCATCACCCGCCTCAAGCCCGGCGGGCGAATCGTGCTGGTGATGACCCGCTGGCACGTGGACGACCTGGCCGGCCGGCTGCTGGCCAGCGACGACCCGTGGCACGTGCTGCGCCTGCCCGCCCTCGCCGAACCCGGCGACCCGCTGGGCCGCAAACCCGGCACGCCGCTGTGGCCGGAATGGGAAGGGATCAGCGACCTCGACCGCAAACGAACCATCGTCGGCTCGCGCAGCTGGGC
>JAKPAG010000117.1 GCA_029779535.1 Pseudomonadota bacterium | reverse complement strand
ACTGGCCAATCCTTTCGCGCGCTTCGCGATCTGCGGAATGATCAGCCAGTACAACGCCGCCGGGCACGTCAGCCCGCCGCGCAACCTGACGCTGATCATGGGCAAGCGCATCCGCATGGAAGGCTTCATCGCCTTCGATCACCACGACCTCGACCAGCACCTGGTCGCGGACATGACCGCCTGGCACAAGGCCGGCCTGCTCAAGGCCGGCGAGACCGTCTATGACGGGATCGACCAGGCCCTGTCCGCTTTCCTTGGCCTGTTCGATGGCCGAAACCTGGGGCGCACGCTGGTGCGGCTGGGCTGACCTCGGTCAGCCTGCCGCAAGCATGCGCCGTCCATAGGATCACGGATTTCCTGGAGTAGCCGAAGATGAAACTGTCGCTGATTGTTCCTGCCGTCATGGTCCTGTCGCTGGGCGGTGCGGCCGCGCTGGCCGCTGGCCCCGCCGCCGATCCGGCCAAGGGCAAGGCCGTGTTCGCACGCTGCGTGGTGTGCCACGATCTCAACACCGGCGCCAACCGCATCGGTCCCAGCCTGAAGGGCGTGATCGGGCGCAAGGCCGGCACCGCGGCCGGCTATGCCTATTCGCCGGCGATGAAGAAGAAGGCCGTGACGTGGAATGCCGCCACGCTCAACGCCTATCTGGCGGCACCGGCAGCCTATGTGCCGGGCAACAAGATGACCATGGCGCCAATCGCCAATCCGCAAGACCGGGCGAACCTGATCGCCTATCTTCAGCAGGCCGCGAAGTGACCGGCGCGAACAGGGGGAAAGTGCAGTGACCAATTCCAACGGGGTATCGCCCCGCGCGCTCGAAGGCGTCAAGGTGCTCGATCTGTCGCGCGTCCTGGCCGGGCCGTGGGCCACGCAGATGCTGGCCGATTTCGGCGCCGACGTAATCAAGGTGGAACTGCCCGGCAAGGGCGATGACACGCGCGGCTGGGGCCCGCCGTTCCTGAAGCTGCCCGATGGCAGCGACGATCCGCAGGAAAGCGCCTATTACCTGTGCTGCAACCGCAACAAGCGCTCGATCGCGATCGACATGACCAAGCCGGAAGGGCAGGCGCTGATCCGCAAGCTGGCCGCCGAAGCCGACATCGTGGTCGAGAATTTCAAGGTTGGCGGGCTGAAGAAGTACGGCCTCGATTACGAGAGCCTGAAGGCGATCAACCCGCGCCTGATCTATTGCTCGATCACCGGGTTCGGTCAGACCGGCCCCTATGCCGACCGGCCGGGCTATGACTTCGTCGCCCAGGGCATGGGCGGTTTCATGTCGATCACCGGCGAGGAAGGCGGCGGGCCGCTGCGCGCGGGCGTGGCCATGGCCGACCTGTCGACCGGGAACATGGCGACCATTTCCATCCTGATGGCGCTGCGCCATGCCGAACGCACCGGCGAAGGCCAGCAGATCGACGTGTCGCTGCTCGACACGCAGATCGCGATGCTGGCCAACCAGGGCTCGACCTATCTGGTCGATGGCACGGTGCCGGGGCGGCTGGGCAACCGCCATCCCACCGTCGTGCCGTACACCACCTTCCCCTGCGCTGACGGTGTGCTGATCATTGCGATCGGCAACGACGGGCAGTTCCGCGCCTTCTGCAACGAGATGGGGCGGCCCGAACTGGCCGAGGATCCCCGGTTCAAGCTGTCGCGCGACCGCCTGATCAACCGCGAGGAGATCGAACAGATCGTTCGCGACATCGCCAGCACCGAGCTGCGCGATGCGCTGATCGAACGGCTGGTGGCAGTTGGCGTCCCGGCCGGTCCGGTCAACTCGATCAAGGACATCTTCACCGACCCCTTCATCGAGGCGCGCCAGACGGTCCACCGCTTCGTCCGCGACGATGGGGTTGAAATCCCGACGGTCGCGTTCCCCGGCAAGCTGTCCGCCACCCCGGCGGACTATCGCTACCAGCCGCCCAAGGTGGGCGAGCAGACCCGCGAAGTGCTGGGTGATTGGCTGGCGCTGGGCGGCGATGAACTGGCGGCGCTGGAGGAATGCGGCGCGGTCAGGCAGCGCTGAGCAGGCCGGGCGGCAGCAGGGCGAGGTCCTCGGGCCGGTCGATATCGGTGGCGAGGCCCGCCCGCTCGCACAGGGCAAAGCGCAGGCCGCTGGCCGCTGCCGCCGCGCGGTGCGCGGCCAGGCTGCCTTCGCCAAAGGCATAGGCAATCAGGCCCGGCCGGGCGAGCAGCAGGGCATTGGTGCCGGTGCCGGCGCGGTCCGGCGCGGCGACCACGTCTGCCCTGTCCAGCAGGGTGGCCATGGCCTGCAGGTCGTCTGCCGCCAGCAGCGGCAGGTCGGCGCTGAGCGCCAGCACGGGCTCTGCGCCATCGAGCTGCGCCGCGGCCTGTTCCAGCGCGGGGTTGAGGCCCTGTCCGGCCTCGCGCAGTGGCTGCGCAGCCATGGCCAGCAGCGCCGGATCGCGGCTGACCACGTGGGTCGGGGCAAAGCGCTGCGCGACGTCGAGCACGTGTCGGAACATGCCCAGCGCCAGCGCGGCGCGGGCCTGCGGGGCCAGGGCCCCGCCCAGCCGCGACTTGGCCTCGGTCAAGGGGCGCATCGGCACGACGATCCGCACGGTCATGCCAGCCCCCGCGCCAGCGCCAGTGCTTCATGCGCCAGCCGCTGCTGGTCTGCATCATCGCGCATCAGCGTATCGGCCGCGTGGAACGCGATGCCGCCCAAGGTCTGCCCGGCGGCGGGATCGGCATGGTCGCACAGCACGGCATCGACGATCCCGGCATAGTGCCCCACCAGGCTGGCCGCACCCGGCTCCTCGCCCAGCTCGCGCATGATCTTGGCCGCCGGGCCCTTGACCGCCTCGCCGCCGATGAACGGGGACACGGCCACGCACGGCACCCGCCGGGCGCGCAGCGCGGCGGCAATGTCGGTCACGGCCAGGAACGGTCCGATACTCAGCACCGGGTTTGAGGGGCAGACCACCACGGCTTCGAGTGCGGGATCGGCCAGCGCCTCCGCCAGTCCCGGGCTGATCTTCGCCTGCTCTGCCCCGGCATAGCGGATCGAGACGAAGCGCGGCTCGCAGCGGCGGCGCACGAAATAGTCCTGGAATGGCAGCTCGCCCTCGTCGGTCAGGACCATCGAGCGGACCGGATCGTCGCTCATCGGCACGATGGCGTGGGGGATGCCCTGCCGTCGGGCGAGTTCAGCGGTGACCTGCGAAAGGGTCCAGCCCTGTCGCTGCCATTCGCCGCGCAGCGCGTGCTTGGCCAGATCCCGGTCGCCCAGGTTGAACCAGTCCGGCCCGCCCAGCGCCTTGAGTTCGTCCATGAAGGCCCAGCTTTCGCCGCTGACGCCCCAGCCGAGTTCACGGTTGTTGCGGCCCGCCAGGGTATAGGTGACCGTGTCGATGTCCGGGCAGATCGGCAGGCCCAGGTGGGTGAAATCATCGCCGACGTTGACCGCCACCGTCAGCTCGCCCGCAGGCAGCACGTGGGCCAGCCCATTGGCCAGCCGCGCCCCGCCGACGCCGCCTGCCAGCGCCAGGATCACCGGAACAGGTCCATCTGCAACGGCCGGATCAGGTCCGCCGCCGTGCCGGGCTGGCCCATCGCCGGCAGGCCGCGCACCAGCACCATGGGGCGGCCTTCGCCGGCCTGGCCCATGGCGAGCGAGGCGGCGGCGGCCACTTCGTCGGCCAGGCCCAGTTCGCTCGATTCAAGCTGGCGTCCGTTCAGGTCGGGCCGCCCGCGCAGGTCGAGCAGGGCGGGTGTCCCCGCCACGCCGATTGCGGTGCCGGCCGTGCCCATCCGCCAGGCGCGGCCCAGACTGTCGATCACCAGCACGGCAATGTGCTTGCTGGTGGCGGCTTGGAGGGCATCGCGCAGCCGCGCCGCGCTGGCATCGGGATCGAGCGGCAGCAGCAGCGCCTGCGCGCCCTCGCCAAAGCCCGCTCCCGCACCGACGTTCGACTGGTCGATCCCGGCATTGGCCAGCACCAGCCCCAGCCGGTGGCGCACGATGATCAGGTTCGGGCGGGTGCGCAGCACCTCCTGCGCTTCGGACAGGATCAGTTCGACCAGCCGTGCGTCCTTGCCGGTTTCAGCCGCCAGTTCCAGGGCGCGCGGCCCCGGAGTGACATCGGCCAGGGCAACCTGCCGCCCTTCGGCCTTGGAGACGACCTTCTGGGCCAGCACCAGCACATCGCCGTCGGCAAAGGCCAGGCGGCCAGCCTGCATGGCGTCCAGCGCCAAGCGCGCCAGGTCGTCGCCCGGCCGGACCGCCGGAACGCCTGGCAGCGCGGTGATGGAGTAACTGAACCCGGTCACGTTCAGGGACGTGGCACACCCGTGATGCGGATGCCAGCCCCCGGCACCTTGTAGCGGCGGTTCAGCGCGATCAGGACACTGGTCAGCGCTTCGGCCACGGCCGAATTGGCCAACGGCCCGGCGTTCCATGCGGTCAGGCCGATTTCCTGGCTGAGCGCGACCACCGTATCGGCGGCGGCCGGATCGTCAGAGCAGACCAGCACGTCGCAGTCCATTTCCTCGTCCAGGTTGGCGAGGTGGTGGGCCGAAATGTTCTGGAAGGCGGAAACCACCTTGACCCCTTCACCCAGCAGCTTCTGCACGGCTTCCACCGCGCTGCCGCCTTCGGGCAGCTGGACGCGGCTGACCTTGGGCGGGACCAGCGGCACGGTCACGTCGATCAGGATCTTGCCCTGAAGCTGCGCGGCGACGTCCTGCACGGTGGCCTGCTGCGCCGCATAGGGCACCGACAGGACCACCAGGTCGGCCGCGGCGGCGGCATCGGGGTTGGCCATGCCGCTGACCTGTGCGTCCGCGCCCAGCGTTTCGCGCATCGCGGCGGCGGCTTCCTCGGCCCGGTCGGCGGTGCGGCTGCCGATCACCACGCGGTGGCCCTTGTGCGCCCAGCGCAGCGCCAGGCCGCCGCCTTCTTTGCCGGTTCCGCCCAGCACGGCGATGGTCAGGCGTTCATTCGACATCGGTTATTTCCTTCTGCTTGAATTTCTTCGGCGGAGTCAGCACCACCGGGGTGAGCGGCGCCGCCTGCCGCCCGCGCGCGCGGGTCAGGTCATCGACTTCGCCGTAAAGCGTGGAGCGCTGGTGCGGCTGGCGGCCCAGGCCCCGGATCAGTTCTTCCATTTCGTAGGGCGGCATTTCCTGCCCGTGGCTGGCTCCGGCGGCGCGGCTGATGCTTTCGTCCATCAGCGTACCGCCAATGTCGTTGGCCCCGCCGTTAAGACAAGCGGCGACGCCGTCCGGCCCGAGCTTGACCCAGCTGGTCTGGATCGAGGTGATCTGCGGATGCAGCGCCAGCCGTGCCGCGGCGTGCATCAGCCGTACTTCGCGGAAGGTCGGCCCGCGCCGCGCGATCCCGCGCAGTGCCATCGGCGCTTCCATCGGCACGAAGGGCAGAGGCACGAATTCGGTGATCCCGCCGCTGCGCGCTTGCAGCTCGCGCACCCGGATCAGGTGCCGCGCCCAGTGGCGCGGGGTATCGACATGACCGAACATGATCGTTGCCGTGGTCTTGAGGCCAACGCTGTGCGCGGCCTCGACCGTTTCGAGCCATTCGGCGGTGTCGAGCTTGTCCGGGCAGATAACGTCCCGCACTTCGTCATCGAGGATTTCCGCCGCCGTGCCGGGCAGCGAGCCCAGCCCCGCCGCCTTGAGCCGGGTCAGGTAATCTGCGAGGCTAAGGCCGAGCGTTTCGGCGCCGTGCCGCACTTCCAGCGGGCTGAAGGCATGGATGTGGAGGCCCGGCTCCGCCGCCTTCACCGCGCCGAGCAGCTTGAGGTAAGTTTCGCCGGTGTAGGCCGGATGGATCCCGCCCTGCATGCACACTTCGGTCCCGCCCCGGGCCACGGCCTCGTGGGCGCGGCGGGCGACTTCGGACAGGTCGAGGTCATAGGGCTTGCCGCGCAGGTTGTCGGCCCCGCGCCCCTTGGAAAAGGCGCAGAACCCGCAGGCGTGGGCGCAGATGTTGGTATAGTTGATGTTGCGGTTGACGACGAAAGTCACTTCGTCGCCCCGGGTGGCGCGGCGCAGCGCGTCGGCCCCGGCGCAGACGTGTTCGACGTCCGGTCCGCGCGCCGCGAACAGGGCGACGATGTCATCCTCGTCCAGCGCTTCGCCGGCCTGCGCGCGTTCGATCAGGCGGGCGATGTGGGGCGAACAGGCGCCGCGTGACGGTTCCGGCTGGGGCGGCAGCGGCAGGCCGGGGGACCAGGCATCGGCGCGGGCATAGTGTTCGGCGTCGCTGCTGGCGGCAATCAGCGGCAGGATCGCGGCGTCCTGCCAGTCCGGGCCGGTCCAGCCGGGATAGACCGGCAGGCGCGCCACCAGCCGGCGGCCGGCGGCCTCGGTCGCGGCGCGCAGCTTGTCCACGGCGGGCCAGGGGCGTTCGGGATTGACGTGATCGGGGGTGACCGGACTGATCCCGCCCCAGTCGTTGATCCCGGCGTCCATCAGGCGCGGGAACATCGCGTCGGCCAGGTTCGGCGGGGCCTGCACGGTGACATCCGGCGGCAGGATCAGGCGCGCCGCGGCGATGGTCCACAGTAGGTCGTCCATGTCCGGTTCGTCCGCATCGGCCATCGGCGTGCGCGACTTGGCGCGGAAGTTCTGGACGATCACTTCGGCAATGTGGCCGTATTCGGCGTGCAGCTCGCGGATTGCCAGCAGCGCATCGATCCGTTCGGCGCGGGTTTCGCCGATGCCGATCAGGATGCCGGTGGTGAAAGGCACTTTAAGTTCACCAGCCGCGCGGATCGTGGCCAGCCGCACGGCTGGCACCTTGTCGGGCGAGCGGTAATGCGCTCCGCCTTTTTCCCCCAGCCGGTCAGCCACCGTTTCCAGCATCAGCCCCTGCGAGGCTGAAACCCGGCGCAGCCGGGCGATGTCGGCCGCGTCCATTACCCCGGCGTTGACGTGGGGGATCAGGCCGGTTTCCTTGATTACCAGCCGGCACATAGCCTCGAGATAGTCGAGCGTCGTGGCATGGCCCAGTTCGGCCAGCTCGCGCCGGGCCTGGGCAAAGCGCAGTTCCGGCTTGTCGCCCAGGGTGAACAGCGCTTCGGTGCAGCCGGCGGCGGCGCCGGCGCGGGCCACTTCCAGCACCTCGTCAGGCGTCATGTAGGCGCGCTGGCCGGGGCGCGGGCGCGAGAAGGTGCAGTAGTGGCACAGGTCGCGGCACAGCTGGGTCAGCGGCAGGAAGACCTTGGGCGACCAGGTCTGATTCACGCCGAACGCGCTGTCGCGCACGGCTGCGGCACGCGTCAGCAGCCCGGGCAGCGGTGCATCGACCAGCGCATGCGCCTCGGGGGCGGGCAAGGGGGGCGGATTCGCAATCATTCGCGGGTCTTTTGCCAGCCTCTCCAAGGGCCCGGCAAGAGCCGGGCGATGGCACTTATTGTTCCTGTAAAAATTGCATTGCAATGCAGTATCGTCAAGTGCATTATCCAAATGATTTAAAAATGCAGGATGCTCCTGATTCATGGGTGAGAGTGTGCAAGTGGCAGGCGTCGACCTGGTAGTACTGGCCGGCTGGATGGACGGCCAGGGGCTGGGTTCGGGGCCGATCGAACAGGTGCGCGAGCTGGCTGGCGGCACGCAGAACGTGCTGCTGCGCTTTACCCGCGCGGGGCGCGACTATGTCCTGCGCCGCCCGCCGCCGCACCTGCGTGCTGGCAGCAACGAAACGATGCGGCGCGAAGCGCGGCTGCTGGGCGCGCTGGCCGGCAGCGCCGTGCCGCACCCCGCGCTGATCGCGGCCTGCGGGGCAGAGGACGTGCTGGGCGCGGCCTTCTACCTGATGGAGCCGATCGAGGGGTTCAACGCCACTTCGGGCCTGCCCGATTCGCATTGCACGGCCCAGGCGCAGCACCGCATGGGCCTGTCGATGGTCGAAGGACTGGCCGCGCTGCACGCGCTCGATCCGTTCGCGCTGGGGCTGGACGGGTTCGGCAAGGTCGAAGGCTTTCTTGAACGGCAGGTTGGCCGCTGGCAGGCGCAGCTCGATTCCTATGCTGAACTGGTCGGCTGGCCGGGACCCGGCGAGCTGGGCGATGTGCGCGCGGTAGGGCAATGGCTTGATGCCAATCGCCCCGCGTCGTTCGTGCCGGGCATCCTGCACGGCGACTATCACCTCGCCAATGTGATGTTTCGCAGCGATGCGCCCGAACTGGCCGCGATCGTCGATTGGGAACTGGCAACGCTGGGCGATCCGCTGGTTGACCTGGGCTGGCTGCTGGCAACCTGGCCCGACGGTTCGGACAGTTCGATCACGTCGGTCACGCCGTGGATCGGCTTTCCCAGCGCGGCGGAACTGGTCGCGCACTATGCGGCGCGCTCCGCCCGCTCGCTGGACGCGGTCGGCTGGTACGGGGTGTTCGCCTGCTACAAGCTGGGCATCCTGCTGGAAGGCACCCACGCGCGGGCCTGTGCCGGCAAGGCGCCCAAGGAAACCGGAGACAAGCTGCACGCCCGGGCCGTCTGGCTGCTGGAGCGCGCGCGCAAATGGATTGCAGAGGGGGTTTTGTGAACGGAAACGAATTGGATTTCACCGGCAAGCGCGTGCTTGTCGTCGGCGGATCGAGCGGGATCGGCAATGGCATCGCCCATGCGTTCCGCGTGCGCGGCGCGCAGGTCCATGTCTGGGGCACCCGCGCCAGCGCGGCGGACTATTCCGCCGAAGAAGGTTCGGACCTGACCGGCATCGGTTACACCCAGGTTGATTGCGGCAATCCGGAATCGATCGCGGCGGCCCCGGCCCCCTTTGCCGATGGTCTGGACGTGCTGGTCCATTCGCAGGGCATGGTGCTGTACAAGCGCCAGGAATTCGCGCCCGAAGGCTTTGCCAAGGTCGTCGCGGTCAACCTTGCCAGCGTGATGCAGATTTCCGAGCGGTTCCACGCCGATCTGGCCGCCGTGCAGGGATCGATCATCGTGATCAGCTCGATCGGGGCGTTCCGCTCGACCATGGGCAATCCGGCCTATGCCGCGTCCAAGGCCGGCGCGGTGCAGCTGGTTCGCACGCTGGGCCAGGCCTGGGCCGGGCAGGGCATCCGCGTCAATGGCATCGCCCCCAGCCTGGTCGATACCAAGATGACCAAGGTGACGATGGACAATGCCGAACGGCGTGCACGCTCGCTCGCCAAGATCCCGCTCGGCCGCTTTGGCACGGTCGAAGACATGGCTGGCGCGGCGCTGTTCCTCGCCTCGCCGCTTTCCGCATTCATCGTCGGCCAGACCCTTGTGGTCGATGGCGGCGTGACCCTCTGACAGGAGAAGATTTCCATGGATTTCCAGTACAGCGCCAAGGTTCAGGACCTGCGCGAACGCGTCGACGGCTTCATGAAGGAATACGTCTTCCCGATCGAGGAAGAGCGCGACCACTTCCTGCATGATCCCGCCACCCTGTGGCAGCCCTGGCCGGGCACCGAGAAGCTCAAGGAAAAGGCCCGCGAACTGGGCCTGTGGAACCTGTTCCTGCCGCACGAATACGGCGAATGGTCGCCGGGGCTGACCAACCTTGAATATGCCCCGCTGGCCGAACTGATGGGCCGGGTGCTGGGCGCGTCCGAATATTTCAACTGCGCGGCGCCCGACACCGGCAACATGGAAATCCTGGCGAAGTACGGCACGCCGGACCAGCAGGAAAAGTGGCTGAAGCCGCTGCTCAATGGTGAAATCCGTTCGGCCTACGTGATGACCGAACCCGGCGTCGCCTCGTCGGACGCGACCAATATCGAATGCTCGATCGTGGCGGACGGTGACGACTATGTCATCAACGGGCGCAAGTGGTGGATTTCGAGCGCGATGGACCCGCGCTGCAAGGTCTACATCCTGCTCGGCCGAACCCCCAATCCGGACAAGCCGAAGCACCAGCAGCACAGCCAGGTGATCATTCCCGCGAACACGCCGGGGATCGAGATCATCCGTCCGCTGCACGTGCTGGAAGCGCTGCATTCGCCCGGTGGCCACTGCGAAATCCAGTTCACCAACGTGCGCGTGCCCAAGGAAAACCTGCTGCTGGGCGAAGGGCGCGGGTTCGAGATCGCGCAGGGCCGCCTCGGGCCGGGCCGCATCCACCACTGCATGCGCATCGTCGGCATGGCGCAGCGCGCGCTTGACCTGATGTGCAAGCGCGCGGACCAGCGCGTTGCCTTCGGCCGCAAGCTGTTCGATCATGGCAGCGTGCGCCAGGACATCGCCAAGAGCTTCTGCGAGATCGAGCAGGCCCGCCTGCTCACGCTCAAGGCGGCCGACGCGATGGACCGCTATGGCAACAAGGTGGCCAAGGACCTGATCGCCGCGATCAAGATCGTCGCCCCGCAGATGGCCCAGACCGTCGCCGACCGCGCCATGCAGGTCCACGGCGCGATCGGCTTCAGCCGCGACTTCCCGCTCGCCACGATCTTCGGTACCGCGCGCTACCTGCGCATGGCCGATGGCCCGGATGAAGTGCACATGAGCCAGCTGGCCAAGCTGGTTTCGGCCGCCCGCATTCCGGAGGCGATCTGATGAGCCAGACGCTGCTTTCAGTTCCGGCTGACAAGCGTGACAGCCTGGCGCTGGCGGACGAGCGGATCGAGCTGAGCTGGAACCAGCTCGATCCGGTGCTCAACCGCGCAGCCAATGCCCTTGGCGCGGCGGTTGATGTCACGCGCCGCGCCGCCGTCTTCGCGCCCAATGCCGCCGAAACGGTGATCGCCTATCTGGCGGGGCTGGAAGCGGGCGTGTCGACCGTGCCGGTCAGCTATCACCTGACCGCAGGCGAACTGGTCTACATCCTGCAGGATTCGGGCGCTTCGGTGCTGTTCATCGGCCCGGAAACGCTGGCCGCCGGGCTGGAAGCCGCGCGCGAAGTGGGGGTTAAGACCGTGGTCGGCTGGCGCTGCCCGCCGACCGAGGGCGTCACCGCGTGGGACGACTGGCTGGCCACCGCTTCGGATGCAGAGCCGGACGCCAATGTGAAGCCGCTGCCGCACCTGCACTACACCTCGGGCACCACCGGCAAGCCCAAGGCGACCGAGACCCCGCCGCAATATTTCCCCGAAGCCGCGACGATCCGCGAATTCGCGGACATCGTCCGCCCCAAGGCGACCCCCTCGCCGGGGCTGGCGGTCGGCCCGCTCTATCACACCGGCCCGCTGGGCATGGCGCGCAACGTGTTTGCCGGCACCGCGCTGGTCGTGATGGGCCATTTCGATCCCGAAGCCGCGCTGGCGGCGATCGAAAAGTACCAGGTCAAGGGATCGGTCATGGTCCCGACCCACTTCCAGCGCTTCCTGTCGCTGCCGGAGGAGGTCCGGGCCAGGTACGACGTCTCCTCGATGCAGCGGCTTGCCCACACTGGTGCGGCCTGCCCGCGCGAGGTCAAGAAGGCGATGATCGAATGGTTCGGTCCGGTGCTGGTCGAAGCCTATGGCGGGACCGAGGCGGGATCGGCCACCTTCATCACTTCGCCCGAATGGCTGGAACGGCCGGGCTCGGTGGGCAAGGCGCTGCCGCCCTTTACCACTGTGATCATCGGCCCCGATGGTCAGGAACTGGGCCCCAACCAGGAAGGCCAGGTCTATTTCCGCGATAGCACCGGGCGCGGGATCATCTATGCCGGCGATCCGGAAAAGACCGCCGCCGCGCACATCGCGCCGGGCGTGTTCACCCTGGGCGAGGTTGGCTATGTCGATGCAGACGGCTACCTGTTCATCACCGACCGCGTGTCCGACATGATTGTTTCGGGCGGGGTGAACATCTACCCGGCCGAAAGCGAGCAGGTGCTGCTGCGCCATCCCGGCGTTGCCGACGTGGCGGTGCTGGCCGCGCCGAATGCCGAAATGGGCGAGGAAGTGAAAGCGCTGGTGATCCCGCGCGATCCGGCCAACCCGCCGAGCGCCGAGGAACTGAACGCGTTCTGCCGCGCCAGCCTGGCCGGGTTCAAGTGCCCGCGCAGCTACGATTTCGTCGACGACATCGGCCGCAATGCGATGGGCAAGATCAACAAGAAGACCCTGCGCGCGCGCTATTGGCCGAGCGACCGCACGATCGGGGGATAAGGCGCACAGCGCCGGGGAGAGCACATCGATGACTGGAATGCTGCGGAATTTCGCGATCGGTGCCCTGGCGCTGGCCCTGGCCGCTTGCGGGCAGGGCGGGGCGCAGAATGATGACTGGCCCGATTATGACGGTCCGGACACCACCCATTTCAGCCCGCTTGCCGAAATCAACACCGGCAATGCGGGCCAGCTTGGCCTGGCCTGGCACCACGACATCGACGTTGGCGGGCAAAGCCTGACCGCGCCGGTCGCGGTGGACGGGGTGCTCTATTACGCGGCCGGGGACAGCCATGTCTTCGCGCTCGACGCCGCCACCGGCAAGCAACTGTGGGACTTTGACAGCCACACCCGCGAACGCGCCGGGGTGACGCTGCGCGGAGCCTGGGGCAGCCGCGGCATCGCCTATGCGAACGGCAAGGTATTCACCGGCACGCTTGATGGGCGGCTGATCGCGATCGACGCGAAAAGCGGCAAGGAAGTCTGGTCGGCGCAGACCACCACGCCGGGTGACCAGCGCTATATCACCGGCGCGCCATGGGTTTACGGCGACAAGGTGGTGATCGGCCACGGCGGGGCGGACTATGCCCCGGTCCGCGGCTATGTCACCGCCTATGACCAGGCCAGTGGCAAGCAGGCGTGGCGGTTCTACACCACGCCCGGCGATCCGGCGAAAGGGTTCGAGGACGAGGCCATGAAGATGGCCGCCAAGACCTGGACCGGCGAATGGTGGAAGTTCGGTGGCGGGGCCACGGTGTGGAACGCCATGGCCTATGATCCGAAATACAACCGGCTCTACATCGGCACCGGCAACGGCAGCCCGTGGAACCACAAGATCCGCTCGCCCGGCGGCGGCGACAACCTGTTCGTCTGTTCGATCGTCGCGCTGGATGCCGATACCGGCAAGTACCTGTGGCACTACCAGGTGAACCCCGGCGAGAGCTGGGACTTCAACGCCGACATGGACATCGAACTGGTCGATGGCTTCGACGTGAACGGGCAGAAGCACGACGTGCTGATGAACGCGCCGAAGAACGGTTTTTTCTATGTGATCGACCGCAAGGACGGCAAGCTGCTCTCGGCCAAGCCGTTCGTGCCGACCACCTGGGCCAGCTCGATCGACCTCAAGACCGGCCGCCCGGTCGAAAACCCCGAGGCGCGCTATCCCGGCGGCAAGGCGGCGATCGTCTATCCCTCGCCGTTCGGGGCGCACAACATCGAGGCTATGAGCTACAACCCGGCCTCGGGGCTGGTCTACATCCCGGCGATGGACCAGGGCCGGGTCTATGTCGATCCGCCCGGCAAGCTGTCGGACTGGAAATACAAGGACGGCCAGCGCATCTCGAACGGGCAGGGAACGCCCCCGCCCGATCTCAAGCCGCGCGCGCCCACTTCGTTCCTGCTGGCCTGGAACCCCAGGACGCAAAGCGAGGCCTGGCGCATCCCGATGATCGGCCCGCGCGGCGGCGGCGGCACCGCCACGACCGGCGGAGGCCTGCTGCTGCAAGGGCGGGGTTCGGGCGAATTTACCGTGCTCGACGCGAACAGCGGCAAGCTGCTGTGGCAGTTCGACGCACAGACCGCGGTCATGGCCCAGCCGATCACCTACCGCGCCGGGGGCAAGCAATATATCGCGGTGGTCGCCGGATCACGCTTTGCCACCGCGCAGGGTTTGCCGGGCGGGGAATGGAATTATCGCACCCAGCAGTGGCGCGTGCTGGCCTTTGCCCTGGGCGGGACCGACAAGTTGCCGCCCGCGCAGAAGCCTGACCTGACCATTCCCGACGATCCGAAGTTCCGGGTCGATCCGGCACTGGTCAGGCTGGGGGCCGAGGCTTACGCCGATCGCTGTGCCGGCTGCCACGGGGCCAATGCCGCATCGGGCGGCAGCGCGCCGGACCTGCTGCGTTCGCTCGTGCCGCTGGATGTCCCCACTTTCACCCAGCTGGTCAAGGAAGGGCCGCTGCTCAGCCGGGGGATGCCGGCCTTTGGCGAAGTGGATGAGCGCACGCTGGCGGGAATCGCGCACTACCTGCGCAGCCGCGCGCGCGAAGTGGCGGCTGCGACCAAGCCCGTGGTGCCCGTGGACGACAAGGGGCAATAGCCCTTGTCGTCCAGCGCGCCCTTGGCTGACGTCAGCCTATTTGCCGGCTTCGAACCGGGCCAGCATGGTGTAGTAGGCGTCGTCCTTGCTGCGCTCGGCGTGGCTGCCGGCGGGAAGCGCGGCATAGGGCGCTTCGGCCGGGGTGACCGGCGCATTGAAATCGGTGGTGCCGCGCCGGAAGATGATTTTCCAGGTGCCGCCGCGCCGTTCCCACAGGTCGATGTAGCGGCCTTCGAACCACTGGTCTTCCTCGCCCGTGCCGGCCTTGTCGGGGCGGCGGTGGTGGGCGTTGTAATAGCATTCGCTGAACGCGCGGTCGCCGTCGATGCGGATCGACACGTTGCTGATGTGGTGCTTGCTGTACTTCAGCGTGTTGCCGACTTTCATCGCGAAGCCGACGAAATCGCTAGACGAGCCTTCGAAGCGGCCATGCTTGTGCTGGGATTCGGGCCAGAAGCAGCCGCGGATCATCGCATCGTCGCCGTGGTCGTTGCCGCGGGCATAGGCATAAAGCACTTCCTCGATCTCCGCGCGCGAAACCAGCATGTCGAGCTGCTGCGCGGCGGTGGGCTTGCGCGCTTTCGGCGCGGCGGCGGCAGGCGCGGCGGCCAGGGCAAGCCCGCCCGTCAGCGCGGCGGCGGTCAAGGCATCGCGGCGGTTCAATCCAGTCATGGCAATCCTTTCCGAGTGGCCCTTCCGGGTCCTTGTGCAAGGCTGTCGGACATAGCACCCGGCTTCGTTGACTTCACGCGAAAACTGCAACAAAGTGCAACTATCAGGTGGCGGAGCGAATCCGGCGCCCAACCATTGGGAACAGGCTGAATGGGCAAGAATCGGAAAGTGGCGGCGCTGGCCGCAGGGATCGTCGCGCTGGCGCTGGGTTCGGCTCAGCCGGGGATCGGCGCACCGGGCGCGGGCCTGGTCGAAGGGCGTGACTGGTACAGCTTCGGCGGCACTGACAACGGCGGCCATTATAGCGCGTTGGCGCAGATCAATGATTCCAACGTCAGCCAGCTGGGCCTGGCCTGGGCCTATGACATCGACACCTTCGATGCCTATACCGCCCCGCTGGCGGTGAACGGGGTGATCTATTTCGCGGTCGGCCATTCGGTGATCCACGCGCTCGACGCGCGCACCGGCAAGCTGCTGTGGCAGTACGATCCCAAGGTTGCCGAAGCGCCCGAAGCCGGCTGGCGGATGCGCGCCGGCTGGGGCATTCGCGGCATCGCCTACCGCGATGGCATGGTGTTCACCGCCACGCGCGAAGGCCGTCTGATCGCGGTTGACGCCAAGACCGGCAAGCTGCGCTGGAGCGTCAAGACCCTGGACGAGCCCGGCTCGCACGGCGCCTATATCACTGGCCCGCCGTTCGTCGCCGGGGACAAGGTGGTGATCGGCTTCGGCGGCGCGGACTATTCCAAGGTGCGCGGCTACGTCACGGCCTATGACATCAAGACCGGCAAGCGCGCCTGGCGCTGGTACGTGGTCCCGGGCAACCCGGCGGTCGACAAGGACGAAACCACGCTGGAAGCGGCCAAGACCTGGACCGGCGAATGGTGGAAGTTCGGCGGCGGCGGGGCGGTCTACCAGGCCATGACCTATGACGCGAAGTATGACCGGATCTACCTGGGCACCGGCAACGGCTTCCCCTGGAACCAGAAGATCCGTTCGCCCGGCGGCGGCGACAACCTTTACCTGTCGTCGGTCGTCGCGATCGACATGAAGACCGGCAAGCGCGCCTGGCATTACCAGACCAACCCGGAGAACACCTGGGACTTCAACAATGCGATGGACATCGAGCTGACCGAGCTGACCATCGACGGCCAGAAGCGCGACGTGCTGCTGCACGCGCCCAAGAACGGCTTCTATTATGTGATCGACCGCGCCACCGGCAAACTGCTGTCGGCCGAGAAGTTCGCCCAGGTCAACTGGGCCGAGCGGATCGACAAGGAAACCGGCCGCCCGGTCCACAACCCCGAGGCGTTCTACAAGGGCAAGCCGTTCGTCCTCTATCCCTTCCCGAACGGGGCGCACGGGGTCCAGGCCATGGCCCATAGCGAACAGACCGGGCTGACCTATATCCCGGTGATGGAAGGCGGGCGGGTCCACACCGATCCGGCCAACATCGACACCTGGCAGGTGCGCGACGGGATGTTCATCAACAGCGGGCTGGGCGTGCCCCCGGCGGGTATCGTGGTGCCGCCCTCGAAGAGCTTCCTGCTGGCCTATGATCCGGTCACCCAGAAGAAGGTCTGGGAAATCCCGCAGCCCGGCACGTTCAACGGCGGGGTGCTGGCAACCGGCGGGAACCTGCTGTTCCAGGGCGTGAACACCGGCGATTTTGCCGCCTACAACGCCAAGGACGGGACCAAGCTGTGGAGCTTTGACGCGCAGAACGGGATCCTTTCGGCGCCGATCAGCTACACCGTGAACGGCAAGCAATACGTCACCGTGATCGCCAGCTTCCGGGCCAGCTTCGCCAACCAGCCCAACTGGGACTACCGCCAGCAGAAGCGCCGCGTGCTGACCTTCATGCTGGGCGGCAAGGCCCGCCTGCCCAAGTTCACCCGCGTCGAAGAACCGGTGCTGGACGATCCGGCCTTTGCGGTCGATGCGCAGAAGGTCGCGCTGGGTGCGGGCATCTATGGCACCACCTGCGTGGTCTGCCACGGCGGCGGCGTGATTTCGGGCGGTGCGGCGCCGGACCTGCGCAAGTCGCAGATCCCGCTGGATGCCGACGCGTTTAACGCGGTGGTCCGCGGCGGCGCGCTGATGGAGCGCGGCATGGGCAAGTTCGACAACCTGTCCGACGCCGAAATCGACGGTCTGCGCCACTACATCCGCCAGCGTGCGCGCGAAACCATGCCGAAGAAGTAAGGCATGAGCGGGGAGAGCACGGCAGACCTGCTGGTTGAGCGGCTGGACGGCGATATTGTCGTCGTCACGCTCAACCGCCCGCAGGCGAAGAACACGGTGTCCTTCGGGATGTGGGAAGCCTTTGCCCAGCTGCTGACCGAGGTCGAGGCGGGCACCCCGCCGCGTGCCCTGGTGATCCGGGGCGCGGGCGGCTACTTCTCCAGCGGCGGGGACGTGAAGAACCCGCCCGCGCGCGGGGAAGGGGCGCTCAACCTGGCTGCCCGGCTCGAACTGGGCCAGCGCTGCATCCGCCGCCTGGCCGCCCTGCCGGTGCCGACCATCGCCGCGGTCCAAGGCGGCGCCTGGGGCGTCTCGTGGGGGCTGGCGCTCGCCTGCGACGTGCTGATCGCGGGTGAGGGCGCCAGCTTTGGCGCGCCGTTCCTCAAGTTCGGGCTGGCCCCGGACGGCGGGGTGGCCTGGTTCCTGACCCGCCAGATCGGCCGCCGCCGCGCTTCCGAGATCGTCTATTCCGGCCGCACGGTCCCGGCAGCCGAAGCCCAGGCCCTTGGCCTGGTCAGCAAGCTGGTGCCCGATGCCGAGGTGATCGACGCCGCGCTGGACTTTGCCCGCAGCATCGGCGGCGGCAACCGCCACGCCAGCGAGCTGACCAAGCGGCTGATCCACGCCAGCGACGAAGGCAGCCTTGAAACGGCGCTGGGGCTTGAACTGGCCTTCTGCCACCAGCTGCAATCGGGCGACGAGGCGCGCCGCGCGCGCGAAGGGTTCATCGCCCGCTCCGCCGCCAAAAAGGACCAGGCCTGATGCAATTCGATATGCGCGCGCTGCCGCTGGGGGCGCGTTACAAGCTGCTCAATTCCACGGTCACTCCGCGTCCGATCGCCTGGGTA
The DNA here is from genome assembly GCA_029779535.1 of Pseudomonadota bacterium. GTDB lineage: Bacteria > Pseudomonadota > Alphaproteobacteria > Sphingomonadales > Sphingomonadaceae > Novosphingobium. Next base: position 53,531 of record JAKPAG010000117.1, on the reverse strand, counting down.
ACCACCGTGAACGGGACCGGGCTGGTCAATGCCGCGCCCTACAGCTTCTTCAACGTCTGCGGGATCGAGCCGCCGCTGGTGGTGCTGGGCCTGCTCAAGGACTTTCGCACCCGCGCGCTCAAGGATACGGCGCGCAACATCATCGAAACCGGCGAATTCGTGGTCAACCTGGTCAGCGAGGCCGACGCCCCGGCGATGAACCTGTCGAGCGTCGATGCCCCGGCCGATGTCAGCGAGATCGACTATGCCGGGATCCAGACCACGCCCAGCAGCGTGGTGCAGCCGCCGCGCATCGCCACGGCTCCGGTCAGCTTCGAATGCCGCAAGGTGACCGCGCTGGACATCGGCAGCCTGCAGACCGTGCTGATCGGTGAAGTGCTGATGACCCATATCCAGGACCAGTTCGTTACCGATCCGGACAAGTTCTATCTCGACACCCCGGCAATGGGGCTGGTCGGGCGCACGCACGGCGCCGGCTGGTATGCGCGCGGGACTGACCAGTTCGCGCTGGAACGCCCGAAATTCGATCCCGAACGCGCGGAGGCTAGCCGCAAATGACCCAATCGACGGCCCACACCTATCCCCGCCCGCTGGTCGCCTGGCTGACCGTGGCGATCCTGTTCCTGCTGTACATCCGCAGCCTGGCGGATCGCTATCTGGTTGCCCTGATGGTCGAACCGATCAAGCGCGACCTGGGGCTGAGCGATTTCCAGATGAGCCTGCTGCAAGGGCTGGCCTTTGCCGTGCTCTATTCGATCTGCGCGATTCCCGTGGGGCTGGCGCTTGATCGCAAGAGCCGCCGCTGGGTGCTGTTCCTGTGCGTCGTGGTGTGGAGCCTGGGCGCGGCGGGCTGCGGCCTGGCCGGCACCTTCGGCGCGCTGATTGCCGCCCGCGCGCTGGTTGGCGCCGGGGAATCCGGTTACACCACCGGGGCCTATTCGATCATTGGCGACAGCTTCCCGCCGAACAAATTGTCCTTTGCCATGTCGATCTTCGTCATGGGCGGGGTGATGGGGGCGGGGATCACCTTCCTGCTGGGCGGACCGCTGGTCGGCGCGGTGCTGGACGGGGCGATCTCGCACTGGCCCGGCATGTCGGGCTTTGCGCCGTGGCAGCAGGCCTTCCTGGTCACCGGCATTCCCGGCGTGCTGACCGCCTTCCTGGTGTTCCTGTTTCCCGAGCCCAAGCGCCACCGCGCGCCCGCACCGACCCGGGACGGGGGCGGATACGGCGAGGCGCTGCGCTTCATCCTGGCGCACCCGCGCGCCTTCAGTGCAATCATCCTGGGAATCGGGCTGGTCTATACGGTGACCATCGGCCTCCAGCTGTGGACCCCCGCCTACCTGACCCGCATCTACGGCTGGACCCCGGCGCAGATCGGCCTGGCGATGGGCGTGGCGCAGATGGTGCCCGCGCTCAGCCTGCCGTTCCACGGCAAGATGGTGGACCGGATGTTCAGCAAGGGGCGCAAGGATGCCCATCTGCTGTGGTGCCTGGTTACCATGGTGCTGGCCGCGCCCTTCGCGATCGCCGCCTACCTGGTGTCCAGCCCCTGGCTGACCGTGGTGCTGTTCGGCTGCTACATGCTGCTGGTCATGTCGGCCGCGTCGATGGGGCCGGCCGCATCGCAGATCGTCACCCCGCCCGCGCTGCGTGGCCGCGTTTCGGCCATCTTCGTGCTGGTAACCGGGCTGATCGGTATGGTGCTGGGCAACTCGATGGTCGGTTTCGTGACCGACAAGGTGCTGGGCGATCCGATGCGGCTGGGCACCTCGCTGATCGTGCTTGTCGCCAGCGTGATTACCATTTCCGCCATCCTGATGGCGCTGGGCCGGGCCGACATGCGCCGCCTGGTCGACAAACCGGAGAACTGAACCCATGAATGCCCCCGCCACCAACCTTGTCCCCGCCGTGCTGCCGCCGCAGTATCGGCAGCGCAATGTGCACTTCATCAATGGCCAGGCGGTCGAACCGGCCTCGGGCGAATGGTTCGACGCGATCAACCCGTCGACCGGCCAGGCCTTTGCCCAGATCGCGGAAGGCAGCGCCGCCGACGTGGACCGCGCCGTAGCCGCGGCCCGCGCCGCCTTCGAAGGGCCGTGGAGCAAGTTCACCCCGGCCCAGCGCCAGCGCGTACTGCTGAAGCTGGCGGACCTGCTCGAAGCCGAATTCGCCGACATCGCGCTGGTCGACACCATGGAAATGGGCCGTCCGATCACCCCGTCGCGGATGGTGGGCGATATCATCGTGCGCGCGCTGCGCCATCACGCGGGCCTGGCAACCACCATCCACGGCTATACCCCGGGCAACAGCTCGCCGGTTGACCTGACCGCGCTGGTCATGCGCGAACCGGTTGGCGTGGTCGGCGTGATCATGCCGTGGAACGGGCCGATCTTCTGCGCCGCGTGGAAATGCGGGCCCGCGCTGGCCGCCGGCTGCACCGTGGTGATCAAGCCCAGCGAGCATGGCTCGCTCACCCCGCTGCGCTTTGCCGAACTGTGCATGGAAGCGGGCTTCCCCGCCGGCGTGGTCAACGTGGTGACCGGCCACGGTGAAGTTGGCGCGGCGATTTCGGCCCACCCGGACATCGACAAGATCACCTTCACCGGATCGTCCGCCACCGGGCAGAAGATCATCGCCGCCGCGGCGCCGACGGTGAAGAAGGTGACGATGGAACTGGGCGGCAAGTCGCCCAACATCATCTTTGCCGATGCCAACCTCGACGTCGCGGTGCCGACGGCGGCTTCGGCGATCTTCAACAATTCGGGCCAGGTCTGCTCGGCTGGCTCGCGAATCTATGTCGAACGCCCGATCCATGACGAATTCGTCGCCCGGATGCGTGAATTCGCGCAGGGCATGGTGGTTGGCCACTCGCTCGATCCGGCCACCCAGATCGGCCCGATCGTCTCGGCCCGCCAGTTTGAACGGGTCTGCTCCTACCTCGACCTCGGCCCGCGGGAAGGGGCCAGCGTCCACCTTGGCGGTGCGCCGCTGACCGAAGGCTACATGGCCGATGGCTATTACGTCGCGCCGACGATCTTTGGGCAGGTGCAGGACGGAATGCGGATCGCGAAGGAGGAGATCTTCGGCCCCGTCGCCTGCGTGATGCCGTTCGACAGCTTTGACGAAGTGATTGCCCGCGCCAACGACACCCGCTTTGGCCTGGCCGGCGCGGTCTGGACCCAGGACATCGGCAAGGCGATGCGCGCGGTCAAGGCGATCAAGGCCGGGACCCTGTGGGTCAACCATTACCACACCATGGACCCGGCGGTGCCGTTCGGCGGCTACAAGCTGAGCGGCGTCGGGCGCGAGGGCGGTTTCGAGCACATCGAAAGCTACCTCCAGACCAAGAGCGTCTGGATCCGCAACGACATCTGACGATAGTTATGCAGCCGGGAGGGTCGCCTGCTTGATCAGCGGGTGATCCTCAAGGTTGTCGAGCAGGTCGAGGATTTCCTTGCGCGCGCGGCCCCGCGTGGCTCCGGCCATGTAAGTGAAGAACCCGCGCAGCACTTCCAGCACCAGGTCTTCCTCGGCGATCTCGCCTTCGGTCCAGGCCTGGGCAAGGGCATAGCGATAGCGCACCAGCAGCGAGATCAGCGCATCCGGCTTGATCCAGGGCTGCAATTGGCGGCTGGAGGCCAGCTTGCGGATCCACGGCGCATGGCTGCGCGCGGCGATGTCATGGATCGCCTGGCGGATCTGCGGATCGACATCGGACGAATGGTAGATGTCCATCAGCGCGCGGGTGTAGTTGCGGATCGTCAGGTTCCGCCGCGCGACGATGATCAGGCGTTCCACCATCCAGTCGAGCGTGGTGGCATCATCGTTGGTATACTTGATCTTGCTTTCGTAAGCTTCGAAGTACCTGCTGATCGCCGTGGCGACCAGGTGCTCCTTGCTCTGGAAAGCGTTGTAAAGCGTGCGCTTGGCCACGTTGGCGCGGCGGGCGATATCGTCCATTGCCAGCCGGGCCAGCCCGACTTCGGCAATCATCTTGCGCGTTTCGGTCAGGATGCGGTTGCGCCGGGCCAGGATCGACGGGCTGGCATAACCCAGCGACCGCCCCTTCGCCCCTGTCTGGACGGGTTCGCTTCCTTTTATTTCAACGCTTTTGCGCACCGCTTGGCTGGCCATGTTGCCTAAGTGACACGCGAAAGGCCGCGCGCCAATCAAAAACTGCAACCGGTTGCGGTATTGGTCCCGCTGCTAGAGGCCCGCCAGGCGCGCATAGCGCTGGCGGTGGAACGCCTCGTTGCCCCAGGTCATGTCTGCCACCTGCGCGCGCTTGAGGTACAGCCCGGCGTCGTGTTCGTCGGTCATCCCGATCCCGCCGTGCAATTGCACCGTTTCCTGGGCGATCTTGCGCAGGGTCTTGCCGGCCATCGCCTTGGCCAGCGAAACCAGCCGCGCGCGGTCAGCCGCGCCCTGGTCCATCGCCCGCAGCGCGCCGATCACGGCCGAGCGGGTCAGTTCGAGCTGGCCGATCAGGTAGGCGGCGCGGTGCTGCAGCGCCTGGAACGAGCCGATCGGCTGGTCGAACTGGATGCGGGTTCTGAGATATTCGAGCGTGGTTTCGAAGGCCTGCTGCGCGCTGCCCAGCATTTCGGCGGACAGCACCGCCCGGCCACGGTCCAGCACTTCGGTCAGCACCGGCCAGGCATTGCCAGCCTCGCCCAGCAGGGCATCGGCGGGCAGTCGCACTTCGGCCAGGTCAAGGCGAGCACAGCCGCGCGAGTCGATCTGCTCCATCGCCGTGACCGTCAGGCCCGGGGTGTCCGCCGGGCACAGGAACAGCGCCAGCCCGGTTTCATCACCCGGTTGCCCCGCAACGCGCGCCACGATCACGAACAGGTCGGCGGCGGGGCCTTCGAACACGGCCTGCTTGCTGCCGCTCAGCACCCAGGCGCCGTCCTGCGCGGCGGCGGCCAGGGCGATGCCCGCGGGATCGTGGCGGTTGCCTTCATCGATGGCCAGCGCGGCGCGCGCTTCGCCGGCGACGATGGCGGGCAGCCACTGCTGCTTCTGCGCGGCATTGCCGGCCAGTTCGATCGCGCCCGCGACCACTACGCTGGTGGTCAGCAGCGGCGATCCGACGAGGTTGCGGCCGAGTTGTTCGGCCACCACGCCGGCCCCGGCCAGGCCAAAGCCGAAGCCGCCATCAGCTTCGGGCACGGCGATGCCGGTCCAGCCCATTTCGGCCATTTCGCGGTATAGCGCCGGATCGTGTCCCAGCGCGGCATGTTCGCGGCGCAGGCTGCGCAGCGCTGCCACGGGCGCGCGTTCGCTGACCCAGCCTTGCGCCGCATCGCGCAGCATCTGTTGTTCTTCTGTCAGGATCATGCCGGCAGCCCCAGTTCACGCCTTGCGGTAATGTTGTTCTGAACTTCGTAGCTGCCGCCGTAGATCGAAAAGCACTTCGAATAGAGCCAGTGGCTGGTCAGCTCGAGTTCCAGCGGGGAATAGGGCTCGCCCGCCCAGCCCAGGCCGTTCAGCCCGGTCAGTTCCATCGCCAGTTCGGCGCGCGCCTGTGCCACGTCCGAACCGATGTTCTTGAGCACCGACAGCGGGGTGGAGGGCGTCATGCCCGCCTCGGCTTCGGCCGCGCGGCGCTCCAGCGTCAGGCGATAGGCATGGTCCTGCAGCAGGTGATCGGCCAGCCGGCCGCGCAGGTCGGTTTCGTCAGCTGGCAGGTAGCGCCCGGCCAGTTCGACCAGATCGTGCGTCTTGGCCTTGGCCCCGCGCTGCGCCGACAGACCCGAGCGTTCGTGCTGGAGCAGGCGCTTGGCAATGGTCCAGCCGTGGTTCACTTCGCCGACCAGGCCGTCCTTGGGCACGCGCACATCGTTGAAGAAGGTTTCGCAGAAGTGCGAAACCCCGTTGATCAGCTTGATCGGGCGCGCCTCGATCCCGGGGGTGCGCATGTCGATCAGCAGGAAGCTGATCCCCAGGTGCTTCACGGTGGTGTCGGTGCGAACCAGGCAGAAGCACCAGTCAGCCAGGTGCGCGTAGGAGGTCCAGATCTTCTGGCCGTTGAGCAGCCAGTGATCGCCCGCGTCCTCGCAGCGCAGCCGAAGCGAAGCAAGGTCGCTGCCCGCGCCGGGTTCGGAGAAACCCTGGCACCAGCTCAGCTCGCCGCGCGCGATCGGCGGCAGATGCCGGAGCTTCTGTTCTTCCGTGCCGTATTCCAGCAGGGTCGGGCCAAGCATCATCAGCCCCAGCCCGGCAATCGGGCTGAAGGCGCCGATGCGCTCCAGTTCCTCGGCCAGGATGTCGGCCTGCTGGGCGTTCAGGCCCGCGCCGCCATAGGCCACCGGCCAGCGCGGTGCGCCATAGCCGGCATCGGCCATCGCCGCCTTCCAGCGGGCGTGGTCTTCGGCCGGGCCGTGCAATGCGTCGTGCCCGCCAAGCAGGCGCGGATGGCCGCGCAGGCTGGCCGGGAAATGTTCCTCCAGCCACGCGCGCAGGTCGGCGCGGAAGGCATCCGGGGTTTCTAGATTGGCAGCGGGCGCGTTCACGGCATCTCCGATGGCGGGTCTGGTTGTCGCAAAGGGACCCGGCCAAGCGGCAGAAAGCCCCATCCTGATTGGCGCCGTTCTAGATCGCGGTCGGGTCGAGTCAACCTCAATTCTGCACTAGCGGATAAATTTGGCTTACGCGGGGCGTTGTCTAATTCTGCAATCGGGTGTAAGGACCACTCGGCAACAATGTGCCGCCTGCGAGAGGCGGACAAGGTGGAGAGCCCATTCATGTCGACTGCCCCGGAAGCAGCGGCCGATCAGGCCAAGCAGTTCATCAGTTACGAAGTGCGCGATGCCGTCGCCTGGGTGATGCTGGACCGCGCCGAATATGCGAACACGCAGAACTACCGCCTGCTCAACCAGTTGGACGATGCGTTCAAGCGCGCGGTCGATGATCCGGCGGTCAGCGTCATCGTGCTGGGCGGCAAGGGCAAGCACTTCTCGGCGGGCCATGACCTTGGCACGCCGGAGAAGGACCGGCACCTCGAGCGCGAGCGCAAGCTGCTGTGGTACGATCACCGCGACCTGCCGGGTGCCGAATCGCAGTACGTCCTGGAACAGGACGTCTACCTGGGCTTCTGCCGCCGCTGGCAGGAACTGCCCAAGCCGATGATCGCGATGGTTCAGGGCGCCTGCGTCGCGGGCGGGCTGATGCTGGCCTGGGTCTGCGACATGATCGTCGCTTCGGAAGACGCCTTCTTTCAGGATCCGGTGGTGCGCATGGGCGTGCCGGGCGTCGAATACTTTGCCCACGCGTTCGAGCTGCCGCCGCGCATTGCCCGCGAATTCCTGCTGCTGGGTGAGCGGATGCCGGCGGCGCGCGCGCATCACTTCGGCATGGTCAACCGCCTGGTGGCGCGCGACCAGCTGGAAGCGGAAGTCGAGAAGATCGCGGTCGAAATGGCCCAGCGTCCACGTTTTGGCGTGGCGCTGACCAAGCAGTCGATCAATTTCGTCGAAGACCTGCGCGGCAAGCGCCAGGCGATGGACGGGGTGTTCCACATGCACCACCTGGCCCATGCCCATAACCAGCTGACCACCGGCAGCCTTGCCGCCGGGATGGGCGCCAAGGAAATGGCCAGCGCGAACAAGGCCCAGGCCGGAGAAGGCTGAACACCGCTGCCGAAGCTGGCGCAGGCCCCTCGGGCGTCTGCGCTAGTCTTCGCCCGGCGGGGCCATGATCAGCGCGGCCGCGGTCACGGCAAGATGGCGCAGGGTCCGTTCGGCCGGCCAGGTGGCATGGCGGCGCCTGGTATCGGCCAAGGTCGCCTGCCGCAGCGCCAGGACCTGCGCAACATAGGTGCCGACAAATCCAAGCCGCTGGTTGGCCATGGCCGGCGCCATCTCCGGCATCAGCCGCCGCAGGTGCTCCAGGCAGCGCTGGTAGCCACGGTTCCAGCGCTTGCCCACCGCATCCAGGAACAACTCGCGGTGCGTCATGTTGAGGATATGGGTGAAGCGCAGGTAGAAATCGTCGTGCCCGGCGCCGTCCAGGTCGAGCGCGGGAAAGATGATCACATCCATCACTTCGCGCACGCTGGCCGGCCCGCCGGCCGCTTCCAGCCGGTCGAGCAGGGCATTGCGGCGCTCGTCGATGATTTTCGCCCCGTCCGCGACCAGTTCGCGCACCAGCGCTTCCTTGGTCCCGAAATGATAGCCGACCGCGCCGTGGTTGCGTTGCCCGGCGGCCTGGCAAATCTGCCGCACGGTTACCCCGTCGATGCCGCGTTCGGCGAACAGGCGGATCGCGGCGCGCTTCAGCGCCTCGGCGCCTTCGGGCGCGGCAGGGCCGTCACTTTCGCTGGAATGTAGTCTTGCCATCGGGCTCCCACTCGGTATGTGTCGGCCAAAAGCATTATCCAATTGATTTAGAGATGTCACGCAGTGAGAGGAACGACAATGGAGCAGCAGGCTGAACGCGCACCGGTGCCGCTGGGGCGGGCGTGGTGGATGGTCGCCGCGCTGTTCATGCTTTACGTCCTGGCCTGGCTCGATCGGCTGACGATCTCGATGCTGGTCTCGCCGATCAAGGCCCAGTTGGCGCTCACCGACTTCCAGATGAGCCTGGTGCTCGGCCCCAGCTTCGCGTTGGCCTATGCGGTGTTCGGCGTGCCGCTGGGCTGGGCGGCGGACCGTTTTTCGCGGCGCTGGGTGATTTTCGGCGGGGTGCTGGTCTGGGCGCTGGCGACTTTCGCCTGCGGCTTTGCCACCACTTTTGAAAGCCTGATCCTGGCGCGCGTGTTCGTCGGCATTGGCGAGGCGGCGCTTCTGCCCTCGGCCTATTCGCTGATCGGCGATGCCTTTCCCCCCGGCAAGGTGACCGTGGCGACCAGCGTATTCCAGTCCGCCGGCAAGACCGGTTCGGCGGTGTCGTTCGGGCTGGGCGGCTTTGCCATTGCCTTTGCCAAATCCCTGGAATGGATCGACTGGCCGGTGCATGGCCCGGCATCCTACTGGCAGATTACATTCGCGCTGATCGCGCTGCCGGGTTTCGTGCTGATGTTCCTGGCGCTGAGCTTTCCCGATCCGGGCCGGCGCGGGCAGGGGGCGGCGCGGCCGGGCCGGGCGGAGCTGTGGGGCTTCGTGCGCCAGCACGCCGCCCTGCTGGGGCTGATGACCTTCGCCTTTTCGTGCATGGCGCTGGTCGGCTATTCGCTGACCAGCTGGGTGCCGACCTACATGGAACGCCATTTCGGCTGGCACCCGGCGCGTTACGGCGTGGCGCTGTCGGCGATGAACATCTTCGGTGCGCTGGCGCTGATCGCCTGCGGGCGGATCGTTGACCGGCTCTACACCCGGGGGATGCGCGATGCGCACCTGCGGTTCTACAGTTGGACCATCCTGGCGTTGTCGCCGGCGATCGTGGCCGCGTTCTTCGTGTCCAATCCTTACCTGTTCCTGGCCTGCTATGCACTGATTCAGCTGATCACGGTGCCGTTCATCGTCTATGGCTCGGCGATCTTCGCCCTGCTGGCCCCCAGCGCGATGCGCGGGCAGCTGCTCGGGATGATGATGTTCGTGTTCAACGTGCTGGGCTTTGGCGCGGGGCCGGCGATCGTCGGCGCGCTGACCGACTTCCTGTTCCAGGACCAGGCCAAGGTCGGCATGTCGCTGGCGATGGTGGTGATCGGCGGCGCGGCGCTGGGGCTGGCGGCGATGCGGCTGGCGCTGCCGCGGCTGAATGCCGCCGTCTCCGCCCGTCAGAGCGAGGCGAGGTAGGCCTTCGCGCCGCCTTCGCGCACGGCGGCGGCGATCCGTTTCACCTCGCCGCTCACCGGTTCTCGCGTGACGCCGGCCAGCAGTTGCATCAGGGCCATGACCTGCCGGTCAATCAGGTCTTCGTCGGCAATGCGGCCTTGCAGCCAGGCATTGGTGGTCAGGATCGTCTGTCCGACCATGGCCTCGATCAACTCGTCGGGCTCGACCCACGGCTGAAGCGCATCTTGTTCGACCAGGGCGGCAATGACCTTGCGGTGGCTGGTTGACGCGGTGTCGAACAAGGCATTCCACAGGACCGGCGAGCGACCGTACCAGATCGCGATGAGCGCCGCGATATAGTTGCGGATACCCAGGTTGCGGGTCACGATGGCGACCATCCGTTCGATCAGGCGCGTCAATGATCCGGGCGCACCGCGATAATCGATCTTGCCTTCGGACGTCTCGAAATAGTCAAGGATCGCCGCCGCGACGATCTCATCCTTGCTGCCAAAGGCATAATACAGCGTCTGCTTCGCCACCCCGGCGCGCTTGCCCAGCGCGGCCACTGTCAGCCCGTCAACCCCGAATTCAGCGATCATTTCGCGCGCTTCATCAAGGATACGCCGCCGGCGCTCCTTCATTGCCTCGCTGTCATAGGCCTCGCTTTCAGGTCCCCGCGCCATCTGATTCTCCCCCGAACACAATACTGACTGCCGCACAAGTCTTGACGGCACAAACAATTTTAGAACATGGTCTGAAATTGGTTGCACAACATTTCACCTTGGTGCAAATTTCACGCGAGCGACAGGAGTCGTCGCGAGAGAAGGAGAGGATTGATGGCCGGACCGCTTGCCCATTTGCGCGTGATTGAGGCTGCCACCGTTATGCCCGGCGCGATCGCCGGTATGTTGCTGGCGGATCATGGCGCCGAAGTGATCAAGGTCGAGCCGGTCGGCGGAAACTGGTTTGCCCATGACCTGACCCGCAAGGGCTGGGATCGCGGCAAGCGCAGCGTCGAGCTCGATATCGCCACCCAGACGGACGAAGTGAAGCGCCTGCTGGCCGGGGCCGACATCTTCATTCACTCGCTGGACGATGCCGAAGCCGCGCGCCTCGGGCTGGATGCGGCAACCCTGGAAGCCGAGTTCCCGGCGCTGGTTGTCTGCACGCTCAACGCCTATGGCCGCGACACGCCGTTCAGCGGCCGTCCCTACGGCGAATCGCTGGCGGCGGCGAAGCTGGGCACGATGGTCGACAAGGGCAGTTCGCACCGCCCCGGGCCGATGTATCTGGGCCATCCGGCGCTGCACTATGGCCAGGCCTTCCTGGCGGTGATTTCCTCGTTGGCGGCGGTGCGCGCGCGGCGGATGATCGGCACCGGCCAGGAAGTCGAAGCCAGCCTGCTCGATGCGTTCCTGGCGCAGAGCCCGATGAACCACTGGTGGCAGGAAGAAGGCATTTCCTACATCAAGAAGGGCGATTCCGGCGCGATGGACCGGTTTGGCAACGTCCGCCTGGTGACCGGCATGTTCGAATGCGCCGATGGCAAGTTCCTGCAGTTCCACACCGGGTCGGGCGGGTTCAAGCCGGCGTTCGATATCCTCGGCTTCGGGGACCGGGTCCAGGCCGTCGACGGCCCGGAAATGGCCGTGCCGCTGAACGAAGACGAATACCAGGTCGCCCGCGTCGAAGTGTTCGAAGCGTTCAAGGCCCGCCCGCGCGATGAATGGATCGAGCTGTTCCAGGCCGCCGACGTGGCTGCCCTGCCGGTGCTCGAACCGGGCGAGATCCTGCTTGATCCGCAGGTCGAATTCGTCGGTATGCGCGTCGCCATCCCCGATCCCGATTTCGGCACGATCTATCAGGCGGCCCCGGCCGCGCGCATGGCCGACACGCCTTGCTCCACTCCCACGCCGGCTCCGGCGGTGGGTGCGGACAATGCCCGACTGGCCGAATTCCAGGCCGCCCCGGCGCGCGTTCCCGCTGCCCCGGTCAAGCCGATCAAGCGCCCGCTTGAAGGGATCAAGATCATCGACTTTTCCTCGTTCTTCGCGGTCGGCTTCGGTGGGCGCCTGCTGAACGACCTGGGCGCCGACGTGATCAAGCTCGAAACCCCGGGCGGGGACCAGATGCGGCCGCTGCCCGATTGCTTCGATGCAGCCGCGCGCGGCAAGCGCGACATCGTGCTCAACCTGAAGCAACCGGATGCGCTGGCCGCCGCGTTGCGGCTGGTCAAGGACGCCGACGTGATCACCCACAACCTGCGCCCCGGCAAGGCCGACAAGCTGGGCATCGGCTTCGAAGCGCTCAAGGCGATCAACCCCAACCTGCTCTACGTCTATCTGCCCGGCTATGGTTCGCAGGGGCCGAAGAGCCTGCTCAAGAGCTTCGCCCCGCTGGTCAGCGGCTGGACCGGGCTGCTCTATGAAGGCGGCGGCGAGGGCAACACGCCCAATCGCTCGGTGTTCGGCAACGAGGACTATAACAACGGCTTCCTCGGCGCGACGACCATCCTGATGGCGCTGGAAAACCGCGCGCAGCGCGGCGGCGGGGCGGAATACATCGAATGCCCGCAGCTCCACTCCAGCCTGTGGACCACGTCGGAACACTTCCTCGATGCCGACAAGAAGCCGGTCTACGGCCTGCGCCTCGACAAGGAGCAGCAGGGCTTCGACGCACTCGACCGGATCTATCGCTGCACCGACGGATGGGTCTGCATCTCGTGCCGTTCAGACGAACGCTTCGCCGCGCTGGCCCGCGCGATTGGTCAGCCCGATCTGCCTGCCGACACCCGCTTTGCCACGCCGTGTGATCGCAGCGCCAACGATGCCGACCTCAAGGCAATACTGGATGCCTGGTTTGCCCCGCAGGCCAAGGACCAGGCCTTCGCCGCGCTCGACGCGGCCGGGGCTCCGGCCGAAGTGGTCTGCGAATCGATGTGGGTGGACGATGCGCTGCTGTTCGACTGGATGGAACAGACCGGCCGCGTGATCGAAGACAAGCAGTCGATGTATGGCCACGTCCGCATGCTCGGCCTGTTCAACCGGCTGTCCAAGACCCCGGGCCTCGCCAGCGGCTCGGCGCCGCGGCTGGGCCATCACACCGTCGAGATCCTGACCGAAGCCGGTTTCTCGGCCGAGGAAATCGCATCGCTGCTCGAGCGCAAGCTGGCCTACCAGGCGCCCGACGTGACCGGCCGGATCGCATCGAAGGTCAACGCCTGAACCACCGGGCCTGAAACGGGACGAATGCCATGCAGCTCAACCTGCGTTACGACATGAACAGCCCCAGCTTCGGGGCACCGCATCCCGAGCTCTATCGCACCGCGATCGAACAGGCCGCCTGGGCTGACAAGCTGGGCTTCACCCAGGTGTTCCTGGCCGAACACCATGGGGCCGAAGATGGCTATTGCCCCAGCTCGATGGTCCAGGCGGCGTCGATCTTCGCGGTCACGCAGAAGATCTACGTCCACCTTTCGGCGCTGGTCGTGACCATGCACGATCCGCTGCGCCTGGCCGAAGACCTTGCCGTGCTCGACAACATTTCGAACGGGCGGATCTGGCTGACCGCCGGCATGGGCTATCGCCCGCACGAATTCGAGATGTTCGGCAAGGACATCACCAAGCGCCTCGGGCTGATGAACAAGGCGCTCGACACGCTGAAGCAGGCGTGGGGCGGCCAGCCGTTCGAATACGAAGGCCGCACCGTGCGGGTCACCCCGCCGGGGGTCCAGCCGGGCGGGCCGAAAATCTACATGGGCGGTTCGACCGACAAGTCGGCGATCCGCGCGGCCAAGGGCGGATACCAGTATTTTCCGGGCCATCCCGCACTGTGGGACATCTATGCGGAGGAACGCGCCAGGCTGGGCTTCCCGCCGCCCGAACCGATCGTCAAGTCGATCGCCAGCTTCCTCTACATCACCGACGATCCCGAGCGCGACTGGCCGCGGGTCGCCCCGCATGTCGCCTATGCCACCAACACCTATGCCGAATGGGCCAAGGAACGCGGCGGCGGGGACACGCTCTACCGGGCGGCGGAAACGGTCGAGGCGCTGAAGGCCATGCCCAACATCAAGGTCATGACGCCCGATCAGTGCTTCGACTGGCTCAAGACCCAGCCGACCAATGCGGGGATCAATTTCCACGCGCTGCTCGGCGGGCTCGATCCCGAACTGTCGTGGGCCAGCCTGCTGCGCTTCGAAAAGGAAGTGCTGCCGCGCCTGGTCGACGCCAACCTGGTGGATCTCAACCTGTGATCGGCCAGCGCCGCCTTGTCCTGCTTGTGGCCGGGGCGGCGCTGCTTGGTGCCAATCGTGCGCCGACGGTGCAAACCGATGCCGGCGCGGTGCGGGGCGAAGCGGTGGAAGCTGGCGCGGCCTATCGCGGCATTCCCTTTGCAGCCCCGCCGGTCGGTCCCTTGCGCTGGCGCGAGGCGCAGCGCGTGCGCCCGTGGAGCGGCACCCGCGATGCCACCGGCTTTGGCCGGGATTGCCCGCAACTGTCCCGCAAAGGGCAAAGGGCCCATCCGCAGGGCGAAGACTGCCTGACGCTGAACGTGATTACCCCGGATCGCGCGGCCAAGGGGCTGCCGGTGCTGGTCTCGATCCACGGCGGCGCTTATGCCTTCGGTTCGGGGCGCTATATCGCCGAAGCCGGGCTTTCGCCGCTGGTGCGCGCGGGCGTGGTCCTGGTTTCGCCCAATTACCGAGTCGGCCGGTTCGGCTTCTTGGCCCATCCCGCGCTGACCGCCGAAGCCGGGCACGGCACCGGCAATTTCTGGCTCAGCGATCAGCTGCTCGCGCTCGACTGGGTCAAGCGCAACATCGCCCGGTTCGGCGGCGATCCTGCCAACGTCACGATCCTGGGCTGTTCGGCCGGCGGGTCGAGCGTCAATTCGTTGATGGTCGCTCCGGCGGCGCGTGGCCTGTTCGCGCGGGCGAGCGTGCATTCGGGCGGGGGCTTCTTCAACGCTACCCGCCCCCTGGCCCAGGCCGAGCGCGAGGGCGAAGAATTTGCCGCCCGCGCCGGCGTGACGCAGCCCGGCGCGGCGGGGCTGGCGGCGCTCCGCCGCCTGCCGGTCGGCGCAGTGCTGGCGGCCGATCCCGGGGCGCCCAATTTCGGCGCGATCGTCGATGGCACGCTGCTGCCCGAACCTGTCTCACAGGCCTTTGCCGCCGGGCGGCAGGCCCACGTCCCGCTGATCGCGGGATCGACCAGTGATGAAGCCAGCGTGTTCGGCCTGATGGGATTCGATGCCACCGTGCTGAAGCAGCGCTTCGGAATCGACTTCGCCGAATTGCGTCAGGTCTATGGCGCGGATGGCGGGACTAGCGATGCACAACTGCTGCGCAAGGTCCAGACCGACTTCATCTTCACTTCGGCGGCGCTGGGCATGTCGGCCTTGGCGGCGCGCAGCGCTCCGGCCTGGACTTATCATTTCGACTATGTCCCGCCAGCGCAGCGCTCTGGCAGCGCGGGCGCGCCGCACTGTGCGGACATGCCCTACCTGTTCGGCCTGGACCCGGCCGCCGAGGCCTGGCCCGGCCCCTTGCTGCGCGATTACTGGCTCAATTTCTTGCGCCATGGCGATCCGAACGGGGCGGGTCTGCCGCGCTGGGAAGGGGCGATGCCGGGCGCGCAGCGGGTGCTGTTGATCGACGATGCTGCCGTTACGGCAAGCTGGCTCAGGCCTGCAGCTGTGGCCTTCTGGCATCACCGCTGGGCACAAGCGAACGGAGCGTTGATGCTGCCCTAAATTTGCATTGACTGGCAAAATTGGAACAGATACCAATATTGCATTCGAGGATACAATCTACGCCGCGTGTCCACTGGGCCCGGTTTCCATATGGGAGGGTAATAAATGCGAAATTACGCCATTGCGGCGCTGCTGGCCTCCAGCGCGCTGTCGCTTGCTACGCCTGCCTTTGCGCAAGACGCAGCGGTTGATGAAAACGTCGATGAACAGATTGTCGTCACCGGCACGCGCATCGTGCGCGACGGTTACACCGCGCCGACCCCGGTGACGGTTGCCACCACCGATGAACTTGCCCGCGGCACCCCGTCGAGCGTGCCTGACGCGCTGAACAAGCTGCCGCAGTTCTCGAACTCGCTCAGCCCGTCGAAGGCCGCGTCGAACTTCTCGAACCTGCCGATCCACGGCAACATCCTCAACCTGCGCGGCCTGGGCACCACCGGCAACAACCCCAAGGGTCCGCTGCGCACGCTGATCCTGTTTGACGGCCAGCGCGTCTCGCCGACCGAATATGTCGGCACGATCGACACCAACGTCCTGCCGCAGCTGCTGATGAGCCGCGTCGACGTGGTGACCGGCGGTGCTTCGGCTGCCTGGGGTTCGGACGCCGTTGCCGGCGTCGTCAACTTCGTGCTCAACAAGGACTTCACCGGCGTGACCGGCGTGGCCCAGTATGGCGTCGCCGAACGCGGCTATGCCGAAAGCCAGCGCATCGGCGCGGCTGCCGGGGCCAACTTCGCGGGCGGTCGCGGGCACATCCTGTTCAGCGCCGAATACAACAACAACGACGGGATGAAGCGCCGCGAGCGCGACTTCTCGACCAAGGGCTACAACTTCGTCGGTTCGGTCGTTGGTGGCGGCACGCCCGGCACGGCCACCAATCCCTATGTCCTGGCCAGCGATGTGCGCATTTCGGCGCTGGCCAACACTGGCCGCATCACCTCGTCGAACGTGGTGGGTAACCCGCTGGTTGGTCAGGTGATCAACGTCGATGGCACCACCCGCGCCTTCAACGCCGGCACGGCGGTTGGCACGGCCGGCTTCCAGTCGGGCGGCGATGGCTATGCCATCACCCAGGAAAACGCAGCGATCATTCCGGCGAAGACCTACCAGACCTTCGGCCGCATCGCTTATGACCTGACCGACGACGTCAACTTCTATGTCCAGGGGCTGTTCAGCCGCAGCGACTATGCCTACCCGACCCAGACCAACGCGCTGGTTCCGCCGAGCCAGGGTGTCAATGTCTACAGCGGCAACCCGTACCTGACGGCGGCGATGCAGGCGACCCTGACCGGGCCGAACGACTTCATCACGGTCGGTCAGTACGATGCCGGCCAGGCGCAGCCGTTTGCCAAGGAACGCACCGATTACTGGCTGGCGACCACCGGTCTTGACGGCAAGCTGGGCGGCTTCAAGTGGTCGGTGAATTACAGCCACGGCGAATCCAAGCACAAGATGGAAACATCGGGGCTGTACGACAACAAGAAGCTGTTCGCTGCGGCCGATGTGGTGCTGGTGGGCGGCGTGCCGACCTGCCGGGTGCTGACCGATCCCACGGTTGCCGCCCAGTATGCCGGGTGCAAGCCGATCAACTTCCTGCGCGGCAATGCGGCCGTGACCACGCCGGACGGCTATGCCTATGCCACCGGCACCTCGGGCTATGACGCCACGATCAAGCAGGATGCGATCACCGCCAGCCTGTCGGGCAGCCTGTTCGACCTGCCGGCCGGACCGGTCGATCTCGCGGCCGGCGTGGAATACCGCAAGCAGTCGCTGGTGCTGACCAGCAACGCCGATCCCGCGAACCTGGACACCGCCGCCAAGCGCAGCTCCTATTTCGCCGGTCTGCGCGGCGTCCCGGCTGGCGCGCTGTACTTCTGGCTGATCAACGTCGGCCAGGCCAACGGCAACTACAACGTGAAGGAAGGCTTTGCCGAACTCGCGGTGCCGGTGCTGCGTGACAAGCCCGGTTTCGAAGAACTGAGCCTGAACGGCGCTGTCCGCGTGACGGACTATTCGAGCTCGGGCACGGTGGCGACCTGGAAGGTCGGCGGCACCTGGAAGCCGGTCAGCGACTTCCTGCTGCGCGCGGCCTACTCCCGCGACATCCGCGCGCCCAACCTGTATGAACTGTACAGCGGCGCGCAGTCGGGCATCGGGATCGTCAACGACACCGTCATCAACGGGATCGGTTCGGGCCTGAATGTCAACGTTTCGTCGGTGACCAAGGGCAACGCGAACCTCAAGCCGGAAAAGGCCAAGACGCTGACCATCGGCGGCGTGCTCAGCCCCAGCGGCCTGCCCGGCTTCAGCGTGGCGATCGACTATTACTCGATCAAGGTTGACTCGCTGATCGACCAGCTGTCGGCCCAGCAGATCCTGACCAACTGCGGCAACAGCGCCGGGACCGGTCCGGAATGCGCGCTGATCAATCGTGCGACCCCCACCACCTTCCCGTCGCTGATCACGATCGCGCCGGCGAATATCGCCTTCCTGAAGACGGCCGGTATCGACTTCGACGCCAGCTATCGCACCCGGGTTGGCGCTTCGGGCAACCTGTCGCTGCGGCTCTATGCCAACTACCTGGCCAAGTTCGACACCCAGCAGTTCGCTGGCGCGCCGACCCTGCACTATGCCGGCGTCAGCGTGGTTGGGTCCAACCCGGCGGGCTATCCGCGCTGGCGCGGCAGCCTGACGGTCGACTATGAAAACGACAAGTTCGGCGTGACTCTGAGCGAGCAGATGATCGGCTCCATGCGTCTGGACATCCCGGGCGCCCTGCCGAACGGGGCCCGCGTCAACTTCGTCCAGCCGAACGTGGGCAAGGTGTTTTACACCGACCTGACGCTGCGCGGTAAGATCAACATCGGGGAAGGCCGCAAGCTCGAGCCGTTCCTGACGGTCAACAACCTGTTTGATCGCAATCCGCCGCTGATCCCGGGCACCGTGCCGGGGGTTAACCTGCCGACCAACATCGCGGTCTACGACATTGTCGGCCGCGCCTACACGGCGGGTGTGCGCTTCAAGTTCTGACCTGGACTGTCCCGGCCAAACCCCTCCTCCCTTGGCCGGGGCGGACCTTGGCAGATGGCGAAAGCCACCAGAAAGCCGGTCGATCCTGGGGGGATCGGCCGGTTTTCGCTTGTCGGGGCATGGCGGCCTGTCCTCCAGGGGCGCCTGCGCAGGCACCAGGGCAGTCCTCGTCCAGCTGCCGGGCATGGGCCAGCGCCGACCAAACGAGCAGGTTTGTCGATCCCTTGGCGGATGACCGGCTTGTGCCTTGTCCAGGTCAAGGCGGAATATGTCCGGGGCGGCACCGGCGCAGGGCACCGGCCTCCCATGCAGTGCCGCCAACTGCGGATCGAACCGACGGGGCGCAAAAGAGAAGGCCGGCCGATCCACCCAGGGATCGACCGGCCTTGTCTCGTTGCCGTCTGGTCAACGCCTGGCGGCGGTCACTCCTCCAGCGCCAGTGCGCGTTCCGGGCAAGCGCGGACCGCGCGGCGCGCGGCAAGCTGCTTTTCCGGGGTGTCCGGCACCACGATCGTCTGGCTGGGCAGGTAGCCTTCGTCGTCCAGATTGAACATTTCGTTGTCCTGCGCCCAGCAGCGCGCATTGCCCTGGCACTTGGCCCCATCGACGATGATCTTCATGGGATGGTTCCTCAGTTCCAGGTCAGCACAAGGTTTTCGACGCCGAACACGAAGCCGCCGTTGACGATCGGATCGACCCCTTCCTTGATGCGGAATTCGGGCACGCGGGCCAGGAATTCCTCCAGCCCGATCACCACTTCGCGCCGGGCCAGGTGCGAACCTAGGCAGCGGTGCGGGCCATAGGCGAAAGCGACGTGGCGGTTGTCTTCGCGGGCCAGGTCGATCTTTTCGGGCTCGGGGAATTCGGCCGGATCGCGGTTGGCGGTCATCGACGGGCAGGCCACCAGGTCGCCCGCCTTGATCAGCCGCCCGTGCAGTTCGACATCGCGGGTCGCGCGGCGCACCGGGGTAACCGTGGGGAAGGCGCGCATCAGTTCTTCGGCGGCGAGCGTCAGGCGCTGCGGCTCGGCGCGCAGCAAGGCCTGGTCATCCAGGTTGCGGGCCAGGTAGAGAAAATCGAACCCCAGCGCCGCGGCCACGGTATCCAGCCCGGCGATGAACAACAGCACGCTCATCTGCTTGACCTCGTGCTGGGTCAGCTTGCGGCCATCGACTTCGGCCTGGGTGACGAACGACATGAAATCGTCGGTCGGCTCCCGGCGGCGCAGTTCCTGCAGATCGTCGAGATAGGCGATCACGGTGCGCGCCGCCTTGGTGCGCGCTTCGGGGGTCGAATGCAGCAGGTCGTTGGCCCAGCCGACGAATTCCATCAGCCGGTCATTGGGAATGCCCAGGAACTGGAGGAAGATCGACACGGCAAACGGGAAGGCGAATTCGCTCATCACCTCGCAGCTGTTGCCGCGCGCCTTGATTTCGTCGATCAGTTCCACCGCGCGCTGCCGCACAAAGGGTTCCAGGTTCATCACCCGCCGCGGGCTAAGCGGCGGGTTGAGCAGCGAGCGCCACTTGCCGTGTTCGGGCGGATCGAGTTCGAGCGGAATGGTCGGCCAGGTTTCGCCCAGTGCAGAGGCGAAGATGTTGCGATTGCTTGAAAAGGTTTCACCATCCTGCAGCACGCGGCGCTGGTCTTCGGCGCGGATGACGAACCACGCGCCTTCGCCGTTGCGGGTATTGTTGAGCGAATAGAACACCGGCGGGCCATCAAGCAGCTTGGCAATGGCGGCGTGCGGCTCGCCATTCGGGCGCGGCAGCATGCTGGGGTCATCCATCAGGTTGAAGTCGCCCAGGTGTTCCTCGGGAACGTGAGCCGGACGGGTTGATGCCAGCGTCGCCATGATCTGAAACCTCTCTATCAATTTTGCATTCAAGTGTAAAATACAGGTCGGGCCGACGAAGGTCAACATTGATCCGACGCCCCCTTGCGATGGCGCCCAAAAAAGGGCAGGAACTCGATTCAATATTGCACTGGAGTGATAGATCGGTGGAGAGCACACAGGCCCCGGCAGCGACAGCGCTGCGCCCCTTGCCCCTTGCGGATGAAGTCAGCGCGCCGTTCTGGGCGGCTGCGCGCCAGGGCCGACTCGACATCCAGCGCTGCACCGCTTGCCGTCACTGGATCCATGCCCCGGCGCTGGCCTGCCCGGCCTGCGGCAGCGAGGAACTGGCGTTTGAACCCGTGTCGGGCCGCGGCACGCTGTATAGCTGGACCGTGCTGCACCATTCCCCCGGACCCGGCTTTGCCGACATGCTGCCGCTGATCGTGGGGATCGTCGAACTGGCCGAACAGCCGCACCTGTTGCTCTGCGCCAACCTGCTGCAGGTCGAGCCGAGCGCGTTGCGGCTGGGCATGCCGGTCAGGGTCTGTTTCGAATGGCTGGATAGCGATCATGCCGTGCCGCAGTTCGTTCCGGCGGGGGATGCGTGAACATGTGGGCCTTCAGCAACAAGATCGCCGTCGCGGGCATTGGCTACAGTGCGCTCAGCCGCCGTCCCCAGCGCCCCTTGATGAGCCTGGCGGTGGAAGCCTGCGATGCCGCGCTGGCTGACGCCGGGCTGACCCGCAAGGATGTGAACGGGCTGGTCACTTCACCGGCAATGCCGCGCTATGGCGGCGCACGCGGGACGATCGACGGGATCGACGTGGTCACCCCCTGGGCCTTGTCGGAACGGCTTGGCACGCATCGCCACCTTGCCTGGACCGGATCGACCAACGCGATGGTCACCCAGGGGTTCCAGGAAGCGGCCATGGCGATTGCTTCGGGCGTGTGCGACACGGTGATCGTCTACCGCGCGCTGCACGTGCCGCAGGGCAGCTATGTCAACTACGAGAGCAAGTATGCCGCCGCGGGCGATCAGTTCATGGCGCCCTATGGCTTCTCGGTTCCGCCCAGCTGGGCGGGCACGGTGGCGCGGCGCTATTTTGAACTCTACGGCTATTCGCGCGCCGACTTTGCCCGCTACATCGCCGATAACCGGGCGAATACGCTGAAGAACCCCAACGGGTTCTGGGACAAGCCGCTGACCCGGCAGGACTATCTGGACGCGCGGATGATCGCGGATCCGATGTCGATCCTCGATTGCGACATCCCGGTCGATGGTTGCGCCGCGCTGCTGCTGACCAGCACCGAACGCGCCCGCGACCTGCGCTGCAAGCCGGCGCTGCTGACCGGCTTTTCCGCCGGCACGCACCCGGCGCCCGCCGGCCTGCCGATGACGCTGGACGATATCTGGATCGGCTGCGAACAGGTTGCCCAGCGGCTGTGGCAATCGAGCGGCGTGCGCCCCGAGGAGATCGACACCGCCCAGGTCTATGACGGCTTCGCGCCATTCGTGTACCTGTGGCTTGAAGGGCTGGGGATCGTCCCGCGCGGCGAGGGGCTGGCCTTCCTGCGCGATGGCCACGGCAGCCTGACCGGCAAGCTCCCGGTCAACACCGGCGGCGGCGCGCTGGGCGAAGGGCGGCTGCACGGCATGACCCAGCTGGCCGAAAGCGTGATCCAGGTGACCGACCGCGGCGGCGAACGGCAGGTTCCGGGCGCCCGCCGCGCGGTGGCGACGATTTCCAACGGCCTGACCAAGAGCACCGCCTTCATCTTCAGCCGCGACGAATAGCGCTCGCCTAGGCAAGGCTTGATCTTGCCCGGTCGGCGGGGCCATGAAGGCCCTGTCGGTTCAGGGAGAAAAAGCGATGCCGGGCGTGTGGTTTGATGAATTGGCGGTGGGCCAGCGGTTTGAACACCCGATCCGCCGCACCGTGACCGAGACCGACAACGTCCTGTTCACGACCATGACGCACAACCCGGCGCAGCTCCACCTCGACGAGGAGTACATGGCCGGGAGCGAATACGGCACCCGGATCGTCAATTCGTGCTTCACCCTGGGGCTGATGGTGGGGATCAGCGTGAATGACACCACGCTCGGCACGGCGGTGGCCAACCTGGGCTGGGACGAGGTGCGCTTTCCCAAGCCCGTGTTCGTCGGCGACACGCTGCATATCGTGACCGAGGTGCTGGAACTGCGCGCATCGAAATCGCGCCCCGATGCCGGAATCGTCACGTTTCTGCACCAGGCCTTCAATCAGCGCGGCGAACTGGTCGCCAGTTGCAAGCGCAGCGGGTTGCAGCGCAAGCGCCCGGCCTGAGCGGGCGTCAGCCGGTCAGTGATCGCTGACCGGCTGCTGCGGCATCCCCTTGGTCTGCGGCGGGCGCAGCAGGATGCACAGCGGGATCGCGGCCAGCGTTACCCACATCATCGCATAGAAATCGTCGACATAGGCGATCATCGCCGCCTCGCGGTTGACCACGCCGTCGGCCATGCGCATCGCGACGTCGCCCAGCGCCTGGAAGCGGTCGGCGGTGCTGAAATCCAGCCCCGCGACCGAGGCCGAATTCATGTGCGAGGCGAGGTCCTGGTGTGCCACCTGGATGTTGCGCGCCAGCAGGGTCGACACCACCGAGATGCCGACCGAAGCGCCGATCGAACGGAACAGGTTGAGCAGGCTGGCCCCTTCGGTGCGCAGCTGCGGCGGCAGCGTGGCAAAGGCGCTGGCGTTGATCGGGATGAACACCATGCCCATGCCCAGACCCTGGATGAAGCCCGAAACAATGATGTTCCAGTAATCGACATCCAGCGACCAGCCCGACATCATCCACAGCGATGTGCCCGCGAAGGCAAAGCCGCTGGCCACCAGCACGCGCGCATCGAACCCGCGCCGCACCAGGATGCCCGATAGCTGCATCGAGATCAGCGTGCCCACCCCGCGCGGCATCAGCGTCATGCCGGTGTCGATCACCGAATAGTTGAACAGGTGCTGCAACATCGGCGGCAGCAGCGCGATGGTGGCCATCATCACCACGCCGACCACGATCATGAAGGCCAGTGCCAGCAGGAAGTTGGGATCGTAGATCAGTTCCTGGCGGAAGATCGGTTGTTCGGCCGTGGCCAGGTGGATGATCGCCATCCAGGTGGTCGACAGGGCGACGCCCAGGTAGATCCAGGTTTCGATCGAATCGAACCAGTCCACGTGGTTGCCGCGGTCAAGCATCAGCTGGACCGAGGCGAGTGCGATGCCGACCAGCGAGAAGCCGGTCAGGTCGAACTTGCGCGCGGCGGCCTCGCGCCCGGGCAGCTCCGCCATCATGATGACCAGGGAGATGATGCCCAGCGGCAGGTTGACGTAGAACACCCAGCGCCACGACCAGTTCTCGGTCAGCCAGCCGCCCAGGATCGGGCCGAAGATCGGGCCGATCATCACCCCCATGCCCCACAGCGACATGATCTGCGCCTGGCGGCTGGGACGGGTGACGTCGATCATCGCGCTCTGGCTGAGGGGGGCGATGAACGCGCCGGCGACACCCTGGAGCGCGCGGAACAGCACCATCTGGGTCAGATTCTGGGCCGCGCCGCACAGCATCGAGGCGACGATGAACGCTGCGACCGAACCGATGAACAGGCGCCGCGCGCCGATCCGTTCGGCCAGCCAGCCGGTGATCGGCATGGCCACCGCCGAAGCCACGATATAGCTGGTCAGCACCCAGTTGATCGTATCCGCCGTAGCCCCCAGCGAGCTTTGCATGTGCGGGATGGCGACATTGGCGATGGTCGAATCGAGGATCTGGAGCAGCGCCGCCAGCATGATCCCGAAGATCAGCAGGCGATAGTTGTCGCACGCCAGCGCGGGCACATCGGCCGGGTCGAGCTGCGGCATGGCCGCCACGCTGCGGCCGCGCGGAGAATTGGCTGGGACGCTGGCCACGGCGGCGTTAGTCGCGCTTGGCGTTGGCGGTGAAGACCTTCACCTTGGCCGACAGGCCCGCGATCAGCACCCGCGGACTGGCTTCGTCCAGCGCGATCCGCACCGGCACGCGCTGGGTTACCTTGACCCAGTTGCCGGTGGCGTTCTGCGCCGGCAGGACCGAGAATTCGCTGCCCGTGCCCGCACCGATCGAGGCGACGTGGCCCTTCAGCCTGAGATTGGGATAGGCATCGAAGCGCACCTCGGCCGGCTGGCCGACCTGCATCTGGTTGAGGTCGGTTTCCTTGAAGTTCGCTTCGACATAGCTGGAACTGGTGGCCACAATCGTCACCAGCGGCAGGCCGACGATCGCGTCCTGGCCGATCTGCAGGCGGGTCGCCTGGCTCAGCCGGCCGGCAATCGGCGCGCGCACTTCGGTGCGGCGCAGGTTCAGCTCGGCGGCGGCGCGCTGGGCGCGGGCCTGGGCTTCCTGGGGGAACATGCCGGGGACCTGCGCCCCGGTCGCCAGCTTGGCCGCGGCTTCGTCGCGCTTGGCTTCGGCCAGGCGCAGGGCTTCCTCGGCCTGGGAAACGGCGTGCAGGGCGGCGTCATAGGCGGCCTTGGTGGCAAAGCCGCGCTTCCACAGCGCTTCCTGCCGCGCCAGGTTTGACCGGGCAAAGGCGATGCTTTCCTGGGCCGATGAGATGTCCGCGCCCGACAGCGGGCTGGCATTGGCCAGCGCGACCTGGCTGGCCTGGGCCGCGGCAATCGCGGCATTGGCTTGCTGGATCTGCAGTTGGTAGGGTTCGGGATCGATCCGGAACAGCAGGTCACCGGCCTTGACCTGCATGTTTTCGCGCCCGATCACTTCGACGATGCGGCCGCTGATTTCGGCGCTGACCGAAACCTTGTCCTGCTTGACATAGGCGTTGTCGGTCGAAACCTGGCCTTGCAGGCTGAACCAGTAGAACGCGCCGGCAACCAGCACCAGCAGCGGGACCGACAGCATCGCGGCCAGCCGCCCCAGTCGCCGGGCCGGGTGGGGCGGCGGCGGGGTGGCGGTGTCCTCGCGGGTGTCGGCAAAGGTGGGGTCGGCCTCAGCCATGGTCGGCCAGCTCCGTATCAAGGGGTTGGGCAAGGTTGGCGCGGATCATGTCCATCACTTGCGAGAATTGCTCGCGGGCGCTGTCGTCCAGCCCGGCCAGCATGTCCTGTTCCAGCTGGGCCACGCCTTCGCGCAGGCGGTCGATCATGATCCGGCTGCGCGGCGTCAGGTGAACCCGCCAGGCGCGCCGGTCAGCCGGATCGCGGCGGCGTTCCAGCAGGCCGGATTCCTCCATCCGGTCGACCATGCGGCACAGGGTGATCGGCTCAACCTCGAGCCGTTCGGCATAGTGGCCCTGGTTCTCACCCTCGGCCTTGGACAGTTCCAGCAGCAGGCGCGCCTGCGGTCCGGTAACGCCCAGCTGCCGCATCCGCGCATCGAAGGCGCGGCGCAGCAGGCGCGAACTGTCACCCATCTGGTAGATGTAGGAATGGATCATGGCCTGGCCGATAATAAGCACGCTTAAATAATGCAAGCACAAAAATTCGGCGCCACTGTGGAATTTCGCACAGACGCCTTACCCCGCGCTGCCAATAGGGCTCAAAACAGGCATCCCGGCGGCGAATCGCGCAGGGGGCACAGGGGCACGATCATGGACGAGGTTACTTCCAAGCATATCGACGGGATCACCGACCTGGTGGTGATCGCCCCGATCAAGGATGGCTTCATCCAGGCTTACGAGAACATCACCTATGCCAGCCGATTGAAGCTGGTGGCCGAAGCGCTCAACCGGATCCGCGTTGCGGCGCGCGAATACGAGCGGGTGGTGCCCTATTCCGACGTGACCGAACGCATCCTCAACCTGCTCGACTTCCGGGTGGGGGTGCTGGACAAGGACCTGTTCGGCCTGTCCCGGCTGGCCCCGGGCGAACTGGCGCTGGGCAGCCGCCGCTACCTCTATCTCACCGCCACTTTCGAGGGCGGGTGGGAACCCTACATGCGGCTGATCTGGAAGCCGCTCGGGCCGTTCCTCGACCTCCTGTTCTGCAACTGCGACGGCTATGTCACCGCGACCGAGCATTCCTGCGAGGAATACCTGCAATGGGTGCGCGACAACCAGATGGACAGCGCGATCTTCTACAACACCACCGGCCTGTCGACGCGGGACCAGAAGTACCTGTCGCGGCTGGAGCGGCTGCAGCGCGAAGGCGCGGACGATCTGCAACTGGCCAGCGCGCGGATGCTCTATCCCGAACCCGCCGCCACCGAAACGCGCCGGCAGCATGCGCCCAAGACGCTCGAACTCGGGCTCGAAGCGCTCAACGTGATCTACAAGCTGGCCGATTTCTACCCGCCCGAATGGCTGACCGGGCGGCCCGCGGGCACCGATCCCGACGGGCGCGAGCGGCTTAACGAAGGGCACCGGCTGGTCCGCGCGGCAGGCGACATCCTGCTTGGCTGGGACCACTTCATCGCCGGGGTCGAGGCCCTGCCGGAAGCGCACCCGCTCAGGCAGGTGTGGACGCGGGCCCAGGCGGTCTATGCCGAACCGCTGGCCTGGTACACCAGCGGCAAGCGCTACCTTGCGCGGCTTGACGCCGAACTGGAAGCCCGCCGCCTGCCCGATCCGCCATTCGAGCTGGGCGAAGTGCAGGGCGGGATCCTGAAAGCCCAGGGCAGCGCGGCGCAGCCGGTTCAGCACGGCGCGCTGCTGCTGTTCACGATCCGCGATGCGGGCCGCGCGCGCGACTTCATTGCCGCGCTCGATCCGCATTTCGCCGCCGGGCCGGGCAGCACGCCGGCGGACGGGATCTATCGCACGGTCGGCTTCACGCCCGACGGCCTGCTGCGGCTGGGGCTGGACTATGACGTGGTCGATTGCTTCCCCAAGGAATTCCGCGAGGGGATGGAGCAGCGCAGCGGGCTCCTGGGCGACCAGCGCGAGAACCATCCGCGCAACTGGATCCTGCCCGAACGCAACGGCCCGGCGCTGACCGGGGCGGTGCCGCTTGGCACGCGCCTGCCGCGCGTCGAACTGCGCGAGGTGGACATCGTCGTCCAGTTGCGCACGAGTGCGGCCGAGCGCGCCGTGCTCGAGGTCGAGGCGCGGCGGCTGGCCACGCTGGCGGGGCAGGGCGCCAGCCTTGAAGCGGTCGAATGGCTGACCGGCGCGCATGGCGAAGGCGACGGCTATTTCCGCGATCACTTCGGCTATCTCGACGGGATCAGCCAGCCACGCCCGCGCCTGCCGGGGATCGGCGACAATTCCGCTGCCGTGCTGGACCGCGACCGGGTGCGGCCCGGCGAAGTGCTGCTGGGCTATGGCAACGACCGCGGCGACAGCGCGCCCGCGCCATTCGTCACGCTGGACGACTGGCGCCGCAGGCCGCGCCAGGAAGCGCGCGAGCTGCAACTGAACGGCACCTTCCTGGTGGTGCGCAAGATCGGCGAGGATGTGGCGCGCTTCGATGCCTGGCTGGACCAGTCGGCCGCGCCGATCGCGGCGCAGCTGGGGATCGATGCTGCCGCGGCGCGAGCGCTGCTCAAGGCGGCGGTGATGGGGCGCGACGAGGCGGGGCGCCCGCTGGCCCGGCCCGATGCCGGCGGCCTCAACGATTTCGACTATGGCCAGGACGGGGCGGGGCGGCAGTGTCCGTTCGCGGCGCACATCCGCCGCGCCAATCCGCGCCGCATCGTGCCGGGTGGCAACGTGCCCCCGCTCAGCCAGGACGAGACGCTGACCCGCGCCGAATTCGACCGGCCCACCCCGCGCCTGCTGCGCCGGGCGATGCTGTTCGGCCACCGCCAGGACGGGCCGGACAAGGCCGGTCTGATGTTCATGGCCTACAACGCCAGCATCGCCGAACAGTACGAGGTGATCCAGCGCTGGCTGAACGGCGGCAACAGCACCGACCAGGCCGCCGCCAACAACGATCCGCTGACCGGCGTGCTGCCCAAGGATCCGCCGGGCCTGTTCCAGTTCATCGCCAGCGATGCTGCCGGCCAGCCGCAGGTGGTGCGCGTGCCGCTGCCGGCCTTCACGCCCGCGCCGGGGCTGACCGGCGGATCGGAACCCGGCCGCCACCCGTTCACCCCGCTGCACTGGGGGCTCTACCTGTTCGTGCCGTCGCGCCGCGCGCTGGACCGGCTGGCGCGGATCCAGGGCCGGTTCCGGCTGATGCGCAAGTTCCTGGAAGACGTGCGCGGCCGCGCGGTGATCGAGCGGGTCGAGGCCCTGCCCGCGGCCGAGGCCGCCAAGGAATGGAAGCGGCTGCTCGAGGATTTCGTCACCAAGGACCCGGCCGAACGCGATGTGACCCCCGACATGTGGTCGGCGATCCGTTATTTCTATGGCGGCGCGCTCAACCTGCGGCGGGGACCGAAGCTGCCGGGCGGGATCGCCGTGCCTGATGCGCTGAACCTGACCGATGAACCGGGCGATGAACCGGCCGGCGAGGGCGAGGGCAGCTTCGGGCATGGCTATGACTGGGCCAATCCCGACCGGGCCAGCCAGAACGTGGTGCTGGTTGCCGGGCGCGACCAGGTTGCCGCCGTGCTGGCCGACTGGCGCACTTTCTCCAGCGAGGAGCAGCTGCGCCGCATCCACACCAACAGCGGGCCGATCTTCGTCACCCAGCAGCCGGACGATGCCTACAACAACCCGGCGCTGAACGCGCTGGGGCTGAACTATCGCAGCGATGCCACCGCGACCAACGCGATCCTGCTGCACTATGGCGAGGCTGACGGGTTCCGCGCCGGTTACGCGGCGGGATCGGCGGTGCTCAAGGAAATGAAGCTGCGGGTCCAGGCACTGGGGCGCACGGCCTTCAAGCTGGAACTGCGCCGCCAGTACCTGCTGCCCGCGCTGGGGGTGCTGTGCAAGCTGTGGTACGGCCTGCCGGACGACCTGCACATGGCGCTGGGCGGCTGGTCATGGCAGCCGGTGCGGCTGGACGGGGACGGCGCATATGGCGCTGATCCGGCCGCGCCCGGGCGCGACAAGGCGCACTGTCCGGGGGACTTCCTCTCGCCATCGCGCAATGCCTTCTATCCCCGGCCCAGCCCCGAAGTGACCGAATTTGCCGACAACCACGGCAAGGCGATCCTGGCCGCGGCGCGCGCTTTCGTGGCCGAGCACCGCGCGGCGGGCAGCGTGCCGCAGGGTTCGGTCGCGGCGGCGATGTTCGGCGCGATTGCGGATGATGAAGTGCTGGCCCGCAACCTGGTTGGCACCATGGTTGGCGCGATCCCGCCGATGGACGGCAACCTGCGCGGGATCCTGGCCGAATGGCTGGGGGAAAAGTCGCTGTGGCGGCACCAGTCCGCGCTGAAGCGGGCCACCGGCGGGCGGCCAGCGGGCACGGCCGTGGCCGAAGCGATCGGCGCGTTGAAAAGCCCGGTGTCGCAGGCCATGTGCGTGCGCCCCGCGCCCGACCTGCTCTATCGCACCGCCCAGCGCGCGGCGACGATCGCGGTCGATCCCCCCACCCCGGCCTGCCCGCACCGCCGCGATATCCAGGTGCGCGAGGGCGACCTGGTAGTGGTCAGCCAGGTCTCGGCCTCGCAGCGCTCGCTGTTCGATCCGGACATGCCCGATGGCGACGTGTCGATCGTGTTCGGCGGCAAGCGCCAGGCGGCCGACCAGGTGGACAGCGCGGCGCCCTATCCGGTCCATGCCTGCCCGGCGCAGAACATGGCCTTCGGCGCGATCATGGGGATCATGGCGGCGCTGCTTGATGCCGGGACGATTCAGGCCATGCCCGCCGCGCTGATCGTGCGGCTCAGCGATTGGGAGCCAGTGCCGCCGCCCGCTGCCTGAAGCCTTCCATGCCCAGCGTGGCATAGGTGTCGGCAGCCTGCCGTGCTTCCTTGGCGGCGCGCTGGGCGTCGCCCCGGGCGCTGGCCAGCCGCGCGGCGCACAGCCGGTTGCCCGCCCATTCGCGCGGGCTCGCGCGGTAGTGGGCCGATGCATCGGCCAGGCGCAGGTAGTGGTCGGCGCGTTCGGGCCGGGCGCGGCGCAGCTCCAGCCGGGCCAACGCGCGCCAGGCCATCGCCTCGCCCAGCCGGTCGCCGCCTTCGCGGATGCGCTGGACCATCATTCCGGCATAGCGCCGCGCCGCCGGGGCATCGCCTTGCGCGACCATCATCTCGGTCAGCCAGCCGAACACCAGCGAAGTGCGCTGGCGGCTGTTGCCGTGGCTCTTGAACCAGTGCGCGGTGTCTTCCATCCGGGCTATTTCGGCCTCGCCGCCGCCGCTGCGCCAGCGGGCGAAGGCGGCCAGCGCGTGGCTCATCATCGCCAGATAGCGGGTGCGGGTGCGGGTGCAGTCCTGCAAGGCCGCCTGGGCCAGCGCCTCGGCCCCGGCCCAGTCGGCCTGCCACAGCCGCAGCGCCGCCTTCTGCGTCAACAGCGACGGGCGCATGGTGGTCAGCGCTTCGGGATCGCGGGTTTCGGCCTGGGTGTACAGGGCTTCGGCAGCGGCCATGTGGCCCTGGTCGCCCAGCATGAAGCCCCGGCAGCACAAGGCATAGATCAGCGTTTCCTGGTTGTTGCGCCCGCGCAGACCGTCAAAGCGGGGCAGCACCTCGTCGAACAGCGCGGCCGCCTCGGCATAGCGGCCCACAGCGGTCAGCGACTGGGCCAGCTTGACCTCGATCTGGTGGATGAAACGCTCGTCATTCGATTCCAGCGCGATACGCCGCGCGGCGCTCAGGTGCTCGACCGAGCGCTGGCCCAGCCCCAGGCCATAGGCAATCGCCCCCAGCCAGTAGGCGCTGCGCACCCGCGCCGCAGGATCGCCGCTGCCTGCCAGCAATGCTGCGGCCCGTTCCAGCACTGGCAGCTGTTCCAGCGCCGGATCGACGATGCTGGCCAGCCCGAACTTGTTGAGCAGCGACCAGCCCAGCGCGGCGCGCTGCTCGCCTTCGGGCATGGCCTCGACCCAGTCGAAGGCGGCGCGGTAGTGCGCCTGGGCGCGGTCAAGCGCGCCGGCCGCCAGCGCCGCATCGCCCGCCCGCACGGCATAGTCGCGCGCCTTGTCGGCCTGCCCGGCCGCCGCGCCGTGATAGGCCAGCGCATCGAGCAGCCCGCTTTCCCCGACCTGCTGCGCGCGGCTTTCCAGCACGTCCAGCACGCGGCAGTGCAGGTCGCGCCGCAGCGCCAGGTCGATCCCGGCATAGACCGCGTCGCGGGTCAGCCCGTGCTTGAAGCTCAGCGTGCTGCCGGTTTCGCCGGGGTAGAGGAAATCGGCTTCGGCCAGCCGGTCAAGCATCGCCGCGCCGATTGCTTCGCCCTGGATCGCGGCCAGCAGCCAGGCCGGCACGATATGGCCGATGATCGCCGCCTGGCGCAGCATCGCGGCATCGGCCGGGGGCAGGGCGGCAAAGCGCGCCTGCACCGCCAGGTCGAACCATGCGCCGCGCGCTTCGCCGCTGGGCGTGGCGGCGCGGCTGGCCTGGGCCAGGCACAATTCCTCGAGCAGCAGGGGGCTGCCGCCGGCCGCTTCGGCGATCCGGGCGATCACGCCCGGTTCCTGCGTGCCCAGCAGCGCGGCGATCGCGGCGTGGGCGGCGGCCTCGTCCAGTGGGGGCAGTTCGACCCGTATTTGCGCCGCGCCATCGGGCAGCGCCGCATCGCCCTCGCGCGAGGCGAGCAGTACGCGCAGCCGGCCCGCCGGGGCGGCGGCCAGCAGTGCGGCCAATTGGTCGCGGCTGGCATCGTCGGCCCACTGCCAGTCGTCGATCATGACCAGCAGCGGGGTGCCGTGCGCGGCGCGGGCCACTTCGGCGCCGATCGGGCCGGTTACCGCCGGCAGGTCGGCCGCATCGCCGCCGGACAGTTCGGCCGCGATCTGCAGGAACGGCTGGAGCGGCCGCGCCGCAAGATAAGCCTCGCAATAGCCGCGCGCCAGCCGCCAGCCGCGCGCCCGCGCATCGCTGGCGACCTGCGCCAGCAGGCGGCTCTTGCCGATCCCCGCCGGGCCGTGCAGCAACAGGGTGGCGGGCGTGTCCGGCCCGCCATTCAGCCAGTCTGCAATCGCGGCGCGCTGGCCATCGCGCCCGGTCAGCGGGGTCTGCCGCTGGCGGGTGCGCGCGGCAAAGCGGGTGGCGGTATCGCTGCGCCCCAGCACCGGCAAGGCCTGGACCGATTTGCGTCGTCCGCCCAGCCCCAGCACCTGCGGCTGGCCGGTGACGAAGAAATTGGCATCCGCGCCCAGCGTTTCGGCGCTGACCAGCAGGCCATTCGGGCTGGAGGCATCGCACAGCCGCGCGGCGACATTGGTGGCATCGCCCAGCACTTCATAGCGCCCGCGCACCAGGTCGCCGCTGCGCAGCAGCACCACCCCTGCGTGGATCCCGCTGTGCAGCCGCAGCTTCAGCCCCGGCGCGTAAAGCCCGTCGAGTTCGGCCATGGCGGCATGCAGGTCCAGCGCCGCTTCGGTCGCGCGGCGGCCGGCATCCTCGTGGGCCAGGGGATAGCCGAAGATGCACAGCGCGCCGTCGCCGTCGATCCGCACCACCTCGCCGCCGTGGTGGGCGATGATCCGGTTGGTGATTTCGCGCAGGCGGCTGAGCAGGTCGGCATAGTCTTCCGGCTCCATGTCCGCGGTGATGCGGGTGGAGTCGGTCAGGTCAGTGAACAGCAGGACAAGGTGATGACGTTGGTTGACCAGGCTCATCGCAGCATTCGTTCATAGACCGCGCGCAAGGCCGTGATCGAACCGATCCGCAGGGTCCGGCCGCTTTGCGCCAGCAGCCCTTGCTGCGCCAGCAGGCCCAGTTCGCGCGACACCGCCTCGCGGCTGGTGCCGACCCGCGCGGCCAGATCGGCATGGGTCGGCATGGGGCGGATTTCGATCGCGTCGGCCCCGGGCGCCGCGGCTTCGCGTGCCAGCCGTAGCAGTTCGGCCTGGACCCGGCTGGCGACCGGCAGAGTCGCCAGCTCGAATGCGCGGTCGGTCAGGTTGCGGATGCGCTGGACCAGCTGCCGCGCCACCCACAGCCCGGCGTCGGGCACTTCGCCCAGCATGGCGGCAAAAGCAGCCGCGTTCATCTGCGCGAGGCGGCTGTCTTCCAGCGCCATGACATTGGTGGAACGCGGCAGGCCGTCGATCGCGGACAATTCGCCGAACATTTCGCCCGGCCCCATCTCGCGCAGGATCACTTCGCGCCCCTGGGGTGACAGCAGCGAGAATTGCAGACGCTCGGTGATCAGCAGGTAGACGTCGGTATCCTCGGCACCTTCGGTCATGATCACCTGCTTGCGGCTGAAGGCAACCTCGCGCCCACGGGTCAGGAAAGCGTCCTGCAAGCGTGGCGGCATGATCCGACTGGCGCCTTGCCCAGTGCCTGGCGAACCAGAACCGTGCATCTAGAAGTCCCCCGTTGGACCCAGGCCCACCCCGAACAGGCCCTTCGAATCTTTTCTAGGGCCAAGCGGTGATTCGTGTCACATGGTTTTTCTTTGCAATCGATTAACCATAAATACTGATCGAAAGGTTAACTATCGATGCTGGTCCAACCATGGATTGGCCATCTAGTCGAACAGGCTCTGGTACTTCTGCGAGAACACGTCGCGGCCGATGATCAGGCGCATCACTTCGCTCGATCCGGCCAGAATGCGGTTGATGCGCGCATCGCTGAACATCCGGCTGATCGGGTATTCGTCCATGAACCCGGCCCCGCCATGCAGTTGGACGCCCAGGTCCAGCATCTTCCATTCGACCTCGCTGGCGACCATCTTGGCCTTGGCGCCCATGTTGCTGGTCAGCATGCCCTGGTTATGCATGGTAACGCAGTGGTCGATATAGACCTGCGCCAGCTCGATCTCGGTGTCCATTTCGGCCATGCGGAACTGGGTGTTCTGCTGTTCGGACAGGGGCTGGCCGAACAGCTGGCGCTGGCTGACGTAATCGCGGGTGATGTCGAACGCCTTGCGGGCGTTGGCGGCGCAGCCGACGGCGGAAATCAGCCGTTCTTCCGCCAGCCCTTCCATCAGGTAGTAGAACCCCTTGCCGGCCTCGCCAAGCTGGTTGGCCTTGGGCACCTTGACGTTGTTGAAGAACAGTTCGGCGGTGTCCTGCGCGGGCATGCCCATCTTCTTGAGGTTGCGGCCGCGTTCGAACCCTTCCATCCCGCGTTCGACGATCAGCAGCACCATGGCGTGCTTCTTGTCCGCGCCGGCCACCTTGGCGGCGACGATCACCACGTCGGCGTTGATCCCGTTCGAGATGTAGGTCTTTGACCCGTTGAGCAGCCAGTGATCGCCCATGTCCTGGGCATTGGTGCGCATCCCCGCCAGGTCCGATCCGGCGCCCGGCTCGGTCATCGCGATGGCCAGGATCGTCTCGCCCGAAACGCATTTGGGCAGGAAGCGCATGCGCTGTTCCTCGGTCCCGAAGCGCTGGAAATAGGGGCCGACCAGGCGGCTGTGCAGCGTGTTGTAGAACTGCTTGGCCCCGGCACGGCAGGTTTCCTCGATGATGATCTGTTCATAGCGGAAGTCGGTGTCGCCCATCCCGCCATACTTCTCGTCCGGCCAGATCATCAGGAAGCCAAGGTCACCGGCCTTCCTGAAGGCGCTGCGATCGACGATCCCGGCTTCGCGCCATGCTTCCATGTGCGGGGCAATCTCCGCGTCGAGGAACTTGCGATAGGCATCGCGGAACATGATCTGGTCTTCGGTGAACTGGCGCATGATCATCCTCTATGGTCCGGCGAATCCGGTTTCGTATCGCAACCCGGTTGCTGGCTTGCGGGCCGTTTGTCAAAGCCGGATTGCGCCGCCTCAGCCCTCGCGGGCCAGCTCGCGCAGGTCCTTCTTCGATACCTTGTTCAGTTCCGAACGCGGGAATTCCTCCATGAAGCGCACTGCGGCGGGCACCTTGAAGCCGGCCAGCTGCGCGCGGCAGGCCGCCAGGATCGCGTCGGCCAAGTCAGGCGAGGGGGCGGCGGCGCGGACAAAGGCAACCGGCTCCTCGTCGAGCATCGGGTGCGGACGGCCGACCACGGCGGCTTCCAGCACGCCGGGCACCATGGCGATCACCGCTTCGATTTCGGATGCGGCGACGTTTTCTGCGCCGATCTTGAGCATGTCCTTGGCCCGGTCGGCAAAGCGCAGGTGGCCCTGCTCGACCTGGTAGACCCGGTCGCCGGTATCGAACCAGCCATCGATGTCGAAACTGGCGGCGGTGGCGGCCGGATCGTCGAGGTATTCCAGGAACAGCGCCCGTCCGCGCGTGCCCCGGATCTTGAGCAGGCCGGTCTCGCCCACCTTCACCGGCGCGCCCTGTTCGTCCACGATCTTCACTTCGTATTCGGGGGCGGGCAGGCCGATCGAGCGGTCGGGCGCAGGCAACTGCGGCGGGGTGAAAGTGCCGTGGGTGACCGTCTCGGTCATCCCCCAGGCGCCCAGGATGGCGACGCGGAAGTGCTTGTCCAGCCCGCCCAGGCCCGCCGCGCCGACGACCCACTGGCGAAAGCTGTGCTGCGGCACCGCCTGCTCGGCGATCGCCTGGATCGCAAAGGGGATGACATTGCCCCAGGTGCAGCCATGCTTCAGCGCCACCGGCCAGAACCGGCTGGCGGAAAAGCGCGGTTGCAGCACTACCTTGCCGCCGGTCCACAGCATCGGCAGGTGGCCCCAGCTCATCGCGTTGGCATGGCACAGCGGGGTGAACACCAGCGATACGTCATCGCTGCGCAGCTGGTTGTGCGCCGCGCCGATCTGCCCGGCCCACAGCGCGTTGGCATGGGTCCAGACCACGCCCTTGGGCCGGCTGGTGGTGCCCGAGGTATATTGCACCGACAGAGGGGTCATCGCCTCCAGCGGCTCGGCCACCAGCGCCGCGCCATCGCCGCGCAGGCTGGCAAAGGGGACGATCCCGGCGGGCAGGGCTGCGCGGTCGCCATCGGCGGGGAAGGCGGCGATCCATTCCAGCCGCGCGCCGGTTTGCGCAATCAGGCCCAGGTATGTGCTTTCCACGATTGCCGCGCGCGCCCCGGAATGCTGGATGAAATAGGCGACTTCGGCGGCCGCGCAGCGCGGGTTGGTGGTGACCGCCACCACGCCCAGCATGGCGCAGGCATACCAGGCCAGCAGGAATTCGGGGCTGTTGCCGGCGTGGATCAGCAGCTTGTCGCCGCGCGCCAGCCCGCGAGCGCGCAGGGCCGCAGCCAGATCGCGCACTTCGGCGTGGAACTGGCCGTAGGTCCATTCGCCGGGGTCATCCTCGAACGGTTCCCAGGCCAAGAACACCGCGTCGCCGCGCGTTTCGGCATGGCTGCGCAGCAACCAGGGGACATCCTTGTCGGCATAGGGATCAATGGCGCTCACGGTCGGGTCACTCTCCAGTTCCGAGCCCACGTTCGGGCAGGCCGCGCGCCAAGGCAAGTGCTTTGCGTGCTAACGATTGACACGTGCGGCGCTTGTCGTGATTGTCACCTAAATTGACTAATGCCCAAGGGGGAAGATGATCGTGGCCAAGACCCTGACCGTGCAGACCATGTCCAATGAGCTGGCCGATGAACTGATGGCCGGGGCGATGGCCAAGGCGTCGGAAATGCAGGTGCCGATGTGCATCGCGCTGTGCGATCCGGCAGGTACGCTGGTCCAGTTCCGGCGGATGGATCATGCCCCGCTGCTGTCGGTGCAGATCGCGCAGGACAAGGCCTATACCGCCGTTTCGTTCGGCATGGCGACGCACGAATGGCACGATTTCATCAAGAACGATCCGCCGCTGCTCGATGGGATCGTCCACACGCCCCGGCTGGTGGTGTTCGGCGGCGGCTATCCGGTCAAGGTCGATGGCGTGATGGTTGGCGGGATCGGGGTCAGCGGCGGGCACTACAGCCACGACATGGAAGTCGCCCAGGCCGCGCTGGCCGCGGCTGGCCTGGCCTGAGCGGAGTAAAGCCGACATGCCTGCAACCCGTGAGGAACTGATCGAACGCGCCCGCGCGCTCGCCCCCGCGATCAAGGCCCGCGCCGCCGAGACTTCCGAGCTGCGCCGCCCGCACGACGATTCGATCCGCGAGCTGATCGAGGCGGAGATCATCCAGATGCTGGTCCCGCGCCGGTTCGGCGGGTCCGAAGTCAGTCTGTCGACCCTGTTCGACGTGGTCGAGATCATCAGCGCGGCCTGCCCCTCCACCGGGTGGATCGCCTCGTTCTACATCGCCCACAACACCTATGTGGCGCGCTTTCCCGAAGAAACGCAGGAAGAACTGCTGGGCCCGCGCGGCTATGTCCTGCTGCCCGCGGCGCAGGCGGCCGACATGCACGCGGTCAAGGTGCCGGGCGGCTGGGAAGTCAGCGGCCGGGCGGCCTGGGGATCGGGGATCATGCATGCCGACTGGGTGCAGATCAGCGGCCAGGCCGAGGACGGACGGCGTTCGTTCCTGATGCCGGTCAGCGCGGTCGAGGTGATCGACAACTGGCACTATGCCGGCATGGCCGGGACCGGCAGCAACGATTACCAGGCACGCAAGGTGTTCGTGCCCGATCGCCACGCGGTCGATGCCATCGCGTTCCACGCCGGGGTCACCGCAGGGTCGAAGCTGCACCCCAACCCGCTCTATTCGATTCCCTTCCTGATTTCGGCCTATTGCACGATCCTGCCGGTGCTGACCGGCAGCCTGAAAGGCGCGCTCGAAGCCTTCGGCCAGGGCGTGGAGCGGCGGGTGCGCAATTTCGGCGGCGCGGTGGTGCGCGACCAGCAGATGGCCCATGTCACCCTGGGCGAAATGGAGATTGCCAGCAGGATCGCCAGCGATCTGGCCCGGACCGTGTTCGATGCGGCCGAAGCGACCATGGGCGTGCGCGATTTTACCCTGGATGACCGCGTCGCGGCCAAGGGCAAGACCGCTTACGTGTCCAAGCTGTGCCGCGACACGGTCAACGCGATGATGGCCAGCGCCGGGGCGTCAAGCTATCACCTGGACCAGCCGTTGCAGCGGATCTGGCGCGATCTCAACACGGTCTGTTCGCACGCGTTCTGGGACTGGGATGTCAGCCGCGAAGCCGCCGGGCGGCAGCGCCTGGGCCTGCCGCAGGTCAACCCGCTGGTCTGACCGGCCAGCGGGCGCCCCGCCCGGATCAGATCAGATCGGCGGGGCCGGTGGCGAAACCCAGTTCGACCTTGCCGGCCAGCACGCAGGTGCGGTCCCAATCGTACATCACGTGGCCGCGGATCACCTGCACGTCGCGCAGGTGACGCTGCAAGGGCGCGTTCAACATGCTGGCGCTGGCCCCGGCCGCGGCGGCCATGGTGTCGATCGCGCTGTTGGCCAGGCGCACCACCTGCGCCGCCGCCAGCCGCAGCGCGACCTGCGCCGGGATCGAGGCGGAGGCGCCATTCGGCCCTTCGCGTTCCAGCGCGGCGCGGGCATCTTCCCACACCAGCCGAAGGGCGCGGACCTGGGCCAGCGCCTCGCCCAGCCGCAGGTGGGTGGTCTGGACATCGGCCTGGCTGGCCCCGCCGCTGAACGCCTGCTGCTTGGTCTTCATCCGCCGGGTGAACCAGTCCAGCGCCGCCTCCGCCGCGCCGACCGCCGGGGTTGCGGCAACCAGCGCCAGCCCGGCGCGCAGGGGAAAGGTCAGGGTGGAGTGCGGATGCAGCACTTCGCCCGGCGAAGCGCCGGCGGCCATCTGCCGCGCGGGCAGGGTCATGTGATCGGGCACCACCACGCCGCGCACCACCACCGCGTTCGATCCGGTCGAGGCCATGCCCGAGGTATGCCAGACGTCCTCGATCTCGACCTCGCTGACGCGCATGGCGCAAAAGCGCGGTTCCTTGCTCTCCAGGTCGATCGCGTTGACCAGCACCCAGTCGGAATGGTTGATCCCCGTGGCCCATTCCCAGCGGCCCGACACGCGGTAGCCGCCGTCCACCCGTTCGGCCGTGCCGGTGGGTGCCAGCGGGGCGGGGGCCAGCGGCATCTGGCCATCGCGGAAGAATTCGGCCTGGGCCTTGGCCGGGAACTTGCACAGCATCCAGGCGTGCAGCGACAGGAACGACAGCACCCAGCCGCTTGATGCGCAGCCGGTCGACAGGCGGCGCACCACATCCAGGAATTCGGCAAAGCTGGCGCCCTGGCCCCCGGCGGTGACCGGGGCGAGCAGGGCAAAGAACCCGGCATCGCGCGCTTCGGCCATGGTCACGTCGTGCAGTGCGCGCAGGCGCTCCGCCTCGGGAGCGCGCTCGGCCAGGCGCAGGGCCATCGCGTCGGCCCAGTCGGCCCATGCCTGCCCGTCATGCGTGCGCAGTGTCGTCTCGCCCAAGGCGGTCTCTCCCATGCTTGTACAGTTGCCGGAAAGTCTGCCTCCGGGCTGCAATAAATGTCAAGTAGATTTACTATATCGACGGGGTGGGCGATAATCGCGCTTGCGCTGCGCGGGGCGGGCTGGAAAGGAGCGGCAATGGACAATCCGCTGCTGATCCTGGACCTGATGCGCGCCTTCTACTGGTTTGACGAACAGCTGCGCGCGCGGCTGGCGCAGCGCGGCTGGCCGGGGATCACCCGCTCGCAATCGCTGGTCCTGGCGAATATCGCCAATGGCGTGGTCCGCCCGTCGCACATCGCCGCGAACCTGGGGGTGTCGCGCCAGGCGATGAGCCAGCTGCTCGGCGAAATGGCCGAGGCTGGCCTCGTCGAAACCCTGCCCGACCCGGATGATCGCCGCGCCCAGCGGGTCGGCTTTGCCAGCGCCGGCGGCCCGATCCGCGAGGCGGCGTCGGGCGTGCTGCGCGACCTTGAGGCGGAACTGGCCAGGGCCGCCGGCGACAAGGCCATGGCGGGCCTGCGCCGGGTGCTGGCCGCGGTGCCGCAGGCCGACTAGACGATCCCGCGCGCCGCCAGGTCCGCCAGCGCGGCCGCGTCCAGCCCCAGCCGCTCGCCATAGACTTCGCCGTTGTGTTCACCCGGATGCAGCGGCGCGCGGCGGCGCACGCTGCTGGGCGTGTCCGACAGCTTGGGCATCGGCGCCTGCATCCGGACCTGGCCGAACTGGGGATGCTCCACCGCGACCAGCGCCTCGCGCGCGGCGAAGTGGGGGTCCTCCAGCAT
Organism: Pseudomonadota bacterium; assembly: GCA_029779535.1. GTDB lineage: Bacteria > Pseudomonadota > Alphaproteobacteria > Sphingomonadales > Sphingomonadaceae > Novosphingobium. The sequence goes on along the minus strand of JAKPAG010000117.1, from coordinate 13,163 downwards.
TTCCTTGCCGGTGTAGATCCTCCCCGCCGGGACCGAATGGGCGATCATCAGCGCCTCCAGCTGGTCCACGGTCAGGGTCCGGGTCCAGCGGTTGATCAGCTCGTCCAGCTCGGCCTGCCGCTCGCCCCGCGCGACGTGGGTGGCATAGCGCGGGTCGCTGGCGAGCTCGGGCTGGCCCATCGCCTCGGCCAGGCGGGCGAAGATCGCATCGCCGTTGCCACCGATCATGTATTCGCCGTCGCTGCACTGGTAGACGTTGCTGGGCGCGATCCCCGGCAGGATCGAGCCGGAGCGCTGCCGGACGATCCCCATCACGTCATATTCGGGCACCAGGCTTTCCATCACCTGCAGCACCGCTTCGTACAGCGCGGAATCGACCACCTGGCCCTTGCCGGTGGCGTCGCGCGCGCGCAGCGCGGCCAGCGCGCCCATGCAGCCATAGGTTGCCGCCAGGGTATCGCCGATCGACACGCCCATCCGGCTGGGCGGACGGTCCGGATCGCCCACGATGGCGCGCCAGCCGCCCATCGCCTCGCCGATCCCGCCAAAGCCGGCGCGGGTGGAATAGGGGCCGGTCTGGCCATAGCCGGACATCCGCACCACGATCAGGCGCGGGTTGATCTTGTGCAGTTCCTCAGGCCCCAGGCCCCACTTTTCGACCGTGCCGGGCTTGAAATTCTCGATCATGATGTCGGCATCGGCCAGCAGGCGGCGGGCCAGTTCCTGCCCTTCCGCCACGCGCAGGTTGGCGGTGACCGAACGCTTGTTGCGGCCGATCACCTGCCACCACACCTTGTGCTGGCCATTGCCCCACTGGCGCATCGGATCGCCGGCACCGGGCGGCTCGATCTTGACCACGTCGGCGCCCATGTCGCCGAGCAGTTGCCCGCAGAACGGACCCGCGATCAGCTGGCCCAGTTCCACCACCTTCACGCCGCTGAGCGCGCCCGTATTCTCACCCGTCATTGTTTGCATCTTTCGGAAAAGGGCCGGCCTTGGCCAGCATCGATGGCATCGGCTTGTCCATGACGGTGCCCAGCCACCGCGCGGTTTCGATCAGCTTGCCCAGGTCCAGCCCCGTGGCCACGCCCGAGCGCGCCAGCAGATAGGCCACGTCCTCGCTCGCCACGTTGCCCGCCGCGCCCGGGGCGAAGGGGCAGCCGCCCAGCCCGCCGATCGAGGCATCGACCACCCTGGCCCCGGCTTCCACCGCCGCCCAGACATTGGCCACGCCGGTGTTGCGGGTGTTGTGGAAATGGACCCGCACCGGCAGCGGCGCGATGGCGCGTGCCACGTCCCGCACCAGCTGCGAAACCTGCGCGGGCACGGCAACGCCGATGGTATCGGCCAGCGCCACTTCGACCGGTCCGGCCTCGGCCAGCCGGGCGGCCATGCGCACCACGTGGGCGGGATCGACCTCGCCCCCGAACGGGCAGCCAAAGGCGACCGCGATGGTCACCTGCGCGGTCTTGCCCGCCGCGCGGCCCATGGCCACGATCCGCTCGGCCACTTCGATCGATTGGGCGCTGTCCTGGCCCTGGTTGCGGATCCCGAACGGGTCTGAGGCGATTGCCACCGCGCCCAGCTGGTCGAGGTCGCAGGCCAGCGCCCGTTCGGCGCCGCGCTCGTTCAGCACCAGCCCGATCCGGGTCACCCCTTCGGGCGCGCCGAGCCGGGCGACCACCTCCTCGGCATCGGCCATCTGCGGCACGCGCCGGGGATTGACGAAGCTGGTCACCTCGATCCGGCGCGATCCGGCGGCAATGGCACGGCGGATCAGTTCCACCTTGTGCGCGGTGGACACCAGCACGGCTTCGTTCTGCAGCCCGTCGCGCGGGCCGACTTCGACCATTTCGATGGTTTTACTGGATTGGGTCATGTTTCCGCCCTGGCCTATCCTTGCGCCGCGATCCAGTCGCGCACCACTTGCGCGGCCTGGCCCTGCTGCTCGGGCTGGCCGAAGTAGTAGTGGTTCGCCCCCTGGATCACGTGGTGGTCGATCTCGCACCGGCTTGCCGCCGCCATCAGCCGCGCGGCGTGGCTGGGGGTGCAGGCATCGTCGGCGCTGTTTTCGATCACCAGCATCGGGCAGGCAATCCGCACAGCGCATTTCAGCCCGTCGGCCTGGCTGTCGTCATAGGACCACTGCGACAGCCACGAACGCAGCGTGGTGAACCGCGCCAGCCCCACCGGCCCGTCGTTGACCACGAAAGGATCGCCCAGCATGCAGTGGTTGGGCTGGCGGTCGTTCGGATCGACCGCCGGGTCCACCCAGCGCGGGTCGGCCATGGTGCCCTGCACGGTGAAGCAGCGCTCCAGGTTCTCGTGCCCGGCTGCTTTCAGCTGCGCCAGCTGGTCCTTGACCCAGGCGGTGATGCGCCGGTTGCGGGCGATCTGGCGTGCGCGGTATTCAGCGATGAACTCGGCCGAAAATGGCGGTTTGGGGCCATCGGGGGCATAGATGTTCCATGCCGGATTGCGCTCGAAGGGCCGCGCCTCGTCCTCGATCGAAGGGTCCATCCATTCGGTCAGTGTCAGGTTGCGCGACAGGTGCGCGGCGAGCAGCATGACCCCGTCCGCCGGGATGAACCCGGCTGCGGTCAGGTCATAGGGATCGCCTGCCGGAGTGTGCGTGACGCGCGGGTCCTGCGCTTCGGCCTGGTAGAACATCGAGAGCGAGCCGCCGCCCGACCAGCCGCCCAGGTAAACCTTCCTGTAGCCCAGCCGTTCCTTCGCATCGCGCACGCAGGCCGCCAGGTTCATTACCGCGCGTTCCATGATCAGCGCGGTATCGTTGCCCCGGTAGCGCGGGTTGCAATAGATCGTGTGCACCCCCAACCGCGCGATCGCGCCGACCAGCGGCAGATAGGCCCCGCCGCCAATCGGGTGCGAAAAGATCACCACGCTGTCCGATGGCTGCTCGGGCTTCAGCAGGTGGCATTCCACCGAAACCTTGCCGATTTCACCGCCATAGGTGTCCTTGAACGCGCTCTGTTCGCTGAACAGCACCAGGTAGGGAATACGCTCGTACTTCAAGGGGGTCTCCTCAGGCGGCCGGGCGCGCGGCAGGGCTTGCGGACATCGGTTGTTCTCCCTGGCCTTGGCGCTGGCCTGTCAGCTTGCGCGCCTGCCGCCAGCCCCGCATCGGGTAATCACCCGATTGTGTCAATATTATTGACAGTCCGCCGCTCAGGGCGCGCAGCCTTGCCGAGTTGATCAACCTGCGTTGCATCTTACGCCACCTGGTTTCAGGCCGCCACTGGCTGGTGGGGCCTGGCCTTGCGCCAATCGTCCTGCTTGCTGACCATGCCTTCGTAGGTGAACAGGTCGGCGTTGCGCCACTCCTGCGGCGGCGGCGGCGCATCGGCGGCCTGGGCCTGGGCCAGCATCAGCCGGCGGAATTCGACGATCGCCCGGTCGCTCGATCCCAGCCGGTCGTTGCTGCGATCAGCAATCGGCCCCATCGATTCCCACATCGCCATGTCCTGCGTTGGAATGCCGATGATCCCGGTAAAGTCCCCCGCCTTCATTGCGGCGCGGTCCTGCAGGTAATCGTTCGCCTTGTTGCGGAACTTGCGGAAGGTCACCGGATCAACGTCGACGCCCGGCGTCGCATCGCAGAACTTGCGCCAGTCGGCGGTGGAAATGCCCTTGGCCGGATCCTCGTGCCAGGCGATCCAGTAGAACATGCAGTTCAGGTCATCGAGCGGGACCAGCATCTGATTCAGCCGGTAACGGTCGGTCGGCGGGATCATCACCGAAAACGGCGCGATGAACAGCGTGGTGCGGACATAGTCCTGCCTGTCGGGATCGTGGATCGGCTTGCGGATCGCGGCATAGCGGAAACCATAGGGGGTGCGCTCCACTTCCAGCCGGGGCGACTTGTCGGCCGAGGGGCGCAGCCAGGCGGTGCCGGTCGCGGTGGAACTGGCCACATCGTGCGCGGTTGGCATGTTGGTGGAATGCAGGCTGCTGCTGTGCGCCGAATCGATCGCGCCTTCCAGCACCTGGGCCCAGTTGCATTCGGCGTGGATCTTCATGATCGCGGGCGGATTGGCGGACCTGGCCCAGACCGGCGGATCGAACGGCGCGGGCGCAGCGGGATCGCCCAGCCAGGCCCAGACGAAGCCGCCCGCCTCCCGCACCGGATAGGCGCGGGTGCGCATGGTCTGCTGAAGCCTTGCGTCCGCCGGTTCCGAAGCCAGGTCGCCCGCGCGCCCGTCCACATCGAACTTCCAGCCGTGGTACAGGCAGCGCAGGCCACATTCCTCGTTCCGGCCATAGACCAGCGAGGCGCGGCGGTGCGGGCACAGCTCGTCCAGCACGCCCACCCGGCCCTGCGTATCGCGGAATACCACCAGGTCCACCCCCAGCAGCCGGGCGCGGCGCGGGGTGCCATCGGGCTCGGCCACTTCCTCGCTCATGCAGACGGGCAGCCAGTGGCGGCGCATCACCCGGCCCATCGGCGCATCGCCCTCGACACGGCAAAGCAGGTCGTTCTGCTGGGGGGTCATGGCCGATCTCCTGATGCGCGGAACGGCGCAAGCCCGCGCCTTTCGGAGGATACTTCTAATACGAAGTAATTTGCATCTCAAGGGCCGCGCGCTATGATTGCCCGCAGGAGACGCGCGATGACCTTGCGGCTGGCAGTGCTGGGACTGGGACGCGGCGCGGTGCTGACCGTGCCAGCGCTGGCCGCGCATGACGGGATCGACCTGGTGGCCGGGTGCGATCCCAATCCCGCCGCCGTGGCCGGGCTGGGCAAGCGCGGCTTTGCCAGCGCGGAGGCGCTGCTGGCCTGGGGCGAGTTCGACGCGCTCTACATCGCCTCACCCCACGAATATCACGCCGCACACGCGATTGCCGCGGCGCGCGCGGGCAAGCACGTGCTGGTCGAAAAGCCGATGGCCGTGACCCTGGCCGAAGCGCAGGCGATGGTGGCGGCGGCCGAGGCGGCGGGCACGGTGCTGATGGTCGGCCCCAGCCACGGCTACGATCCCCCGGTGGAACTGGCCGCCCGACTGATCGCCGCGGGCGAAGTGGGCGCGGCGCGGCTGATCGAGGCGCGCAACTTCACCGATTTCCTTTACCGCCCGCGCCGCCCGGCCGAATGCGACAGCGCGCTGGGCGGCGGCGTGGTGCTGAGCCAGGCGACCCACCAGGTCGACATCGTCCGGCGCCTTGCCGCCAGCCCTGTGGTGGCGGTGCGCGGTTGGACCGGCGGCTGGGACGCGCGCGCCAGCGAGGGTGCCTTTACCGCGCAGTTGCACTTTGCCAGCGGCGCGGCGGCCACGCTGACCTATTCGGGCTATGCCCGCTATGACAGCGATGCGCTGGCCGGCTGGGCGGGTGAACTGGGCGGGTTGAAGGACCCGCAGGCCCACGCCCGCGCCCGCGCCGCGCTGGCCTGGGCGGATGAACAGGCGGCCAAGGCGGCGCGCACCTTTACCGCGGGCTGGCCCGAGCCCGCGCCGCCGCAGCGGCACGAACGCTTTGGCAGCGTGCTGGCGCTGTGCGAGCGCGCCGATCTGGAACTGGCCCCGCAGGGCGTGGTGGTGCACGGCGATCACGGCCCGCGCGCCGTGCCCGTGCCCCTGCCGCCGGTGCAGCGCGCCAATGTGGCCGATGCCTTCGTGCGCGCGGTCCGGTCCGGCCAGCCGCCCCTGCTTGACGGGCGCTGGGGGCTGGACAGCCTGGCCGTGTGCCACGCCCTGCTGCTCTCCGCGCGCGAGGGGCGCGACATCAACCCCGCCGAACTGATCCAGGGACTGCCATGACCCGCCTGCCGCTGTCGCTTGCCTGCTGGAACTATGACCGCACCCAGGCCCTGGCCGATGGCACGGTGCGGCCCGAGGGGATCGACCTCAACCTGCAGGTGCTGGAGGTTGAGGAAACCTTCTTCCGGATGCTGCGCCACCGCGAATTCGATGCGGCGGAAATGTCGCTCTCGTCCTACTGCGTCTCGCTCGCGCGGCCCGATCCGGCCTTTATCGCGATCCCGGTGTTCCCGTCGCGGATGTTCCGCCACGGCTGCATTTTCGTGTCGGCGCGCAGCGGGATCGAACGGGCGCAGGACCTGGTCGGCAAACGGATCGGCGTCCCCGAATACCAGATGACCGCGCCGGTCTGGATTCGCGGCGTGCTGGCCGATGAATACGGCGTCGATCCGGCCAGCGTGACCTATCTGACCGGCGGCGAGGAGGAGCCCGGGCGCGAGGAGAAGCTGAAGCTGGACCTGCCCGAACGGTTCCGGGTCAATCCGATCGGCCCCACCCAAACCCTCTCGCAGATGCTGGCCGATGGCGAGATCGACGCGCTCTATACCGCGCGCATTCCCAGCACCTTCTACACCCGGCCCGATGCGGTGCGCCGCCTGTTTCCCGATTTCGTCAGCGTGGAGCAGGACTATTTCCGCCGCACCGGCCTGTTCCCGATCATGCACGTGGTGGCGATCCGCCGCGCGGTTTACGAGGCGAACCGCTGGGTCGCGCGGTCCTTGTTCAAGGCCTTTGCCGAGGCGCAGGCCCGCGTTTACGAGGAACTGCGCATCACCGCCTCGCTCAAGACCATGCTGCCGTGGCAGGTCGCAGCGGTGGAACAGGCGGTCGACCTGTTCGGGCCGGACTGGTGGCCATACGGGGTGGACCGCAACCGCGCGGTGCTGGACACCTTCCTGCGCTATCACCACGAACAGGGCCTGTCGCCGCGCCGCCTGGCGGTGGAAGAACTGTTTGCCGGAGAATGCCTTGAGCAGTTCCGCATCTGACCGGCCCCGCCGCGCGCACGGCACCTTGCGGGCGGGCGCGGCGCACCCTACCACCCAGGAAGACCGGGGCGCGCCGCCTGGCGCCAGGCCCCGGCACGGAAGGACATTCACCTTGGACCCTGCCAAGCAGCACCACCGGCACCCGGCCGAATATTACACCGATCCGGAAAACAGCATCGGCTATCTCGCCCGGATCCTGTTCCGCTCGTTCTCGCGCCTGCTCGAACAGGGCACGCTGACTCACGAAGTCTCGGCCGGGCAATGGCGGTTCCTGCGCCAGTTGTGGCGCGGCGACGGGATCACCCAGCGCGAACTCAGCGCGCGCGTCTCGATGCGCGAGCCGACCACCGTCGTGGCGGTCAAGGGGCTGGAGAAGGCCGGGCTGATCACCCGCAAGAAGACCAGGGACGATCGCCGCAAGACCTTCATCTACCTGACAGAGCGCGGGCGCGAGCTGGAACTGAAGCTGGCCCCGTTCAACGCCGAAATCCACGAGCTGGCGACCCGCGGCATGACCGATGAGGAAGTCGAGACGCTCCAGCAGCTGATGCGCCGCGCGATCGACAACCTGGCCGAAGCCAATGCCCAGCTGGCCGCGGAAACCGACGCCAGCGCCTGAACCGGCGTTGCAACGGCGAATTACTTAGCATACTATCTTTAGCGCGGGATCAACCGGGAGGAGAGGCGCTGACGATGCTGGGGCTGATGCAGGCCGTGCCGCTGACGGTGGACCGGATTTTCGACCATGCGGCCACATGGCACGGCAGCCGCGAAGTGGTTTCCCGCGATGCCGATGGGCTGGTGACGCGCGCCACCTATGCAGGGATCCACGCCGATGCGAAGCGCGTGTCGAACGCCCTGGCCGCCGCCGGGATCAGGCCGGGGGACCGCGTGGCGACCATGGGCTGGAACAGCGCCCGGCACCTGGCGGCCTGGTATGGCACGTCGGGCATGGGGGCGGTGCTGCACACGCTCAACCCCCGGCTGTTCCTGGAACAGATCGCCTATATCGCGAACCACGCCGGGGACCGCCTGTTGATTGCCGATCCGGGGCTGGCGGACCTGGTGGGCGAACTGCTGGCGCTGGTCCCCTCGATCGAACGGGTGGTGTTCTTCTGCGATGGCGCCTCGCTGCCCGAGACCGCTTATCCCGCGCTGGCCTTTGACGACTGGATCGCGCCGTTCCCGGCCGAACATGCCTGGGGCCAGTTCGACGAGAACACCGCCTGCGGCCTGTGCTATACCAGCGGAACCACCGGCAATCCCAAGGGCGTGCTCTATTCGCACCGCTCGAACTATATCCACGCGCTGATGACCTTGCAGCGCGATGCGCTGGGCCTTTCGGCGCGCGATACGGTGCTGCTGGTGGTGCCGATGTACCATGCCAACGCCTGGGGCGTGGTGTTCTCCGCGCCCGCCGTGGGGGCCAAGCTGGTCCTGCCGGGGCAGCGGATGGACGGCGAATCGATCTACAACCTGATCGAAAGCGAAGGCGTGACCTATTCCGCCGCCGTGCCGACCGTGTGGCAGATGCTGCTGCAATACCTGGAAGAAAGCGGCAAGCGCTTTACCACGCTGGAACGGGTCACGATCGGCGGTTCGGCCTGCCCTGAATCGATCGTCCGCAAGTTTCGCGACACCTACGGGGTGGACGTGATCCAGGGCTGGGGGATGACCGAAACCTCGCCATTGGGCACGGTCTCGGTTCCCAATGCGGCGGTCGCGGCGATGAATGATGCCGAGCAGATGGCCTACAAGCTCAAGCAGGGGCGGCTGCTGTGCGGGCTGGAAATGAAACTGGTTGACGATGCGGGCCAGCGCCTGCCCCACGATGGCAAGACCCCGGGCCGGCTGATGATCAAGGGTCCGACCATCGCGGCGGGCTATTTCGGCGGCGAAGGCGGCGAAGTGCTGGACGAGCAGGGCTTCTTCGATACCGGCGACGTTTCGACCATCGATGCCCAGGGCTACATGCAGATCACCGACCGCGCCAAGGACGTGATCAAGAGCGGCGGCGAATGGATCAGTTCGATCGAGATCGAGAACATCGCACTGGGCCACCCGGCCGTGGCCCAGGCAGCCGTGATCGGCGTGGCCCATCCCAAGTGGGACGAACGCCCGGTGCTGATCTGCCAGCTGAAGCCCGGCGCGGCGGCCACGGCGGCGGACCTCATCGCCTGGCTGGACGGCAGGATTTCGCGCTGGTGGATGCCGGACGACGTATTGTTCGTGGACGAAGTGCCGCTCGGCCCCACCGGCAAGATCGACAAGAAGGCGATCCGCGCGCGGCTGACCGGCTACATATTGCCCTTCGCGGCGGACAACTGACACAGGGAGAGAGATGATGGACCCGAATGGTATCGAAGGGCTCGACGCGCAATTCATCGGCCTGACCAGCCCGACCGCGCCGCGCATCCAGGCGGGCGGGCATCCGTGCCAGGGGATCTACTGGACACTGGCCGGGCAGCGGCCCAAGGTGGCGGTGATCGCGACGCACTACAACGTCGACTTTTCGGAGCACTACATCGCCCCCTATTTCGCGCGGCAGGGGATAGGGTTCCTGGGCTGGAACACGCGCTATCGCGGGTTCGAGGACCAGTTCCTGCTGGAACACGCCGTGCTCGACATTGGCGTGGGGATGCGCTGGCTGAAGGAGCAGGCCGGGGTTGAAGCCATCGTGATCCTTGGCAATTCGGGCGGCGGCTCGCTGATGGGGGCCTACCAGGCCGAAGCGATCAAGCCAACGCTGACCGACCGCCTGCCCAGCGTGGGCCAGGACGCGCTGGCGCAGCTGGTGAAGGGCGATCTCTACATCTCGTTCAACGCCCACCAGGGCCGCCCCGAAGTGCTGACCGACTGGATGGACGCTTCCGTGATCGACGAGAACGATCCGGTCGCCACCGATCCCGCGCTCGATCCGTTCAATCCCGACAACGGCCCGCCCTATTCGGAAGACTTCATCACCCGCTACCGCGCCGCGCAGCGCGCGCGCAACCAGCGGATCACCGATTGGGCCAAGGCGGAACTCGCCCGGCTCAATGCGGCGGGCATTCCCGACCGGATCTTCCCGATGTTCCGCTGCTGGGGCGATATCCGCTGCGTCGATCCCGCCATCGACCCGTCGGACCGCAAGCCCAACTGGTGCTATCGCGGCGATCCGGCCATTGCCAACCGAACCCCCAGCATCGGGCGGGCCAACACGCTCAAGACCTGGCTCAACATGTGGAGCCTCGAAACCTCACCCTGCCAGGGCCAGCCGCACCTCGCCAAGCACGATACCCCGGCGTTGGTGGTGCAGGGCATGGCCGATACCGGCGTGTTCCCCAGCGATGCGCGCAAGATCTTCGATTTCCTTGGCAGCCAGGACAAGAGCATCGAACTGATCAAGGGCGCGCATTACTTCGAGGATTCGCTGGAAGAACGCCAGAATGCGGCGGACCTGGTGGGCGACTGGATCAGGGCCAAGCTGTAGTGCCGGACCACGCCGACCTGATTGCCGCGCTGCGCGGGGCCGGTCTGGTCGGCCCGGGCGAAGTGGTGTTCCAGCCGCTTGCCGGCGGCGTATCGTGCGATGTGTGGAAGGTGGACGGGCCGCAGGGGCCGGTCGTGGTCAAGCGTCCGCTTGAAAAGCTGCGCGTGATGGCCGACTGGCACGCCCCGGTGGAACGCAGCGCCAGCGAAGTGCGCTGGCTGCAACTGGCGCGCGATGTTGAGCCGGGCATGGTGCCCGAAGTGCTGGCCAACTTCCCCGCGCTCAACGCCTTTGCCCTGCGCTTCCTGCCCGGCTGCCCGGTGTGGAAGGACGAACTGAGCGCGGGCCATGTCGATCAGGCTTTCGCCGCAGAGGTGGGCCGCCGCATCGCCCGGGTCCATGCCCGCACGGCTGGCAGCGCAGAAGTGCAGGCCATGTTCCCCGATCCGGCGATGTTCCGCGCGCTGCGGGTCGATCCGTTCCTGCGCCATGTGGCGCGGAACAACGCCGCGGTTTCCGCCCCGCTGAATACCCTCGCCGACCGGCTCGACGCCGCGCGGATCGCGCTGGTCCACGGCGATGTCAGCCCCAAGAACATCCTGATCGGCGGCCAGGGGCCGGTGTTCCTTGATGCGGAATGCGCGGTCTATGGCGATCCGGCGTTCGATCTGGCGTTCTGCACCACCCACCTTTTGCTGAAAGCGGTGTGGCTGGACCGGGCCGACTTGCCGGCCGCCGCCGCCGCGATGGTCGCCGCCTATGCGGCACAGATCAATTGGGAAGCGTCCCAGGCCCTGCTGGCCCGCGCGGGCGAGTTGACTGCCGCGCTGCTGCTGGCGCGGATCGAGGGCAAGTCGCCCGCCCCTTACCTCACCGATCCGCTGCACCGGCAGGCGGTGCGGCGGCAGGCCATCGCGCTGCTGCTGGCCCCGCGTGCCATCGACGATCTTGTCGCCCACTGGGAAAGGACTCCTGAATGACTGCCCGCATCGCTTCCGTCATCGCCCGCCAGGTCTGGGATTCGCGCGGGCGGCCCACGGTGGAAGCCGAAGTCACGCTGGACAGCGGCGCGAGTGGCCGCGCCATCGCGCCTGCCGGTGCATCGCGCGGGGCGCACGAGGCGATTGACCTGCGCGATGGCGGCGCGGCGTTCGGCGGCTACGGCGTGTCCCGCGCGGTGTCGGGCGTCGCGGCGGAAATTGCCCCGGCGCTGATCGGCATGGACGCGCGCGACCAGGCCTTGGTGGACCAGACGCTCTGCGCGCTGGACGGCACGGCGAACAAGGCGCGGCTGGGCGGCAATGCGATTGTCGCGGTGTCGCTGGCCGTGCTGCACGCCGCCGCTGCGCAGGCGCGCGAACCGCTGTGGCGCTATCTTGCCGATGGGCGGCCGGTGCGGCTGCCGCTGCCCGAGATCCAGATCTTCGGCGGCGGCGCCCACGCCGGGCGGCGCACCGATGTGCAGGACTTCATGGTGATGTGCCCCAAGGCGGGCAGCTTTCGCCGCGCGCTGGAAATCACCGACGACGTGTATCGCGCCGCGGGCCGGCTGATGCAGGAGCGCGGGCCATTGTCGGGCGTGGCGGACGAGGGCGGCTGGTGGCCCGACTTCCAGTCGAACGAGGATGCGCTGGACGTCCTGACCAAGGCGATCGAGGCCAGCGGCCACCGTGCGGGTGAGGACGTGTGGATCTCGCTCGACATTGCGGCCAACGAGCTGGGCGATGCTTCGGGCTATACCCTTGCGCTTGATGACCGGCGCTTGTCGGGCGAGGAAATGGCCGCGCGGATCATCGAGTGGTGCGGACGTTATCCGATCCTCTCGGTCGAGGATCCGGCCGGGCAGGACGATTGGCAGACCATGGGGCGCGTCATGGCCGCGATTGGCAATCGGGTGCAGGTGATCGGCGACGATGTGCTGGTGACCAATGCGCAGCGGGTGGAACGCGCGGCGGCAGCCGGCGTGTGCAATGCGGCGCTGATCAAGGTCAACCAGGTCGGCACGGTGAGCGAGGCCAAGGCCGCGCTCGATGCCGCGCAGGCGCACGGCTGGGGCACGCTGGTTTCGGCGCGTTCCGGCGAGAGCGAGGACGTGGCGATTGCCCACCTGTCCACCGGGTGGAATGCCGGGCAGCTCAAGGTTGGCAGCTTCACCCGCTCCGAACGCATGGCCAAGTGGAACGAGGTGCTGCGGATCGAGGAAGCGATGGGCAGCCAGGCGGTCTATGCCGGGGCCAGCGCCTTTGCCGCGGGAATTGCGGAGCTGCTGGCATGATCGTCCTGCATGCCCGCCCCAGCCCGGGCTTTCGCGCCGCCGTCGATGACATTTTCGGCAAGGGCGTGGTGGTCCATGTCGACGAGGCCGCGCCGCTGGACGGCGTGGCGGGCGAAGTGACCGCGCTGCTCCACGTGCTGACCCCGGTCACGGCGGAGTGGATCGCTTCCGCGCCGAAGCTCAAGCTGATCCAGAAGCTGGGCGTCGGGGTCAACACCATTGCGCTGGATGCGGCGCGGACGCACGGCGTGGCGGTGTGCAACATGCCCGGCACCAACAGCCAGGCGGTGGCGGAAATGGCGCTCAGCCTGATCATGGCCGTGCTGCGCCGGACCTGCTTCTTCGACGCCCGCACCCGCGCGGGCGAGGGGTGGAGCGCGGACCCGGCGGAGCTCGACAGCGTGGGCGAAGTGGCCGGGCGCACGGTCGGGCTGGTCGGCTTCGGCCATTCGGCGCAGCGGCTGGCCCCGGTACTGGCGGCGCTGGGCGCACGGGTGGTCTATACCGCACGCAGTCCGCGCGATGTGCCTTACGAGTTCTGGCCGCTGGACCGCCTGCTGACGGAAAGCGACATCGTCTCGCTGCACATGCCGCTGACCGAGGAAACGCGCGGGGTAATCGACCCCCTGGCGATGAAGCGCGGCGCGGTG
>JAKPAG010000113.1 GCA_029779535.1 Pseudomonadota bacterium | reverse complement strand
TGGAACTTGGGCGAATAAATGAACTCGCTGCCGTCGAAGTTCTGCGGGAGACCGCCGGCATTGGTGCCGTTGTAGCTGTTGATCCGGGTGTGCAGCCACAGCGCGTTGCCGGTCAGCGCCACGCCGCGCATCGGGCGCACCGTCAGCTCGGCCTCAAGCCCGTAGGCTTCGGACTTGGGTACGTTGTCCAGGCGCGCTAGGCTCAGGACCTATTAAATTGCTTGCGGAGCGTGCGATCAGTTGATTCAATGGCGGCGCTGAGGAGGCGTTGCCATGAGCGATCTGATCTGGTTGTCGGAGGCGCAGATGCGCCGGATCGAGCCGTATTTTCCGTTGTCACACGGTGTACCGCGGGTTGATGACCGGCGGATTATCAGCGGTATCATCTTCGTGATCCGTAACGGTCTGCGCTGGCGCGATGCCCCTGCCGAGTATGGCCCGGCCAAGACGATCTACAATCGGTTCATCCGCTGGAGCCGCATGGGCGTGTTCAACAAGATCTTCGCGGCCTTGGCTGCGAAGGGCGGCAAGCCGGATCAACTGATGATCGACGCGACCCACCTCAAGGCGCATCGCACCGCGGCCAGCCTGCTCAAAAAGGGGCTGTACCCCGACGTATCGGACGCACCAAAGGCGGCCTGAACTCCAAGCTCCATGCCGTCTGCGACGGCAAGGGGCGGCCACTGGTCATGCTGCTCAGCGAAGGCCAGATGAGCGACTACAAGGGCGCGGCACTGATGATCGATGCCCTGCCACGCGCCAAGGCGCTGCTCGCCGACCGAGGCTACGACGCCGACTGGTTCCGCGCCGCCCTGCACGCACGTGGCATTGCCGCCTGCATCCCGTCAAAGGCCAACCGCAAGGTCCCGATCCCTCACGACACCGTGCTCTACCGCCAGCGCCACCGGATCGAGAACATGTTCGGCAAACTCAAGGACTGGCGGCGTATTCATACCCGCTACGATCGATGCGCTCATACCTTCATGTCCGCCATCTGCATCGCCGCAACCGTCATCTTCTGGCTCAATCAATGAGTCCTGAGCCTAGCTCGTTATGCGCGCGAATTGGAGTTGACCGGCCCCCACTGAGTGGTCCGCATTGATTGCGAGAGGAAATATTTACCAACGCGCATTTAACTGCGTAATTAATATTTGTCGGCGATTTAACGCTGCAGGGGATCAGATGGTGGACTGGGGGGCCCGCATTGCGGAAGCGACCGATCTTGAAACGTTGGCAGACATCGATGCCGAGTTGGCGCAGGAAGATGTAGCGGCGCGGACATGGCGGTTCAAGGTCGTCCAGCGCAGGATTGCCTTGCAAGGCAAGGCCGCCCGCGCGGGCCAGCGGGTAAAGCCTGTGATGGCCTTTGCGGCGGCCTATGGCCTGCCTGCGCCGGACGGGCGCCGGCTGCATGCTTATCGGCTGGACGGCGCGCAGTTTGACGCGCTGCAGCGCGATCTGGCGAAGTTCAGCAGCATTGCTGCGTTGCAGAAGGGCCATACGCCGGCCTTGTTCGTGCTGTGGGCCTCAGAGTGGTTCCGCCGCTCCTATCGCGGCGGCATGCGGCGGTGGGAGGACCTGGTGCAGGCGCTTGGTCTGACGTCACCGGGGCAAGTGGAGCAGAACGTGCTGCGCGCCGTGACCCGCACCGGGCTGCAGCAATGGCAGCGCCCGGTTTTTGCCGATGCGATGATGCAGTACCTGGCGACGCTGGCGCGTGAAGGCGGGTTTCCGGCTTATGCGGTTGCCGATGGCGGGCGGGGCTGGGCAAGGGACCTGCTGGCGGCGATTGTCGGCCCGTTGATGGGGGCTCCCGCCGCTGGAGAGGCGGAAGCGCTCGATCTGGCAAAGGGCAAGGCCCATGTATTGCCTGGCGTGTTCAACGATGCGGAGTTTATCCAGCTTTGCGCCGACCTGGCGCTGGCGATCGTGCAGGTCCGGCGCGAGGCGGAACCCCATGCACGGGCAGCCGGATTGCCGCTGGCGGCCTGGCTGGGCCTGAACCGGCCGGGCTGGCGCGAGGCCTTGCCGATCTCCACCGGGGATGCCGCAGCCGACGCGCTGGTCGAAGTGTTGATGGAGGTCGAGGCGGTCAGCGGCTCGCTTGTCGGCGTAGAGCGGATGCTGCTTCGCGATGAAGCGCGCCCCGTCTGGCGCGAGGCAGTGCGGATCGGGCTAGATGGGCAAGTATCCGGCGGTGCGATGGCGGCCGTGGACGGTGCATCCGGACGGCTGCGTGCCTTTGCCGCTGGCCCCATGGCGCGGCATCTGCCGGGGGAACTGGCGTTGTTCGATCCACCGGTTGACCGCGACAAGGCCTGGAGCGCGCGCGCGGCCCGGCATGCGCGCGGCATGATGCCGCTGCCGTTTGCCTGCCCCGTCCAGCTTGATCTGCGCGCGGGCGAGCAGCCGGTGGCGCGGATCGATCTGCCCGGCGGCAAGCCCCGGCGCGGCCAGTTGCTGGTCGCCACCCTGGAGCAGGGCAGCCTGGACGAACCGGCCGCGCTGCGCATCATCGGGTCCGGATCGGGCAGCTACCGGGCAGAGGTCCTGTTTCTGCAGG
>JAKPAG010000125.1 GCA_029779535.1 Pseudomonadota bacterium | reverse complement strand
TCAGGACCGTGGGCAAAATTCCCTTCAGGCGTCAGGGATTATACGGTCAAGGCTAACGTAATATTCACCCTTTTTCCCGATACCGCAGGCTGAATAGCCGGGCCTGCGTGCGGGATTTGCGTCCCCAGGGCAGCGTCCGGTGCCTGAAAGGGAACGCCGAATGCCGACCAACCGTTTCGCCCGCCTGCTGACCGGCAGCGCCTTGCTGAGCCTTGCGCTGACGGGCTGCGCCGGGGTGTCGAGCGGCCCGCAGCTGCCACCGGCGAGCTTCGTGGCGATGCAGGAAGGCCCGGGCGAGGAATACGTAATCGGCCCGCTGGACGAGCTGACGATCTTCGTCTGGCGCAACCCGGAACTGGGCGCGCAGGTGCAGGTCCGGCCCGACGGGCGCATCACCACGCCGCTGATCACCGACATGCCGGCCGTGGGCAAGACCCCCAAGATGCTGGCCGACGACATCACCCTGCAACTGTCGCAGTACATTCAGGAACCGCTGGTTTCGGTGATCGTCAACAAGTTTGCCGGCACTTTCAGCCAGCAGGTTCGCGTGGTCGGCGCCACGGGCAAGCCGGCCTCGATCCCCTACCGCGCCAACATGACCCTGCTCGACGCGATGATCGCGGTGGGCGGTCTGTCGGAATATGCCGCGGGCAACAAGGCGCGGCTGATCCGCTTCGACAAGGAAACCGGGCGGCAGAAGGAATTCGCGCTGCGGCTGGGCGACCTGCTGCGCAAGGGAGAAAGCCGGGCCAACGTCATGCTGATGCCGGGGGATGTGATCATCATCCCCGAAAGCTCGTTCTGAGGAAGGGGCTGCGGGGCTGGCGATGAGCAACATCTACGATGAATTGCGCTCGGCGCTCTATTCGGTCTGGCACCGCCGCTGGATCGTGCTGGGCGTGGCCTGGGCGGTCAGCGTGCTGGGCTGGCTGGTGGTGGCGATGGTGCCCAACAGCTACGAATCGCGCGCGCGCATCTTCGTCCAGCTGGATGACGTCCTGGCGCAGCAGATCGGCATCCAGGGCAACCGCAAGGCCGACATCGACCGGGTCCAGCAGACCCTCACCAGCGCGGTGAACCTCGAAAAGGTCATCCGCGCGACCTCCATCGGCGAGGAGATCACTTCGCCCAAGCAGATGGAAGGCGCGGTGCTGGGGCTGGGCAAGAAGATCAAGGTCGAAAGCCAGCAGGAAAACCTGTTCGAGATCACCGCCACCTATGGCGATGGTGGCAACAGCGATGCGGCCAATGCCAAGATCGCCCAGGATATCGTCCAGAAGATGATCGACATCTTCCGCGAGGAAAACCTGGCCGGCAACCGCGGCGAGATGAGCCAGTCGCTCGACTTCATGAACCAGCAACTCGCCAATCGGCAGAAGGAACTGGAAGCGGCCGAACAGAAGCGCCTGGCCTTCGAGGCGCAGAACCCGGACCTTGCCCAGGGCGGCATGTCGGTGCTGCAGAAGCTTGAATCGAGCCGCGCCGAACTGCGCGGGATCGATGCCGATCTGGCAGCCGCGCAAAGCGCGCTGGCCTCGATCAACGGCCAGCTGGCCGGCACGCCCAAGACCATCGCCGGTGCTCCCGGCCAGATCGGCGGCGCGCGCGGCGCCTTGGCCGAAGCCCAGGCCCAGCTTTCCGCCATGCGCTCGCGCGGGCTGACCGAAAACCATCCCGACGTCATCGCGGCGAAGAACCAGGTCAACGCCCTGCGCGGCGCGGCGGCGGCTGAAGGCGGCGGCGGTGCGGCGGGCATGCCGAATCCGGCCTACAGCTCGCTCCAGTCGATCCTGGCCGAACGCCAGGCCAACGTCCAGGCGCTCAGCGCGCGGCGCGCGGCGGTCCAGGCGGACATCGCCCGGATCACGTCGCAGCAGATCGGCAACCCCGAAGTGGCCGCTGAACAGCAGCGCATCAACCGCGATTACGACGTGCTCAAGCAGCAGTATGACAAGCTGCTGCAGGACCGCGAGGAATTGCGTCTGCGCGGCCAGGTCGAAACCGAACACAGCGCGATCAAGTTCCAGGTGATCGATCCGCCGACCACGCCGCGCTCGCCGGTCGCTCCCAACCGTCCGTTGCTGCTGTTTGCTGTCCTGGTGGTGGGGATCGGTGCCGGTGTGGCCGTGGCTTTCGCGGTCGGCCAGCTGCGCTCGACCTTTGCCACCACGGCAAAGCTGGAGCGCGCGTTGGGCCTGCCGGTGCTGGGCGCGATCAGCCAGACGCTGACCGAAAGCGCCCGCGCGCTCAGCCGCAAGCGGCTCAAGATGTTCTACGCCTCGTCGGCGGCCCTGGGCGGCTTGTTCGTCCTGCTGCTGGCGGTCGAGTTCTTCCAGCGGGCCCGCGTGGCCTGAGGGGGTGGAGATGACCGAACACAGCAAGATCCCGCTCCCTGACGAGAATGCGCAGGCGGAACCCAAGTCGACCCTGATCGAACGGGTGGTGCGTAACTACGACCTGGTGAAACTGGCGCCTGCGCCGATTCCCGAGGAACTGGTCCCGCCGGTGGCCAAGCGTCGCCGCTATCGCCGCGCGGGCGAGGAAATCGTCGACGCCGAGGCCACGCCCGTTGCCCCGACGGCCGAACCGGCACCGCCGCCGCCCGCTGCCGCCGCGCCGCGTCCGGAAGTGGTCGAACCCGAAGTGATCGCTCCCGTGCCAGTGCCGGCTCCCGCGCCGGTCGCCGCGCAGGTTCCCGTGCCAGTGGTCCAGCCGGTGGTGTTCCAGGGCGAACGCCACCCCGTGCGCCGCCAGCACCTGCGCGACCAGGGCCTGATCGTGCCCGAAGGCAGCGTGACCGCGCTGCTCGAGGAGTTCCGCATCGTCAAACGCCAGCTCTTGCTGAACAGCTCGCAGCTGCGCCAGCAGGGCATGGGTCTGGACGCCCAGCGCATCCTGATCTGCTCGCCCCACCCGGGCGAGGGCAAGAGCTTCACCTCGGTCAACCTTGCGCTGGCGATTGCCGCCGAGAAGGAAAGCGAAGTGCTGCTGGTCGATGCGGACTTCGCCAAGCCTTCGGTCCTGTCGATGCTGGGCCTGCCGGGCGGGCCGGGGCTGATGGACGCGCTGGTCAATCCCGGGACTGACGTGGCCGATTGCGTGATCGGCACCGACATCGCCGGGCTGTGGGTGCTGCCGGCGGGCAGCGCCACCACGTCGGATACCGAATACCTCTCCAGCTCGCGCACCCGCGCGGTGCTCGACCGGCTGGTCCAGGGCGCGCCGAACCGGATCGTGATTTTCGATTCTCCGCCCGCGCTGGCGGCTTCGCCCGCGGCCGAACTGGCCAAGTATGTCGGCCAGGCCGTGCTGGTCGCGCGCTGCGACCGCACCGGCCAGGGGGCGCTGGAAGACGCGGTTTCGCTGCTGTCCGGCTGCCCGAACATCCAGCTGCTGCTCAATGCCGTTCACTTCAGCCCGAGCGGCCGCCGCTTTGGCTCCTACTATGGATACGGAGGTTGACCATGACGTCACCCCTTTCGCGCAATCTGTTCTCGCTGGCCGTGGCGCTGGCCGCTGCGGCGCCGACGCTCGCCCAGGCGCAGTCGCTGCCCTATGGCGACATGACCGGGAGCGGGACAGGCTATGGCGCCGGCTCGCGCGACCGGGCTGCCGCGGATGCGGCGGACGATGGCGACGATAACGGCGATGCGCCGCGCCGCTCGGGCAAGCCCCGGGTCAAGATCTCGCCCTATATCGAGGCGCAGCAGGTAGTCTTCGCCGAACTGCATCCGGGCAAGGAAACGCTGACCTATTCAGTGGTCGCGGCGGGCGTCGATGCGGCGCTGGCCGGGCGCAACAACCAGGGTTCGGTTTCGCTACGCTACGAACGGCGTTTCGGCTGGGGCAACAAGGCCCAGGACAGCAACGTGGTCAGCGGGATCGCGCGGGTCAGTTCCGCCGTGGTGCCGGGCACGCTGCGGATCGACGCCGGCGCCATGGCCGCGCGCAACGCGGTTGAGAGCAACGGTTCGCTGTCTAGCGGCGGGCTGGCCTTCGGGGATTCGGTCACGCAGATCTATTCAGTCTACGCCGGGCCGACGCTGACCACCCATGCGGGTGACGTGGCGATCAACGGGGCCTACCGGCTGGGTTACAACCGGGTGGAAAGCCCCAATGCCATCCCGGTCGCCCCGGGTCAGCCGAAGATCGACCTGTTCGACGACAGCGTGGTGCACAACGCCTCGCTCCATGCCGGGGTCAAGCCGGGTGACGTCCTGCCGGTGGGGCTGGGCGTGGGCGCGGGCTACAACCGTGAGGACATTTCCAACCTTGACCAGCGGGTCGAGGATTTCCACGCCCGCGCCGATGCAACGCTGCCGGTTTCCTCCGACCTGTCGCTGGTCGGCGGCGTGGGCTGGGAAAAGGTCCAGGTGTCGAGCCGTGATGCACTGCGCGATCCGCTGACCGGCAATCCGGTCATCGGCAAGGATGGCCGCTATGTCACCGACAAGACCGCGCCGCGTCAGATGGCCTATGATGTCGAAGGGCTGATCTGGGATGCCGGCGTGCTGTGGCGGCCCAGCCGCCGCACCGCGCTCGAGGCGCATGTCGGCCGCCGTTATGGCTCAACCACCTATTACGGCAGCTTTGCCTATGCGCCGAATAATCGCACCAGCTTGAACCTGTCGGTCTATGACACGATTGCCGGGTTCGGCGGACAGCTCAACAACGCACTGGCCAGCATGCCGACCCAGTTCGAGGCGGTGCGCAATCCGTTCAACGGCAATCTCAACACCTGTGTCGCGGCAACCGGATCGGTTGGCAGCGGGCAGAGCGCGTGCCTGGGCTCGGCATTGTCCTCGGTGCGCAGCTCGGTGTTCCGCTCGCGCGGGGTGATGGCTTCGTACAGCCGTTCGGGCGAGCGGCTGCAGTACGGCGTCGGGCTGGGCTATGACCGGCGCAAGTTCGTGGCCGCGCCGGGCACGGTGCTGGCCGCGGCCAATGGCATCATCGATGAAAACTACTGGATCGCCGCCTATCTCAGCGGGCGGATCGATCGCAGCTCCAGCTTCTCCACCAATGTCTATGCCAACTGGTACCAGCCCGGCGACGCCGCGATTGGCGACCAGCGCGGGGTGGGGGCGACGGCGGCATATTACCGTTCGATCACCAATCACCTGTCGGTCACTGCCGCGGTCGGCCTGGACGGCGTGACCCGCGAGGACCTGGTCGACATCTGGTCGACCCAGGCCATGGCCGGCGTGCGCTATTCGTTCTGAGCCTGAAGGAGTATTCATGATGTTCAATGATTTCTACGGGCTCACCGGACGGCCGTTCCAGCTGACCCCGGATCCGACCTTCTATTTCGAGAGCCTGACGCACCGCAAGGCGCTGTCCTACCTGTCCTACGGCCTGGCCCAGGGCGAAGGCTTCGTGGTGATCACCGGCGAGGTCGGCGCGGGCAAGTCGACCCTGGTCGCGCACCTGATGGCAACGATCGACCCGGCGCGGCTGACCGCGGCGCAGATCGTCACCAGCCGGCTTGACGCCGAGGAACTGGTCCACGTCGTCGCGCAGGCCTTCGGCCTGATCGTCGACGGGCATGACAAGGCCAGCGCGCTGGGCGCGATCGAAGCCTTTCTGCACGACGAGGCCCGCGCGGGCCGGCGCTGTCTGCTGGTGGTCGACGAAAGCCAGAACCTGGGCTTCGATGCGCTGGAAGAACTGCGCATGCTGTCCAACTTCCAGCTAGGCGCGCATCCGCTGCTGCAGACCCTGCTGCTGGGTCAGCCGGAATTCCGCGACATGATCCAGGATCATCCGCAGCTGGAACAGCTGCGCCAGCGCGTGATCGCGGCCCACCACCTCGAAGCGATGGATCTGGGCGAAGTGCAGCCCTATATCGAACACCGCCTGAAGTGCGTGGGTTGGACCGGCAACCCGCAGTTCGACCAGCGCGTGTTCACCGAGCTGTACGAAGTTTCGGGCGGCGTGCCGCGCCGGATCAACCAGATCTGCAACCGCCTGATGATGCTGGGCGCGGTCGAGCAGCGCAGCCGGATCGACGGCGCGATGCTGAGCCAGGTGCTGGAAGAACTCGAACTGGACGGCACGCTGCAATTGAAGCGCCCCGAGCGCAAGGCCGAACCGGCCCCCGCGCCGGTGGCAGCCGCCCCGGTGCTTCAGCCGGCGGCCGAACCAGCCGCACCGACCGCGCAGGCCGTCGAAGTGGTCGCCATGGCCCAGCTTCAGGCGCTGCTCGCCGAACGTGATGCGCAGATCGTCGAATTGCAGCAGGCGGTGATCGAACTGGCCAACGAACGCGATGCCCCCGCAGCGCCGGCCGCTGACCTGGCTGGCAGCGCCGCGATGGCCGCCCTGGAAGCCAAGATGGCCGCGCTCGAAGCGAAGATGAGCGAACAGGAAGTCACCATCCGCCAGACGTTGACCATGCTGATCGAGTGGATCGAAAGCGACGACGCCCAGCGCGCGGCTGCCTGATCCAGCGGGAAGGACGAGGTCGCAATGTCGCACTCCCCGGTGGTCAACGGCCTCTCGGTCGATGTCGAGGACTGGTTCCAGGTCGGCGCCTTCGAAGGGGTGATCGACAAGGATGACTGGGATTCGCTCGATTGCAGGGTCGATCGCAACTGCAACCTGATCCTCGACATGTTCGCGCGGCTGGAGGTGAAGGGCACCTTCTTCACGCTGGGCTGGGTGGCCCGGCGGCATGGGCCGCTGATGCGGCGGATCGTCGCCGAAGGGCACGAGTTGGCCAGCCACGGCTGGGACCATGCCCGTGTCTTCACTATGGACCAGCAGCTGTTCGCCCGCGATCTGGAACGCAGCCGCAAGGCGCTGGAAGATGCGGCCGGAATCCGGATCACCGGCTACCGCGCCCCCAGTTTCTCGATCGATCATCGCACTCCGTGGGCCTATATGGCACTGCACGAACAGGGCTTCGAATATTCCTCGTCGGTCGCGCCGATCGTCCACGATCACTATGGCTGGCGCGACGCGCCGCGCTTTGCCTTTCGTCCGTTACCGTGGTCGGGACTGGTGGAAATCCCGGTGACCACCGCGTTGTTCGCCGGCAAGCGCCTTGCCGCCGGGGGCGGGGGCTTCTTTCGCGTCCTGCCCTATGCCTTTTCGCGCTGGGCAATCCGCCAGGTCAA
This sequence comes from Pseudomonadota bacterium, assembly GCA_029779535.1. Lineage (GTDB taxonomy): Bacteria > Pseudomonadota > Alphaproteobacteria > Sphingomonadales > Sphingomonadaceae > Novosphingobium. The sequence goes on along the minus strand of JAKPAG010000125.1, from coordinate 92,408 downwards.
CCGGCAGGAGGGGCGCCCGGCGGTGTTCTATTTCCACCCCTGGGAAATCGACCCGGGTCAGCCGCGCGTGTCCCATGCCCCGATGCGTTCCAAGCTGCGGCACTATACCAATCTGTCGGTCATGGCTGACAAGCTGGAGCAGCTGATCGGCGATTTCGCATGGGGCCGGATGGACATGATCGCCCTGCGCGAAGCCCAGCAGGCGTTGGAACTGGCCGCATGAACGCGCCGTTCCGTCCGCAGGCGCAGGTTCTGCATCCGGTCGACCTGACCGACCCGAACGAGACGCAGCGGATCGAGTGCTTCGTGGCCGGACATGCCGATGGCACGCCGTTTCACCGCCCGGCCTGGCTGTGCGCCGTGGCCCGGGGCAGCGGCAACCGTCCGTTGGCGCTGGTGATCGAACGGCTGGGCGAAGTGGTTGGATACCTGCCGCTGCTCCAGGTTCATTCGCCGCTGTTCGGGCGGGTGCTGGTGTCGAGCGGGTTTGGCGTTGGCGGCGGCGTGCTGGCTGATCGCGCCAGCGATGCCGAGGCGCTGCTGGCCGCGGCCGAGGAACTGGCGCTGCGGTCCTCTTGTCCGTCGATCGAACTGCGCGGCGGCCCGCTGCCGGAAGGGCGACCGGGCTGGAAGGTGCGGTTCGATTCGCACTGCGGCTTCGTCACGCCGCTGGCCGCAGACGATGAGGCGCAGCTTGCCGCGATCCCGCGCAAGCAGCGCGCCGAAGTGCGCAAGGGCCTGGCGAGCGAGTTGACGGTCACTGTCGGCAGTGCCGTAGCAGACCGCGCCGCGCATTACGCCATCTACGCCGAAAGCGTCCGCAATCTGGGCACGCCGGTGTTTCCGCGCCGGCTGTTCGATGAAGTGCTCGATGCCTTTGGCGATCAGGCCGACATCCTGACCGTATGGCATCAGGGCGCACCTATCGCCTCGGTCCTGTCGCTGTATCACGGCGGGGCGGTGATGCCCTACTGGGGCGGTGGCACCTATGCCGCGCGGCGGCTGCGGGCCAACGACCGGATGTATTACGAGCTGATGCTCCACGCCCGGCGGCGCGGGTGCGACCGGTTCGACTTCGGCCGCTCCAAGACCGGCAGCGGCGCCTATGACTTCAAGCGCAACTGGGGGTTCGAGCCCGAGCCGCTGGGCTATGCCGCCTGGACCGCGCCGGGGGCCGAAGCGCGCGATGCCGATCCGACCAGCGCGAAGCATTCGGCGAAAATCGAGCTGTGGAAGCGCCTGCCGCTGCGGCTGGCCAACCTGATCGGCCCGCTGATTGCCCGGGGGCTGGCGTGAGGAACGGCGAAATCCTGTTCCTGGCGCACCGCATCCCCTTTCCGCCGGACCGCGGCGACAAGATTCGCTCGCACCACCTGCTGAAGGCCGTGGCCGCGCTGGCCCCGGTCCATGTCGCGACCCTGGCCGACGACCCCCGGGACTTTACCTGCGAGGCGGAACTTGCCGCGGTGGCGCAAAGCCATTGCCTGGTTGGCCGAACCAAGCCGATGTGGCGCGCCGGCCTGGAAGGGCTGGCGACCGGCCGGCCGGTCAGCCAGACCGCGTTTCACCATCCGGCGCTGGCGGCCTATGTCCGGCACGTGCTCGCCGAAAGGCCGATCGACACGATCGTCGCCTTCTCCAGCCAGATGGGACAATACATTACCGAAGATTTCGCCGGGCGCGTCTTGTTCGATTTCGTCGACGTCGATTCGGCCAAGTTCGAAGCCTATGCCGAGCAGAGCGCCTGGCCGATGGCCTGGATCCACGCCCGCGAGGCGCGGTTGCTGCGTGCCGAGGAAGCCAGGCTGGCGCGGCGCAGCCATGTCAGCCTGCTCGTCTCGCCGGAGGAGGCGGCGCTGTTCGAGGGCCGCCTTCCGCCCGAAGACCGCGCTGCCTGCACCGTGCTGGGGCTACGCAACGGGATCGATGCGGCGGCGTTCGATCCCGCCGTGAGCGCGGCGGAACCGCGCCTGCTGGCCATGCCGGGACCGCGCCTGATCTTTACCGGGCAGATGGACTATGCCCCCAACGTGGCAGCCGCGCTGCGGGTGGCGCGCAAAATCCTGCCCGAAGTGCGCCGCCATTATCCGACGGCCAGTTTTCACGTGGTCGGGCGCAGCCCGGCTCCGGCGCTGACGGCGCTGCATGGCCAGGGCGGCGTCCATGTCTGGGGGGCAGTCGATGACATTCGCTGCTGGCTGGCCGGGGCCGACATCGCCCTGCTGCCGCTGGACATCGCGCGCGGCATCCAGAACAAGGTGCTGGAAGCCATGGCGATGCGGCTGCCGGTAGTCCTGTCGAGCGGCGCGGCAACCGGCATTCCGGCGCAGGACGGCCGTGACTTTCTGGTTAGCGATAGTGACGCCGAACTGGCTGAAATCGTGGTCAGGCTTTCCGGCGATGCACCGCTTTCCGCAAGCCTGGGCACCAATGCCCGCCGCTTCGTGGTGGACCGGATGAGCTGGGCGGCCACCCTGGCCCCGCTGCCAGCGCTGCTGGGCCGCGATCCCGCCGGAGCGCGTGATGCCGCCTGATGGGGTCCTGGCGCGCGGCGCGGCGCGGATGGCGCTGGCCGAGGGGCCATGGCGCCGCGCGCTGGCCGGGCTGGGCGGAGCCTGGCTGCTGCTGATCGTCCTGTTCGCGCAGGACTGGGGCAAGATGTTCGCGCAGTGGTGGGATAGTTCGACCTACAACCACATCCTGCTGGTTCCCGCGATCCTGGGCTGGCTGGTCTGGCTGCGCCTGCCCGAATTGCGCAAGCTGACCCCCACGGCCTGGTGGCCCGCGCTGTTCGCTGTGGCGGGGGCGACGCTGCTGTGGGTGCTGGGCAGCTTTGCCGGGTTTGACCTGTTCCGCCAGGCCGGGGCGGTCGCGCTGATGCCGGCCAGCCTGCTGCTGCTGCTGGGGCCGCGTGTGGGTGCGGCGCTGCTGTTTCCGCTGAGCTATATGGCTTTCCTGGTGCCGTTCGGGGATGAACTGGTGCCGCTGCTGCAGATGATCACGGCCAAGATCACGATCGCCCTGGTCCACCTGAGCGGTGTGTCGGCAAGGATCGACGGCGTGTTCATCGATACGCCCGCGGGCCTGTTCGAAGTGGCCGAGGCCTGCTCCGGGGTGAAGTTCCTGATCGCCATGATCGCGCTCGGCGCTCTGGTCGGCAATGTCTGTTTCAAGCGCTGGGGGCGGCGGGCCGCGTTCATGGCGCTGTGCCTGGCCGCACCGATCCTGGCCAATGGCATCCGTGCCTGGGGCACGATCTTCGCCGCGCAATACGTCGGCGTGGAAAAGGCCGCCGGGATCGATCACATCATCTACGGCTGGATTTTCTTTGCCGTGGTCATAGCGCTGGTGCTGGGCCTGTCATGGCGGTTCTTCGACCGGGCGATCGACGATCCGATGATCGATGCCGCCGGGATCGAGGCTTCGCCGCGTCTGGCCGCGCTGGCGGCGCGGCGGCTGCCGGTGGGGCTGGCGCTGTTTGGCGCGGCGGCGCTGGTGCTGGGCGGCCAGGCCTGGGCGCGTGCCGCCGATGCGCTCAGCGCGCCGTTGCCGCGCCAGATCTACCTGCCAGAGGTGCCGGGCTGGCAGCGGGTCGATTATCGCCCCCAGGTGTGGTGGGAACCGCGCGCCACCGGGGCGGATCACCGCTTGCTCGGGCGCTATGCCGATGCCGCCGGCAACGAAGTGGACGTGTTCGTGGCGCTCTATGCCGCCCAGTCCGAAGGCAAGGAGGCCGGGGGCTTTGGTGAAGGCGCGCTGCGGCCGGACAGCGATTGGGCCTGGCAGGGCGAAGGCCCGCAAGTTGGTGATGCCGGAACCGAGCGCCTGCTCGCGCAGGGGCGGGTCATGCGCCTGGCGCAGACCTGGTATCGCAGCGGTGACCTGCTCGGTGGCAGCAATGCCCGGCTCAAGCTGGCGAACATTGCCGATCGGCTGCTCCTCCGCCCGCGTCCGACGATGTTGCTGATCCTCTCGGCCGAAGCGCGCCCGGGCCACGATCCCGCCCGCGCGCTGGCCGCGTTCCGGCTGTCCACGGGTGACCTTGCGCCGTGGATGGACCGGCAGGCGCAGCTTCGCTAGGCGCAGACAGACCATGTGCGGTATTGCCGGAATCTTCCATCTGACCACGCCCAAGCCGGTTGATCCGGCGCGGATCGACCGGATGTGCGCGGTGATGGCGCATCGCGGCCCGGACGGGCAGGGGGTGTGGACCGCGCCGGGAGTTGGCCTGGGCCATCTGCGCCTCTCGATCATCGACGTGACCGGTTCGCCCCAGCCGATGGCGTCCAGCGATGGCCAGGCGATCCTGGTATTCAACGGCGAGATCTACAATTACCGCGAGCTGCGTGAGGAGCTGCGCGGCGGCGGGGCGCAGTTCCACACCGATGGCGACAGCGAGGTGATCCTGGCCGCCTGGCAGCGCTGGGGCCCGGATTGCCTGCCGCGCCTGCACGGCATGTTCGCCTTTGCGATTTATGACACCGTGCAGCGCAGCCTGTTCCTGGCGCGGGACCGGATGGGGGTGAAGCCGCTGTTCTACGCCCCGCTCAGCGATGGTAGCCTGGCTTTCGCGTCCGAGTTGAAGGGCCTGCTGGCCCATCCGCTGCTGCGCCGCGAAGTCGATCCGCTGGCGATCGAGGATTACCTCGCCTGGGGTTATGTGCCGGACCATCGCTCGATCCTGCAGGGTGTGCACAAGCTGCCGGCCGGTCATTCGCTGCTGCTGCGCCACGGCGCGCGCTTGCCGCGCCCGGTGCAGTGGTGGGACCTGTCCTTTGCCGAGCGGCGGCGCGGCCGGGCGGCCGATCTGGAAGCGGAACTGCTGCACCTGCTGCGCCAGGCGGTGACCTCGCGGATGGTGTCCGACGTGCCGCTGGGGGCCTTCCTGTCGGGCGGAGTCGACAGTTCCAGCGTGGTCGCGCTCATGGCCGAAGCCAGCGGCAATCCTGTCAAGACCTGTTCGATCGGGTTCGATGTCGGCGCGCTCGATGAAACCGGCTATGCCGAACAGGTTGCCCGCCAGTTCGCCACCGATCACCGCGCACGCACCGTTTCGCCAGACGATTTCGAGCACGTCGAGACGCTTGCGGCCATGTTCGATGAACCCTTCGCGGACGCCTCGGCGCTGCCGACCTGGCGGGTCTGCCAGCTGGCGCGCGAGACGGTAACGGTTGCCTTGTCCGGCGACGGGGCTGACGAAGCCTTTGCCGGATACCGCCGCCACCGCTTCCAGCATGGCGAGGATCGCATCCGCTCGCTGCTGCCGCAGGCGCTGCGCGGCCCGCTGCTGGGCACGTTGGGGGCGATCTATCCCAAGGCGGACTGGGCGCCGCGCCCGCTCCGCGCCAAAACCACGCTGCTCGCGCTGGCGGGGACCAGCGAGCAGGGCTACGCCCGCGCGATCGGCGTCTTGCCGCCAGAGCTGCGCGAGACCCTCTATACCGCCGAATTCAAGGCGCTGCGGGGCGACTATCGGGCCGAGCAGCCGTTCGAGGCCCTGATGCGCGGAGCGCCCGCGCGCTCCGGCCTGGACCGCGCGCAATATGCCGACATCAAGTTCTGGCTGCCGGGCGATATCCTGACCAAGGTTGACCGGACCAGCATGGCGGTCAGCCTGGAAGCGCGCGAGCCCTTGCTGGATCACCGCCTGGTCGAATTCGCCGCCGCGCTGCCCGAAGGCCTGCGCCTGCGCCGGGGCGAGGGGAAGTGGCTGCTGAAGAAGACCATGCGCCGCTATCTGCCGGACGACATCCTGTTCCGCCAGAAGCAGGGCTTCGTCACGCCGATCGCGCAGTGGTTCCGCGGCCCGCTGGCCGAAGCCGCGCGTGGGATCAGCGCCAGTTCGGCGCTGGCCCGCACTGGCTGGTTCGACAGCGCTGCGCTGGGGCGGATGGCCGAACTGCACATCGCCGGCCGCGCGGATCATTCGCGCCTGTTGTGGCAGCTGCTCATGCTGGATAAGTCACTGGCACGCATGGGTATTTCCTGAGAATAAGTGACAAGGCACCTTGACCTTGCGTGACTCGCGCAATTCTGCGGGGTTTCATCCGGGCGCCGTGGTTTGCTTTAGTCATCTTTAACCAACCCGGTGTTAGGGCTGTTCGGTAAACGACAGCATTGACGGGTTAATGCGCGCAAAATTGAAATCACCCCTGTTGATGACATTGGTCATCGTCCTGCTTGGCGTGCTGACGCAATCCTTGCAGGCGCTGGACCATGTCTACTGGAACGTGTGGTTCAAGAACCGCGAGCGCGCGACCGTTACCAACACCGTGCTGGTCTCGCTCGATCGCGGCGGACAGAAAGGCGCGAGAGCGGCTGCCGCAACCTCGCTGCAGTCCCAGGCCGATCTGCTCAACCGGCTGCGGGGAGCGGGCGCACTGCGGATCTACTTCGATGCGCCGCGCGATGATGATGACAATCCGGCGGGCACGCAGGCGCTGCAGGCGGCGCTGGCCCAAGGTGCCGACAAGATCGTCCTGGTTCATCGCAGCGTCCCTGTTCCGCGCTACAATCGTTCCGAAGTGCTGGCCGACCGGATCAGTGCGCCACCAGGCGTGCCGGTGGCCGTTTCAAACTGGAACGTGAACTTCCTGGGTTTCGCTGAAAGCGCCCAGGCGTCCGGAATGCTGGGGGCGCGGCGGGTTGAATCGGTAGCCTCGGAAGGGCTGGGCGTTGATCCAGCCGCAGCCATCTATCCCGACTTCCGCTTCGATCCGGACTCCGTCCCGGTTGTTGCTGGCGCAGACATCCTTGCCGGGCGGGTGCCAGCCAGCGCCATTGCCGGCAAGCGGGTGTTTGTCACCACCACAAGCCCTGAACAGGAGACGGTGCTGGGCTATTTCGGCCATGCCGAGGTTCCCGCCGCGCTGGTCGATATTGCCGGCTATCACGGTCTGCGCAAGGCCACGCCCTACAACATTGGCTGGGTGCCGATGCTGGGGTTGTTCGCGGCGCTCGTGTTGATCGGTAGCCGCTTCAGGAAGCTGCGGATCAAGCTGGCTGTCTATGGCGGGTTGGTTGCGACGCTGCTCGTTGTGCCGGGCATACTGCGCGAGGCCAACATCATCTCCAGCATGGGGCCGAGCCTGTTTGCGCTGGTGCTCTATGCGCCGCTGCGCAGTTCACAGAAATGGCGCAACCGGGTGCAGCAGACCAGCAGCGCCTCGGGCCTGCCGAACATCGCCGCCATGGCCGAACTGGGCGTGGCCCAATCGCAGGACGTGATCGCGGTTTCGATCAACCAGTACGAACAGATGCTGGCCAGTCTTCCGCGCGAATTGCACGGTGCCTGCGCGCGGCACATCGCCCGCCGGCTATCGTTCGGCGGCGGCGACCGCGCGGTGTTCGATAACGACAACGGGCTGTTCGTGTGGCTGGAGGATTCGCAGACGCTCGAATCCCTGGTCGAACATCTCGAAGGGCTGCGCGCGCTGTTCTCGTCGCCGATCGTGATCGATGGCCACGTGCTCGACACGACGGTTCATTTCGGGATCGACCGCAACACCCATTCCAGGCCGATGAGCCGGATCAAGTCTGCGCTTGCCAGCGCGCAGGAAGCCCAGGCCAAGGGCAAGCTGTACGAAGAGTTTGGCGAGCGGCGCCTGGCCGAATCGTCGTGGGAACTGTCGCTGCACGCGCGCATCGACGAAGGGCTGCGCAACGGGGACATCTGGCTGGCGCTGCAGCCACAGTACGATTTCCGCAGCAACCGCTTGTCCGGTGCCGAAGCGCTGATCCGGTGGAATGATCCTCAGCGCGGCGCGATTCCACCCGATGCCTTCATCCTCCAGGCCGAACGGGCGGGCCGGATCGAGGCGATCACCTATTGGGTGCTGGAAAAGTCGATCGGCATGCTGCGCGATCTCAACGCGATTGCCGGGCCGTTCCAGATCAGTGTCAACCTGTCGGCCCGGATGGTCGATCACCCGGCACTGGTCCACCGCGTGGCCGACATCGTGCGCGAGCAGAAGCTGGAAGACTGCGGGCTGATCACGTTCGAAGTGACCGAAACCTTCAGCATGACCAATCGCGAACAGGCCAAGCGCAACCTGGCGGCGCTGCGCACCATGGGGTTCCGCCTGTCGATCGACGATTTCGGCACGGGCCAGGCCAGTCTGGCCTATCTGGCCGAGATTCCCAGCGACGAGATCAAGCTGGACCGGCGCTTCATCGAGGCGATCACCACCAATGCGCGCGAACGGTTGATCGTCGAAAGCGTGATCAGCCTGGCCCATGCCCTGGGGCAGGAAGTGGTTGCCGAAGGGATCGAGGACATCGTGACGCTTGGCGCGCTGCGTGAAATGAACTGCGACCTGGCACAAGGCTACCACATCGGTCGGCCGATGCGCCTCGACGATCTGATGGAACTGCTGGATACGTCTAACCTTGGCACAATGGGCAGGTTAACCGTGAATCTTTAGCTCTTGTTAACCATAGCTGTTTGCCTTACATACAGGGCTCCGGGTTTGTCGGAGGAGCTTTGTATGTTCTCGATCGTTTGGGACTATCTTTTCCGTTGATTTCAATGAGATAGCCTCGGGAATCTGGGCTGCCTCGTTGACATCACTGAGCAGCACGAATCGAATGTTAACCATTCGATTCGGTTAACAGCTTATGGTTTTGAAGGGCTCGCCGTAAGGCGAGCCCTTCGCGCATCTGGGGCTGGCGCTGGTTTCCGATCCGGGTTCAGCGCGTGTCGACCATAACCACTTCGCTGGCATCAACGGCTTCGACCACCACTTCGGCCTCGCCAGTTATGGCGACCCCGTCACGGGCATCGGCCTCGACGCCATTGACCCGGATCCGGCCTGTCGCCGCCACCAGGTAGAGGTGGCGCCGGGGATCGGCGGCGTAACGAATCTGCTCCCCCGCGGCGACAGTTGCGGCCAGGACCCTGGCGTCGGCGCGGATCGGCAGGGCATTATCGGCGTCCGGCTGGCCGCTCGCCACCACGGTCCATTGTCCGGATCGGTCGGCTCGCGGGAATTCGCGCTGCCCCCAGGCTGGTTCGCCGCCGCCAGCATCCGGCATGATCCAGATCTGGAATAGCGTGGTGACTTCGTTCTCAAGGTTGTATTCGGAGTGCTGGATGCCGCTGCCGGCGCTCATCACCTGGACATCGCCAGCCGCCGTGCGGCCGGCGTTCCCAAGGCTGTCCCGGTGCGAAATCGCTCCGCTGCGCACGAAGGTGACGATTTCCATGTCGCGGTGGCCGTGGGGCGGAAAGCCGGTCTGCGGTGCGATGCTGTCATCGTTCCACACCCGCAGCTGCCCCCAGTGCGTGCGCGCGGGATCATGATAGTCGGCAAAGCTGAAATGGTGGGTGGCATCGAGCCAGCCATGCTGGGCATGGCCCAGCCCGGAAAAGGGACGGAGTTCGATCATGTCAGGGTTCCACATCGGCGGGAAGTTGACGCCGGTATGCTGTGCAAATGGGATTTCTGCTGACCAGTTCAAGAGGTGCGACCAGCGACGAACGCAAGTGATATGTAATGTTGTAACATAAAGCTGACAATGCTAGGCGGCCACTCGTCATGTCAACGCGGAGTCGCAATGCGCACCTTCATTTCCGTCTCTTCCGTCCTTGCCCTGGTGGCCGTGGCAGCTCCGGCTGCGGCGCAAGATGCACAGGACAATGCCTATCACACTCATGATGACCAGGACATCGTTGTCACCGGCGCGGTGCAGGTGTCGCGCAAGGACGTGCTGTCCGGCGTGGCCGTGCTGAGCGGCGAGGAACTTACTGGCTCGCTGCGCACCAGCATCGGCGAAACCTTGGCGCGCACGCCAGGCGTCACGGCAACCTCGTTCGGGCCTGGGGCTTCGCGTCCGGTCCTGCGCGGCCTGCAGGGCGAGCGCGTACGCCTGCTCACCAACGGCATCGGTTCGATCGACGTGTCGAACACTTCGGCCGACCATGCACCCGCGGTAAACCCGCTGCTGGCGCACAAGATCGAAGTGCTGCGCGGGCCGCAATCGCTGCAATACGGATCGGCGGCGATCGGCGGGGTGGTCAACGTGATCGATCACCGCATTCCTGTCGAAGTGCCTGATGAGCCGCTGCACCTTGCGGCGCTGGCCAGTTACGGCTCGGCCGCCGATGAACGCTCGCTTGCCGGGTCGGCCGACGTGGGCTTGGGCGGAGGCTGGGTGCTTCACGCCGATGGCTCCTATGCTCGCACCGGCGACCTGCGCATTGGCGGCTATACCCTGACCCCGGCGCTGCGCGCCGAGGCGTTGGCAACCAGCCTGTTGCCACATGACCCGGAGATCGATTTTGCGGGCAATGCCGCGGTGAAGGATCGCCTGCCCAACAGTGCGGTGCGCACCTGGTCTGCTGGGACCGGCCTTGCCTATATCAACGACGGCGGCAGCATCGGTGTGGCTTACAGCCATTTCGACAGCCGCTACGGTGTTCCGCCGCGCCTCGCCACGCAGGATGGACAGGAGCAGGAGGAGCCGGTTCTCCACCTCAAGCAGGATCGGCTTGACGCGCGTGCGGAGATCATCACCGGCGGTGACTGGCTCGACAAGATTGCGCTGCGTTATGCCTATGGCGACTACACCCATGCTGAAATCGACCCGTCAGGGGTGATCGGCACCCGTTTTCTCAGCACCGGTCAGGAAGGCCGCCTGGAACTGACCCAGGCAGCGAAGGGAGGCTGGAAGGGCGGCAGCGGCGTGCAATTCGTGCTGCGCGATTTCAATGTGATCGGCGATGAGGCTTACCTGCCGCGCAATGCGACCAGTCAGGTCGGGTTCTTTACGGTTCAGCAGCTTGAACTCGGCCAGTTCAGGCTCGAGGCGGGACTGCGTTACGAGCAAACCCGTCAAACGGCCAAGCCTGTCGCGGCCCAGCCGCAGTTCTTCAGCGGGCAGCGCAGCTTTGATGCCTTGTCAGCCTCGGTTGGCGGGGCTCTGGACGTGGCACCGGGCTGGAAGATCGGGATCAACCTGTCGCAGGCTGAACGCGCCCCGTCGGCTGAGGAACTGTTCGCCAATGGCCCGCACCACGGGACCGAATCCTACGAAGTCGGCAACCCCCTGCTGCGGATGGAACGCGCCAAGAGCGCCGAACTGGTGGTGCGTGGCAGCGGCGATGCCTTCGATCTGGAACTGAGCGCCTACCATTCCTGGTTCGACAACTTCATCTACGAGGCGCGCAGCGGCGCGATCGTTGACGGATTGCCGGAATACCGGATCAGTCAGGCCAATGCGCGGCTCTATGGGTTCGAGGCGCAGCTTGATGTCACCTTGGCGCGTCCGGGAATCTGGACGATCAAGGCCGATGCCCTGGCCGATTATGTCCATGCCACCATCACCGGTGCGGGGCCCGCCCCGCGCATTCCGCCGCTGCGGGTGCTGGGCGGGGTTTCCGCCAAATCGCCCAACTGGGACCTGCGTGCCGAGGTCGAGCGGGTGACCGGGCAGGACCGCGTTGCAGCGTTTGAGACGGCGACTCCCGGCTATACCATGGTCAACGCACAGGTCGCGTTCCGGCCCTGGGGCAAGGAACGCCCGCTCAGCTTCGTGGTGAGCGCCAACAACCTGTTCGACGTGACGGCGCGGCGCCACGCCTCGTTCCTCAAGGACTATGCTCCCCTTGCCGGCCGGGATATCCGGATCACCGCGCGGTTGGAGATCTGAGCCCGGCGGACGGCTATTCCTCGCCGTGACCGGCGGCGAGGTAGTCCGCGCTCTGCATTTCCATCAGCCGGCTGATCGTGCGGTCGAATTCGAACCGTCCATCACCGGCTGCATAGAGCTGCTCGGGCTCGGCATCGGCGGTGGCGAGCAGCTTGACCTTGTGTTCGTAGAGCGCGTCGATCAGCGTCACGAAGCGCGCCGCCTCGTTGCGGTTTTCCGGGCTCATGCGAGGAATGCCGACCAGGATCACGGTGTGATAGGTCTGCGCGATGGCCAGGTAGTCCGGCGCGCCGCGGGCTTCGCCGCACAGCTTCTTGAAGCTGAATACCGCGACGCCCTTGAGGCACTTGGGCACGCGCAGCATTCGCCCCCCGCCGACATCGAGTTCGGCCGAAGGAACATGGGCGCTGTCCTCGGGCGGATAGTCAGTCAGGCGGAAGAAGGCTTCGCGCACCTGGGCGGTCGCCGCATCGCCCAGCGGGGTGTGCCAGGTGGCCATACCCGCCAGCCGTTCGAGCCGGTAATCGACCGGGCCGTTCAGCGCCAGCACGTCAAGTTCGCGCTCGATCAGGGCAATGAACGGCAGGAAATGCTCGCGGTTGAGACCGTCCTTGTAGAGCTCGGACGGGGCGCGATTGCTGGTGGTGACGATGACCAGGCCGTGGCGTTCGATCAGCGCGGTGAACAGCCGGCTCATGATCATCGCGTCGGCGGAATTGTTGACCACCATTTCGTCGAAGGCCAGCACCCGCAGGCCCTCGGCGATGGCTGCTGCCACGGGCGGGATGGGATCTCCGCTCTCGCTCTTGCGCGCGTCGCGCAGGCGGGCGTGGACCTCCAGCATGAAGGCGTGGAAGTGCACGCGGCGCTTTTCGGGGATGGTCAGGCAGTCATGGAACAGGTCCATCAGCATCGACTTGCCGCGCCCGACGCCGCCCCACAGGTAAAGGCCGCGCGCCGGTGTCGGCGCCTTGCGGCCAAACAGCTTGCCGAGCAGCCCGCCTGAAGGTGCCGCCTGCAACTGGTGCTGCAAGTGATCCAGCTTGGCCGCCGCCGCGCGCTGTTCCGGATCGGGCCGCAGTTCGCCGGCCGCGACCAGTTCATCGTAGCGGGCGATGATCCGGGTCATTTGCCCGAAGGTTTGCGCACGATCCCCGAGAACGATGCCACCAGGTGTTCGTCGTTCTCGCCCTGGACCACGGTGCCGCGCAGGAAGACCAGCCGCTTCGTCTCGCGCATCACTTCGACCAGCGCGTCCAGCGGCACGCCGGGCCGCCCGGCGCCGATGAACTGGCTGGACAGGTCCAGCGTCACCGATCCGCCGGCGTCACCGCCCAGCAGGATGCGCATCGACGCGAACAGGGCCACGTCCATCAGCGCCAGGGTGATCGCGCCGTGAACCATGTCGAGCAGGTTGGTGTGGCGCCGTTCGGGGAACATGCGGACCCGGCACAGCGTGTCGCTGTCCTTGCGCACCAGCATGTGTCCCATGGTCTGGGCATTGAAGCGCGTGTTGTCTGCCAGGTTCCAGGTGTGCCAGCCCGGATTGTCCGGATCGGGAACGTGGCGGATCTTCGTTCCGTCTTCCACTTAGACGTGCCGTTCGGCCTGCATCTTCTTGATTTCAGCGATCGCGCGGGCCGGCGACAGGCCCTTGGGGCAGACGTTGGCGCAATTCATGATCGTGTGGCAGCGATAGAGACGGAAGGGATCTTCCAGCTCGTCCAGCCGCTCACCGGTCATTTCGTCGCGGCTGTCGGCCAGCCAGCGATAGGCCTGGAGCAGGATCGCCGGACCGAGGAACTTGTCGCTGTTCCACCAATAGCTCGGGCACGAGGTCGAGCAGCAAGCGCACAGGATGCATTCGTACAGACCGTCCAGCTTTTCGCGCTGTTCGGGGCTCTGCAGGCGTTCCTTGCCCGAAGGGGTAGTGCTGACGGTCTGCAGCCAGGGCCGGATCGAAGCGTACTGGGCATAGAAGTGGGTGAAATCGGGAACCAGGTCCTTGATCACTTCCATGTGCGGCAGCGGAGTAATCCGCACGTCGCCCTTCAGATCTTCGATCGCGGTGGTGCAGGCAAGGCCGTTGCGGCCGTTCATGTTCATCGCGCAGGAGCCGCAGATCCCTTCGCGGCACGAGCGGCGGAAGGTCAGCGTCGGGTCCATTTCCGACTTCATCTTGATCAGCGCGTCGAGCACCATCGGTCCGCACTTGTCGAGATCGATCTCGAACGTGTCGTAGCGGGGATTCTCGCCGCTGTCGGGATCATAGCGATAGACGGTGAACTTCTTCACCCGCGCTGCTTCGGCTGCGGCGTGATGCCGGCCCTTGCCGTTGATCTTGCTGTTTGCGGGAAGAGAGAAACTGGCCATGATCGTCCCTGTTCGCTGATGCGGCATACCGCCTTTGCGGCTCTCCTTACCGATTCAGCGCGGCGGGGCAAGCGGGCAGTTGCGGGAAATTGGCCTTAGCTGACCAGCTGGGTCACTTCGGCGGCAATCGCCATGCCTGCAACGACGATGGAAGCGATCGCGGCGGCGCGCAGCAGAGCCATCACAGGATGCTCCCGGGTGAGCCATTCCGGCCCACCCGGGAGGAACGAGGGTGAGGAAAGCTGCGACCCATCTCCGATCCCGGGCGATCCTGTTTGCGACCCGACCGCCTCAGGCTCGGAGCTACTTTCCGTGACACTTTCCTGCCCGGCGGCGGCCTGTTCCGGAACCTGAATTTTCTGCCAGTTTGGCGGGAAAGTCGCGGAAATCGCACGGTTTCGGGCAAATTCCTGGCGATAGAGCCGGGCCAGTTCTCCGCGGGGAATCCCGCCCAGGCGGGTGCGGATCATTTCGATCCGCTGGTTGACCGCCGATTCCGAGATGCCCAGCAGGCCCGCGATTTCCTTGCTGGTGCGATTGTCCGCGACAAGCGCCATCACTTCACGCTGCTTTGTCGTGAGTTGGGGTAAAGGTTCGTGATGGGTCGGATTGGTCGCCATGGGATTCGCGTCTCGCCCATGAGGACTAAACGAGAAGCTGAATGACGACAATAACTTGTTAACTCATTTCGGTCCTGCTCCGGGCGTCAGCCGGGGCGGGTGCGCGCCACCTCGGCAATTGCGGCGGCGAAACCGGCGGGGTCATCCTCCTGGATGAAGTGGCCACCGTGCAGGGTGCGGTGCGCCATGCCGCGCGTTCCCGGCACACGCTCCAGCCACACCGCGTCGCCGCCGCGGGTGATCGGGTCGCCATCGGCAAAGCAGCACAGGAATGGCTTGTCCCAGCGCCGGAATACCTCCCAGGCGCGCAGCTGGTCGGGCACGGCGGGATTGCCGGCGAAGGGCACCAGGCCCGGATAGACCCGCGTTGCGGCCTTGCTGGCGCGGGTGGGGAAGGGCGCATCGTAAGCGGCGACTTCCAGCGGCGAGAGCGCCCGCTTTGTCCCGCGCTTCACAATGCCGCCGATCGGGAATACCGGGCTGTAGCGCGAAAAGGCGCGCCAGATGGCAAAGGCGCGCGGCGGCTCCTGGCCATCGGGCAGGCCGCCGTTCGACAGGGCGACGCCGTGGAACCGTTCGGGCATTTCCGCCGCCAGCCGCAGGCCGATCAGGCTGCCCCAGTCCTGGCAGCCCAGCGTCATGCCGCGAAGGTCCAGCGCCTCGATCCATTCGCGCATCCAGGCGACCTGTCCGGCATAGGAATAGGCCCCGCGTGCCAGCGGCTTGTCGCTCTTTCCGAAGCCGATCAGGTCGGGCGCGACGACCCGGAAACCTTGCGCCACCAGGGGCGGGATCATGTGGCGGAACAGGTAGCACCAGGTTGGCTCGCCATGCAGCAGGAACACCACCGGACCGTCGCGCGGCCCTTCATCAAGGTAGTGGACCCGAAGCCCGTCGCGCAGCGTCAGGTAATGCGGCGCGAAAGGAAAGTCGGGCAGGGCGGCAAAGCGTTCCTCCGGCGTGCGATAGACGTGCATGATCCTCTTTCCCCCAGCCTGTTTTGTGGCATCATGGCGCGCAAACACGGGGCAGGGAAGGGGAGCGGCATGGGTTTTGCCAAGTGGTATGATGAACACGTGGTGCCGCGCTTCATCCAGTGCGCCTGTTCGTCGCCCGCGATCATGAAGATGCGCGAAAAGGTGGTGCCGCTGGCCAGCGGCAAGGTGTTCGAGATCGGCTGCGGCGGCGGGATCAACCAGCAGTTCTATGACAGGGCAAGAGTTACCGCGTTTTTTGGCATGGACCCGTCGGCCAAGGGGCTGGAATACACCCGAGCGGCCGTGGCCGGCAAAGGCTGGCAAGCGGACATCCGCCAGGGCTTTGGCGAGGCGATCCCGTTCGAGGACGAGAGTTTCGATACGGTGGTCTGCACTTTTACCCTCTGCTCGGTCTGCGATCAGATGCAAACGGTGCGTGAATTGCGCCGGATCCTGAAGCCGGGCGGGCGGCTGCTCTATGCCGAACACGGCCGCGCGCCCGATGCCGGGGTGCAAAAGTGGCAGAACCGGATCGAGCCGGTCTGGAAGAAGCTGGCCGGCGGCTGCCACCTGACCCGCCCGGTCAGCGCCGCGATTGCCCAGCAGGGCTTTGCCATGAACGTACTGGGCCAGCGCTATGCCCCGAAGATGCCGCGCTTTGCCGGGTGGATGGAATGGGGCGAGGCGACTAAGGCGGAGTAATGCCGCCGATCTTTCGTTCGTTAGGCGCGTTGGCGCTGCTGCTTGTTCTGTCAGGCTGTGTTGCCTTTCACAGCCTGCCGGCGCGCGACTACATGGATCCCCCGCCGCCGGGTGTGGTGCGGATCGTGTTCGACGAGAATGGCGATCCCTGGCCGCTTGACGCCGATCCGGCGGCCCTGGCACTGCTGCCTGCCGATCTTGCCAAGCAGCGTCACTTTGGCCTGGCAAAGGGGCTGGCCAAGGCCGGCCAGCCGTATGACCGCGCGGCAATCCTGGCAGAGGCGGCGCGGCGGATCGCGCCGCAAGGCCGGGTCGTCTTGCTGATCATGGGGTTCAACAACAGCTTCGGCAGCTTCCGGGGCAAATTCGCCGCGACGCGGCAGTGGCTGGACGATCAGGGGGCCGCGCCGGACCAGCGCTACGTCGAAGTCTATTGGGACGCGCTGCACCGCGCCGGCGGCAAGGTTCCCTATCCGGTTGGCCTGTTCCCTCGTGCCCGCGGCAATGCCGAGCGGATGGCGCAATGCGGCCTGCGTGACCTGCTGGCGCGGTTCGATCAGGGGACCGAAGTCAGCATTGTCGCGCATAGCCTGGGCGGTGCTGCGGCCCTCGATGCGGTGTCGGAACCGGCAAAGGGCTGGGCGGCGATGCGCTGTTCCGGCGGGAAGATACCGCCGCCAGTCCCTTCGAACCTTTCGGACGTGCGGATTGCGGCTTTTGCCCCGGCGGTCGGTGGCGGGCAGTTGGGCATCGGACGCGAACCGCTTGATCCGGCCCGGTTTGCTGCCCTGACCCGGTTCTACGTCGCCTGGAACCCGCGCGATCCTGCGGTCACCAAACACGGCAAGGGGCTGAACCTGCCCGATACGCTGGGCGGAGACACCCGGCTTGGCGGCAACCGCGATTTCATTGCGCGGACGACGGCCGCCTTCGGCAAGGGTGCGGCCAGCGCACTGTTCCAGTCCCTCGAATTCAGCCAGCCGAGCCATGAATTGGCGACGTATCTGGCCGATCGCGAACGGGCCGCCTGCGTGCTGTGGGCAGCAAAAGTGCTGCCCGGCAAGCCCGAGGGATGCCCGCTCGAGCGCTAAGGTCAGGCGCCGGGTGTAAACACCTTGGCGCCGCCCCGGGCCCATTCCATCAGCGCATCTGTGCGCTTCTTCGCCCCTTCGGGATCGGTGTCGAGCTGGGGGATTGCATCGACGATCCGGGCAAAGTGCGCCGCCAGCATGTCCTTCGTTTCGGGATAGGGGATGATGTAAAGCGCCTTATCGCGGATCCCCTGCATGATGTGCGCGGCCAGCACTTCGGGTTCCATCCCGTGCTGGTAGATCGAATGGAGCGAGGCGATTGCCTCCGGCCCTTCGACATAGCCGCTGTCGCCATACTGCGCGCTGCGGGTCAGGGTGGCTTCGGCGATGTTCGACTTGATGTTGGCAGGGCACACTACCGAAACGCCGATGTCGTACTTTTCCAGCCCCTGGGCATAGCCTTCCATCAGGTTGATCACCGCGGCCTTGGCCGCCGAATAGGGCCCGGCCAGCGCCGAGCCGGTGAACCCGCCGAGCGAGGCCACGGTGACCACGTGGCACGGCTTGCCGCTGGCGATCATGCGCGGCACGAAGGTCACCATGCCGTTTACCACGCCGCCCAGGTTGACCCCGATCAGCCAGTCGAAATCGCCATAGGTGGTCTTTTCGATCGGTCCGAAATTGTTGACCCCGGCGGTGTTGAACAGCAGCGTCGGGGCTTGGCCGAACACGCGCTCCACCTCGTCCGCAGCGGCGGCATAGGCGGCGCGGTCAGTGATATCGAGCTGGATGCCGTGGCATTCGATTCCTTCACCGCGCAGCGCGGCCAGCGCCTGGTCCACCGCGTCCTGGCGGATGTCCGCGATCACCACCTTGCATCCGGAGCGGCCGAACACCTTGGCCTGGCCCAGCCCCGCGCCCGAAGCGCCGCCGGTGATGAAGGCAACTTGGCCAACGAAGTCCTGCATCATGCTCTCCCGTACCTGATTTGGGCAGCAATCTGGCGGGCCAAGGCGGATTCGGCAAGCGGTAATCCTACCGAATGTTAAAACGTGCGAGTCTCGCCCACTTTCAGTATCCAGGCGTTGCTCTCGCCGTACTGCTGCTCCAGTGCGGCGCGGCGGAAGCGTTCGGGGGCTTCGAAGGGGTTTTCCGGGGTCAGCATGATGCTGCCCCAATGCATGCCGATGGTCCGGGCCGCGCCGATGTCGCGGGCGATGGCGATTGCTTCTTCGGGGGTGGCGTGGCTCGCCTCCATGATCACACGCGGCTCGTAGGCGCCAATCCCGATCAGGGCGAGGTCGAACGGCCCGGCGCGCTGGCCGATCTCGCGAAATAACGCGCCATAGCCGGTATCGCCTCCGAACCAGACTTTCCGTTCGCTGCTGGTCAGCGCCATGCTGGCCCACAGCGTCTTGTCCCGGTCGAAGGGCCCCCGCCCTGAAAAGTGCACGGCAGGCAGGGCAGTGACGGTCAGGCCATCCAGCGTCCAGCACTGCCACCAGTCCAGCTCGATCACCGTTTGATAGCCCTGCCGGCGCAGCAACGCGCCGACCCCCAGCGGGCAGACCACCAGAGTTTCCGCCCGCCAACGGTAGGCGCGCAGCGCGGCCAGGTCGATGTGGTCGTAATGGTTGTGACTGATGACGATCGCGTCCAGCCGGGGCAGCTGCGCGGCAGCCACGGCCGCGGGCAGGAAGCGCTTCGGCCCCAGCCCAAACGGACCCGCCGTGCGGCTGAGATAGGGATCGGTCAGCACCAGCTTTCCGCCAATTCGCAGCGCGAAGCAGGCATGGCCCAGCCAGCAGACGGCGTTTTCCGGCAGGGCGGCCAGGTCAGGCTCGCCGGGCAGGGCCAGATCGGGGGGCAGGGCGGGCAGGCGCGCCACGCGCATGTCCCACAGCAGGAACTTGAGGTAATCGCGCAGGGTCGCGCGGCGGCGTGGGCTGCCCGGTGGATTGCGAAACCCGCCGCCGGGCCGGTGATGCGCGGGGCGCAGCTCCGGACCGGCGACGGGTTCAGGCATTCAGCAGGTGCTTATTCGCCGAAGGTGCGCTGCCACCAGCCGCGACGCGGCGCGGCAGGTTCTTCTTCCGCAGCCGGAGCTTCAGCAGCTTCCGCTTCCGGCTCGGCCGGAGCAGCCGCAGCGGCCTCGGCCGGGGCTTCCTCGGCAGCGGCTTCAGCGGGAACTTCTGCTTCGACCTTCTTCTTGCGGGCCCGCTTGGGCTTCGCCGGAGCTTCCTCGGCGGCAGCTTCGACCGGAGCTTCGGCTTCGACCGCTGCTTCGGCGGGCACTTCGGCTTCGGCCTTCTTCTTGCGGGTGCGCTTCGGCTTGGCCGGAGCTTCCTCGGCGGCGGGCGCTTCAGTCGGAGCTTCGGCTTCGACCGCTGCTTCGGCGGGCACTTCGGCTTCGGCCTCGACCTTCTTCTTGCGGGTGCGCTTTGGCTTGGCCGGGGCTTCCTCGGCTACCGGTGCTTCAGCCGCAGGCTCGGCTTCGGCCGGGGCTTCGGGTTCAGCGGCTTCGGCGGCAGCTTCGTCAGTATCGCCCGAGGCGGCTGCTTCGCCGGCTTCGCTGCCTTCGCCTTCGCCTTCACCGCGGCCACGGCCACCGCGCCGGCGGCGACCACGGCGGCGACGCTTGCGCGGCGCTTCGCCATCCTCTCCGGTTTCGCCAGGTTCACCGTCGGCAGCTTCGCCGCTGTCTTCATCGGCGTCGTCACCTTCGCCTTCGCTGACTTCGTCGCGGGCTTCGCCGCGATCTTCACGCTCGTCGCGGTCGCGTCCACCCCGGCGGCGGCGCTTGCGGCGGCGCTTGCCGCGCGCATCGTCGTCTTCGGCGCGGTCTTCGGCTTCGAACTCTTCCTCTTCCTCGATCACCTCGTCGTCATCTTCCTCGATGACGATGGGTTCGAAGCGGGGGACGAATTCCGGGCGCGGACCGGATGAGCCGACGCGCATCTTGGCGCCTTCGTTCTCGCCTTCGGGCAGCACTTCGACGCGCACGCCATAGCGTTCCTCGATCTCTGACAGATCGGCGCGCTTGGCGTTGAGCAGGTAGACCGCCGCTTCGGTGCTGGCATAGAGCGAGATGATCGAGCCCTTGCCCTTGGCGGCTTCGTCCTCGATCAGGCGCAGCGCGGACAGGCCGGCGCTCGACGCGGTGCGGACCAGGCCGGTGCCATCGCAGTGCGGGCAGCCGCGGGTGGTGGCTTCAAGCACGCCGGTGCGCAGGCGCTGGCGGCTCATTTCCATCAGCCCGAACGAGCTGATCCGCCCAACCTGGATGCGGGCGCGGTCGTTCTTGAGCGCGTCCTTCATCGCCTTTTCGACCTTACGGACGTTGGAGTTGTACTCCATGTCGATGAAGTCGATCACCACCAGGCCCGCCATGTCGCGCAGGCGCAGTTGCCGGGCGATTTCGCGCGCGGCTTCCAGGTTGGTGTTGAGCGCGGTTGCCTCGATGCCGTGTTCCTTGGTCGAACGGCCCGAGTTGATGTCGATCGAAACCAGCGCTTCGGTCGGGTTGATGACGATGTAGCCGCCGCTCTTCAGCTGGACGACCGGATCATACATCGCGGTCAGCTGGTCCTCGGCGCCATAGCGCTGGAACAGCGGGACCGGGTCGGCATACTGCTTCACCCGCTTGGCGTGGCTGGGCATCAGCAGCTTCATGAAGTCGCGTGCGGCGCGGTAGCCGTGCTCGCCCTCGACCACCACGTCCTCGATGTCGCGGTTGTAGATGTCACGGATCGCGCGCTTGATCAGGTCGCTGTCCGAATGGATCAGCGCCGGGGCGACTGACTTCAGTGTGTTTTCGCGGATCTCGTCCCACAGGCGGGCGAGGTAGTCGAAGTCGCGCTTGATCTCGGTCTTGGTGCGCGACAGGCCCGCGGTGCGGACGATGCAGCCCATCGACTTGGGCAGGTCCATTTCCGCGATGATCGTCTTCAGGCGCTTGCGGTCAGCGGCCGAGCTGATCTTGCGGCTGATCCCGCCGCCGTGGCTGGAGTTCGGCATCAGCACGCAGTAGCGGCCCGCGAGGCTGAGATAGGTGGTCAGCGCCGCGCCCTTGTTCCCGCGTTCTTCCTTGACCACCTGGACCAGCAGCACCTGGCGGCGCTGGATCACGTCCTGGATCTTGTAGCGGCGGCGCAGCGCCATGCGCTTGGCGCGCAGCTCGTCGGCTTCCTTGGCGTGGCCCTTGTTACCGCCCTGGCGGCGGCGCCCGCGGCGGCCGCGGCGCTCTTCGCCGGCTTCGGCGTCAGCTTCGGCGGCTTCCTCGCTCTCGTGGTCGAACGCGTCCTCGACGTGGCCGTCCTCGATTGTGGCGACCTCGTCCTTTTCGGCGGTATCGACCTCGGTCACGCCGCCGAATTCGTCGTCGTGATGATCGTGGCTGGTGCCGGCCAGTTCATCGGCCAGGGTCTCGCCCAGCTCGTCATCGCCGACGAAGTCTTCCTCACCCTCGGCGATGGCGCGCAGCGCGGCCTCCTCCTCGGCATGGGCGGCTTCTTCGGCGAGCAGTGCCTCGCGGTCTTCCTTGGGGATCTGGTAGTAGTCGGGGTGGATTTCGCTGAAGGCCAGGAAGCCGTGGCGATTGCCGCCAAAGTCGACGAAGGCCGCCTGCAGCGACGGTTCGACGCGAGTTACCTTGGCGAGGTAGATGTTGCCCTTGATCTGCTTGTGTTCAGCGGATTCAAAGTCGAATTCTTCAATCCGATTGCCCTTGAGCACCGCCACCCGGGTTTCTTCCTGGTGGCGCGCATCGATTAGCATGCGCTGGGTCATTAAGTATTCTCCGTGCGCGCCGCCGGGGTGCCGCCTGCGAAAGGGGGCGACCAGCCAGGCTGGCGCGGATCTGTGCGGAACGACCGCGCGCGGCCGGAACGGATCCGGCGGTGCGAGCGGAGGTATTGAAAAAGCCGGGGCGATCCTTCGCGCCGGCGGCGTGGTGCGTGTCTGCAAGGATGAAAAGGCGCGGCGAAACCGAACGCGCGGACGCCGCCTGCATTGCCGCGAGCCCATGGGGCAGCGGCAAAAGGGACGGCGAAAAACTCTTCATTCCAGCATCAACCTGTGTGACCCCGGGCGAAGCTGCCCGGAATTCTCCCCCGGAGGTTTGTTCTGGCCCGCCCGCATCAGCGCTGGCGGGCATCGTTACCCCGGACACCGCAAGTGCTAGCACCGCTTCGCGCTGGCGGCAAGTTGGTAAGAACCCGCTGGGTAACCTTAGTGAAACAATTGCGCATTGGCGCGGTCACTTATAGTCAGGCGCGCAGATGCGTCGCGCCCTGCTGATCCTGGTCCTGTTTCTTGCTCCGCTGGGGGTGTTCGCGGCAATGGTCGCGGCCGACCGCATGTTTGGCGCGCCCGGGCGCGGCTATGACTATGTCGTCAGGGTCGACCTGCCGCAGGGCGAGCACTCGCTTGGCCTGCCCCGGATCGAGGGGCCGCTCGATGCCGGCCGGCCGCTGGTGGTGATCGATGCCGGTCACGGCGGCAAGGATCCCGGCGCGGGCACCAGCCAGATCCGCGAAAAGGACCTGACCCTGGCGCTGGCCAAGGCGCTGCGCGACGAATTGCTGGCTGGGGGCGGGATCCGCGTGGCGCTGACCCGCGATGACGACACCTACCTCGTCCTGCCCGAACGCAGCGCGATTGCCCGCCGCCTGGGGGCGGACCTGTTCATTTCGATCCATGCGGACAGCACCGAAAGCGCGAATGGTGCAAGCGGTGCCACGGTCTATACCCTGTCGGCCAAGGGCAGCAACGAGGCAGCGGAAAAGATCGCCGCGCGCGAAAACGCCGCGGACGAGATCAACGGGGTGCGGATAAAGGAGCAGAGCGAAGCGGTCAGCGCGATCCTGGTCGACCTGTCGCAGCGCGAGACGCAGGCCCGCTCGGAGGAATTCGCCCGCCTGATCCTGCGCGAAGGGCAGGGCCGCCTGCCGTTCCGCGAACGCTCCGAGCAATCGGCCGCCTTCGCCGTGCTGAAGGCGCCCGACCTGCCCTCGGTCCTGTTCGAAAGCGGCTACATCAACAACCCGGATGACGCGGCCCGCCTATCCTCGGCCGAAGGACGCGCCACTTTCGCCGGGATCGTCGGAAAGGCGGTGCGGGCCTATTTCGCGCGGCAGTCTCAAGGGGGCGCAGGTGGCTAGGAACGCTCTCTTTCCCATGCTAGTGCCCGGCCCGAGATGACCGATCCCGAAGCGCCAGAATCCGTCCACCTGCGCATCCGCCGCGAAGCGCGCGGCCTGCTGACCTGGCTGCGCGAGCACCCGCTGGGCGATTGGGCGCGCGGCAAGTGGCGCACCAGCCAGCCGTTCCGGATCGCCGGTTATGCGCTTGCCGCCCTGGTCGCCTTCAACCTGCTGCTGTGGGCCACGGTCACGCGCAACCTGCCGTCCGCCGACAGCCTGCTGACCTACCAGCCGCCGCTGCCGACCATGGTGCGCGGCGTGAACGGCGAGATCGTCTATTCCTATGCCCGCGAACGGCGCGTGCAGCTGCGCTTCGTCGATTTGCCGAAACCGCTGATCAACGCCTACCTTTCGGCCGAGGACAAGACCTTCTGGACCCATGGCGGGGTCGATTACACGGGCCTGGCCGGGGCAGTGGTTGACTATGTGGCCAAGCTGGGTTCGGGCAACCGCGCCCGCGGCGGGTCGACCATCACCCAGCAGGTCGCCAAGAACATCCTGATCGGCAATGAATATTCGATCACCCGCAAGCTCAAGGAAATGATCCTGGCGCGGCGTATCGAAAGCGTGCTGAACAAGCAGCAGATCCTCGAACTCTACCTCAACGAGATTCCGCTCGGCCGGCAGAGCTTCGGCGTCCAGGCCGCCGCACGCGCCTATTTCAACAAGGACGTCGGCGACCTTCAGCTGCACGAGGCGGCGTTCCTGGCGATCCTGCCCAAGGCGCCGGAAACCTATGGCCGCGCCAAGTATGCCGAGCAGGCGCTGGAACGGCGCAACTGGGTGCTCGAGCAGATGGTCAAGAACGGCTACCTCGACGTCGCGACCGCCGCCCAGGCCAAGGCCCAGCCGCTGGGCCTCCAGCCGCGACATGCCGAAGCCTATGATCCCTCGGTTGGCTATTTCGTCGAGGAAGTGCGCCGCCGCCTGATCGACAAGTACGGCGAGAATGCCGAAGACGGCCCGAACAGCGTCTATGCGGGCGGGCTGTGGGTGCGCACTTCGCTCGATCCGCAGCTGCAGAAGGCGGCGCAGGATGCGCTGCGCGCCGGGCTTATGCGCTATGGCGGCGGGCGGGGCTGGCATGGCCCGGTGGCCCACGTCGATCTCGACAAGGACAACTGGCAAAGCCAGCTGGTCGCCCAGAACAAGTCGATTGATTACCAGGACTGGCGGATCGGCATGGTCATCGCCCGCAGCGGCAGCCAGGCCACGATCGGCTTTGCCGATGGCAAGACCGCGCCGCTGCTGGGCCTGCCGGATGCGATCAAGCCGGGTGACCTGACGGCGGCCGCGCCGCAGGGCAATGCCTGGGTGGTCAAGGTCATTCCCGAAGTGTCGGGTGGCATGGTGGTGCAGGACCCGCGCTCGGGCCGGGTGCTGGCGATGCAGGGCGGGTTCGATGCCGGGCTGGGCAGCTTCAACCGCGCCACCCAGGCGATGCGTCAGCCGGGATCGACGATCAAGCCGTTCGTCTATGGCACCGCGCTCGATTACGGCATGACCCCGTCGAGCGAAGTGCTGGACGGCACCTTCTGCGTCTATCAGGGGGCCTCGCTCGGCCAGAAGTGCTTCAAGAACTTCGATAATCGCTCGGGCGGCGGGACCCACACGATGCGCTGGGGCCTGGAACAGTCGCGCAACCTGATGACCGTGCGGATCGCCAACGATACCGGCATGGAGCACGTGGTCGATACGATCAGCCGGGTCGGGATCGGCAAGTATCCGCCTTACCTGTCGTTCGCACTGGGCGCGGGTGAAACCACCGTGCTGCAGATGACCAACGCCTATGCCGCACTGGCCAACAACGGGGTGCAATACGAACCCAGCATGATCGACTATGTCCAGGACCGCTCGGGCAAGGTGATCTGGCGCGCCGACACGCGGCGCTGCACCACCTGCAACATGGCGGAATGGGACGGCAAGCCGATGCCGCGTATGGGCACGCGGGGCAAGCAGGTGATGGATCCGCGCACCGCCTACCAGGTGGTGCACATGCTGGAAGGCGTGGTCACGCGCGGCACGGCGGTGGTGCTGTCGGACCTGGGCCTGCCGCTGTTCGGCAAGACCGGCACCACGTCCGGTCCGACCAACGTGTGGTTTGCGGGCGGATCGCAGGACATCGTGGGTGCGGTCTACCTGGGGTATGACCAGCCGCGCTCGCTGGGCGGCTATGCCCAGGGTGGCACTTTCGCCGCGCCGATCTTCAAGCAGCTGGTCCAGCAGACCCGCAATCGCTGGAGCAGCGTGCCGTTCGTCGCGCCGCAGGGCATCCACATGGTCAAGGTTGACCGGGTCACCGGCAAGCGCGTGTTTGGCGGCACTCCGGGGGCCGAGCCGAAAAGCTCGCTCATCTGGGAAGCTTTCAAGCAGGACAGTGAGGCCAAACGCACAACCCGGCAGGACGAGCTTGCCTCGCAGCGCGACCAGTTGATTGCCGCCCTGCGCCGCGCCGGCGCGGCCAAGGCCAAGGCCGACGAAGCCGGTGGCGAAAGCGCGGGCGAGGGCGGGGCCACCCCGCCGCCGATCGCGGCTGATCCTTCGATCCTCAACCAGTAGGAAGCTCTGGACAAGCGGGGCGGGGCGGCGCATTTCTTGAGAATGACTCGCATACTTCCCCTCGCGCTTGCCGCCGCCGCCCTGATCGTTCCCGCCGCCGCTTCGGCTGAATTGCCGGTTGGCGCCAAGGCCCCCGGCTTTGCCACCCAGGGCGCGCTGGCGGGCAAGGCGTTCGGTTTCAATCTCACCGCCGCGCTGCGCAAGGGGCCGGTGGTGCTCTATTTCTACCCCAAGAGCTTTACCCAGGGTTGCACCCTCGAAGCCCACGCCTTTGCCGAGGCGATGGACGATTTCCAGAAGGCCGGGGCGACCGTGATCGGGCTGTCGGCGGACGATCTGGAAACCCAGAAGAAGTTCTCGACCGAGCATTGCCGCGACAAGTTCCCGGTGGCGATCGCCACTCCGGCGATCATCCAGGCCTACCAGGTGCAACTGAAGAAGCCCGACGGCACGCTGCTGCCGATGACTTCGCGCACCAGCTATGTCATCGGCCGGGACGGGCGGATCAAGCTGGTCTACAGCAACATGGACTACAAGGACCATGTCAAGCAGTCGCTCGCCGCGGTGCGGGCGCTGAAGGGCAAGGGCGCGCGCTGATCCGGTGGCCGCCGCCGTGCGGCCCCCTTTACTTTGCGCGCGATCCGGCTAGGGCGCTCTCTCCCGAATTTGCGGAGTGATTTTCATGCGTGCCGAAGGGCAGGCCCATATCGACCGGATCGAAGCCGCGCTGGCGCTGGTGCGCAAGTTTCTTGACTGGGACCGCGCGCTGCGCCGGCTCGACGAACTCAACGCGCGGGTCGAGGACCCCAAGCTGTGGGACAATCCCAAGGAAGCAGAAGGCGTGATGCGCGAACGCCGCCGCCTCGAAGCGGCGGTGGGCACGGTCAAGAGCATCGCCAAGGAAATGGCCGACGCCATCGAATACGTCGAGCTGGGCGAACTCGAAGGCGATGAGGACACGGTGAATGAAGGTCTGGCCGCGCTTGCCGCGCTGGCCGACCGCGCCGACGCCGACAAGGTTCAGGCCCTGCTGGCCGGCGAAGCTGACGCCAACGACGCCTACCTCGAAGTCCACGCCGGCGCGGGCGGCACCGAAAGCCAGGACTGGGCCGAAATGCTCCAGCGGATGTACACCCGCTGGGCCGAACGCCACGGCTACAAGGTCGAACTGGTCGATTACCACGCGGGCGAACAGGCCGGGATCAAGAGCGCGACGCTGATGATCAAGGGCGAAAACGCCTATGGCTATGCCAAGACCGAAAGCGGGGTGCACCGTCTGGTCCGGATCAGCCCCTACGACAGTTCGGCCCGCCGCCACACCAGCTTCAGCTCGGTCTGGGTCTATCCGGTGATCGACGATGACATCGACATCGAGATCAATCCGGCCGACCTCAAGATCGATACCTACCGCGCTTCGGGCGCGGGTGGGCAGCACGTCAACACCACCGATTCGGCGGTGCGCATCACCCACGTGCCCAGCGGGATCATTGTTGCCAGCCAGAACGACCGCAGCCAGCACAAGAACCGCGCGACCGCGATGAACATGCTGAAGGCGCGGCTGTACGAAGCGGAACTGGCCAAGCGCGAGGCGGAAGCCAGCGGCGAATACCAGGCCAAGACCGAGATTGGCTGGGGCCACCAGATCCGTTCCTATGTGTTGCAGCCTTACCAGCTGGTCAAGGACCTGCGCACCGGCGCCACTTCGACCTCGCCCGATGATGTGCTAGACGGGGCCCTGGATCCTTTCATGGCCGCCGCGCTGGCCCAGCGCGTGACGGGTGAGAAGGTGCAGGTGGAGGATGTCGATTGAGGCCACTGGCCGCCGCATTGCTGACCCTGCTGGCGCTGACGGGCTGCACGGCCGGTAGCGATCCGGACGCTGACCGCCCGGCCACCGCGCGCGAGTTTCCGCGCGCCTGGCGGCCCGTCTCCGCGCTCGGCGGCAAGGAGGCTGCCAGCGAGGACCAGCGCGACAACCTGGGCGAAGCCGAAGTGGTGATGGACCTGGCCAATATCGGCGCGGGCACCACCGTGGCCGACATCGGTGCGGGCGAAGGCTATTACACCGTGCGCCTGGCCGAACGGGTCGGCGCGAAAGGCCGGGTCCTCGCCGAGGATATCGATCCCGGCGCGATCAAGCGCCTGGGCGAGCGCGTGGTTCGCGAGCGGCTCGACAACGTTTCGATCAAGACCGGCACGCCCGACGATCCGCGCCTGCCGGACAATTCGTTCGACCGCATCTTCCTGGTTCACATGTACCACGAGGTGGGCGAACCCTATGCCTTCCTGTGGCGGCTGCGCCCGGCGCTGCGGGCAGGCGGGCAGGTGATCGTGGTCGATGCCGACCGACCGACCGACCAGCACGGCATGCCGCCGGCGCTGCTATTCTGCGAATTTCAGGCCGTGGGCTTTCGCTTGGTCGAATTTGTCCGTAAGCCGGAACTCAAGGGCTATTATGCGCAGTTCGAGGCTTCGGGCGACCGGCCCGATCCTGCTGCGATCAAGCCGTGCAACACAGCCAAGGGAAAGACGGGGACGTAATGAGTTTCAAGGGGTTGAAGCCGATCCTTTACGGCGGTCGCGAAGTGTGGCCGCTGGTCGAAGGGGGCAAGGGCGTGGCGGTTTCGAACCATGCCAGCTCGGGCGCGTGGGCGGCGGCCGGGGGCATCGGCACGGTCAGCGCGGTCAATGCCGACAGCTATGACCCCGAAGGCAAGATCGTGGCCCAGGTCTATGATCAGCTGACCCGCAAGGAACGGCACGAACGCCTGATCCAATACGGCATCGAAGGCGCGGTCGAGCAGGTCCGCCGGGCTTATGACATCGCCAGCGGCAAGGGCGCGATCAACATCAACGTGTTGTGGGAAATGGGCGGCGCGCAGCAGATCCTGGAAGGCGTGCTGGAACGCACCCAGGGGCTGGTGACCGGAGTGACCTGCGGTGCGGGCATGCCCTACAAGCTGTCGGAAATCGCCGCGCGCTTCAACGTCAACTACCTGCCGATCATCAGTTCGGCCCGCGCTTTCCGCGCGCTGTGGAAGCGCGCCTATCACAAGGTCGCGGACCTGATGGCCGCAGTGGTCTATGAGGACCCCTGGCTGGCCGGAGGCCACAACGGCCTGTCCAACGCCGAAGACCCGCGCCAGCCGCAGGATCCCTATCCCCGCGTCAAGGCGCTGCGCGACACGATGCGCGCCGAAGGCATTGCCGACAGCGTGCCGATCGTCATGGCCGGGGGCGTGTGGTTCCTGCGCGACTGGAACGACTGGATCGACAACCCGGAACTGGGCCAGATCGTGTTCCAGTTCGGCACCCGCCCGCTGCTGACGCAGGAAAGCCCGATCCCGCAGGCGTGGAAGGACCACCTGCGCACGCTGGAGCCTGGCGACGTCCTGCTGCACCGCTTTTCGCCGACCGGCTTCTACAGCTCGGCCGTGCGCAATCCGTTCCTGCGCAACCTTGAAGCGCGCTCGGAACGCCAGATCCCCTATTCCAAGGTCGAAGCGGGCGAACACACCGCGCGGCTTGACGTGGGGGTGGGCAACAAGAACTACTGGGTGGCCCCGGCCGATCTGGAACGGGCCCGCGCCTGGGTGGCAGCCGGCTTCAAGGAAGGGCTGCGCACGCCCGACGACACGATCATCTTCGTCAGCGAGGATGAGCGGGCGGTGATCCAGAAGGACCAGAAGGACTGCATGGGCTGCCTGTCGCACTGCGGGTTCTCATCGTGGAAGGACCACGACGATTACACCACCGGCTACCTGGCCGATCCGCGCAGCTTCTGCATCCAGAAGACCCTGCAGGACATCGCCCACGGCGGCCCGATCGACCAGAACCTGATGTTCGCCGGCCACGCCGCGTTCAATTTCAAGACCGACCCGTTCTATTCGAACAACTTCACCCCCACGGTGAAGCAGCTGGTAGACCGGATCCTGACCGGCGACTGAGCGCGGTCAGCCAGCGGCGCGCGGGTCTTCGCCATGGGCGTTGGACCCGGCGCTGCCCGGCAGCAGGCACAGCGCCACTACGGCCAGGTTGGTGAGGATCGCCAGCCAGTCGAACGGCCAGAGCAGGGCGTCGAGCGACAGGTTCGCCTCGATCCCGCCGACCACCCCAGCAATCCCGCGCACCAGCGGCAGGGCTAGCCCCGGCAGCGCCAGCCAGGCCAGCGCGCCGCTGCGCCCGCTGTCATGGCAGCGCCGCGCCAGCAGGGTCAGGAACGGCAGGGCAAGCAGCGCGCCGATCGCCAGGTCGGCTTGTCGGGGCAACTCGCGCCCGGCCACCGTTTCGCCCAGCGACAGTGCCAGCGGCACCAGCCACAGCGCGGTTACGGCATAGATCACCACATCAGTGCGGCGCGCCCGGCCACGGACGGTGAAGCTGCGGCGCAGGACGCCGGCAAGCGTTGGGACAAAGCCTGGATAGGCAAAGGGCGGGGTGCCCCCGGCCGGGTCCGGCTCAGTCAAATTCCCAGGCCCGTTCGCCGTGGCTGGCCAGGTCGAGCCCCTCGCGCTCGTCATCCTCGCTCACCCGCATCGGGATGACCAGGCTGACCAGCACCGCGATCAGCGCGCTGGCCACGGCCGACCAGATGGCGACCACGCCCACGCCGACGAGTTGCGCCGCCAGCTGCGACACCATGGTCTTGCCTTCGGCAAAGCCGGTGCCGCCGAAGACGGGCGAAAGGAACACCGCCAGCAGGATTGAACCGATCATTCCGCCGACCCCGTGGACGGCGAACACGTCAAGCGAATCGTCGATCTTGAGCCGCGACTTGACCACCTGGATCATCGGATAGCAGACCGAGGCAGCGGCCACGCCCATCAGGATCGCCGCACCCGGCGAAATGAACCCGGCCGCCGGGGTGACCGTGGCCAGCCCCGCGACCGCGCCCGTGGCGAAGCCGACACTGGTCGGCTTGCCCACGGTGAAGCGTTCGATCAGCAGCCAGACCAGCGCCGCGGTGCAGGCCCCGACATGGGTGTTGATGATCGCGCTGGCGGCATCGTCGTTGGCAGCCAGCGCCGAACCGCCGTTGAAGCCGAACCAGCCCACCCACAGCAGCGCCGCGCCGGCCATGGTCAGCGAGGGGGCATGCGGCAGCATCAGCGTGCGCGGAAAGCCCTGGCGCTTGCCCAGCAGGGCCGCGACGACCAGCGCCGAAACACCGGCGGTGGTGTGGACCACGATCCCGCCGGCGAAATCCAGCGTGCCTATGGCAGTGGACAGCCAGCCGCCGCCCCACACCCAGTGCGCGACCGGGGCATAGACCAGCAGGCCCCACAGTGCCGCAAAGCCGACCACCCAGCCGAACCGCGCCCGGTCGACCCAGGCCCCGGCCATCAGCGCCGGGGTGATCGCGGCAAAGGTCATCTGGAACAGCGCGAAGCTGCTTTCGGGGACGGTCAACCCTTCGCGCACGTTGCCAAGGTCAATCAGCATCCACGCATTGCCCGCGCCCAGCCAGCCGTTGGTAACGTGGCCAAAGGCCATGGTGTAGCCGCAGATCACCCACAGCAGCGAAGCGACGGCGGCAATCGCGCCGACCTGGATCAGCACGGCAAGGAAATTCTTGGTCCGGACCAGGCCGCCATAGAACAGGGTCAGGCCGGGCATGGTCATCATCAGCACCAGCGCCGATGAAATGAGGATCCAGGCGGTATCGCCGGTATCAGCCACGTCCACCGCGGCATCCTGGGCGAAAGCGGCGACGGGCGCCGCCGCTGCGGCAGCGGCCAGGGCCAAGGCTGAAAAGGTACGCATCGCGATTAGTCTCCCCACGCCTGGAAGGCGCCGATTCCCGTGCCGGGCGGCTTAGAGCAACGATTGCATCGCTGACAAGGCGCAGGCGACAGGATGTTGCGCCGTGGGACGGTTATGCCCAGCCTTCCAGCACCTGGTCGGGCGGGCGGTGACCGTCCATCCAGAACCGGATGTTGGCGATCACCTTTTCCCCGGCGTGTTCGCGCCCTTCCACCGTGGCGCTGCCCAGGTGGGGCAGGGTGATGACATTGGGCAGGGCGATCAGGCGGGGATCGACCTTGGGTTCGCGGGCGTAGACATCGAGCCCCGCGCCGCCGAGGTGGCCGCTGCGCAGTGCCTCGACCATCGCTTCCTCGTCGATCAGGTGGCCGCGCGCGGTGTTGATCAGGTAGGCGCCGGGCTTCATCGCCGCGATCCGTGCGGCGTTGACCAGGTGGTGCGTTCCGGGTCCGGCGGGGCAATGCAGGGTCAGCACGTCAGCCTCGGTGAACAGGCGGTCGAGGTCCGCCTCGTAGCGCGCGCCCAGCATTGTCTCGATGCTGGCGGGCAGGCGGTGGCGGTTGTGATAGACCACTTCCATGCCGAAGGCGCGGGCGCGGTGGGCCACGGCCTGGCCGATCCGGCCCATCCCGACGATCCCCAGCCGCTTGCCGCCGATGCAGCGCCCCAGCAGCGTCGAAGGGGCCCAACCGGTCCACTGGCCATCGCGCACCAGGCGGCTGCCTTCGCCCAGCCGGCGCGGGACCGACAGGATCAGCATCATGGTCAGGTCGGCGGTATCGTCGGTGAACACGCCGGGGGTGTTGGTGACGATGATCTTGCGCGCGCGGGCGGCGGCCAGGTCGATATGTTCGATCCCGGCGCCGAAATTGGCGATCAGGCCCAGCCGGTCCCCGGCCTGGGCGATCATTTCGGCGTCGATCCGGTCGGTCACGGTCGGCACCAGCACATCGGCCCCGCGCATCGCGGCGATCAGTTCGGCGCGGGTCAGCGGCAAGTCCGCGGTATTGAGCTCCACGTCGAACAGTTCCGCCAGTCGCGTCTCTACCGAGGGCATCAGGTGGCGCGTCACCACGACGCGGGGCTTGCCGTGGACGCGGCGGGCCAGGGGGGTATCGGTGACGACGGTCATCGGTTTATCCGCTAGGACTTTGCGGGGGCACGGGTCAAGCGGCTTGAATGCCAGGCGCTGCGCGGCCTATCAGCGACTCATGATGTTTCGTTACCGCACTGTCCTGAAAGGGGCCGCGCTGGCCCTGTCCTGCCTGGTCATGGCGGCACCGGCCAGCGCCGCCGATGATCCCAAGGTGCCCTATTGGGCTTCGATCCGACCGGACGAGCTGAACATGCGGGTCGGGCCGGGCGAGGAATACCAGATCAACTGGGTCTATCACCGCCCGAACCTGCCGCTGAAGGTGCTGCGCATCAAGGAAGCCTGGCGCTTCGTGCGGGATCCGGACGGGGCGCAGGGCTGGGTCCACTCGCGCTTCCTGACCAGGCGGCGCGGGGCGCACGTGATCGGCAAGGAACCGGCCGACATGCGCGAAAGCGGCGAGCCGGGGGCCAGGCTGCTGTGGCGGCTTGCCCCGGGGGTAACCGGCCTGCTCGGTGACTGCGCCAATGGTTGGTGCGCGTTCACCCTTGGAGAACGCAAGGGCTATGTCGAACAGGCCCGCCTATGGGGCGCGGGCGAGCCCTAGGCCCGCCCGGTCCGGCCAACGTTCAGCGCTGGCGGCGATAGTCGCGGCGGTCTTCGCGCAGCTGGTGCTTGGCGCGGGCCAACTCGCGGTGTTCCACCTTGGCGCGCTGCCAGTTGTGGTGGGCCACGGCGCGGTGCAGCTGGTGCCGCTCATGCTTGACCGCGGCATGGTCGCGGCGCAGCTCGGCGCGGGTGGTGTGGGCCTGGGCAATGCCCGGAAGGGCCAGGCCGGCGACGATCAGGATGCTGAGCAGCTTGCGGTTCATGGGGGGCTTCCTTCGTTCCTGGTGGACGCCGCCCGCTTGATGGGCGACGAAGGCTGCCTATCCCCCTGAAAATGAAGCGACCCGGAACCGACTGGTCAGTTCCGGGTCATTTCTGTCGCAATGTGTCGCGCGTCTGCCAGCGCGCGGGCGGTCAGGCCAGTTCGAGCGCGACCGCCGTCGCCTCGCCGCCGCCGATGCACAGCGCGGCAACGCCCCTGGTCTTGCCGTAGGTCTGCAGCGCCGAGATCAGCGTGGCGATGATCCGCGCGCCCGACGCGCCGATCGGATGGCCCAGCGCGGTCGCGCCGCCGTGGACGTTCACCTTGTCATGCGGGATGCCCAGATCCTGCATCGCGAACATGGTGACGCAGGCGAAAGCCTCGTTCACTTCGAACAGGTCGACATCGCCTACCGACCAGCCGGCCTTGTCGAGCACCTTCCGGATCGCGGCGACCGGGGCGGTGGTGAATTTGGCCGGTTCATGCGCATGGGCGGCCATGGCGACGATCCGGGCGACCGGGGCCTGGCCATTTGCCTTGGCCACGCTTTCGCGCGAGATCACCAGCGCCGCCGCGCCGTCCGAGATCGACGAGGCGTTGGCCGCGGTGATCGTGCCATCCTTGGCAAAGGCGGGCTTGAGCGAGGGGATCTTGTCCGGGCGGCCCTTCTTGGGCTGCTCGTCCTCGCTCACCACCACTTCGCCGGCGCGGGTCCGAACCGTGACCGGCACGATTTCGCGGGCGAACTTGCCGTCCTTGGTCGCGGCCTGCGAGCGGGTCAGCGAGGCGATCGCGAATTCGTCCTGGGCTTCGCGGGTCAGCTGGTATTCGTCTGCCGTCACCTGCGCGAAGCTGCCCATCGCCCGGCCGGGTTCGTAAGCGTCTTCGAGGCCGTCGAGGAACATGTGGTCATAGGCCGTGTCATGGCCGATCCGCGCGCCCGAACGATGCTTCTTGAGGAGGTACGGGGCGTTGGTCATCGATTCCATGCCCCCGGCGATGGCATAGTCGATGCTGCCCGAGGCCAGCGCTTCGGCGCCCATGATCAGGGCCTGCATGCCGGACCCGCACATCTTGTTGACCGTGGTCGCCTCGACCGACTGCGGCAGGCCGGCCTTCAGCGCCGCCTGGCGCGCCGGTGCCTGGCCGAGGCCGGCCGAAAGCACGCAGCCCATGTAGATGCGCTCGATCGCCGCGCCGTCGACCCCCGCGCGCTCGACCGCGCCCTTGACCGCGATGGCGCCCAGTTCAGGGGCCGGAACTTCGGACAGTTCGCCCTGCATGCCGCCCATCGGGGTGCGGGCATAGGACAGGATCACGACGGGATCGTTGGCGGAAAAGGTGGCCATGAGTGCGCCTTTCTATCAGCAGAGCCTTGAGTCCCGCGTGGCATAATGTTGCACCGCATCATTGGCAATCGCGCAGATGCGCGGCGGCCATGCTTGCCAAGCGGGCGCAACTGCGGAACAAGAGTGGCAAATTGCAACGGAGGGGACCCGTGTCCGACACTGATATTGCCCGCCTGGGGCCCGTGCTGGCCAAGCAGCGCGCCGCCTTTACCGCGGCTCTGCCCGAACCGATGGCGCTGCGCCGCGACCGGATCGACCGAGCGATCGCGCTGCTGGTCGATCACAAGGATGCCTTCGCCAAGGCGGTCAGCGCCGATTTCGGCCATCGCAGCATCGAACAGACGCTGATGAGCGACGTCATGCCCTCGGTCAGCGCGCTGAAACATGCGCGCAAGCATTTCGAGGCCTGGTCCCGCGATGACCGGCGCAAGCCCATGTTCCCGCTTGGCCTGATCGGCGCGAGCGCCAAGGTGATGTACCAGCCCAAGGGCGTGGTCGGGGTGATCGCGCCGTGGAACTTCCCGATTGGCATGGTCATGGTGCCGATGGCCGGCATCCTGGCCGCGGGCAACCGCGCGATGATCAAGCCGAGCGAGTTTACCGAACGCGTCGCCGACCTGTTCGCCGAAGTGGTGCCGCAGTATTTCGACGAGAGCGAAATGGCGGTGTTCACCGGCGGGGTTGAAGTCGGCACGGCGTTCAGCAAGCTGGCTTTTGACCACCTGATCTTCACCGGGGCAACCAGCGTGGGCAAGCACATCATGCGCGCGGCGGCCGAAAACCTGGTGCCGGTGACGCTGGAACTGGGCGGCAAATCGCCCACCTTCATCGGCCGCAGCGCCCGGCTTGCCCAGGCGGGCGAACGCATCGCCATGGGCAAGATGATGAACGCCGGGCAGATCTGCCTTGCCCCCGATTACCTGCTGGTGGCGAAGGAGCAGGAAGGCGCGGTGATCGACAGCGTCCGCCAGGGCGTTTCGGCGATGTATCCCAGCCTGCTGGCCAACGACGATTACACCTCGGTCGTCAACGGCCGCAATTTCGAACGGCTGCAAGGCTACCTGGCCGACGCGCGCGAGAAGGGGGCCGAGCTGATCGAGGTCAACCCGGCGGGCGAGGACTTCAAGTCGAGCAACGGCAACAAGATGCCGCTGACCATCGTCCGGGGCGTGACCGATGAAATGAAGGTGATGCAGGAGGAAATCTTCGGCCCGATCCTGCCGGTGATGACCTATGACAGCATCGACCAGGCAATCGATTATGTGAACGCGCACGACCGGCCGCTGGGGCTCTATTACTTCGGGCAGGACAAGGCCGAGGAGCAAAAGGTGCTGAGCCGCACGATCTCGGGCGGGGTGACGGTCAACGACGTCCTGTTCCACAACGCGATGGAAGACTTGCCGTTCGGCGGGGTCGGTCCTTCGGGGATGGGCAATTACCATGGCTTTGACGGGTTCAAGACCTTTAGCCACGCCCGCGCGGTCTATCGCCAGGCGGGGCTGGACGTGGGCAAGCTGTCGGGCTTCAAGCCGCCCTATGGCAAGCAGACCCACGCAACGCTGGCGCGCGAACTCAAGAAGTAGGCCCGCCGGGGTGTTGGCAGCAGGGCCGGGGCCGTCAGGTCCCGGCCGTGTTGTGCGCGATCTCGTAAGCGAAGCGTATATTTCACCCGGATTTGGCCTTAGCCCCACTTGCGCGTCCGGCCAGCGGGGACTAGGGCGCGCTCATTCCTTGGCAAGGCCGATTCAGGCCCCAGAAAGGCATTGTTTGTGGTCGATCTCTCGCAATACCTGCCGATCCTGATCTTCCTGGGGATCGCCTTCGCCCTGTCGGCGCTGTTCGTGTTCCTGCCGATGGGCGTTTCGCGCCTGACCGGCTCGCACCAGCCCAGCGCCGAAAAGAACAGCGAATACGAATGTGGTTTCCCCGCGTTCGAGGATCCGCGCAGCCAGTTCGACGTGCGCTTCTACCTGGTCGCGATCCTGTTCATCGTGTTCGACCTTGAAGCCGCGTTCCTGTTCCCCTGGGCGGTCAGCCTGGGCGAAACGGGCTGGGCCGGGTGGCTGACGATGATGGTCTTCCTGGGCGAACTGGTGATCGGCTTCGCCTATGCGTGGAAAAAGGGAGCTCTGGATTGGGAATGAGCACGCTCGTCAACTCTGCGGGTCAGCCCCTTTCGAGTGGCCAGGCGGTGATCCCGCCTGACCAGGGCTTTTTCAACGACCTCAATTCGGAAGTGCATGACAAGGGTTTCCTTGTCACCAGCACCGAGGACCTGTTCCAGTGGGCCCGGACTGGCTCGCTGTGGTGGATGACCTTCGGCCTCGCCTGCTGCGCGGTCGAGATGATCCACGTCAACATGCCGCGCTATGACATGGAACGCTTCGGCGTTGCCCCGCGCGCTTCCCCGCGCCAGTCGGACGTCATGATCGTGGCCGGCACGCTGTGCAACAAGATGGCCCCGGCGCTACGCAAGGTCTATGACCAGATGTCGGAGCCGAAGTACGTCATCTCGATGGGCAGCTGCGCCAATGGCGGCGGCTACTATCACTACAGCTATTCCGTGGTGCGCGGCTGCGACCGGATCGTGCCGGTGGACATCTATGTCCCGGGCTGCCCGCCGACCGCTGAAGCGCTGCTCTATGGCGTGATGCAGTTGCAGCGGAAGATCCGCCGCATCGGCACGATCGAGCGTTGAGGGGCAGGCGATGAGCAAGGTCCTCCATTCCGCCCCGCGCTTCGCTTCGAACGAAGGCGTCCTTGACGCGCTGACCAAGGCGCTTGGCGCCAAGGTCGTCGCGGCCAGGGAAGAGCACGGCGAAGTCGTGATTACTGTGTCCCGCGCCGAAGTGGCCAATGCGCTGCGGCAGCTGCGTGACGATCACGAATACCAACAGCTGATGGAAATCGCCGGCGCGGACTATCCGGGCCGGGCCGAACGCTTCGAAGTGGTTTACTGCCTGCTGTCGGTGACCAGGAACCACCGCCTGATCGTCAAGACCACGGCCGCGGAAGATACTCCGGTGCCGACCGTGACCACGATCTGGCCGGTCGCCGGCTGGCTCGAGCGCGAAGTGTTCGACATGTACGGCGTGATCTTCGAAGGCAACACCGACCTGCGCCGCATCCTGACGGACTACGGTTTTGAAGGGCATCCCTTCCGCAAGGACTTCCCGCTGACCGGCTATGTCGAGCTGCGCTATTCCGAGGAAGACAAGCGCGTGGTCTATGAACCGGTCAAGCTGGCCCAGGACCTGCGCCAGTTCGACTTCATGAGCCCGTGGGAAGGCGCGGACTACGTGCTGCCGGGCGATGAAAAGGCCCAGGAAAACCAGGGTGGGGAGAAGAAGGCATGAGCTTCACCCTCGAGGAATCGCCGACCACCGGCGATGAAGTCATCACCAACTACACGATCAACTTCGGGCCCCAGCACCCGGCCGCGCACGGCGTGCTGCGCATGGTGCTGGAACTCGACGGCGAGATCATCGAGCGGGTCGATCCGCACGTCGGTCTGCTCCATCGCGGCACCGAAAAGCTGATCGAAAACAAGACCTACCTCCAGGCGCTGCCCTATTTCGACCGGCTCGACTATTGCTCGCCGCTGGGGATGGAGCACAGCTACGTCCTGGCAGTGGAAAAGCTGCTCAACGTCGAAGTGCCGCTGCGCGGGCAATACCTGCGCGTGTTGTTCGCGGAACTGACCCGCATCTGCAACCACATGCTCAACATGGGGTCGCACGTGATGGACGTCGGCGCGATGACGCCGAACCTGTGGCTGTTCGAAATCCGCGAGGATTGCCTCAACTTCTTCGAACGCGCGTCCGGCGCGCGCATGCACAGCGCCTGGTTCCGCCCGGGCGGCGTCCATCAGGACGTGCCGCAGGCGCTGCTCGACGATATCGCCGTGTGGCTGGACAAGCGCATGCCGACCCTGTTCGAGGACGCGATGAGCCTTGTGGTCGACAACCGCATCTTCAAGCAGCGCAATGTCGACATCGCCAAGGTCAGCAAGGAAGACGCGCTGGCCTGGGGCTTCTCCGGCCCGATGATCCGCGCCGCCGGCATTCCGTGGGATCTGCGCAAGGCGCAGCCCTATGACGTGTATGACCGCATGGACTTCGAGATCCCGGTCGGCACCAACTCGGACTGCTACGACCGCTTCATGGTCCGCGTCGAGGAAGTGCGCCAGTCGGCCCGCATCATGCAGCAGTGCCTGCGCGAGATGCCCGGCGGCCCGGTCAATTCCGACGACCGCAAGGTTTCGCCGCCCAAGCGCGCGGAAATGAAGCAGTCGATGGAAAGTTTGATCCACCACTTCAAGCTCTACACCGAAGGCTTCCACGTGCCCGCCGGCGAAGTCTATGTCGCCACCGAAAGCCCCAAGGGCGAATTCGGCGTCTATCTCGTCTCGGACGGCTCGAACAAGCCGTATCGCTGCAAGATCCGCCCGACCGCGTTCAGCCACCTCCAGGCGATGGATTTCATGTGCAAGGGCCACATGCTGCCCGACGCGACCGCCATCCTCGGCGCGATCGACGTGGTGTTCGGGGAGTGCGACCGGTGAGCAACCTCGACACCGCCAAGGCGATGATCGCGGCCTACAATGCGCAGGACGTCGATACCTACGTCT
The DNA here is from genome assembly GCA_029779535.1 of Pseudomonadota bacterium. Classification (GTDB taxonomy): domain Bacteria; phylum Pseudomonadota; class Alphaproteobacteria; order Sphingomonadales; family Sphingomonadaceae; genus Novosphingobium. The sequence goes on along the minus strand of JAKPAG010000125.1, from coordinate 52,588 downwards.
CGTACATGACCGACGATGCCTGCGAAGCGAACTATCGCGGCGCGGTGGTGCGCGAAGGCAAGGAAGGGACCCGTTCGGGCCTCGCCGCCGCCTTTGCCAAGTGGCCGCAGAACCATGCCGAGATCGTCGAGGCGCAGGCAATCGGCAATTATGTCCTCATGCGCGAACACGTCACGCGCGGCCCGGCCAGCGATGGCTCTGAGCTGGTCGAACCGTTCGACGTGATCGCCGTCTACTCGTTCGAGGGCGACAAGTGCTCTCGCGTGGAGTTCATCCGCTAATGGCTGACCGTCATCTCGAACCCGATACGCCGGAACTGCGCGCGCGCTGGGGCAATTTCGCCTTCAACGCCGCCTGGGACGCCAAGGCCAAGGCCGCGATCGCGCGCTATCCCGCCGGGCGCCAGCGCAGCGCTGTCATGGCCCTGCTCGACTTCGCCCAGCGCCAGGTGGGCGAGGAAACCCAGACCCAGGGCTGGCTGCCGATCCCGGTGATGGAATATGTCGCGAAGTACCTCGACATGCCGATCATCCGCGTGGTCGAGGTCGCCTCGTTCTACACCATGTACAACCTGGTGCCGGTGGGCCGGTTCCACGTGCAGGTCTGCGGCACCACGCCTTGCATGCTGCGCGGGAGCGACGACATCCTGGCCGCCTGCAAGAAGCGGGGCATGCACAAGGGCCACACCACCGACGATGGCCTCTGGACGCTGACCGAGGTCGAATGCATGGGCAACTGCGCCTCTGCGCCGATGGTCCAGATCAACGACGACAACTACGAGGACCTGACCCCGGAACGGCTTGATGCTGTGCTCGATGCGCTGGCCGCCGGCAAGACGCCCAAGGCGGGCACGCAGGAACCGGGCCGCCACACCGTCGAACCGCTGGGCGGACCGACCACGCTGACGGCGATGGTCGATTCCAACCACGACTACCGGAAGGAGTGGTAAGCCATGTCGCTCGCTGACAAGGACCGCATCTTCACCAATCTCTACGGCTACCAGCCGTGGAACCTGAAGGCCGCCCAGGCGCGCGGGGACTGGGACAATACCAAGGCCCTGCTGGCGCTGGGCCAGGACAAGATCATCGAGGAGATCAAGGCTTCGGGCCTGCGCGGGCGCGGCGGCGCCGGTTTCCCGACCGGGATGAAGTGGTCCTTCATGCCCAAGGAATCGAAGGACGGTCGTCCGAGTTTCCTGGTTATCAACGCCGACGAATCCGAGCCGGGTTCGTGCAAGGACCGCGAAATCATCCGCCACGATCCGCACAAGCTGATCGAAGGCGCGCTGGTTGCCGGTTTTGCGATGCGCGCGCGCGCTGCCTACATTTACATTCGCGGCGAATACATCCGCGAAGCCGAAACGCTGATGGCCGCCGTTCAGGAAGCCTATGACGCGGGCCTGCTGGGCAAGAACGCGGCCAAGAGCGGCTACGATTTCGACGTCTTCGTGCACCGCGGCGCGGGCGCCTACATCTGCGGCGAAGAAACCGCGATGATCGAAAGCATCGAGGGCAAGAAGGGCCAGCCCCGCCTCAAGCCGCCGTTCCCGGCCGGTGCGGGGCTCTATGGCTGCCCGACCACGGTCAACAACGTCGAATCGATCGCGGTTGCCCCCACGATCCTGCGGCGCGGTGCGGCTTGGTTCTCCAACTTCGGGCGCGACAACAACAAGGGCACCAAGCTGTTCCAGATCAGCGGGCACGTGAACAAGCCCTGCGTGGTCGAGGAAGCGATGTCGATCCCGTTCAGCGAGCTGATCGAAAAGCATTGCGGCGGCATTCGCGGCGGGCGTGACAACCTGCTGGCGGTGATCCCGGGCGGCTCGTCGGTTCCGCTGGTTCCCGCAGCGGAAATCTGGGACGCGCCGATGGACTTCGACGGCCTGCGCGCGGTCGGTTCGGGCCTGGGCACCGCCGCCGTGATCGTCATGGACAAGAGCACCGACATCGTCCGCGCGATCAGCCGCCTGTCCTACTTCTACAAGCACGAAAGCTGCGGGCAGTGCACCCCTTGCCGCGAAGGCACGGGCTGGATGTGGCGGGTGATGGAACGCCTGCGCACCGGCGATGCGGACCTCGCTGAAATCGACATGCTGTGGGACGTGACCAAGCAGGTCGAAGGCCACACCATCTGCGCCCTGGGCGATGCGGCCGCCTGGCCGATCCAGGGCCTGATCCGCCATTTCCGCCCCGAGCTGGAAAAGCGGATCGCTGAAAACGTTCGGGAGGCGGCTGAGTAATGCCCAAGGTTACCGTCGACGGCGTTGAGCTTGAAGTCCCGCAGGGCGCGACCGTCCTGCAGGCCTGCGAGCTGGCGGGCAAGGAAATCCCGCGCTTCTGCTATCATGAGCGGCTGTCCATTGCGGGCAATTGCCGCATGTGCCTGGTCGAGGTTGCCCCCGGGCCGCCGAAGCCGCAGGCGAGCTGCGCGCTGCCGGCCAGCGAAGGCCAGGTGATCAAGACCGACAGCCCGATGGTCAAGAAGGCGCGTGAAGGGGTGATGGAGTTCCTGCTCATCAACCACCCGCTCGACTGCCCGATCTGCGACCAGGGCGGCGAATGTGACCTGCAGGACCAGTCGGTCGCCTATGGCCGCGGCACGAGCCGGTTTCACGAGCACAAGCGCGCCGTGACCGAAAAGTACATGGGGCCGCTGATCAAGACCACCATGACGCGGTGCATCCAGTGCACCCGCTGCGTGCGGTTCAGCGAGGAGATCGCCGGGGTCGATGAAATCGGCGCGCTCTATCGCGGCGAGAACATGCAGATCACGACCTACCTGGAAAAGGCCGCCAAGCACGAGCTTTCGGCCAACGTGATCGACCTGTGCCCGGTCGGCGCGCTGACCAGCGGGCCTTACGCGTTCGAAGCGCGGCCGTGGGAACTCAAGAAGACCCTGTCGATCGACGTGTCCGACGCGATCGGGGCGAACATCCGGCTCGACAGCCGGGGGCGCGAAGTGCTGCGCATCCTGCCCCGCGTCAACGATGACGTGAACGAGGAGTGGCTGAGCGACAAGGGCCGCTTCCAGGTTGACGGGCTGACCAAGCGCCGGCTCGACCGCCCATATGTCCGCCGCGACGGCAAGCTGGTTCCGGCCAGCTGGGACGAGGCATTTGCCGCAGTCGCCAGCGTCAATCCGGGCAAGTCGGTGGCGGTGATCGCGGGCGACATGGTCGATTGCGAAACCATGTTCGCGGCCAGGGCGCTGGCTGGCGCGCTGGGTTCCTCGCTGCTCGAAGGGCGGCAGACGGGCCTAGCCTACGATTGCTCTAACCTGGCGGCAGTCAACTTCAATTCGACCCTGTCGGGGATCGAGACGGCCGATGCGATCCTGATCGTCGGCAGCCACGTGCGCTGGGAAGCCCCGCTGCTCAACGCCCGCCTGCGCAAGGCCGCGAAGAACGGCGCGAAGGTGTTCGTGGTCGGCCCCGAATGGGACGCGACCTATCCGGTCAGCAACCTCGGCAATGACCTCGCCGTGCTCAACAAACTGCCCAAGGATGCGGACGAAGCGTTCAAGGCGGCGCAGCGCCCGGCGCTGATCATCGGCGGGGCGGGGCTGGGCAAGGGCGGGCTCGAACCCAGCTTGGCGCTGGCTGAAAAGTACAACCTGGTCCGCGATGGCTGGAACGGTTTCAACGCGCTGCATATGGCAGCCAGCCGTATGGGCGGATTGATGCTGGGCTATGCCCAGCCGGGCGGCATTGCCGACCTGGTGGCGGCGAAGCCCAAGCTGGTCCTGTCGCTCGGCGCGGACGAGGTGGACTATACCAGGTTCGCCGGTTCGACCGTGGTCTACATCGGCCACCACGGCGACAAGGGCGCCCATGCGGCGGACGTGATCCTGCCCGGCGCGGCGTTCAGCGAAAAGCCGGGCACCTATGTCAACACCGAAGGCCGGGTCCAGCTGGCCGACAAGGCGGTCTTCGCGCCCGGCGACGCGCGCGAGGACTGGACAATCCTGCGCGCCCTGGCCGACGCGCTGGGCGTCTCGGTTGGCTTCGACAGCTTCGATCAGCTGCGCGCGGCGATGGCGAAGGCGGTTCCGGCGCTCGGCCGCGAAGGGCTGGCCGATTACGGCGCGCTGCCGAAGGGCGGGAAGGCCAAGGCGGAAGGTGTGATCGAGGGCTACCCGGTCAAGGATTTCTACCTCACCAACCCGATTGCCCGCGCCAGCGAGACGATGCAGCGCTGCTCGGCTGAACTGCTGCACGGTGAAACCTTTGCGGAGGCGGCGGAATGACCGAGTTCTTCCAGACCCTCGGGATGACCTATGAATGGGCGTGGTTCACTTCGACCATCGCCGGCATCCTGCTGATTGCCCTGCCGCTGATGCTGGCGGTGGCCATGATCATCTACGTCGATCGCAAGATCTGGGCGGCAATGGCGCTGCGGCGCGGGCCGAACGTGGTCGGCCCGCTCGGCCTGCTCCAGTCGTTCGCGGACGGGCTGAAGGTGTTCCTGCAGGAAACCATCATTCCCAGCGCTTCGAACAAGGCGCTGTTCCTGCTCGCGCCGATCATTACCTTTACCGTGGCGCTGATGGCCTGGGCGGTGATCCCGTTCAATTCGGGCGCGATCCTGGCCGATATCAACGTGGGGCTGCTCTACGTCCTCGCGATCTCGTCGCTGGGGGTTTACGGCACGGTGATCGCGGGCTGGTCGTCGAACTCGAAGTATCCGTTCTTCTCGGCGATGCGCGCCTCGGCGCAGATGATCTCCTATGAAGTCTCGATCGGCTTCATCCTGATCTGCGTGGTGCTGTGGGCCGGCACGTTCAACATGAACGGCATCGTCCTGGCGCAGAAGGGTCACGTGCTGGGCCTGTTCAACGGCTTCGTGTTCAATCCGCTGCTGTTCCCGATGTGGGTGATGTTCCTGATTTCAGGCATGGCCGAAACCCAGCGCGCGCCGTTCGACCTGACCGAGGCGGAAAGCGAACTTGTCGCGGGCTACCAGACCGAATACAGCTCGATGAGCTTCGCGCTCTACTGGCTGGGCGAATATGCCAACGTGCTCCTGATGTGCGCGCTCAACGCGACGCTGTTCTGGGGTGGCTGGCTGCCGCCGCTCGACCTGCCGGTGCTCTACCTGATCCCGGGCTGGCTGTGGCTGTTCATCAAGATCTTCTTCTTCTTCTTCGTATTCAGCTGGGTGAAGGCAACCGTGCCGCGGTATCGCTATGACCAGCTGATGCGCCTTGGCTGGAAGGTGTTCCTGCCGGTTTCGCTGCTGTTCGTCGTCGTGGTGAGCGGCTACCTGATGGCTACGGGTCACTTTGGGGGGCATTCCGCATGAGCGCGGCCCAATTCATCAAGAGCTTCACTCTGTGGGAGTTCGTGAAAGCGCATTGGCTGACCTTGAAGTATTTCTTCAAGCCCAAGGCGACGATCAACTATCCCTTCGAGAAGAACCCGCTGTCGCCGCGCTTCCGCGGTGAGCACGCGCTGCGCCGTTATCCCAATGGCGAGGAACGCTGCATCGCCTGCAAGCTGTGCGAGGCGACCTGCCCGGCGCAGGCGATCACCATCGAAGCCGAACCGCGCGAGGACGGCAGCCGCCGCACCACGCGCTACGATATCGACATGACCAAGTGCATCTTCTGCGGCTTCTGCCAGGAAGCCTGCCCGGTCGATGCCATTGTTGAAGGGCCGAACTTCGAATACGCGACCGAAACGCGCGAAGAACTGCTCTACGACAAGGCCAAGCTGCTGGCGAACGGGGACAAGTGGGAGCGGGCGATTGCCGCGAACCTTGAAGCCGATGCGCCGTATCGCTAGGGGGCGCGCTCAATCATGATCCAGGTCATCGCCTTCTATCTGTTCGCCGCCCTGACGATTGCCGCCGGGGCCTTCACGATCCTGTCGCGCAACCCGGTCAATTCGGTGTTGTGGCTGATCGTGGCATTCTTCAACGCTGCCGGTCTGATGGTGCTGTGCGGTGCCGAATTCATCGCGATGCTGCTGGTCATCGTCTATGTCGGCGCGGTCGCGGTGCTGTTCCTGTTCGTCGTGATGATGCTCGACATCGATTTCGCGACGCTGCGGGCCGGCTTCATCCGCAATTTCCCGCTGGGCATGCTGCTCGCGCTGGTGATCCTGGGTGAACTGGTGATCGGCGTCGGCGCCTATCGCACCGGCGCGCTTGAGCTCGGCACCGCCGATGGCACCGCCGCTCCGGCGCCGGGCGCCAGCAATATCGAAGCGATCGGGGCGCTGCTCTACAGCAAGTACCTGTTCCTGTTCGAAGCGGCGGGCATCGTCCTGCTGGTTGCCATGGTCGGCGCGATCGTGCTGACCCACCGCCAGCGCGGCGGCGTGCGCGGCCAGGACGTGGCCAGGCAAATCGCGCGCCGCCCTGATGAAGCGACGGTCAACGTCAAGCCGGAAGTGGGCAAGGGGGTCCAGCTCTGATGATCGGCATCGAACACTACGTCATCGTCAGCTCGGTCCTGTTCGTGCTGGGCGTGCTGGGGATCTTCCTCAACCGCAAGAACGTTATCATCATTCTGATGGCGATCGAACTGATCTTGCTCGCGGTGAACATCAACTTGGTCGCTTTCAGCAGCTTTCTGCACGACCTGACGGGGCAGATCTTCGCCATGTTCGTGCTGACCGTGGCGGCCGGTGAAGCCGCCGTGGGCCTCGCGATCCTGGTGATCTACTTCCGTGATCGCGGCACCATCGCCGTCGACGACGTCAACCAGATGAAGGGGTAAGAGACTCGTGAATCCGATCCTCCTCATCGTTTTCCTGCCGCTGCTCGCCTCGGCCATCGCCGGGCTGGGCAATCGCGCGCTGGGCAACACGCTGGCCAAGTCGGTGACCACCACCGGACTGTTCATCAGTTGCGCGCTGTCGTGGCCGATCTTCATCAGCTTCGTCTCGGGCCATGCCGAACCGCAGGTCGTGCAGGTGCTGCAATGGGTCCGCTCGGGCAGCCTGACATTTGACTGGGCGCTGCGCGTCGACACGCTGACCGCGATCATGCTGGTGGTGATCACTACCGTTTCGGCGCTGGTTCACCTCTATTCGTGGGGCTACATGGCCGAAGACCCGGATCAGCCGCGGTTCTTCGCCTATCTCAGCTTGTTTACTTTCGCCATGCTGATGCTGGTGACCGCCGACAACCTGGTCCAGATGTTCTTTGGCTGGGAAGGCGTGGGCCTGGCCTCGTACCTGCTGATCGGCTTCTGGTTCAGGAAGCCCTCGGCCAGTGCCGCCGCGATCAAGGCGTTCGTGGTCAACCGCGTTGGCGATCTTGGCTTCATGCTGGGGATCTTCGGCACTTTCCTGGTGTTCAACACCGTGTCGATCCCGGAAATCCTGGTCCGCGCGCCGTCGATGGCAGGGTCGACCGTCCATTTCCTTGGCATGCAGTGGGATACGATGACGATCCTGTGCATCCTGCTGTTCATCGGCGCGATGGGCAAGTCGGCGCAGCTTGGCCTGCACACCTGGCTGCCTGACGCGATGGAAGGCCCGACCCCGGTGTCGGCGCTGATCCATGCCGCGACCATGGTGACCGCGGGCGTGTTCATGGTTTGCCGCCTGTCGCCGATGTTCCAGACCAGCGAAACCGCGATGCACGTGGTCACCTATGTCGGTGCGGCCACGTTGTTCTTCGCGGCGACGATTGGCACCACGCAGTGGGACATCAAGCGCGTCATCGCCTATTCGACCTGTTCGCAGCTGGGATACATGTTCGTCGCTGCCGGCGTCGGCGCGCCGGGTGCGGCGATGTTCCACCTGTTCACCCACGCCTTCTTCAAGGCGCTGCTGTTCCTTGGCGCGGGCAGCGTGATCCACGCGATGCACCATGAGCAGGACATGCGCTATTACGGCGGCCTGCGTAAGCACATCCCGCTGACCTATTACGCGATGCTGGCCGGAACGCTGGCGATCACGGGTCTGGGCATTGTCGACGTGTTCGGCTTTGCCGGGTTCTACTCGAAGGATTCGATCCTCGAGGCAGCCTATGCCTCGGCCAGCGACAGCGGGCGGTTCGGGTTCTGGATGGGAATCCTGGCGGCGCTGCTGACCAGCTTCTATTCGTGGCGCCTGGTCTTCCTGACCTTCTACGGCAAGCCGCGCTGGGTGCAGAGCGAGCATATCCAGCACGCTGTCCATGACGCGCACGCCCACGGCGATCACGCCCACGGTCACGACGATCATGGCCATGCCCATGATGATGACGGCACGGCCGGCTATCACCCGCATGAAAGCCCGATCAACATGCTGATCCCGTTGGGCGTGCTGACGCTGGGCGCGATCTTTGCCGGTTACTTGTTCCACCATTCGTTCATCAGCGAAGGGGCCGGGCACTTCTGGCAGGGCAGCGTGGCGTTCAGCGAAGAGCTGATCCACCACATGCACGGCGTGCCGACCTGGGTGAAGTGGGCGCCATTCGTGGTCATGGCCCTGGGCTTCGTCACCGCCTGGTTCGCCTATATCCGCAACCCGAAACTGCCCGCGGCCTTTGTCGAGCAGCTTGGCGTGGTCCACCAGTTCGTCTTCAACAAGTGGTACTTCGACGAGCTCTACGACTTCCTGTTCGTCCGTCCCGCCTTCTGGCTGGGTGACAAGTTCTGGAAACTGGGCGACATCGGGCTGATCGACCGGTTCGGTCCCAACGGCGCGGCCTGGGTGGTCGCGCAGGGCAGCCGGGCCGCGAAAAAGGTCCAGTCGGGTTACCTCTATTCCTATGCCCTGGTCATGCTGCTGGGCCTGACGGCGGCAATCAGCTGGGTGATGGTGCACTGATATGTTGAATCACATCCTTTCGCTGATGCTGGCCGTGCCGCTGCTGGGCGCGGTGGCCTGTCTGCTGGTCGATGGCCGCACCGCGCGGACCGTCGCGCTGGTGGCGACCCTGATTGACCTTGCGCTCGGCATCGTTCTGTGGAGTCAGTTCGATGTCGGCGGCGCGCGCTGGCAGTTCCAGGAAAACGCGGCCTTGTTCGCGGGTTTCTCTTGGAAGCTCGGGATCGACGGCATCGCCCTGATGCTGATCGAGTTGTCGGTATTCCTGATGCCGATCTGCATCCTTGCCAGCGCCTCGATCGAAAAGCGTGTGGGCGAATACATGGCCGCCTTCCTGCTGATGGAAGCGCTGATGATCGGCGTGTTCGCGGCGCAGGACCTGTACCTGTTCTACATCATGTTCGAAGCCGGGCTGATCCCGATGTACCTGATCATCGGCATCTGGGGCGGCGTGGACCGGATCTACGCCAGCTACAAGTTCTTCCTCTACACCCTGCTGGGTTCGGTGCTGATGCTGATCGCCATGCTGTGGATGGTGAACGAGGCCGGCACGACCGACATTCCGACGCTGATGGAATACAACTTCCCTGTCGAGGCGCAGAAGTGGCTCTGGCTGGCCTTCTTTGCCAGCTTTGCGGTGAAGATGCCAATGTGGCCGGTCCACACCTGGCTGCCCGATGCGCACGTGCAGGCGCCGACCGCCGGTTCGGTGATCCTGGCCGGCGTGCTCCTCAAGATGGGCGGTTACGGCTTCATTCGCTTCAGCCTGCCGATGTTCCCCGAGGCTAGCGCGCACTTTGCTTGGGTGGTTTTTGCGCTGTCGATGATTGCGGTGGTTGTCACTTCGCTGATCGCCCTGGTGCAGAGCGACATGAAGAAGCTGATTGCCTATTCTTCGGTCGCGCACATGGCGATTGTCACGGTCGGTCTGTTCGCCTTTAACGTTCAGGGACTGGAAGGCGCGATGATCGTGATGCTCAGCCACGGGCTGGTTTCGGGCGCGCTGTTCCTCTGCGTCGGCGTGATCTACGACCGCCTGCACACCCGCGAGATCAATCGCTACGGCGGGCTGTCGATCAACATGCCCAAGTATGCGCTGTTCTTCATGCTGTTCACCATGGCCTCGGTCGGCCTGCCTGCCACCAGCGGCTTCGTGGGCGAATTCCTGGCGCTGTCCGGCGTCTACCAGGCGTCGAGCTGGGTGGCTTTCGTCGCCGGGACCGGGGTTATCCTGGGGGCCGGTTACATGCTCTACCTTTATCGCCGCATCGCCTTTGGCGAACAGAAAAACGCCGATGCCGCCGCCATGCCCGACCTGTCGGCGCGTGAACTGGTGATGCTTGCGCCAATTGCCGCCGCCGTGCTGTGGATGGGCGTCTATCCCGAAAGCTTCCTTGCCCCGATGCGCCAGGACATTGCCGCGCTTGACGCCCGGCTGTCGCAGGCGCGCCCGGAAGGCGATGCGAAGCTCACTGCCGGCAAGCCAAAGGCGGCCGGTGAACACCACGAACCTGCGCAGCATGAGGGGGCGCACTGATGGACTGGTCCCAGTCACTGCGCCTGGTTGCGCCTGAAGAACTGCTGAGCGTTGCGGGCCTCGTCCTGTTGCTCGGCTCGGCCTGGGCCAAGACCGCGCGGGATGCCCGCGCGATCACCTGGCTCGCTGTTGCCACCCTGGCCGTTGCCGCCGCGATCGTTGCGCCCTGGGCATTCGGCGGCGTGCGCGGAGCCGAAACGCTGGCCTTCTACGGTCTTTTTACGGCTGACGCTTTCGCCTCCTACGCCAAGCTGCTGATCTATGCAGCCGCCGGCGCCTCGCTGCTGATCGCGCCTGCTTTCTTCGAGCGGGTCCGCGGTTACCGGCCGGAATATCCGGTGCTGGTGCTGTTCGCGACGGCCGGCATGGGGATCATGGTTTCGGCCACCAACCTCTTGACGCTGTACATCGGGCTCGAGCTCAACTCGCTCGCTGCCTATGTGCTGGCCGCCTTCCTCAAGGACGATGACCGTTCGGCCGAAGCGGGGCTCAAGTATTTCGTGCTCGGCGCGCTCGCCAGCGGGATTCTGTTGTTCGGGATTAGCCTTACCTACGGCTTCACCGGCACCACCAGCTTCGCCGGCATTTCCGCGGCGCTGCAGAGCGGCGTTTCGACCGGCGCGCTATTCGGCGTGACCTTCGTGCTGGCCGGCCTTGCCTTCAAGATCAGCGCGGTGCCGTTCCACATGTGGACGCCCGACGTTTATGAAGGCGCGCCCACCCCGGTCACCACGTTCTTCGCTTCGGCCCCCAAGGTGGCGGCTTTGGCGCTGACCATGCGGGTTGCGCTTGAAGCCTTTGGCAGCCAGGTCTCCGCCTGGCAGCAGATCGTGATCTTTGCCGCGCTGGCTTCGATCGTGGTCGGTGCGCTGGGGGCGATCGGGCAGCAGAACATCAAGCGCCTGCTGGCCTATTCGTCGATCAACAACGTTGGCTTCCTGCTGATCGGCCTTGCGGCTGCGACCCCGGCCGGGGCCGCGGGCATGCTGGTTTACCTGGCGATCTACGTGGCGATGACCATTGGCGGCTTCGTTGCCGTGCTGATGCTCAAGGACGAAAACGGCAACCAGGTTGAACAGATTGCGGACATCGCCGGCCTGTCGAGCCACCGCAAGGTGCTCGCCGCGTGTCTTGCCATGGTTATGTTCAGCTTGGCTGGCATTCCGCCGCTGTTCGGCTTCTGGGGCAAGTTCGTGGTCTTTCAGGCCGCGGTCGAGGCCGGGCTGCTCCCGCTCGCCGTGATCGGGATCGCCGCCAGCGTGATCGGCGCTTTCTACTACCTCAAGGTGGTGAAGGTGATGTACTTCGACGAGCCGGCGATGAAGGCCGTCCGGCACAGCGACTGGATCCACCAGGCGCTGCTTGCCGCATCGGCGCTGTTCATCTCGCCAGCCGGGTATCTGCTGACCAAGTGCCTGGGTGGGCTGGCTGCCGCCGCCGCCGCCGCGCTGTTTCACGCCGCTTGATCCACACGGTCGCCGAAACCGGTTCCACCAATGCCGACCTCGCCGCCCGTGTGGCGGCGGGCGATGCGCTGCGCGAGGGCGACTGGCTGGTTGCCGACCGTCAGACCGCCGGGCGCGGCCGGCAGGGACGGACATGGTTTGATGGGCTGGGCAACTTCATGGGTTCGACCTGGGTGGAACGCCGCCCAGGCGATCCGCTGCCCGGCACTCTGGCGCTGGTCGCCGGCCTGGCGGTGTTCGAAACGGTCTCGTCGCTGATTCCGCCGCCGCGCCGGGCCGTTCTGAAATGGCCCAACGACGTGCTGATCGGCGGCGCCAAGTTGTGCGGCATCCTGCTCGAAGGGGCGGGGCAGGGGATCATCGTCGGCATCGGCGTCAACCTCGCGCAGGCCCCTGCGGTGGAAGGACGTGAAACCATCGCCCTGTCCGCTTTTGGCCCGCCGCCTGACCGTGACCTGTTGGCCGCGACCCTCGCCCGCCTGTTCGCCCAGGAGGTGGAACGCTGGCGCACCTTCGGGCTTGAGCCGCTGGTACGCCGCTGGATTGCCGTGGGCCATCCCGCAGGCACGCCCTTGCTGGTCGGCGAGCCGGGGGAGGAACCCTTGCGTGGCACTTTCGTGGGGCTGGCCGCAGATGGGGCCTTGCAACTGCGCTTGGCTGACGGCACGACCCGTGCCATCCACGCGGGCGAGGTTCGCCTCGCTTCTGGCAACTGAGGATCATACCATGCTGCTCGCCGTCGATGTCGGGAACACCAATGTCGTCTTCGCGCTGTTCGAAGGCCGCACGATCAAGGCCCGTTGGCGCATCGCCACCGATCCGCGCCGCACTGGCGACGAATATGCCGTGTGGCTGATGCAGCTGCTCGAAATCGAGGGGGTGGAGCGCAGTGCTATCACCCAGATCATCATTTCGACCGTCGTACCGCGCGCGCTGCACAATCTGCAGGTGCTGGCTGACAAGTATTTCAAGGTCCCCGCACTTGTCGCCGGGATCGCGCCGGTCGACTACGGCATGGAAATCGACGTGGACGAGCCGCGCTCGCTCGGCGCGGACAGGGCGGTCAATGCAATTGCCGCCCATGCCAAGTATCCGGGCGATCTGATCGTGGTCGATTTCGGCACGGCCACCACCTTTGACGTGATCGACTTTAACGGCGCCTACAAGGGCGGCTCGATCGCCCCGGGGATCAACTTGTCGCTCGACGCGCTGCTCGGCAACACTGCCAAGCTGCCGCGCATCGCCATCGAAAGCCCGCGTAATGACAGCGTGATCGGCCGAAACACCGAGGACCAGATGCTGATCGGGGTGTTCTGGGGCTATGTCGCGATGATGGAAGGACTGATCGCGCGGATGCGGGCGGAAATCGCCCGACCGGCCAAGGTGATCGCCACCGGCGGCCTGGCCATCCTGTTCCAGAAGCACACCAGCCTGTTCGACGCGGTCGATCCTGACCTGACGCTGGAAGGCATGGCGATCCTTGCGGAAAAGGCCAGCAGGCCCGCGTGATGACCAGGCCCGGCAAGGAACTGCTGTTTTGCGCGCTCGGCGGCTCGGGCGAGATTGGCATGAACGTCAATCTCTATGGCTGCGAGGGCAAGTGGCTGATGGTCGACCTTGGGATGACCTTCAGCGGAACGGAATATCCCGGGGTCGAGCTGGTCTTTGCCGATCTTGAATTCATCGAGGAGCGCCGCAAGGACCTCGTTGGTATCGTTCTGACCCACGGGCACGAAGATCACATCGGCGCGGTGCCCTATTTCGCCAAGGAACTGGGCGTTCCGCTTTATGCCACGCCGTTCACCGCGCGACTGGTCAACGAAAAGCTGGCCGAAGCGGGTATTGCCGGCGACGTCGAGCTCAAGGTGATCGACCACCTCGATCCGATCCAGCTTGGCCCTTTCGGCGTGCGCTATGTCCCGCTGGCCCACTCGATCGCCGAAGGTAACGCGCTGGTGATCGACACGCCGCATGGGCGGATCTTCCATACTGGCGACTGGAAGCTGGACGACGAGCCGCTGATCGGGACTCCGGCAACCCCGGCGCAGCTGACCCAGATCGGCGACGAAGGCGTGCTGGCGCTGGTTTGCGATTCGACCAACGTGTTCAATCCTTCCGCCTCCGGGTCCGAAGGCGCGGTGCGGCAGGCGCTGCTGGACGAAGTACGTCGCCACCAGGGGCGCCGCGTGCTGGTGACCACTTTCGCCTCGAATGTCGCCAGGCTTCAGACGCTTGCCGAAGTAGCCGAGGCGGCAAACAGGCGGCTGTGCGTGGCCGGACGCTCGCTCGACCGGATCATCCGCGCGGGGCAGGCATCCGGCTATCTCAAGCACTTTCCGCAGACAGTCGATTTCGACACGGCGATGAACCTGCCGCGCGGCGAAGTCCTCATCGTGGCGACCGGCGGGCAGGGTGAACCGCGCGCGGCGCTGGCACGGATTGCCGAGGACAGCCACCAGATTGGCCTGGAAGCAGGAGATGTCGTGCTGTTTTCCAGCCGGCAGATCCCCGGCAATGAATTGGCGATCGGCCGCATCCAGAACCGCCTGGCGGCGCGCGATGTCGTGATCGTTACCGACCGACAGGCCGAAATCCACGTTTCCGGGCACCCCGGCCGGCCAGAGCTTGAAGCGCTCTATGGTTGGCTGCGGCCGCAGATCCTGATGCCGGTCCACGGTGAAGTGCGGCACATGAAAGAGCAGGCCCGGCTCGGCAAGGCTTGCGGGATCAGGCAGACGGTGGTGCAGCAGAACGGGGATCTGGTGCGGCTTGCCCCCGGCAAGCCGGGGAAGTTCGGCGAGGTACGCGCCGGCCGCTTGGTGCTGGACGGTGACCTGATCGTGCCCGCCGATGGCGAGGCGATGGTGATGCGCCGCCGCCTGGCATATAACGGACTGGTGATCGTTGTGCTCGACGGCAAGGGCCGGGTCCATGTCGAAGGCGTCGGCCTGCCGCTGGACGAGGACTATGACGAATTTGTCGAGGAAGCGCGCGAGGATGTGGCCGTGGCCCTGACCAAGCTCAAGGGCGGCCAGCGGCACGACCGCGATGCCATTACCGAAGCGGCGCGGCTTGCCGCTCGCCGCGCCGCAACGCGCTGGTCGGGCAAAAAGCCCCAGGTGCGCGTGATCCTGCCGGAGGCCTGAGGCTATGAAGCTGACGTCGATGATTGCGATCTACGCGCTGTTCTGGGTGATGGCGGCGATCTTCATGCTGCCGTTCGGCGTGCGCACCCACGATGAGGCCGGTTTACCGAAGGTGCCCGGCCAGGCGCAGAGCGCCCCGGCGCATTTCAATCCGCGCAAGATCGCCCGGCGCGCCTCGGTGCTGGGGCTGGTATTCTTCGCGCTCTATTATATCAATTATATCAATGGTTGGATCGTGCCTGAAGATCTCGACATTACCCGCTGGTTTCCGGGCCTGATCGGTCAATAGGCCGCGCTACTTGCGCAGTCGTTCGATCGACTGGGCCAGCGCAACATAGAGCTTACCCATATCCGACGAGAGCAGGGTGACCCCCAACGCATGACCATCGCGGGTGGAGAGCAGTTGTCGCAGCATCGCTTCGAAATCGTGGATGTAGCGGCTGACATGTTCGCGGAAATCGTGGTCGTTCACGTAAAGATGGGCGACTGACTTCGCCTCGGGCGTGTCGAGCAGTTTGACCGCACGGCGCGTGAATACGCCGCGATCCCCGCGCAGGTAGGCCGCCCAGGCGCTGTCGGATACGTCCATGTCCATCGCCCGCGCGATGTCGATGGCGTTTGAATTGAGCGATTCGGTGATCAGCGCCACCCGGCGGGCAAAGTCGTTATCGACCTGCTCCTCGGCGCGGCTTCGGGCATGGGCGACCCGGCGTTCGAGATGACCCGCCAACTCGTTGACCTTGGCCAGCTGGTCGCGCAGCTGGATCGCGGCTTCGCGGCTGACCCCGGCGGCCTGCTCGGCGGCCAGTTCGAGCTGCCCGGCCACTTCGGCCGCGCGGCTGCGCATCGCCTGCTCGATCGCCTGGGCGCTTTCCTCACCCAGCCGTTCGGCCAGCGCCTTGATCGAAGAGGCACTCATCTCGCCGATCTCGGCAACGGCCGAGCTTGCGGCAACGTTCAGGGCTTCGATCGCGGCCTTGAGTTCGCCCTGCGCGTGACCGGACAGGGCCTCGCTTTCACTGCGGATCTGTTCGAGCGAGCGGGTCAGCCGGGTCAGTTCTTCACCATGTTCGCTGACATGACCACCGATTCGTCCGTGCAGCGTCTCGATCTCGCCCAGTGCGCCCGCCAGCATGGCTTGTCCTTGCTGGATGTGGCCGGTGAGAGCGCTGCCCTGGCCTTCGGCTTCGGCAAGCAGGCTCTTGAGGGCGGCGGCGCGCTCCTCGATCTCGCGCAGGCGAGCTTCGCTGTGCTGCATGGCCTGAGGCAGATCGTGGCAGCTGTGCTGCACGCTGGCCTGGATCAGTTCGAGCAGCCGCACGCTGTTGTCAGTCAACTTGTTGACCGCAGTATCCGTGCCAGCCAGCGCGGCGCGGCTCAGTGTCAGGTTCTCGGTCAGGCGGGCAAGGCTGCTCGCGGTGCCTTGTTCGACGTCGCGCGCGTGATCTGCGGCCTTGCCCATTAGCGTGGCAAAGGCGCCAAGCTGCGCAGCGATCGCTTCGCCATGCTCGGTCATCTTCCGGCCGTGGTTGTCCTGCTCGGCGCGGCGTTCGGCAATTGCGGCGTCAAGCTGGGCGAGCTGCGCATTGAGGCGCTCGCTGAAGGCTTCGCCCTGGGCAGCAATTTCATTGCGTCGGCGTTCGATTTCTTCGGCGAACAGACGGTCGCGCTCGGCCATGCGGGCGTCGGCGTCTTCCGCTTCCCTGGCGAGTTCGGTCAGCCGGTTGCGCGCGGCTTCCAGCGCCTTGGCATCGACATCGGCGATCTTGGCTATGGCTTCGCGCAGTTGATCTTCCAGCCGAACGATTGCTTCGCGCCAGCTCTCCAGCGCGGTGGTTTCCGCCTCGCGCAGCGAACGCCCGATCACAGCCCCTTCATCGCGCACCGCGCTGAGCCGCGCGCGCAGCGAAGTGAGGCTCTCGGCCTCCTGCGCATCGAGCAATTCGCGCGCGCGTTCCAGTTCGGTCTCCAGCGCATTGGCGCGGCTGCGGACTGCCGCCAGTGCTTCCACTTCTTGGCCGTCCAAGCGGGTCCGGAATTCCTCGCTCTGCTGGGCCAGCGCGGCGAAGCGCTGGCCGGTTATGGTATCGAGCTGGTCGGCCTGGCGGATGAATTCCGAAAGAGTGTTTTCGACCAATGCCTTGAGCGAGTGCACCTGTCGCTCGCTTGCCTGGCCAAAATCGTTGAGCTTGTTGAACCCCGCGATCATGTCTTCGAGCTGGGAATGGGCGGTGCGTCCAGCGGCGGCGATGTTGTTGGTGACGTCCTTGGCTGAACTGGCGATTACCGGCAGTTGCCCGCGCAGCTTTTCCATGTTTTCCAGCGCTGCGCTGCTGACATCGCCGATCGCGTCGATCCGCAGGCCGTTGTCGCGGACCAGATCGGCGAGCCGATCGGCATTCTCGCCAAGTCGCTCGGCCGCAATCCGGCCCAGCGCCTCGAGATCGCGGGCCTGGGCGGAAATGAATTCGCGCGCCAGGCTCAGTTCCCGGTTTACAGTTGTCAGTCTGGTTTCAAGCCGCGTCGATTCGTCGCTCAGCAGCCTGGCCGTCTCGCCAAAACGCAGCGCTTCGCGTCGGCTGTTGCGCATCGTCAGCAGCCAAGCCACGCCGACCAGCAGCACTGGCCCGCAATAGTCCCCGATCCAGGACGCCCATTGCGCGGGTGAACCACCTGCGGCCATGGCTTCGAGATTGACCGAGATGAACAGCGCGGTCCAGCCGATCACCGCGCCAACCGCTAGGCTGGCCGCCGCGATCAGGTCCCAGGGGCGGGTCGGCGCACGTGGGGCGTCCTCCCACACTTCCTCGAGCTCCAGGGGCGCTTCCGGGCTGGCAGGCGGTTCGATTGCGGCGGCTTGTTCGGCAGCTGCATCGATGGCGACGATCCGTGATCCCCTGGTCATGGGGCAGGGATAACACGGCGGCCTGCTGCGGATAAACCCCACTTTAACCAAATCGCGCTAATCGGGTCTAATGGCTTACGAAGCAGGAGCACTGGACGCTACCCTTGCCGCGGCAGCAGGCGAAGATTCCGCCCTGTTTGCCGAACTTCGCCAGGCCTTCATACAAAGCGCCGCGCGCCAGTTGGACCTGCTGCGCCGCTCGCGCTGCGATGCGAACTGGCAGATGGCGGCGCTGCGTCTGAAGGGGCTTGCAGCCAGCTTTCACGCCGAACCGCTGATGGATCTCGCCGACGAGGCGCTGGACGGAGCGCCAGGCGATCCCGCCGTGCTGCGCCGGATACAGACTTTTCTGGACGAGTTCGCAGCGGCCTAGACTTGTGATGGCTTGGCAGCGGCCAGCCGAAGCTCTAAACCCCGTGTCCCAATCCCCATGCGCGGAGCGAGACGCTGCGGGTCGCCCTGTTATCCACGATTGAACCGGTTCCTGCGGGCAACGCCGCGCGCGCGCTGCTGCGCGTCGGTGGAGCCAGCGTGCTGCGCCAGCAATTGCGTCTGGTGCTGGCGCTGGAATGCGAACGGGTAGTCTGCCTGGGCAGCGGGATCAGCCCGGAACTGGTCGAATTGCAGCACCTGGCGGAAAAGGCCGGAGCCAGCTTTCATGTGATTTCGGCGCCGCGTGCGCTGTCGGGTCTGGTCACCGCCGCTGACGAGGTGATTGCGCTGGATGATGGCCTGCTGGCCCCGGCCGCAGAATTGGCCGCCTTGCTGGGCCGAGGGCAGGGGGTGCTGGTACAGCCGGTTGAACAAGGGCTGGATGCCGGATTCGAACGGATCGACCTCAACCATGCCAGCGCCGGAGCGATGCGCATTCCGGGGAGACTGGTGGAGCGACTGGCCGAGTTGCCGGCTGACTGCAACGCGATTTCGGCACTGCAGCGGATCGCGCTCCAGGCCGGGGTGCCGCAGCGGCCGATCCCCGGTGCCGGCCAGCGCGGGCCGATCTGGTCGCTCGTCCGGCAGGAAGCCGACGCGCTGGCGCTGGAGCCACTGTGGATCCGCCTGCGTACCCAGCAGGACCGCCCGCTGGGGCCGTCGCGCTGGCTGGCGCTCGCCAGCGTGCGGCGGTTCGGCCCGGCGCTGCTCCATGCCGGCAGCGGGGCCGGGATGCTGGCGATCGGTGCGGCGCTACTGGCGCTGCTGGGTCTGGGTTCGGGGTGGTTTGGCCTGGTCCCGTTGGGGCTGGGAGCCTGCGCGCTGGGCTGGATCCTGCGCCACGCCGCGATCCTGCTGGCCCGGATCGAAGACGATCAGCGGGCCCAAGCCTCGCGAGCGCTGAGCAGCGAAGCGGCCTATGGCTGGTTGCTGGACGGGATCGTGGTGGCCCTGATCGCCTGGGGGTCAGATTTGCCGGCGATGACGCCGCAGTACGTGCGTTATTTCCCGGGTATCATGCTGGTGGCGCTGCTGCGCATTCTCCCGCGTACGCTGGGCATGCGCTGGGGAGCCTGGCTCGAAGATCGCGCGCTACTGGCCATCTTGCTGGCCGGAGCAACGATCGCGGGGCTGGGTGACGAAGTGATCCGTGCCCTGGCGATTGGCCTGGCGTTGGCGGGCATACTTCTCCCGCGCGGCGATTCTGAACTAACGTGAGCTTAACCAAGCCAGGTTATGGCAGCATGCATGAACCACAATGCTGCCCAGGTCATGACCGCTGTTCCCGTGGAAACCGCCTTGCGGGAAGACTTGGCCCATGCCGATGCCCTGCTTGGCACGGTGGCGCCAATCCTGCGGCACTTGCTGAACAATGATGACCATTCGTTGTTCAGTGACGAAATCGTCGCCCGGGTCCGCGGTATGATGGACGATCTGGCGCGGCAGTTGCTGGATGCGCTGGCGGTGGCGGGCGGCCTTGAAGGCAATGGCCGGCATCCGGTCGAGCAGCGCCAGGCCATCACCTCATCGTTTGTGGCCCATCCCCAGTTCCTGTCGCATGTTCACGCCCTGGCGCTGGAATGGCAGCTGACCGAACGGCTCGAGGCCCGCCTCAGCCTCGATCCAGTGCTCTCGCCGTTGCTGCAGGCACTGATTGCCTCGCCCGATACCGGCATGGCGGGTGGGGCTATGTCTGTGCTCGCCGCCCAGGCCCGCTTCGCGCAGGCCCAGCGCCGCTTGCAGCTGCCTCTCGCCGAGCTGCCTGGCGACTTGTTCCATGTTGCAATCCAAACCTTGCACGCCGTTGCCAGCGGACGCAACGATCTGGCGGCGGCGGCCGAGGCAAGCCTGCGCACCGACTATGACGAAGCGCGTGGGCGGCTTGGGCTGATGGCCCGGATTATCACAGGCATGGGGGCGGGGGCCACGGTCGCGCTGTCGATCAGCCATGCCGGGGTGGCCTTGTTCCTGTCCGCCCTATCGATTGCCTCTGGCCAGGAGCGTGACCTGGCGGTGCTGGCTACCAACGAAGGGCAATTGGCGCGCCTGGCACTGGCGCTGCGGGCATCTGGGCTCAAGCCTGCCGCGGTCGAGGAACAGTTTGTCTCGCTGCATCCCGAAGTGGCGTTGCCCGAAGGGTTCGAATCGCTCGGATCGGACCGCGCGGCGGCCTTGCTGGCCAGTTCCGCCGTGGTGTTCGGCGGCTGAACCATGAACGCCCAGGCCGTCCCTCTGGCCCGCGCCACCGTTGACGCTGCCGACCGCCTGGTCAGCGCGGACGAGCCGCTGGCCAGCCTGCAATTGCGCTGTGGCGGGGAACTGCCGGGGACCGTAGCCATCCCGGCATTGCTTGAACAGGTGCGCAAGGCGCGTGCCTATGGTCTGAAACTGGCTCGGGTGCTGCGCGCCACCGATGGACAGGACCAGATCACCTCTTGGGTCGAAGTCGAACCGCAGGCTGATGGCCAGTGCCTGATTGCCCTGCGCAGCTGGCAGGCCGTACCCTTGCCGCCCGAGGACATGGCCGTAACTGTCGAACGACGCGCCGCGATCGATCGCGCCGTGGCAGAATTCACTGCCCGTCTCGATGCCGGACAAGGCGTCCTCGCCGCGGAGTCATGCGCGGCGGATCTTGCCGACCTGGCCGAGCGGATGCGTGCCGGCCCGGGGCGGCCCTGGACCGATTTCGTCTCGATCGAAGGCAACGCACATCGCCAGCCGCTGCATTGGCGGCTGCTGGACGGGGCCGTTATTACCGTACCCGGATCGGAGCGGACCTGGCGCGCCAGTCTGTTTCCGCAGGCCAGCCCCGGCACCGACCCGGCCGGGTTTGAATTGTGCCTGACCGCGGAAACGCCACTGGCCGAAATTTCCGCACCCGCGAGCGCGGTGCTGCCCGCCAATGTCATGCCGCAGAACGGACCCGGCTTGGTCGGGCGCGACATTGCCCCGGTGCTGCGCCAGCCGATTGCGCGGATCATTGCCAATGCGGAAACGATCCGCACGCGCCTCGCCGGGCCGCTGGCCGACGAATATAGCCAGTATGCGGCCGATATTGCCGCGGCGGGGCAGCACCTCCTGTCGCTGGTCGAGGATCTGGCTGACCTCGAAGTGGTCGAATCCGACGATTTCAACACCGCGCCCGACCGGATTGACCTGGCCGACGTGGCGCGCCGCGCGGCCGGGATCCTGGGGGTGCGGGCGCAGGAACGCGGGATCGTGATCGATGCGCCCAAGCAGGGCGAGCACCTGCCTGCCATCGCGGAATTCCGCCGCGTGCTGCAAGTTTTGCTCAACCTGGTTGGCAATGCGATTCGCTATGCCCCGGACAATTCGCAGGTGTGGATCAGGCTGGAAGACGCCGGCACCCGCGCGCGCCTGGTTGTGGCCGATCAGGGGCCGGGTTTGTCGCAGGATCAGCAGGCGAAGGTGTTCGAGAAGTTCGAGCGGCTTGGCCGCAGCGGCGAGGACGGCGGCTCGGGCCTGGGTCTCTATATCTCGCGCCGGCTGGCTCGGGCGATGGGCGGAGACCTGACGGTGGAAAGCGCACCCGGGCAGGGCGCGCGCTTCATCCTCGACGTGCCGGCCGACCTGCTGGCATCACGCCCGACGACGGCGCAGCAGCCACAGGGCGACAGCGCCGAGCCCGGGCGAGGACTGAACCATTCACCGCCCATTGGCGGTCGGCCAGCATGAAGCTGGAACTGGGCCACATGATCAGGCCCAGGCCTTGGCAGATCCACAGCAGGCCCATGGCAACCGCCAGCACGGCGATCACACTTAACAACAGACGGATTGCAGCCATTTGACGTGTCTCCCGGCGGGCGGCTTCTGCATGGGCACCCGCCGGGGACAGCATCGGTCAAAGCTCAGCGCTTGTCGATGCCGACGTAATCGCGCTGGGTCGGCCCGGTGTAGAGCTGGCGCGGACGGCCGATCTTCTGGCCGGGATCGCTGATCATTTCGTTCCACTGCGCCACCCAGCCAACGGTGCGGGCGAGGGCGAACAGCACGGTAAACATGTCGGTTGGGAAACCGATCGCCGACAGGATGATCCCCGAATAGAAGTCGACGTTGGGGAACAGCTTCTTTTCGATGAAGTACGGATCGTTGAGCGCGATTTCCTCAAGCCGCAGCGCGGTTTCGAACAGCGGATCGTTGACCTTCAGCGCGTCGAACACTTCGCGTACGGTTTGCTGCATCACGGTCGCGCGCGGGTCGTAGTTCTTGTAGACGCGGTGGCCGAAGCCCATCAGGCGGAACGGATCGTTCTTGTCCTTGGCCCGCTCGATATAGTGCTGGATCTTGTCGGGGGTGCCGATTTCCTTGAGCATGTTGAGCGCGGCTTCGTTCGCGCCGCCATGCGCCGGCCCCCACAGGCAGGCGATCCCTGCCGCGATGCAGGCGAACGGATTGGCACCCGACGAACCCGCGAGACGCACAGTGCTGGTAGAGGCGTTCTGTTCGTGGTCGGCATGCAGGATGAAGATCTTGTCCATCGCGCTTTCGACGGCCGGGATCACTTCATATTCCTCGGCCGGAACGCCGAAGGTCATCTTCAGGAAGTTGCCGGTGTAGGACAGCTTGTTGTCCGGATAGATGAACGGCTGGCCGACCGAATACTTGTAGGCCATCGCCGCGATCGTCGGCATCTTCGCGATCAGGCGGTGGCTGGCGATGCGCCGCTGGACCGGATCCGAAATGTCGGTGCTGTCATGGTAGAAGGCCGAAAGCGCGCCGACCACGCCGCACATGATCGCCATCGGGTGCGCATCGCGGCGGAAGCCCTTGTAGAAGCTGGTCAGCTGCTCGTGCACCATGGTGTGGCGGCTGATCGTGCGGGTGAAGTTGTCCAGCTCGCTCTTGTTCGGCAGCTCGCCGTTGAGCAGCAGGTAGCTGACTTCCATGAAGCTCGACTGCTCGGCCAGCTGACCGATCGGATAGCCGCGGTGCAGCAGGACGCCTTCGTCACCATCGATATAGGTCAGCGCGCTTTCGCAGCTCGCCGTGCTGGTGAAGCCCGGGTCATAGGTGAACATGCCGGTCTGGCCATAGAGCTTGCGGATGTCGATCACGTCCGGACCGACGCTGCCGGAAAGCACGGGGTATTCGAACTCACCGTTGCCGGTGTTAACCTTCACCTGATTGGCCACCCTACTTACTCCTACCAAACGGATCGTGCTTCAGGCGGAACGAGCCTGCGCGGCAATCCGCGCCAGGCTTTCGTCCCGCCCCAGCAGAACCAGCACATCGAAAATACCCGGGGAGGTTGTCTGCCCCGTTAGCGCCGCCCTAAGGGGTTGCGCAAGCTTGCCAAGCCCGAGTCCGAGCTCTTCCGCCATTGCTTTCAGGCTTACTTCCAGCCCTTCGCTTGTCCAGCCGTTTTCCGCGGCGAAGCGGGCATGAACCTGCGCCAGCAGGCCGCGCGCATCGTCGGACAGCAGGGCCTCGGCCTTGGGTTCCAGCGTCAGCGGGCGCTGAGCGAACAGGAATGCCGCGCCGACCGCCAGCTCGTTCAGGTCCTTGGCGCGGACCTTGAGCACCGGCATGGCCTGCGTCAGCAGCCCCAGATCAATCTCGCCTGCCATGCGCGGGGCGATCAGCTCGGCGAGGCGCGCGTCGTCCGCCTCGCGCAGGTAATGCCCGTTGAGGTTCTGCAGCTTGGCCAGGTCGAAGCGTGACGGGCTCTTGCCGACATGGGCGATATCGAACCATTCGGTCGCCTGCTGACGGCCGATGATCTCGTCGTCGCCGTGGCCCCAGCCGAGGCGCAGCAGATAGTTGAACATCGCTTCCGGCAGGATGCCCAGCTCATCGCGATAGGCATCGACGCCCAGCGCGCCGTGTCGCTTCGACAGCTTGGCGCCGTCATGGCCGTGGATCAGCGGAACGTGGGCATAGACCGGATCGGGCCAGCCGCCCTCCACCGCGTGCATCGCACGGATGATCACCAGTTGGCGGAACGCGTTGTTGAGGTGGTCGTCACCACGGATCACGTGGGTCACCCCCATGTCGTGATCGTCGACCACCACGGCCAGCATGTAGGTGGGGGTCCCGTCGGAGCGCAGCAGCACGAAATCGTCGAGTTCGGCGTTGCTGACCGTGACCGTGCCCTGCACCTGGTCCTCGATCGTCGTCTCGCCCTCGCGCGGGGCCTTGATCCGCACGACATGGGGCTTGTCAGCCGGCCAGGTGGCGGGATCGGCATCGCGCCATTCGCTGTCGATGCGGAAGGTGCGGCGTTCGGCCTGTGCGGCTTCGCGCCGGGCCTGGAGTTCCTCGGGCGTCAGGTAGCAGCGATAGGCATGGCCCGCGTCGAGCAGCACCTGCGCCACTTTGGCATGGCGATCCGATCGGGCGAACTGGAACGTCGCGGGTTCATCGCCAGCCAGGCCCAGCCATTCCAGCCCATCGAAGATCGCCTCGATTGCCGGTTCGGTGGAGCGGGCGCGGTCGGTATCCTCAATCCGCAGCAGATACCTGCCGCCATGGTGACGTGCGTAAAGCCAGTTGAACAGCGCGGTCCGGGCGCCGCCGATGTGCAGGTAGCCGGTCGGCGAGGGGGCGAAGCGAGTCACGACGTCGCGGCCGCTTGCCGCTGCTCCGCCTGTCACACCGCCACTTGCCATTACCCGATCCATCCTGTTGTTGTGTGTCCATGGCCAGCGATGCGATCCCGCCCGTGCCCATCGACAGTCCTGCGCCGGCGGGCGCTGCACTGCAACATGGCCATTGGCGCATGCGCGCGAACTTGGCAAGCGGCCTTGCGCACCTAGAACAATTCCTTTCGCGGGTCGGATTTGATCGCGCGCCGTGGCTGGTGGTGGCCTTTGCGGGCGGCATCGCCGCCTGGTTCGCGCTGGACAACACGGCACAGTGGCTGGCGCTGCTGTGCGGATTGGCGGTACTCGGCAGCGCGGCGCTGCTGCTGCTGCGCGAGGATGGGAGATTACCCTATTTGCGCCAGGCACTTGCTGCGATGACCCTGGCAATGGCCATGGGCTGCGCGCTGGTCTGGGCCAAGTCGGCGCTGGTCGGGACGCGGGCGATCGAGCGTCCGATGGTGGTTACCTTGGCCGGAAAGGTGCTGGGCCGTGACGATCAACCGGCCGAGCACCGCGTGCGGCTGCTGCTGGCCGCACGTGAACCGGGGACCGGCCGGGCGATCCGGGTGCGGGTCAATCTCGATGCCGATAATGATCTGCTTGGGCTGACCGAGGGCGCCTGGGTGCAACTGCGCGCGCGCCTGATGCCGCCTGCCCCGCCGATGCTGCCGGGCGGCTATGACTTTGCCCGCACGGCATGGTTCTCGGGGATTGCTGCAACCGGCAGCGTGGTGGGCAAGGTCACGATCCTGACGCCAGGCGACAGCGGGGCAGGGCTTGGCCGGGCGCAGCGCGCGCTGTCGCGCCATGTGCGCGAACGGCTTGATGGCTCGCCTGGCGCGCTGGCCGCTGCCTTTGCGAGCGGCGACCGAGGGGCGATTGCCCCGGCTGACGAGGAGGCGATGCGCAATTCGGGGCTTACCCACCTTCTATCGATCAGCGGGTTGCACGTCAGCGCGGTGATCGCGGCGATCTATTTCCTCGCCGGACGGCTGTTCGCAGCCTGGCCATGGCTGGCGCTGCGCGTGCGGGTGCCACTGCTCGCGGCGGCGACCGGGGCGGCGGCCGGGATCGGCTACACCTTGCTGACCGGCGCAGAGGTGCCGACCGTGCGCTCATGCATCGGCGCGGTGCTGGTGTTGCTGGCGCTGGTGCTGGGACGAGAGCCACTGTCCTTGCGCCTGGTTGGGGTGGGGGCCTTCCTGGTGTTGGTGTTCTGGCCAGAAGCCCTGGTCGGGCCAAGTTTTCAGATGAGCTTCTCGGCCGTGATCGCCATTGTCTCGCTGCATGACGCTGCGCCGGTGCGCGCCTTCCTCGCCCCGCGGGAAGAGCCGTGGTGGGCGCGGCAACTGCGCCATGTCGCGATGTTGCTGCTGACCGGGGTGGTGATCGAACTGGCGCTGATGCCGATCGGGCTGTTCCACTTTCACCAGGCCGGGGTCTATGGCGCGCTAGCCAATGTCATCGCCATCCCGCTGACCACGCTGGCATCGATGCCGCTGATCGCGCTAGGCCTATTGTTCGATACCATTGGCGCGGGCGCGCCGTTCTGGTGGCTGACCGGCAAGTCGCTGGAACTGCTGCTCGCGCTGGCGCACTGGACGGCGGCCATGCCTGGTGCGGTCAGCAGTATGCCGGCCATGGGCGAGGGGGCGTTCCTGCTGTTCGTGGCCGGAGGGCTGTGGCTGGCGTTGTGGAGTGGCCGGGTGCGGCTGTTGGGCCTGGTTCCGGCGGCGCTTGGCGTCGTCCTGCTGGTTACGCTGCGTCCGCCAGATCTGCTTGTGTCAGGCGATGGCCGCCATGTCGGCATCACTGGAGAGGCCAGTGAATTGCTGGTGCTACGCCCGGGACGCGGCGGCTATGCCCTTGAAAACCTGACTGAACTCGCGGGAATGAGCGGCGATGTCCGTGCGCTGGATGATTGGCCTGGGGCGCGCTGCAACGCTGACTTCTGCGCAATACGCCTCAACCGGGGCGGGCGTGATTGGCAACTGCTGCTATCGCGCGGCGATGACCTGATTGCCGAGCGCGCCTTGGCTGCCGCCTGCGAACGCGCCGACGTGGTGATTTCCGAGCGCTACCTGCCGCGCTCCTGCCGTCCGCGCTGGCTCAAGGCCGACCGCCGCGTCCTTGCACAGAGCGGGGGGCTGGCCATCAACCTTGCGAATGGCGAAGTTCGCAGCGTGGCGCAGGGTCAAGGTCATCACGGTTGGTGGAACCCGCCGCCCGATCGCAAACCGGCCCGGCGCAGACCTGAAAGTGCAGAGCCAAATGCTGGAACGCCCGCAACAATGGTCACGGGCGTTCCATGAATTCATGGCCTGCCGGGCATTATCGGCGCCTGGCAATCGGCCGATCAGTGATAGCGACGCAGCAGTCCTGCAAGCTTGCCCTGGACCACCACTTCGCGTGGATCGTAGATCTGTGCCTCGTAAGCGGCATTGGCGGGGTCAAGCCGAACCCGCCCATTCTCGCGCCGCAGGTACTTCAGCGTCGCTTCCTCGCCCCGGACCAGCGCGACGACGATTTCACCATCGCGGGCGCTGTCGGTGCGGCGGATCAGCGCATAGTCGCCATCCAGAATGCCGGCTTCGATCATCGAATCCCCTGACACTTCCAGTGCGTAATGTTCCCCCGCACCCAGCAGTGCGGCAGGGACGGGCAGCGTCGCCGAGGTTTCCAGCGCCTCGATCGGGACACCGGCGGCGATGCGGCCGTGCAGCGGGATTTCGATCACGTCGTTGGCCGGGGCCGGCTTCACTTCGGGAGGGCGGACCACTGCGGCGGCGCTGTTGGTATTGGCCGCGCGGGCCGGGGCCTTGGTCCCGACGTCTTCAGGCTGGCGCAGCACTTCGAGCGCGCGGGCGCGGTTGGGCAGGCGGCGGATGAACCCGCGCTCCTCCAGCGCCGAGATCAGGCGATGCACGCCCGACTTGGACTTAAGATCCAGCGCTTCCTTCATCTCCTCGAAAGAAGGACTGACGCCTGATTCTTCGAGCCGAGTCTGGATGAAGCGGATCAACTCGTGCTGCTTGCGGGTCAGCATGCGGGCCATACTCCGTTGGAACGAAGCGGGGCCATCAAGGCGACGTTCCCGCATCGTTCAGTGAACGAATGTGGAACAATTAGGCAACGATTCGAATCGCGTCAAGCTATTCCGCCATTTTCGAGCACATAGACTGGAACAGGTGTTCCGGCTGCGGCGGCGGGGGCAAGGGGTGGGCGTTCGATCAGGACGTTGCTGTGGGCCAGCGCGGCGAGCGCGCCGCTGTCCTGGTTGAGCTGCGTCGTGACCGCCATGCCGTCCCACCAGCCGCGCAGGAATTCGCGCCGATCTCCACCGGCACGCAGCACTTCCGCCGTCGGAACCATGATCGGGCGGGGCAGCGGCTGTGCGCAACCGGCCAGGGCGCGGAGCAGGGGCAGCAGGAACAGGAAGGCGGTGACGTGGCTCGACACCGGGTTGCCGGGCAGTCCGACCACCAACTGGGCGTCGCGCCGGGCGATCAGCAGCGGTTTGCCGGGCTTGATCGCCACTTTCCAGAAATCGATGCTCGCGCCCCAGCGTTTCAACGCGGGTTGGATCAGGTCGTGATCGCCCACCGACGCGCCGCCGCTGGTAACGATGACGTCCGCGTCGGCTGCTGCATCCAGAGCGCCGGTCAGCGCCGCCAGATCGTCCGCTACTGGGCCAAGGCACCGAACTTCGTCGGCATAGGGCGCCGCCATGGCCGCCAGCATCGCGGCGTTACTGGCCGGAACCTGATGCGGAGCGCAGGCTTCGGGATCAGGGGCGAGTTCATCGCCGCTGTCGATCACCGCCAGCCGGGGCCTGCGCCGCACCGCGATAAGCCGTTGTCCGGAGGCCAGCGCCAGCCCGATCTGGGCTGCCCCGAGCCGTCTTCCGGCGGGGAGCAATTCGCTTCCAACTGCAAAATCGTTGCCGCAGCGGCGGATGTGGCGGTCATGGGGGGCGGGCGGCGTGCCAGTTAGGGCAAGGGTTGAACCATCGCGTGCCGTGTCTTCCTGCAGCAGCACCATGTCCGCACCAGCAGGGAGCAGCGCGCCCGTTGAAATCCGCACCGCCTGCCCGGTGCCAACCTTGCCACCGAAGGGATGGCCCGCCGCACTTTCGCCGATCACCTGCCACGGTCCCGGCAGGTCCGCAGCGCGCAGGGCGTAACCATCCATTGCCGAAAGATCAGCGGCAGGCTGGGTGCGCCGGGCAAGCAGAGGTTCGGCGAGGTAGCGTCCCAATGCCTCGCCCACCGGGATCCGTCCCATCGCGAGAGGCGCGGCGAGGGCCAGCAGCCGCGCCTGCGCTTCCTCCAGCGGCAGCGGCGAAGTCATCAGTCCGCCGCCCGCCAGTGGCCGGACTTGCCGCCGCGCTTCTCGATCAGGCGGACTTCGCCAATGACCATGCTCTTGTCGACCGCCTTGGCCATGTCATAGACCGTCAGCAGCGCAACCGAGACGGCGGTCAACGCTTCCATCTCCACCCCGGTTCGCCCAGTCAGGCTGGCGGTGACAGTGGCGCGCAGGCCATCGTTCTCCAGCGCGAAATCGACCGTGACCGCATCGAGTGCGAGCGGGTGGCACAGCGGAATGAGTTCGGCGGTCTTCTTGGCGGCCATGATCCCGGCGATGCGCGCGGCGGCGAGGACATCGCCCTTCGGTACCGTGCCGTCGCGGATCGCGGCGAGCGCGGCGGGCGACATGGTGATCCGGCCCGAGGCAATGGCGACGCGCTGCGTTTCCACCTTGCCGCCAACGTCGACCATCCGGGCCTTGCCCTGTTCGTCGAGGTGGGTAAGGCCGTTCATCCGCGCGCTCAGCCGTGCAGCAGGGCTTGGGTGGCGGCAGTGACGTCGGCCTGGCGCATCAGACTTTCGCCGACGAGGAAGCAGCGCACTCCGTGGGCCTCCAGCCGGAGCAGGTCGGCATGGCTGTTGATGCCGCTTTCGCTGACCAGCAGCGTGCCTTCGGGCGCGAGCGGAACGAGGCGTTCAGTGTTGGCGATGTCGGTGACGAAGCGCTTCAGGTCGCGGTTGTTGACCCCGATCAGGCGGCTGCGCAGCCGGGCGGCGCGCTCCATCTCGGCCTCGTTGTGGACTTCGACCAGCACGTCCATGCCGCGTTCGAACGCGGCGGCTTCGATCTCGGCCATGGCTCCGTCATCCAGCGCGGCAACGATGATCAGGATCGCGTCAGCGCCGATCGCGCGGGCTTCGGCGACCTGCCAGGGATCGACCATGAAGTCCTTGCGAAGCACAGGCAGGTTACAGGCAGCGCGGGCTTCGACCAGGTAATCCTCGTGCCCTTGAAAATAGGGCGCGTCGGTCAGCACCGAGAGGCAAGCGGCACCGCCCGCCTCATAGGCACGTGCGTGGTCGGCCGGGTGGAAATCAGGACGGATCAGGCCCTTGCTCGGGCTTGCCTTCTTGATTTCCGCAATCAGGCCGAAGCCATTTGCGGCCTTGGCTTCGAGTGCGCGGCGGAAACCGCGCGGTGCGGTCTGTGCGGCGGCGCGGGCGTCGAGGTCGGCGAGGCTGGCGAGCGGCTTGCGCACGGCCACTTCGCCGCGCTTGGTGGCGCAGATTTCAGCAAGTTTATCGGTCATTTCACAGTCTCGATCCAGCAGTCCAGCAGCGCCTTGGCCAGCCCCTTGTCGAGCGCTTCGGCGGCTTCCTCCACCCCTTCGAGCCAGTCATCGACCTGGCCCGCAACCAGCAGAGCCGCGGCGCTGTTGAGCAGCACGGCATCGCGGTAGGCGCCGCGCTCACCCAGCAGCAGGCGGCGCAGGGCGTCGGCGTTGAACGCGGCATCGCCGCCGCGCAGTTCTTCGAGCGGGTGCGAGGGCAGCCCGGCATCTTCGGGGCGAATTTCGGTCAGGAACCCGGGCAGGCCGATCGAGGCGACATAGCTCGTCCCGGCGATCGACAATTCGTCCAGCCCCTCCTCACCCGAGACGATCAGCGCGGCTTCGGTGCCGAGCAGATCCATTGCGTCGCGGTACAAGGCGATCAGGCTGGGGTGCGAGACGCCGACCAGTTGCCGGGTGACGCCGGCCGGATTGGCCAGCGGCCCCAGCAGGTTGAAGATCGTGCGGCGGCCCAGCGCCTTGCGGATCGG
Source organism: Pseudomonadota bacterium (assembly GCA_029779535.1). Taxonomy (GTDB): domain Bacteria; phylum Pseudomonadota; class Alphaproteobacteria; order Sphingomonadales; family Sphingomonadaceae; genus Novosphingobium. Next base: position 21,601 of record JAKPAG010000125.1, on the reverse strand, counting down.
TGCGATCCGAGCCAGCGCGGGGTGGTGTGCCTGCGCGAACAGAAAGGCGATGCCGAGATCGGCCAGCGTCGCCTCTGCCAGTCCAGTGGCGCGAGCCAGATTGAGGCCCAGCGCTTCAAGTGTATCGGCGCCGCCCGCCTTGCTGCTGGCGGCGCGGTTGCCGTGCTTGGCCACCGGCACGTCGCAGGCGGCGACCACCAGCGCGACGGCGGTGGAGACGTTCAGGCTGTGCTGCCCGTCGCCGCCCGTGCCGCAAACGTCGATGGCGCCGGGCGGGGCGGCCACCGGCTTCATCCGCGCGCGCATCGCGCGCACAGCGCCGGCCACTTCGGCTGCGGTTTCACCGCGCTCGGCCAGTTCGACCAGCGTGGCGGCGATGGCATCGTCGGCCAGTTCGCCATCCAGCATCCGGCCGAACAACGCTTCGGCTTCGTCCAGGGTCACGCCAGTTCGCGGGCCTTGATCCCGCAGACGGCCAGGAAGTTGGCCAGCATGGCGTGGCCGTGTTCGGTGGCGATGCTTTCCGGGTGGAACTGCACCCCGTGGATCGGCAGGTGCGTGTGGCGGAAGCCCATGACGTGTTCGTCATCGCTGGTGGCGTTGACCACCAGGCAATCGGGAATCTCGGTCACGATCAGCGAGTGATAGCGCGTCGCGATGAACGGGCTGGGCAGGCCCTTGAACAGCCCGGTGCCATCATGACTGACGGGCGAGACCTTGCCATGCATCAGCCCGCCGCGCACCACCTTGCCGCCGAAATACTGTCCGATCGACTGGTGGCCAAGGCACACGCCCAGCAATGGCTTGGCCGCATCCGCGCAGGCCCCGACCAGGTCCAGGCTGATCCCGGCCTCGTTCGGCGTGCAGGGGCCGGGCGAGAGCAGGAAGCCTTGCGCCCCGGTGGCCAGCGCCTGGGCGGCGGTCATGGCATCGTTGCGCACCACTTCCACTTCGGCGCCCAGTTCCATCAGGTAATGGACGAGGTTCCAGGTGAAGCTGTCGTAATTGTCGATGACAAGGATCATGGCGCCGCCTCTAGGCCCAGCAGGGTCATTTCGCCAGCAGTTTTGCCAGATCGCGCTTCCAGAACTTGGCCCAGGTGTGGGTGCCGTGCCCCTTGGTTTCGGGACTGGCGGGGATCAGGATGAAGCGCGCCTTGGGCATGCGCTTGACCATCTGCTGGGCCAGGCCAAGTTCCGGCGGATTGATGAAATCGTCGCCCGAATTGATCCACAGCACCGGCACGGTGATCTTTTCCAGCAGCGGTTCGGGATTGTAATTGCGCGAAGAATCGAGCTGGTAGATCTGGTCGTTGGCATCAAGATCGTTGGCGGCGCGCGCGGCGTAGCTCTCCGCGAGGAACGCTTCGGCCTTGTCGCGCGTAGAATACTGCACCTGCAGCGCCACCGGGTTGGCCCCGGCAATCATCGATAGATAGCGCGCGGTGCGCAGCCCCTGTTCAGGCTGGCTGGTATAGTTGCCGCCATTCCAGGCCGGATCGGCCTCGATCGCGTCGATCGACATCTTGCGCCAGATCCGGTTGCGCCCGGCAATCGCGTTCGCATTGCAGGCGAAGGGGGCCAGCCGTTCGGCAAAGCCGGGGCGAGTGGTGCCCCAGACGAACGCGTGCATGCAGCCCATCGAGGTGCCCAGGATCAGCTTGAGCCGCTTCACGCCCAGTCCTTCGGTCAGCATCCGGTACTGCGCGGTGACCATGTCGTCATAGTCATAACGCGGGAACTTCATCCGCATGCCGTCGCTTGGCTTGCTCGACTGGCCGTGCCCGATGTTGTCAGGCAGGATGACATAGGTCCTGGACAGGTCGAAGGGCTGGCCCGCTGCATACAACTCGTCCGCAAATTGCGGGCGGTAGAACTGCTTGCCGCTGCCGCCGGTGCCGTGCAGCACCATCACCGCATTGTCGATTTCGCCCTTTGCGTTGCGGTGGGGCGTGCCCAGCGTGGTGACGTGGATCGAGATGTCCATCGTCTCGCCCGTGCCAAAGCGGAAATCGCGCAGGATCACGTCGCGTTCGCTGGCCTGCTTCGACCAGTCTTCGGCATGGGCCGGGACGGAGAGCAGGGCGGACAGGGCGAGCAGCGGGGCAAGCAGCAGGTTGCGCATTGTTTCCTTCCTTCAGGCCTGGGGGGATAGGCGGGCGGCGAACAGGTCGACCACGTTGTTGCCGGTTTCGTCGACCACCTTGGGTTTGACCATCGCCTTGGCGAAATCCGACGTGATGGTGCGGAACGGCGGCTTGTCCTGCCCGGCGAGGTCCGCGATGATCTGGGCAATGTCGTCGCCGCTTTGGCCGTATTTGGCAAAGACATTGCCGGTCGCGCCCATGTAATTGGCCACCATCGCTGCATAGGGTTCGCCCATCCCGGCGATTGCCTCGGCGGAACTGCTGCGCACGGTGGCGACGAATTCGGTGTTGATCGGGCCGGGTTCGACCAGGCTGACCTTGATCCCCATCTGCCGGGCGAGCGGGGCAAATCCTTCCATCATGCCTTCGACCGCGAACTTGGCGGCGCAATAGGCTTCGTTGAAGGGCTGGCCGAGCAGGCCGCCTACGCTGGTGACGCTGATGATCCGGCCGCTGCCACGTTTGCGCATGTGCGGGATCACGGCGCGGGTCATGTTCCACACACCGAAGAAGTTCACTTCCATCGTCCAGCGCAGGTCGGCATCGCCGGTATTCTCGACACTGCCCAGGAACCCGGCGCCGGCATTGTTGACCAGCAGGTCGATCCGCCCGTGCCGCGACAGGACATCGGTCACCGCCGCGTCGATCGAGGCCTGCTCGGTCACGTCGAGCGGTAAGACCTCAACCGAAACGCCGGCCTTCGCGGCTTCCTCAAGCAGGGCCGCGCTCTTGCCGGTGTCGCGCATCGTGGCGACGACCTGCCAGCCCGCTTCGGCCAGCCGCACGGCAGTGTGCAGCCCCACGCCGGTCTAACATCCCGTTACCAGCGCGAGTTGCCTGTCTGCCATCGAGCTTCTCCCTATTGTCCGAACCCGGCCAGTCCGGCCACGCGGACCGCTTCGCGCGCCGCCGCGATCAGCGCTCCGGCCTTGGCCTCGCATTCGCGCTGTTCATAAGCCGGGTCGCTGTCGGCGACGATGCCCGCTCCGGCCTGGACATGCAACATGCCGTCCTTGACCACCCCGGTGCGCAGCACGATGCAGCTGTCGAGGTTGCCGTCCGGTGCGAAATAGCCGACCCCGCCGGCATAGGCGCCGCGCGTTTCGGGTTCCAGCTCGGCAATGATCTCGCAGGCGCGGACCTTGGGTGCGCCGCTGACGGTGCCGGCGGGGAACCCCGCAAAGACCGCGTCGATCGCGTCGTGATGCGCCGCGTCCAGCTGGCCGACCACGTTCGACACGATGTGCATCACGTGGCTGTAGCGCTCGATCGTATAGCTTTCGGTGACCTTGACAGTGCCGGCCTGCGCCACCCGGCCCACATCGTTGCGGCCAAGGTCGAGCAGCATCAGGTGTTCGGCGCGTTCCTTGGGATCGGCCAGCAGGCTGATCTCGTTGGCGCGGTCCTCGTCGGCGGTCTTTCCGCGCGGGCGGGTGCCGGCGATCGGACGGATGGTCACTTCCCCGTCGCGCACCCGGACCAGGATTTCAGGGCTGGACCCGGTCAGGGCAAAACCCGGGAAATCGAGGAAATAGAGGAACGGCGAGGGGTTCACCCGGCGCAGCGCCCGGTACAGCGCTAGCGGTGGCAGCGGGAACGGGCAGGTAAAGCGCTGGGCCAGCACTACCTGGAAGATGTCGCCCGCCTCGATATATTCCTTCGCCTTGCCGACCATCTGGCCATAGGCGCCGACTGGCAGGGTCGGTGTCAGCACCGGCTCGGGCAGACTGGCATCCAGCGCGGGCTCGCTTGCCGGTGCGGCAAGGCGGCGCAGCGCGGCGTCGATCCGGTCACCGGCAGCGGCCAGCGCCTGGTCGGCACCGCCTTCGCCCGGCCACAGCGGCGCGACGCAGTACAGCTCGTCGCTCAGCCGGTCGAACACAAGGATCAGCGTCGGACGGACGAACAGCATGTCGGGCAGTTCCAGCCCGCTTTGCGGCGGGCGGGGCAGCTTTTCGACCAGGCCATAGGTTTCGTAGCCGAAGTAGCCGACCAGGCAGGCAAGCACCGGGGGCAGGGCAGCGGGGACGTCGATCTTGCAGGTTTCGACCAGCGCCCGCAGTTCTGCCAGGCTGCCGCCGGGCAGGGGGGCGAACGCGTCCTTGTCGTGCCGCCAGGCGCGGTTGATCTCGGCCGCCGGACCAGTGGCGCGGAACACCAGGTCGGGATCGAGGCCAAGCAGGCTGTAGCGCCCGCGCACCTCGCCGCCCTCGACCGATTCGAGCAGGAAGTCGCCGCGACCCGGCTCGATCAGCTTCAGCGCCGCGCCGACCGGGGTTTCCGTATCGGCGATCAGCCGCCGCCAGACAATGCCCGGGTGGCCCTGGGTCAGGGCCGCGCGTGCCGCATCGGCGTTTTCGATTCCTGCGCCGATCATCGGATCAGTTGCCGCCGCGCAGGCGCGTTTCGACCGCCTTGATCGCCTTGTCGTTGCGCTTCACGCCCACGTCCTTGCGCATCGCCGCGATCAGCTGCTGGTAGTATTCCTGGCCGAGGATGCCGACGAACGAGCCCTTGACCTCGGCAATGCGGGGGTCGTTGGGGGCGATCTGGCCGGGGATCACATCGGTTACCTTGACCACGTACCAGCCCTTGCGCTGCGGCGCGGCCATCAGCTTGACCGCGCCCTTGGGCACGGCAAACATCAGCGCCACCGGCGGCGGGGCCTTTTCGCCCATCGCCTGGACCTGTTGGCGTGGCAGGTCGATCTTTTCGACCGGGGGCAGGGTCAGACCCAGCGCGGCCACAGCGGCCTGCATGTCAGTCCCCTTCTTGAGCGCAGCCTCGATCTTTTTCGCCGCCTCGCGCGCGCCTTCGGCCCCCTTGGCCAGCATGTAGTCGGTCTGCACCTGGGCCTTGATCTCGGCCAGTGAGGGTGCGGCGGGGGCCATGATCTGGCCGGCGTCGAACACCACGAAGGTCTTGCCCGCTTCCACTTCGGCCAGCTGCGGCTGCCCTTCGTTTTCCATGGTGAAGGCGGTCTGGACCACGCGGGCGAGGACCGGCGGGGCTGTTTCGCCCGGCTTGCCGAACACCTGCCCATCGGCGGTCAGGGGCTCGGTTTCAGTCAGGGTCAGGCCCAGTTCCTTGGCGATGTCGGCCAGGGTGGCGCCATTGTCGAATTCTTCCTCGATCCGCGCCGAATAGTCGGTCAGGGCGGCGCGGCGCTTTTCGGTGGTCAGTGCGGTGACGATTTCAGCGCGGGCCTGGTCCAGCGTCTTGCCGGCCTTGCCTTCAATCGCATCGACACGCAGCACCACCCAGCCGAGCGGCGCCTTAAGCGGACCGACCAGCGCACCCTTGCCGGCCTTGAACGCCGCATCGGTAATCGCCGCCGAGGTCAGCCCGGAAAGCTGCTCGCGGCTCTGCTGGTCAAGCGTCGCAACGCTCAAGCCCTTCGCGCCGGCAGATGCTTCCAGGGTCTTGCCCCCGGCCACTTCGGCGGCCACCACCTTGGCAGCGGCTTCGGTCGGCAGGATCAGCTGGCTGAACTTACGGGTCTCGCTGGCGGCGTACTGCGCCTTGTTGGCATTGTAGCGCGCGGCGATTTCGGCCTCGGTCGGCGCGGCCAGGCCCTTGATCACCGCATCGGTGAAGGTGGCATAGCGGATCACGCGGCGTTCGGGGCGTTCATAGCTGGCCTGATTGGCCTTGTACCACGCGGCGAGATCGGTGTCGCTCGGTGGAGCCTTGGGCGCGAACGCGGTGGACGGCAGCAGGGCGATCTGCCCGCTGCGCCGTTCCAGCACGATCCCGGCATAGCGCTGGCTGAGGCCGGTCGGCACCGCCACGCCCAGTTCGGCGCTGGTCAGCAGCTGGCGCGCCATCAGCGAAGCGGCGATCTGATCGCGGAACTGCGCATCGCTCAGCCCGCGCTGGCCCAGGAAGCCGCGATAGGCCTGGTCATTGAACTTCCCGTCGAGGCCCTTCACGTCAGGAATCTTGGCGATTTCGCTGTCAATCAGCCGGTCGCCGATGAAGATGCCGTGGTTTTCCCCGAAATTGCGCAGCGCCGCCAGGTCGACCAGCTGGCCCAGCACCCGGTCGAGCCCGCCGCGCGAGAGGAAGTCCTTCATCGTCAGCTTGGGATCTTCCTGGCGCAGTTGCTCGACCATGCGGGTCGCCGCGCGCTCCAGTTCAGACGTGCTGACCCGGTCGCTGCCGACCTTGGCCACCCGGTCACCCCCGGCCACGCCGCCGAACGCCCCGCTCGAGGCGATGTCGCCCCCGGCAAAGGCCAGCGCCATCAGGCCGACGAAGCTGAGCGTCACGATCACGCCCAACTTGGACTGAAAGAAATTGCGGAAAAACTGCAGCATTGCACCTTCGCCAAACAGGATTGCCCGCGGATTGCGGGCGCATCGCGCGGCTTTAGGCGGCAATTCCGCATCCCGCAATGGCGCTGCTGCGCCTTCCCACGGCTTGTCGCAAAGGTTGATGCCGGGCTTTGACAACCCGTGCCGCCGTGCCCTAGGCGCAATCGGGATTCGACGGACGCGATGTCCGCATTCAGCCAAAGCAGACAGGGGAAAACATGCCGCACCGACCCTACATCGTCGGAAACTGGAAAATGAACGGCCTGCGCGCCGCCATGACCGAGGCCCGGGCGATTGACCGCGGGGCCCAGCGCCACCCCGGCGTGCGCGTGGGCATCGCGCCGCCGTTCACGCTGGTTCACGCCATGTCCGAAGCCGCCCAGGCGCTGTTCGTGGGCGGGCAGGATTGCCACGCCAAGCCCAGCGGGGCTTTCACTGGCGAGATTTCGGCGCCGATGCTGAAGGACGCGGGGGCGACCTTTACCATCCTGGGCCACAGCGAACGCCGCGCGATGCACGGCGAAACCGATGCCGTGGTCAAGGACAAGGCCGATGCGGCCCTGGCAGCCGGGCTGGACGTGATCGTCTGCGTCGGCGAAACCGAGGGTGAGCGCGATGCCGGCCAGGCCGAAGCGGTCGTCACCGGCCAGCTCGCCGGCTCGCTCCCGCGCGGCGAGGGCGATGCGGCGCGGGTTACCGTGGCTTACGAGCCGGTCTGGGCGATCGGCACGGGGCGGGTCCCTTCGGTCGAGGATGTCGCGGCGATGCATGCCGCGATCCGCGCCAAGCTGGTCGAGATCTATGGCGATGCGGGCGCGGCGGTGCGGATCCTTTACGGCGGTTCGGTCAACGCGGGCAACGCGGTGGAACTGCTGGGCGTGCCCGATGTCGGGGGCGCGCTGGTCGGCGGCGCCAGCCTGACGGCGGACAGCTTCCTCCAGATCGTCGCGGCGGCAGGCCCGGCGGTCGATTGATCGCGGGGTTTCGGGCGGCAAACCTTGCGCTTGCCGCCAACCGCGCCTAGATGCGCGGCAATTGTCGTTTCATGCGGATAGGCCATGTCGCTGTTCATTTTCATCACTGTCGTCCAGGCGATTGTCGCCGCCCTGCTGGTGACCGTCATCCTGATGCAGAAGTCGGAAGGCGGCGGCCTGGGCGTTGGTGGCAGCCCCACCGGGCTGATGTCGGCGCGCGGCGCGGCCGATTTCCTCTCCCGCTCGACCGCGATCCTGGCCACGGTGTTCGTCGTGCTCAGCATCGTCTTGGCGGTGTTGGCGGTGCGGACCACCTCGGGCCGCTCGATCGACACCAGCCTGCAGCGCACCCAGGCTCCGGCCTCGGCGCCGGCGGTCCCGGCTGAAGCGCCGGCCGCGGCGCCCACCGCGCCGGTTGATCCGCTGGGCGGCGCGACCAAGCAATAAGCAGCGCAATTGCCGCGTTTGCCGCGTGGGGCCGCCCTGGCTCCGCGCGGTCGCGGCGCATTGCAGCACGTTCCAACTGTGGATTGCGGCAGGCGGCGCTTGCCTGAATCCCGTTTAACCGATTAAGGCGCGACTCCCATGGCGCGGTTCATTTTCATCACCGGCGGCGTGGTCTCCTCGCTCGGCAAAGGTCTCATGGCGGCAAGCCTTGCAGCGCTGCTGCAAGCGCGCGGCTACAAGGTCCGGATTCGCAAGTTCGATCCCTATCTCAACGTCGATCCGGGCACGATGAGCCCGTATCAGCATGGTGAAGTCTATGTTACCGACGACGGGGCCGAAACCGACCTCGACCTGGGCCATTACGAACGCTTTACCGGCGTGTCGGCGCGGCAGGCGGACAACATCACTTCCGGCCGGATCTACCGCGACATCATCGCGAAGGAACGCCGCGGCGATTACCTGGGCGCGACGGTTCAGGTCATCCCCCACGTCACCGACGCGATCAAGGAATTCGCCAAGGCCGACACCGAGGATCTCGATTTCGTGCTGTGCGAAATCGGCGGCACGGTTGGCGATATCGAAGGCCTGCCGTTCATCGAAGCGCTGCGCCAGCTGCGCAACGAGCTGGGGCGCGAACGCAGCTGCTCGGTCCACGTCACGCTGGTGCCGTATGTCTCGGCGGCGGGCGAGCTCAAGACCAAGCCGACCCAGCACTCCGTGCGGGAACTGACCAGCCTGGGGATCCAGCCGGACATCCTGCTGTGCCGCTGCGAACACCCGCTGCCCGCGAACGAGCGCGCCAAGATCGCGCTGTTCTGCAACGTGCGGCGCGAAGCGGTGATCCCGGCGCTGGATGCGAGCAGCATCTATGCCGTGCCGCTGCAGTACCATACCGAAGGGCTGGACGACGAAGTGCTGCACCACTTCGGCCTGTCCGCGCCCAAGCCGGACCTGACCCGCTGGGCCGACATCGTCGATCGCTACCAGCACCCGGAAGGCGAAGTTAACATTGGCGTGGTCGGCAAGTATGTCGGCCTGCCCGACGCCTACAAGAGCCTGAACGAAGCCCTGGTCCACGGCGGCATGGCCAACCGGGTCAAGGTCAACATCCGGTGGATCGATGCCGAACTGTTCGAGGAAGACGACAGCGAGATCGTCAGCCGTCTCGAGCCGCTGCACGGCATCCTGGTGCCCGGCGGCTTTGGTGTGCGCGGGACCGAAGGCAAGATCGCCAGCGTGCGCTTTGCGCGGGAACGCAAGGTGCCGTTCCTGGGCATTTGCCTGGGCATGCAGATGGCCTGCATCGAAGGCGCGCGCAACACCGCCGGGATCGCCGCGGCCAGCTCGACCGAATTCGGCGCGACGAGCGAGCCGGTGGTCGGCATCATCACCGAATGGATGAGCCCCGAGGGCCTGCAGAAGCGCGGGGCGGATACCGACCTTGGCGGCACCATGCGGCTTGGCGCCTTTGAAGCCAGGCTGTCTGCCAACAGCCACGTTTCGGCGATCTATGGCGGGGCGACCACGATCAGCGAACGGCATCGCCATCGCTACGAGGTCAACGGCGCTTACCGCGACCGGCTCGAAGCTGGCGGGCTGGTCTTTTCCGGCATGTCGCCCGATGGCCTGCTGCCCGAAATCGTCGAACGTCCGGACCATCCGTGGTTCGTCGGGGTGCAGTTCCATCCCGAACTGAAAAGCCGTCCGTTCGAACCGCACCCGCTGTTCTCCGGCTTCATTGCCGCGGCGGTGCAGCAATCGCGCCTGGTGTAAACGTTTGCGGATTGGGGCGGATTGCCGGAAGGGGCCGTTTACGGCGGAATCTTGGCATTTTCAGCAAGATTGGCTTGCCATCGGGGCCTGCAATCCAATAGCGACGCGTTACTGAAAGCGATTCGCATCAAGGCGAACGTCCGGGTCGAAATGGCGATTGTTGCAGCGATGGGAGCCCCTGCTTCGACGTGGGTTTTGCCTTGGCTGGCCAGGAAGGGATGGACGCAGTCTTTGGTTACCTGATCGTAACCGAACCCGTTGCGGGTTGCTTCCTGATTGCTATGACAATCGGGACTGGAATTTCGGACGGCAGTGATGCAGTCCAACGTGCTTGTCGAGCGCTGATCGTCTTCTGCGACCCGAACGATCAATCCGCCGACGAGGCGGTGTGCAAACACCGTGGGGGTGGGGCCTTTGGGCCTCACCCCCGAATTATCTCAAGACCTGGATGAACGGCGTCAGGCCGCTTCGCTGGCGTCCTTGTCGGATGCCACCACGGTCAGCGACTTCTGCGTGCCGACCGGGATCTTCTTGGGCTTCATGGCCTCGGGCACTTCACGCACCAGGTCGATGCTGAGCAGCCCGTCTTCGAGGTTGGCGTTATCGACCCGGACATAGTCGGCCAACTCGAAGCGGCGTTCGAACCCGCGCTGGGCGATGCCGACATGCAGGTACTGGCCTGCCGGCGATTCATCGCCCTTCTTGCCCTGGACCACCAGCAGGTTCTGCTGGGCCGTAATCTCGATATCGGCGGGCTTGAACCCGGCCACCGCCAGAGTGATGCGATAGGCATCCTCGCCGCGGCGCTCGATGTTGAAGGGGGGGTAATTGTCGCCGCTGTTCAGGCGGTTGTGGTTCTCCAGCAGGTCAAACAACCGGTCAAAGCCAACCATGGTGCGGCGATAGGGGGTAAAATCGAAACGGTTCATGGCAAAATCCTCGTACTTGAGCGAAATTGACGTCTTTCGGGAACCCGCAGTCGGCGTTCCCGCTGTGGTGCCATGCCCGCTCGGGACCATGACACCACGGCAGAGATATGGTAGCCCGGCATCGTTTCAAGGGGGTGGGGACCTGCCGGAAAGGAATTTGCATGAGCGCGCCGAAGGTCGAAATCTATACCAAGTGGGGCTGCCCCTATTGCGTGCGGGCCAAGGCCCTGCTCGACGCCAAGGGGGTGAAGTATGATGAATATGACATCACCCTGGGCGGTCCGAAGAAGGCTGAAATGCAGGAGCGCGTGCCCGGCGCGATGACCGTGCCGCAGATCCTGATCGACGACCAGGCCGTGGGCGGCTGCGACGATCTTCACGCGCTGGATGCGGCCGGCAAGCTCGATCCGCTGCTCGGGCGCTGACATGGCCCGGATTGCCCTGTTCCAGATGACTTCAGGGATCGACCCTGAAGACAATGCCCAGGCGATCGTCGGGGCAGTGGGCGGCGCGGCGATGGGCGGGGCACAGATGCTGTTCACGCCCGAAATGGCCGGTCTGGTTGACCGCGACCGGGCGCGGGCCAGCACCCACGTGGTGCCCGAGGCGCAGAACGTGGTGCTGGCGCAAGTGCGCGATGCCGCCGCGCGCGCAGGCATCTGGGTGGTGCTGGGCAGTATTCCGGTGCTGCGTGATGATGGGCGCTGGGCCAATCGCTGCCTCGTGGTCGATTCAAGCGGCGAAATCGCCGCGCGGTATGACAAGATCCACATGTTCGACGTGGACCTGGCGACTGGCGAAAGCTGGCGCGAATCCAATGCCTATGCCCCCGGGGAGGAACTGGTGACGGTAGAAACCCCGGCCGGGCGCCTGGGCCTGGCGATCTGCTATGACCTGCGGTTTCCCGCGCTGTTCGAGGCGCTGGGGCGGGCCAGGTGCGATGTGATCTCGATCCCCGCCGCCTTCACCGTGCCAACCGGCGCGGCGCACTGGCACGTCCTGCAACGCGCCCGCGCGATCGAGGCGAGCGCCTATGTCGTTTGCGCCGCGCAGGTCGGCAAGCATCAGGACGGGCGCGAAACCTATGGCCACAGCCTGGTGATCGATCCGTGGGGCGAGGTGCTTCTGGACCTGGGCGGGGAGCAGGCCGGGCTGGGCTTTGCCGAACTGGACCCGGCACGCATCGCCGAAGTACGGGCGCAGCTGCCCAGTCTTGCCAACAGGCGGGAAATCCCCAGATAGCGCCTGCCATGATCGTATTCGACTTGCAGTGCGAGCCTTTGGGGCATCGGTTCGAAGGCTGGTTCGCCAGTTCCGAGGATTTTTCCGGGCAGCAGCAGCGCGGGTTGGTGTGCTGCCCGCAATGCGGCAGCGCGCAGGTGATCAAGGCGCCGATGGCGCCCGCCGTGCCGCGCAAGGGCAACCAGCGGGCAGAGCCCGCCAGGCCGATGGCGGCGGGCAAGCTGCCGCCCGAAGCGGTGGAAATGCTGGGCAAGCTTGCGCAGGTCCAGGCCGAGGCGCTCAAGCAGTCGCGCTGGGTCGGTGAACGCTTTGCCGATGTCAGCCGCGAAATGCATTACGGCGAGCGCGAGCACGAAGCGGTCCACGGCCAGGCTACCCTGCAGGAGGCCAGGGAACTGCTTGAGGAAGGGGTGCCAGTACTGCCCCTGCCGTTCCCGGTCGCTCCGCCGGACGAGCTCAACTGAATCGCCCCGACTTGCCACTGCGCCCCCCGCGCCGTAGAGGCGCAATTGGGCGCCCGTAGCTCAGCAGGATAGAGCACCAGATTCCTAATCTGGGGGCCATGGGTTCGAATCCCGTCGGGCGCACCATTTTGCCGACAATTCAATTGCTTTGGCGCCCCGGCCAGCGCCATGCGTGAACCCGCCGCCACAAATCTGCAACGTGGTTACCAAATAGTGCTTGCCTGGCGGATTCACTTGTGATTCTAAGGTGACATGCGGGGCGGCAAACCAGAACCACGAATCCAGCGTGAACGCATCACCCAGGCGTTTGCCCTGTCGGCCTTGTTGCTGATGGCGGGCATGGCCGTGTTCGGGCCGAGCGGCCTGTTGGCGTGGAGTGAAAACAATCGCCTGCTCGAACAGCGCCAGAAGGAACTTCAGCAGCTCGCGCTTGAACGTGACGACCTGAAGAACCGCGTCGCGCTGCTCGATCCGCGCGGGGTCGATCCCGATATTGCCGGCGAATTGCTGCGCAAGGATCTGAACGTGGTCCACCCTGACGAGATGGTGATGCTGCTCGGCAATTGAGCGGCAACAATTGTTCGCCAATTCGATCACAAAATACGTATGGGACTGTTTCCCTTACGGCGCCTTGGCCGTATAGGCCGCAAAGAGCAATCCAGTCCCCAGGGAGATGCAATTGGCCAAGTCCGCTTCGAGCCGCAAGGCGCCTGCCAAGGCCGCCGCCGGCGACGAAAACTTCGCGCTTCGCAGTCTGCAAGACGCCTTCGAGGCCGACAGGCGCTATGCTGCGAGCGATGAGGAACTGCTCCACTTCTATGAACAGATGGTGCTGATCCGCCGCTTCGAGGAAAAGGCGGGGCAGCTGTACGGACTGGGGCTGATCGGGGGCTTCTGCCACCTGTACATCGGCCAGGAAGCCGTTGCGGTGGGCCTGCAATCGGCGCTGGCACCGGGCAAGGACAGCGTCATCACCGGCTACCGCGATCATGGCCACATGCTGGCCTATGGGATCGATCCCAAGGTGATCATGGCCGAACTGACCGGACGCGACGCAGGCATTTCGCGCGGCAAGGGCGGTTCGATGCACATGTTCAGCACCGAGCATAAATTCTACGGCGGCCACGGCATCGTCGGCGCGCAGGTGCCGCTGGGAGCCGGGCTGGCCTTTGCCCACAAGTACAACGAGGACGGCGGCGTCTGCATGGCCTATTTCGGCGATGGCGCGGCCAACCAGGGCCAGGTCTACGAAGCCTTCAACATGGCCGCGCTGTGGCAGCTGCCGGTGGTCTTCGTGGTGGAAAACAACGGCTATGCGATGGGCACCGCAGTGACCCGCGGCAGTGCCGAAACCCATTTCTATCGCCGCGGCACCGCGTTCCGCATTCCGGGGATGAGCGTCAACGGCATGGACGTGCTGGAAGTGCGCGCGGCCGCCAATGTCGCGCTGGACTATGTCCGCGCTGGCAATGGCCCGGTGCTGATGGAACTGCAGACCTATCGCTATCGCGGCCATTCGATGTCCGACCCGGCCAAGTATCGCACCCGCGAGGAAGTGCAGGAAATGCGCGAGAAGCACGACCCGATCGACGCCGCCAAGGCCGAACTGGCCGCGCGCGGCGTGGCCGAGGACAAGCTCAAGGAGATCGACAAGCGCATCCGCGCGCAGGTCGCCGAAAGCGCCGATTTTGCCGAAAATTCACCGGAGCCGGAAATGCACGATCTCTACACCGACGTCCTGGTGGAGAGCTACTGATGGGAATCGAACTCAAGATGCCCGCGCTCTCGCCGACCATGGAAGAGGGCACGCTTGCCAAGTGGCTGGTCAAGGTCGGCGACGAGGTAAAGAGCGGCGACATCCTCGCCGAGATCGAGACCGACAAGGCGACGATGGAATTCGAAGCCGTCGATGAAGGCGTGATCGGCGCGATCCTCGTTCCGGAAGGAACCGAGGGGGTCAAGGTCGGCACTGTCATCGCGACAATCGGCGGTGAGGGTGAAGCGGCGGCTCCGGCTCCGGCCGCTGCGCCAGCTCCGGTTGCCGAGGCAGCGCCATCTGTTGCGGCCGAGCGTCCGGCGGCAAGCCCGCGCAAGGCAGATCCCGAAGTGCCCGCCGGCACCAACATGAAGACCTCGACCGTGCGCGAAGCGCTACGCGATGCGATGGCCGAGGAAATGCGCCGCGATCCGCGCGTGTTCGTGATGGGCGAGGAAGTGGCCCAGTACCAGGGCGCCTACAAGGTCACCCAGGGCCTGCTCGACGAGTTCGGGCCGAAGCGCGTTATCGACACCCCGATCACCGAATACGGTTTTGCCGGGATCGGCACCGGTGCGGCGATGGGCGGGCTGCGTCCGGTCGTGGAATTCATGACCTTTAACTTTGCCATGCAGGCGATTGACCACATCATCAATTCCGCCGCCAAGACCAATTACATGTCGGGCGGTCAGATGCGCTGCCCGGTGGTGTTCCGTGGCCCCAACGGCGCGGCCAGCCGCGTCGGCGCGCAGCATAGCCAGAACTATGGCCCGTGGTACGCCAACGTCCCCGGTCTGGTGGTGATCGCGCCCTATGACGCTTCGGATGCCAAGGGCCTGCTGAAGGCCGCGATCCGCAGCGAGGACCCGGTGGTCTTCCTCGAAAACGAGCTGATCTATGGCCGCAGCTTCGAATTGCCGGAACTGGACGATCATGTCCTGCCAATCGGCAAGGCGCGAATCATGCGCGAGGGGCGCGACGTGACGATCGTGTCCTATTCGATCGGCGTTGGCCTGGCGCTCGAAGCGGCGGAAGTCCTGGCGGGCGAGGGGATCGATGCCGAAGTGCTCGACCTGCGCACGCTGCGCCCGCTTGACCGCGAGGCGGTGCTGACCTCGCTGGCCAAGACCAATCGCCTGGTCGTGGCCGAGGAAGGGTGGCCGCAGTGCTCGATCGCGTCCGAAATCATGGCGATCTGCATGGAGGATGGCTTCGATCACCTCGACGCGCCGGTGCTGCGCGTCTGCGACGAAGACGTGCCGCTGCCCTATGCCGCGAACCTGGAAAAGGCCGCGCTGATCGACGCCGGCCGGATCGCTGCTGCGGTGCGCAAGGTCTGTTATCACTGAACCGGCCGGCCGGGGGCCTCCGCTGGCAGCGGCGGCCTCGCGGCGGGCTTATGACGTGAAGCTGCCGTCGGTCGCGATACCCATCTTGCCGCGGAATTCCGAGCAGGTCTGGATGTCGTCGGGATCGCCGCTGTCGCGCTGGTAGATCTGCGTCAGGTCACGGTCATCGCGGACGGTGAACGAGGCGATGGCCTGGATGGTCCGGTCACCCAGGAATTTTTCCGAGACCAGCGGCTGATAGGTGTAGTTGATCTCGACGAAGATCACCGCATCGTCGGGCTGGGCGGACACTTCCTGCCCGGCCGGACCGATGCCGACCGTGCCCAGCTTGCTGCCGGCCACGCCATAGCCTGACGGGACGTTCTTGGCCCCGCGGCAGCGCTGCCAGTGGATATACTGATTGCCGTCCGCATCTACTTCAACGCTGGAAACGAACACCCGTCCGTTCTCGAACAGGTCCATTCCCCCGCCGGCCTGCATCTGCGCGCCGTACATGATGTCGTTGATGTCGGATTCGTAGATCTTGCGGTTCTGTAGTGTGCCGGCATCGCCAATCCGCGAGCCGTTGTCCGCGATGTGTTCGGCAAGCTGGCTGACCTTCATGTTGATCAGGGCATAGTTCGCCATTTCCGCGCCCCATAGCCCGGCAGTCAGCAGGATTGGCGCGCCCAGCGCGAATTCGGTCATGGCTACGCCAGACCTGGCGCGGCGGAGGCGGCGAAGCAGGGCGGTCAGGTTCATGCGCAGTTTCCCGTTACCGGGGGATTGGTCCCGCGTGCGGCCCCGTAGGGCTGGTTGCGCAGGACCGTGGTGGCCCGCAAAGTCATGGTTTCGGACTGGCCGGGCATCAGGGCATAGATCGGAAAGGCCCGCCGGTAATTGACGGTCACCGTATAGAGCACGGCATCGCGCGCGCCGCCGAACCCGGCCGTGCCGGTATCCGTATCCCACAGGCCGTTGCCATTCACGTCCTCGAACGGTTCGCCCTTGTCGCAGACGCCATTGCCGTCGACATCGTCATAGTCTTCGCTGCGATTAACGCGGGTGAAGTCGCTGTAGGCCTTGCGGTCGAACTGCATCGTGGCGTTCGGAGCAACCGCCTGGACCGCCTTGGTTACCCGTGCGTCGATGCTGGCCTGCGAGGCGGATGCAGCTTCGATCGTGGAATCGCGCGCCGCCTTCTGGATCGCGCCGTTGAGCATTTCGCTGGTGTACTGGTTGTACGCGAGGTCAAACAGCCCCATCAGCATCACCAGCAACGGGGGCGTGATCAGCGCGAACTCGAGGATCGTCGCGCCCTCGGCATCGCGCCCCAGGTGACGTGGTGCGGGGGCAATCATTTCGAGATCCGCAAGTCGCCCAGCTGCGCGGCGATCCGGTTGAAGACGTCGCTCAGCTCGGCCGAGTCTGCCGCCTCGAAATAGTGCCCAGGGCCGGCGCATTCGGTCATCACCGGGTTGAGCGAAACCCCGAAGCCGATCACCCAGACGGTAATGTTGCGCTTTTTCACCTCGTTGCAGGCGATGCCGAAGCGCCGTTCCACCACATCGGTCAAGGTCAGGCCCAGCTTGGGATTGCTGGGATCCCACCGGCGGCTGTCGAGCGGTTCGATCCCGTAAGTGCCATAGGACAGGTCAAGCGGCGCGGTTTCACCGTCAGTCAGGAAGATCAGGTGCCGACTGGTCGTCTTGCCGCCGGAATCCGCATTCTCGCCCGAGAAGATTCCGGTCGGCGAGAGCAGGCGGCCGCCCCAGATCATGCCGATGTCGTGATAGGTGCTGCCCTCGGCGACCAGGCTGTCGACATAGGCGGCAACGGCCGATTTATCCATTTCGCCCAGCTTGCGCGCGGGCGACGGGCAGGCCGACAGTCCGGCCCAGCCGGCCATCAGGTAGTCGTTGCTGCTGAGCGCGCCGGACGCCTTGAACGTGCCGGTGCCGTTCCACCAGATTTCAGGTTCGAACGAAATCTCGTGCAGCATCGGCCGCCACTGGGTCTTGGGATTGCCCTTGGTCGGGACCAGGTCGATGTCGAGGTCGAGCGCCTTGGTCAGGTCGACGTTGTCGTAGTCGTCGATTTCGTAGGTGCCGCGTTCTTCCATGCAACCTTTGAACCAGGCGGTCAGGTTGGCCGGACTGGGGGAGGGGTAGCCATACATCGGGACGTCGATCGAGCCCGGCTTCAGCACGTCGCCGCCGGTTGCGCCTTTCAGGAAGGCCAGGTTGATGGTGACCGGTTTGTACTGCCACTTGTACTCATCGTACATCACCGTCCCGGTTTTCTTGGTCACCCAGGAATAGGTGTATTTGTTGAACCGGTTGCCCGACACCGTCTTGGACGATCCGTCCGAACTGATGTTGCACCAGGGATCATCGCCATTGACCTCGGTGGTGCCATAGGTGCTGCCATCTGCGTTCGTGCCCGAAGCGAGCGAGGTCCAGGTCACCGCATAGGCAGGGCAGGCCCCGGTGGTCTCGTAGCTGGGGATCGAGGTCCAGGACCCGCTGATGTACGTGTAGGTCGTCTGGTATTGGTCGACCGGGTACTGTTTGCCGGTCGACTTGGAAACGCGTCCGTGGTAATTCCACTGATTGACCACCCAGTCCGACTTGAGCAGGTAGCCGACGTTGACGTTGGTCGAATAGGGCACGAAGCCATAGCGCACGCGGGTGCCCGGAGTCTTGCTGCCTTCGATCTGGGCGTGGAAGTTCTTCACCACGTTGCGCAGCGACTGGATCTTGGTGTCGGGATCGGTCGGGGTGGCCTTTTGCGCCATCGACCCGGTGGTATCGAGCACGAACATGATGTCCGTGTTCGAAAAGTTGAGCTTTGCGCCGCATTCGACATCAATGTTGACATCGTCGAACCCGAATAGGGTCATGATCGTGGTTGGTACGGAAACATGCGCCGTGCCGGTAATCGCGAAGTCCTCCTCCAGCGTCATTTCGAACGAACGGTCGGTGGTGCCATAGGAACCATCGGTAAAGTTCATCGAGAAGAACCGGTTGCCGACCGTCACCACGTCGCCGGGGACCTGCCCATCGACCACCACGGTCGAGCCGAGCTTCTTGCGGGCCGCCAGCACGGCGCTGTCGCAGGCCTGCTGCAGGCGGCTCTGGGCGAGGTAGCTGCGCCCCATGTCGACCCCGCCGCCAACCATCGCCAGCAGGGGAAAGATGCCGGCCGCGATCATTGCCAGGGTGTTGCCCGAACGATCGCGCGCCAGCCGCGTCAGCAGGCCGGAAGCCGTTGATTTCACGCCTGTCGTGCGCCTCAGGTCCATCTGTTCAAGCCAACCCTATGGATTCCCATGCAAGGCAATCTAGCGCCTATGCGTAAGTCTCTGATAAATCGGGTTGGTTAACATCTTCACCGCAATTGCACGCAGCAAAGCACCGAATTTTCTAGGAATTGAGCAGGAACACAGGGCGGCTGTATCTCAGCGGAATATCCTGGACGCCGATGAATGAAAGGACGGTCGGAATCGTGTAGGTCAAGGAGATCGTCTTTTCCTTTGCCCCGGTCACCCGTTGGGTTGTGGCATCGCGGATCGACACGGTGAGCCGCGTTTCAATCAGGCTGTATGGCGCGCGCGTAGCCACCGATCGCATGTAATTCTGCAGTTGGCTGTCTGACAGCTTGTTGTTGGTCTGGTAGTTGACCACTGCATAGCGCGCAACTTCTGCTGACGCGGCGCGCAGAGAGTTGTAGTTTTGCATGCCAATGCCGAATTGCAGCACGCCCAGCATCATGGCGATCATGACCGGCCCAATCAAAGCAAATTCAACTGCCGCCGCACCGCGGGTGTCAGCAAGAAGTCGTTTGATCCGGTTCATGATTTGGTGGCCTGCTTGAACTGGATGTAGCGGGTCTGATCCATGCTGATCGCCTTGCCGATACCGAACTGCGTCCAGATTGGATTATATCTGTCGGTGACGTTGATTTTGACGTAGCTGGAAACCTTGTCGCCAACGGCGTAGTATGAAGTTGATGTTACGTAACTGTCAGTATTGTTGCAGCGATAGGCATTCGTGACCGTAACAGCACTCGCCTCAAGGTTGGTCGATGCCATCACGATCTGCTGGATTGTGGTCAGCTTGGCCGAAGTGTCGGGGTCGGTCGCCAGGGCTACGGCCTGAGCTTCAGCCATTGCTGACTGCAATTCGGTTTGCCGGGCAACCAGGCTGCTGACCTGGAACCCGCCAAGGCTCAAAAGCAGAAGGACCGGCGCGACGATCGCGGTTTCAATCGCCATCGCGCCCTCCTCATTCGAGCGCAGGGCGGCAAAGGATGCAAACCCGATCATACGACCAGCTTCACCTTGCTGATTTCCGTTGCGACAACATCATCTTCCTGCATTCCGGTGGGGCAGAAAGTGGTCATGTTGGCCGTGCCGGTCAGGGTGATGTTTGCCGCCGCAATCATCAGGCATTGGCTGGTAACGGCCGCTGTGCCCGAAAATTCGACCCCGCTTTTCGGCAGGTAGATCGTGCCATTCAGCACGGTGCTCGAATTTCCGTTGATCCTGTTCTTGTTCGTCCCGCCGGAATTGCGACTTTCGAAGATCAGCATGCCGGCCAGCTTGTTGGCATCGGCTTGGCTGATCCCGCGCGCCACCAGGTCGGACGCCTGGATCGCGGTCAGGTTTACCTTCGATCCGCCGTTGATCTTGACGTAGGCACCGTTCTTCAGGACGAACATGACGCTCGATCCGTTCACCTCGTACTGACCGTCAATCTCAAGACCGCCGCCGTCGATGATGTAAACGCCGGTCGCGAAGGTGGTCGCGCAGCCAACCTTGATGTCGGTGTAGGTGCCGGGCAGGGTGGTGGCCAGATCCGGCGTGACCGTTACTGTCGTCCCGCTCTGGGTGGTCTTGGTGACAGTGGTCGCCTTCTCCCAGATCGTGTTGTTCGAACTGCCATTCACTGCCGTCCAGACAATCGTTGTCGTGGTAGTAACGCCATCAACAGTCTCATTCTGGACGATGGTGTAGACTGAACTGACGGTCTTGGTTGTCGGGTTCTTCTGCTTGTTGTAGTTGGTCTGCGTCGCGGTGTTGTAATCCGCGCCCTTCCAATAGGTGTAGGTCGTGGTTGCCTCGGTGCCGACCCATGCGCGAGTGGTCTTGTTACCCTTGACGCAGGTATAGGTTCGCGCCGTCTGGCTTTCGACGGGATTGGGCGGTGAGAGACTCGAAAACGGATCCTTCAGCCCTTCCATGTATTCGTGGATCTCGTCCTGGGTGTGCGCATTGAACCAGTCATCGATCCCGCCGCGAGACAGCACCCATCCGGCGTTGATCTGCGGATTGCCATTGACGATGATCGACGATGGCGAATTGGAAAGGGCGGCGATGCCGCAACCGGCAGTCATGACCGAGGCGCCGCCAATCGTGATGGCACCCGAATCGTCTTCATCCACCGCGATCAGGCAACTCGTGAATGTCTTGCCCTCGGTATAGGCTGCCTGGGAATAGACAGATACCGTTGTCGCGTTACCCGTCAGGAACGACGAAAACGGCAGTGGCTTGGTCGCTCTGGCGGAGACGGTTACGCTGTTGTTGCTGCCACCCGAGTAGTTCGCGAGATTGATCGTTGGGGTGCTGGCGAACGGCTTCGTGGTGGAGAGATTGGCGTCGTATTCCTGCTTGGCACGCTGGCTGTAATTGGCTTTCGTGCCCGACTGCGTTCGAGCCCAGGCGCCAGCCAGCGCCGCCTGATCGACTGCGAACTGCAACTCGCGCTTCCACATGAACCATTGCGCGGTGTCAACCGCAAGGCCTGTACCGCCAAGCAGCGCAGGCAGGCCCAGCGCCATGAGCATGGTCGCGTTGCCGCTGGTGTTACACCGCAACTCGTTGAGTTTTTTCCGAATCGAAGCGAACATGGTGCACCCGAAAGCTTTGGTCTTGAGTATGCGATAAGCGTTTGTGGTGTGTGGGCCTTCAAGCAATGTGGTTAACGATCTGGTGCGATGACCGCGAAGCCCAAGTGTCGCCAAGGCTGGTCGCGTCCGTCAAGGTGGTGTAATTTCGGCTGTGGCCGTGGGCCATCGTCAGGCGGCTTTGGCGGTGATGTGTAGGGGCTGATTTTCCTCCTCGATCATGGGTTGGTTGAGTTCGGCCATGCCTTCGATCTGCATGTATCGGTGCTGGAGCTGCCACTCGTCGTTCTGCTCCATCAGCACAGCCCCGACGAGGCGG
>JAKPAG010000057.1 GCA_029779535.1 Pseudomonadota bacterium | reverse complement strand
GTTCGTCAACGACGGCTACATCCGCGTCTACCAGGACATCCGGGGGATGCAGAAGTCGGAAGGCGACTATGTGATGACGAGGCCTCTGCGCGGCCCGCTCAACAAGACCGGGATCGACCATTCGACCGACGCCTATGACACGATCGACTGGCTGGTGAAGAATGTGCCCGAATCGAACGGCAGGGTCGCGGCGATCGGCTCGTCCTACCTTGGTTTCACCACGCTGATGGCGCTGATTGATCCGCACCCGGCGCTGAAGGCGGCCGTGCCGCAATCGCCGATGGTCGATGGCTGGATCGGCGACGACTGGTTCCACAACGGCGCCTTCCGCACTTTCGGCTTCGATTTCGCGCTTAGCCAGATGGTGGAAAAGGGCGGCGGCGACGTGCCGCGCGGGGCGGGCGACGAATACGACCAGTTCCTGGAGGCGGTATCCTCCGGCGGCTATGCCCGGCGCTGGGGGCTGGATAGTCTGCCGTCGGTGCGCAAGATGATGGAGCACCCGGCCTATGACACCTATTGGCAGGAACAGGCGGTCGACAAGCTGCTCGCCAAGCGCAAGCTGACCGTCCCGACGCTGGTGATGCTGGGGCAGTGGGACCAGGAAGACAGCTATGGCGCGCCCGCCGTATTCAAGGCGGTGAAGGCCGCCCAGCCCGACGCGCCGATCATGCTGGGGATCGGGCCGTGGCGGCATTCCGGCGCGAATTACGAGGGATCGAGCCTTGGCGCGCTGAAGTTCGAAGGCGATACCGCGCTGCAGTTCCGCCTGAACTGGATCAAGCCGTTCCTCGACTGCCGGTTGAAGACCAATCCCGCGCCCTGCCAGCCCATGCCCGCCGCCGTCACCTATGCCACCGGCGCGGATCGGTGGGAGGTGGACGCGAAGTGGCCGGCGGGGATCGAAACCCCGCTCTACCTTGCCCCGCGCGGCACGCTGTCGTGGAGCAAGCCGGACAAGGCCGGGGCGGACAGCTATGTTTCCGATCCGGCCAGCCCGGTGCCGTTCATGGCCCGCCCGGTGAAGATGGACGGGGACCAGTGGCGGGGCTGGCTGGTGGCCGACCAGCGCTTTGCCTCCGGCCGGACCGACGTGCTGACCTATACCACGCCGGTGCTCGA
>JAKPAG010000049.1 GCA_029779535.1 Pseudomonadota bacterium | reverse complement strand
CCGCCTGACGGCGGTGCGGATGGGCCAGCCGGCCCGTCCGTGCAACCCCAGCCCGCTCCCCCGGCCCGACCACCCGTTAAAGGTACCCCGTGGGTGGTCGGGCCGGGGGAGCGGGCTGGTGTTGCAAGCCAACTGCGGATGCAGTTGGCGCACCAAGCAACGACTCTTCCGGGGGAGTGGGCCGGCCAGGCCAAGCTGATCGCGGAGGCGATCAGCGCACCAAACAGGAACGCAAAGGGCCCGGCGGTGGGGACACCGCCGGGCCGGGCCTGGAAGGGACAGGCAACTGGCTTTGCGTCGCGGCTTAACGCAGCAGCGACAGCACGTTCTGCTGGCTCTGGTTGGCCTGCGCGATCATCGCGGTTGACGCCTGGCTGAGGATCTGGGCCTTGGCCATCGCGGTCGTTTCAGACGAATAGTCGGCGTCCTCGATCCGGCTGCGCGCGTCCGACAGGTTGGTGACGTTGCTGGTCAGGTTGTTGACCGCCGATTCAAGACGGTTCTGACCGGCGCCCAGACCGGCGCGGGCGGCGTTCACATCGGCAAGCGCCAGATCGACGTTGTCGATCGTGGTGCTGGCCAGCGCGGCGGTGGTCACGTCCAGCGCGGTGGCGTCGATGTTGGTGCCATCGATCGCCGACGAGGTGAGCGTGATGGTTTCGCCCGATTCCGAACCGACCTGGATGTCAAAGGTGACATCGGTGCCGGCGGTCTTCGAGAACAGCGCGTTGCCGTTGAACTTGGTGTTGGTCAGCACGTCGTCAATCTGTTCGGTCAGCGCGGTGACTTCCGACTGCATGTAGTCGCGGTCCGAGGTCTGGTAGGTGCCCGAAGCCGACTGCACCGACAATTCGCGCACGCGCTGCAGCATGTTGGACACTTCGTTCAGCGCGCCTTCGGCGGTCTGGGCCAGGCTGATGCCATCGTTGGCGTTGCGGATGCCCTGGCTCATGCCGCGGACCTGCGAGGTCATGGTGGTGGCGATGGCGAGGCCGGCGGCGTCGTCCTTGGCGCTGTTGATGCGCTTGCCGGTCGACAGGCGTTCCATCGCGGTGCCCAGCGCCTTGTTGGCGGCGTTCGAGGCGTTCGACGCCCTGATCGCGCTGATGTTGGTGTTGATAACGGCCATTGGTTACTCCCGTGGATAGTCCCGAAAGGAAGCCGAACCGGACCATCCGGCGTGGCTGCCAGGGCCAAGACCGGCGCATTTCCGGCAAAGTTAAGCCCGACCGGCAAATTTCTGCCGGGCCAGCGGCAGGCTTTTTCCTAGGTATTCGCCCGAGGCCTTAAATTACCGGAGCGTTTGACGTTCAGCGCGCAAAAGGTCCCCAAGAGATGGTTAATCAGGGGACCAAGAAATGACTGCTCTGGCTTGCAGCGAAGGGGTGACGAAAAATCATGCGGCGCTGGTTCAGCGCGCCGCCGCGATCGTCACCGCGCTGGGCGCAGCGGGTGATGGCGCGGCAGCGGCGCAGCTGCGCACGGCCCGCGATCCGCAGCCGATCGGCCCCGCGCCCTGCGTCACGCTGGAACGCGCCGCCGAAAACGCGCTGGTCCGCGATGGCCAGCGCGGCCGCCTGACGCTGACCTACCGCGATGCCGGCGGCGATGGCCCGCTGGCCGCGCTGCTGGCCGCGCTGGCTTCGCCGGGCCTGCCGATCGCCGCCGATCCGGAAAGCCTGTCGGTCCTGGCCCTGGCCGAACGCCTGGCCGCCAGCGAGATCCCCGTCCTGATCAACGGCCCGACCGGCACCGGCAAGGAAGTGCTGAGCCGCTTCATCCACGCCCGCAGCCCGCGCCGCGATGGTCCCTTCGTTGCGGTCAACTGCGCGGCCATGCCCGAAACCATGCTGGAAGCGATGCTGTTCGGTCACCGCAAGGGCGCCTTCACCGGCGCGACCGAGGCAAGCGAGGGCTTCTTCCGCGCGGCCGATGGCGGCACCCTGCTGCTGGACGAAATCGCGGAAATGCCGCTGCCCTTGCAGGCCAAGCTGCTGCGCGCGCTGCAGGAAGGCGAAGTGGTGCCGATCGGCGCGACCCAGCCGATCAAGGTTGACGTGCGGATTATCGCCTGCGCCAACCGCGACCTGCCGACCGAAGTGGCCGAAGGCCGCTTCCGCCCCGACCTCTACTACCGGCTCAACGTGTTCCCGCTGGCCCTGCGCCCCTTGCGCGAACGCGCCGAGGACGTGGCTCCGCTGGCTTTCGCCATGCTGCTGCGCCACGCCCCGCAGGGCCGCGCTCTGCCGTGGATTGCCGACAGCGCGCTGGCCATGCTGCGCCAGCACGGCTGGCCGGGCAATGTGCGCGAGCTGGAAAACGTCATGCGCCGCGCGATCCTGCTGGCCGATGGCCAGGCCGAAATCCGCCCCGAACACATCGTGTTCGACAGTGCGGCCCGGCTGGTCGGCGATAGTGCCCCGGCGCTGCCGCTCGAACCCGAAGGCCCGCGCAAGCTGTCGAATATCGTCCAGCTGAGCGAAGCGCGCGCGATCATGGACGTGCTGAGCGCCTGCGGCGGCAGCCGGGTGGCCGCCGCGCGCGAACTGGGCATTTCCGAACGCACCCTGCGCTACCGCCTGGCCTCGTTCCGCGAAGCAGGGATTGAAATGACCCGCCAGGCCGCCGGAGCCCGGCGATGAGCGGCATCGGCGGCATCGGCGGCGCGGGCAGCATCCAGCAGATCATGGCCATGCGCCAGCAGATCCTGGACCGCTCGCAGCTGCTCCAGCAATTGCACGCGCCGGCCGGACAGGCCGCCCCGGCCGATGCCCCGGCATCGCCCGCCGGGCAGTTTACCGATGCGCTGAAAAGCGCGCTGGACCAGGTCAAGGACAGCCAGGGCAAGGCCGAGGCGCTGACCGACGGCTACCAGCGCGGCGAAGTGACCGATGTGGCCAAGGTGATGCTGGCCCGGCAGGAAGCGGGCATCGCCTTTGAAGCGACCCTGCAGGTCCGCAACCGGCTGCTGTCCGCTTACCAGGACATCATGCGGATGGGGGTGTGATAGATGGCTGACCTGGTTCCCGCCGCGGCCAATGCCGCCCCGCCCCCCGCCCCCGCGTTCGATCTGGCGGCGCTGAACAGCGGCACCCCGCTGGAACGGCTGCGCGGCCTGACCGCGCAGCCCGCTGTGCGCCGCGCATTGCCGCTGTTCGGCGGCCTCGCCGCGCTGGGCGGCGTCGCGCTGACCTGGGCGCTGCTGTCCACCCCGCCGCAGCGCGTGCTCTATTCCCAGCTTGACGATGCGACCCGCGCCGACGTGGTCACCAGTCTCGACAAGGCCGGGATCGCCTACAGAATCGACAACCAGACCGGCACGCTGACCGTGGACGAGGACCAGCTCTACCGCGCGCGGATGCTGGTTGCCTCGGACGGGGCGCTGGCCCAGCCCGATGCCCAGTCCAATCTCGACAACCTGCCGCTGGGCGCCAGCCGCACGCTGGAAGGCGAACGGCTGCGCGCCGCGCGCGAACACGAAATGCAGCTGACCATCCAGGAAATCGACGGGGTGGAAAGCGTCCGCGTCCACCTCGCCGAAGCCGCCCGGTCGGTCTTCGTGCGCGAGGATACGCCGCCCAGCGCCTCGGTCATGGTGCGCATGACCAAGGGTCGCCAGCTGTCCGACAGCCAGGTTGCCGCGATCGTCAACCTGGTCGCCGGATCGGTGCCGGGGATGACCCCCGACGCGGTCCGCGTGGTCGATCAGCATGGCCGCCTGCTCAGCCAGCGCGGCGGGGCCGATACCGACCGGCTGGAATTGCAGGGCCGGATGGAGGAAAAGCTGCGCGGCCAGCTGGATGCCCTGCTGACCCCGATGCTGGGTGCGGGCAATTTTTCCAGCGAGATCCAGGTCGATCTCGACATGGACCAGGTAACCAGCGCCCGCGAAAGCTATGACAAGGAAGGGGTGCTGCGCAGCGAAACGCAGGCCGCTTCGCAGACCACCGGGCCGGGCCAGGCCGGGGGCGTTCCGGGCGCGGTGTCGAACACCCCGCCCGCCGCCACCGTCGCCCGCCCCGGCGCGCCGCAAGGCACGCCTGCTCCCGCTGCCGGCGCTGCCCAGCCGACCAATGGCGAAAGCAGCGCAACCCGCAATTACGAGCTGGGCCGCGAAGTGTCGGTCGCCAATGCCGGCCCGGGCAAGGTCAAGCGCGTGTCGGTGGCCGTGGCGATCAGCCAGGCGGCGATGAAGAACGGCAAGCCCGCCGATCTGGACCAGATCAAGCAGCTGGTCTCCGCCGCGGTCGGCGCCGATCCGCAGCGCGGCGACCAGGTGACCGTGCTGGCCCGGCCGTTCGAAAAGGTCGATGACCAGGGCGTGCCGTTCTACGAAGCGCCTTGGTTCGCTATGGCGGTGCGGTCCGGCGTGGCCCTGCTGGCCGTGCTGCTGGTCCTGCTGCTGGGCGTGCGCCCGCTGGTCAAGGCGCTGAAGCGCGAACCCGCGCCCCCTGCCACCGTCGCCGATGGCGAGCTGGACGGCGAGCCGGGCGAAGGCGGCGCAGGCGAGGCCGGCCAGCCCCGCGCAGGCAGCGCAACCTCTCCCGATCCCGCCGTGCTGGGCCGCCAGGTCAGCCTGGCGCAGCGCATCGTCGAGGAAAAGCCCGATGACGCGCTCCACGCGCTGCGCCAGATGCTGGCCCAGCAGAACGAGGCGGAGGCCCCCCGATGAGCGCCGAGCCGACCGAGCTGCCCCACGCCGCCCCGGGCCTGAGCGATGCCGAGCGCGCCGCCGTGATGGTCATGCTGCTGGAAGAGGAGCAGGCCGCCGCGATACTTGCCCAGCTTGATCCCGAGGAGCTGCGCCTGCTGGGCGAAAAGATGTGCGCGCTGGGCGAAATCGGGCCGGACCTGATCACCCAGGCGATCCAGGGCTTCGTCAAGAATACCGAACGCAGCGGGATCAGCGCGCGCGGCCGCACCGATCACGTCCGCGCGCTGATGCACCGCGCCGTGGGCGAAGTGAAGGCCGACAGCCTGATGCAGCGCATCCTGCCGATGGGCGAGGAGCGCGGCCCGGCGATCGAGCTGGCCCGCTGGCTGACCGCCGAAGCGCTGATCCCGCTGATCAAGGACGAACACCCCCAGGCGCTGGCCGTGTTGCTGGTCCAGCTGGAAGCAGACGTCGCCGCCGCGGTGCTCCAGGCCCTGCCGGGCGATGTCCAGACGCAGGTGGTCCACCGCGTTGCCACCCTGGGCCAGGTTCCGGGCGAAGCATTGGCGATGCTGGACGAGATGCTCCAGGCCCGGATCGGCGAACGCCACGGCCAGGCAATGCTGACCATGGGCGGCCCGCGCGAGGCTGCCGACATCATCAACCAGGCCGGCAAGAGCGCGGAAAAGCGGATCATGCCGGAGATCGGCCGGATCGACAAGAACCTGGCCCGCGAGATCGAGAGCGAGATGTTCAAGTTCGAACACCTGTTCACGCTCGATCCGCAGGCGATGGGCTCGCTGCTGCGCGAAGTGGAAAGCGATACCCTGATCGACGCGCTGAAGGGCACGGACGAGGCGAACCGCGAAGTGTTCTTCCGCGCCATGTCGAGCCGCGCCGCCGACGGCGTGAAGGACGAGATCGCCGCGCGCGGCCGCCTCAAGATGGCCGATGTGATCGATGCGCAGAAGGCCATCGTCGCGGCGGCCCGGCGGCTCGCCGCCGAAGGGGTGATCGTGTTTGGCGTGGGCGGCGGCGATGACGAATATGTCTGACCTGGCCGGCGCCGCGCCGCCGGTTCGCGTATCCCTTGCGGCGCTGGCCGGGCCGGTCGGCTTTGCCAGCGATCCGCGTTTCTCGGGGGCGGCGTCTCCTGCGCCGCCCCCACCCGAAGCCGCGGCAGCCCCGCCCGATCCGCTCGCCGTGGCCTGGGCCGAAGGCTATGCCGCCGGGGTCGAGGAAGCCCGCACCGAAGCGCGCCTGCTGGCCGAGGCCGACGAGGCCGCCCGCGAGCGGATCGAGCTGTCGCTTGTCCGGCTGGACGAGGAACTGGCCGAGGCGCTGCGCCAGAAGCTTTACGCCACGGTCGAGGCGCTGTGCGAGGCAGCGATTGCGCCCATGATGCTGGACAAGACCGCGCTGGCCGCGCGGGTTGAGCGCGCCGCCGGGATGCTTGCCCGCGCAGATGACGAGCGCGTGCTGCGGCTCCACCCCGATGACCTCAAGCTGGTTGGCAAGCGCCTGCCCGAAGGGCTGGACGTGGTGCCCGATCCGGCGCTGGAACGCGGCGCTCTGCGGGTCGAAACCGCCAATGGCGGGGTCGAGGACGGCCCGGCCCACTGGCGCGCCGCGATCGCCGAGGCGCTGGGCCAGTGCTGAAGCTGTTCGATCCCCTGCTGGACGAGATCGCCGGCGCGCATATCGACCTGACGCCGGGCCGCTATGGCCTGCTGACCGCCTGCGATGGCGGACTGCTCGAAGTGTCGGGCCTGTCCGCCCCGGTCGGCGCGCTGTGCAAGGTGGCGCACGGCCGCGCCCATCCGCTGACCGCCGAAGTGATCGGCTTTCGCAATGGCCGCACGCTGATGATGCTCCTGGGCGATACGGTGATGCTGCGCCCCGGCGCGCGGGTGCGGGCCGAAGGCCGCCCCGGCATGCTGCCGGTGGGTGAAGCGTTCCTGGGCCGCGCGGTCGATGGCGAGGGGCTGCCGATCGATGGCCTCGGGCCGCTGCACGCCCAGGCATCGTGGCCCGCCGGGGGGCTGCGCACCAGCGCGCTCGATCGCAGCCCGGTGCGCGAAACCTTCGATACCGGGGTGCGCGCGCTCAACGCGCTGACCACTTTCGGGATCGGCCAGCGGATCGGCATCATGGCCGGTTCGGGCGTGGGCAAGTCGGTTCTGCTCGACATGGTCGCGACCGGGGCCGAAGCCGAAGTCGTGGTCGTCGGGCTGATCGGCGAGCGCGCGCGCGAAGTGTCGGATTTTGTCGAACGCCACATGGCGGGCAGCAAACGCGCCCGCACCGCCGTGGTCGCGGTGCCGGCCGACCATGCCCCCAACCTGCGGCTGCGCGGGGCGATGCTGGCCACCAGCCTGGCCGAATATTTCCGCGCCCAGGGCAAACGGGTGCTGCTGATCATGGACAGCCTGACCCGCGTTGCCCACGCAGGCCGGGAAATCGCGCTGCTGCTGGGCGAACCGGGCGCGGCGCGCGGCTATCCCCCCAGCGCCCTCGCGACGATCACCAAGCTGGTCGAGCGCGCCGGCAATTCGGCCGCCAGCGGCGGGTCGATCACCGGGCTCTACACCGTGCTGGCGGACGGCGACAACCAGGACGACCCGGTGGTCGATACCGCCCGCTCGATCCTCGATGGCCATGTGGTCCTCAGCCGCGAGCTGGCCCAGCGCGGGCAGTATCCGGCGATCGACATTGCCGCCTCGCTCAGCCGCGTGATGGCCGACATCGTCGCTCCCCGCCACGCCGCGATGGCGCGCGAGTTCCGCGCGCTCACCGCCAGCTACGAGGCCAACCGCGACCTGGTGCTGATGGGTGCCTACCGCGCCGGGGCCGACCCGCAGCTGGACCGGGCGATTACCATGCACGGCGCGCTGGTCGAATTCCTGTGCCAGCCGGCGCGCAGCACCGTCAGCCTGGCGGACAGCGTGGCCATGCTGGGCGAGTTGATCGGCGGCGATGCGCGCTGAACAGGCCCGGCTGCGCCGCCTGCAGCGGCTCGAGCGGGTGCGCGCCATCGCCAAGCAAGGCGCGGCAGTGGAAGCCGCCCAGGCCGAAGGCACCCTTGCCCAGCTCGAGGCCCTGGCCGAGCGCACCCGCGCCCTGACCGACGACTATCGCCGCCGCAGCCGCTTTGCCGATGGGCTGGAACTGCGCCAGACCGGGCATTTCGTTGCCGGGCTGCAGGCGATCACGCGCACCACCACCGACGATGCCCGCCGCGCCAAGGCACTGGCCGACCGCAAGCAGCAGGAACTGGCCCAGGCCGAACGCAGCCGCGCCGCCGTGGAAGACCGCGCCCTGGCCCAGGAAAAGGCCATCGCCGCCCTCGCCGCGCCGCCGGTGCTGGGTGCCCGCAAGGCAATTGGCACGGGTCTTGAATAGTTAACGGCAGCCCCTTGCACCAAAGGACCTTGCCGATGCTGCCACTTTCCGTCCTGCCTGCCACCGCCGCCCCCAATCCGGGTGCGGACCTGCCTGTCGGCCAGCCCGGCAGCGGCACGGAAGGCGCGGTTTTCCTGGCCTTGCTGAGCCAGCAGGCGGGCGACGCAGCCAGTGCCGCCGGGCCGGTGGACGCCGCGCCGGGCGCCGCGATCATGGCCAACGCGATGGTTGATGCCGCTGCCGCCTTGCCGGCAACCGGCAAGATCTTGCCGCCCGGCTTGCCGCTCTTGCAGCAGACCGGCGAAATGCTGCCGGACGAGGTTGCTCCGCCGCCCGAGCCGCAGCCTGCCCCGCCGCCGGTTGCCGCAATGGCCACCCGGCTCGGGCAACTGCCGCTGGCCCGGCTGGCCCAGCAGCCCCGCACCGCCGAACCGGAGGCAACCGCCAAGCCGGCTTGCGAGGCCGAGGCCGAAGCCGCCGCCCTGACCGCAAGCGAAGATCTGCCGGTCCCCGCGCCCGATCAGGCGCTGATCCTGTCCGCCCCCGCCCCGCTGCCGCAGCTGCCCGAAGCCGCTGCGGCAGAGGCCGATGCGGTGCTGGCCGCAGCCGCGCCCCGCGCCCAGCCGCTGCCCCTGCCGCTGCCCCTGCCCACCGCAGCGCCGCAAGGCGGCCAGGCCCAGGCCGCACCGCAGGGCGCCGCCAGCCCGCTGATCGAACTCGCCCCCGCCGCGCCGCCGCCCGCGCCGCTTATGGCCCCGGCTGGCGACAATGCGCCGCGCCTGGCCGCCAGCCTGCGCGTGGCGATTGCCGCCCCTGCCGACCAGCGCGAGGAACCCGCCCTGTCCGCCGCCGCCGATGCCGTGCTGCCGGGCGCCGCGCCGCAGCCCGGCGCGCTCACCGCCGCCCCGGCCACGCTGGCCCCGGCCGCGCCCATCACCCGCCCGCACGATTTCGGCGCGCTGGTCGACCGGCTGGTCGCCGCGCGCGAAGCGATGCAGCCGCAGGCCGTTTCGATCGCGGTGCGCCATGCCGATTTCGGCCCGGTCCAGCTGCACTTCCGCCAGGATGACGGCTTGCTGAACGTCCAGCTGGCCAGCCCCGACCCCGACTTTGCCCGCGCGGTCAGCCAGGCGGTCCCGCCGGTCATGGCCGCGCAGAGTGCCGACAGCGCCGCGCTGAACCAGGGCAGCGCCCGCCAGGACCAGCCCGGCGGCGCCCCGGCTGACGGCAATGGCCAGCAGCGCGGCCAGCAGCAAGCCGCCCAGCGCGATGAACGCGGCGTCCGCGCCAACCCCGCCCCGCGCCACAGCGCAGCCCAGCCGGGCGAGCCGCGCGGCCAGCAGGGCATCTTCGCCTGAATTTCTCCAGATCACACCCAGGGATGAACGCGCATGAGTGACAAGAAGAACAAGGAAGCCAAGCCGAAGAAGGCCAAGGGCAAGGGCATGCTGGTCAAGCTGGTGGCCGGCCTGGTGCTGGTCGGCGCGGGCGGCGGCGGCACCTTTGCGCTGGTCAAGTCGGGCATGCTTGGCGGCGGCGAGGGCGAGGCTCACGCCAAGGAGGACAACAAGCCCAAGCTGGTCCGCAAGGGCGAGGAAGACCCCTATGCCCCCAAGACCGAAGCCAAGGAAGGCGAAGGCGCCGCGGCCGAAGTCGAAGGCGACGGCGGCAGCGAGTTCAAGACCAGCTATTACAACTTCACCGACGACTTCACCTCGAACCTCAAGAATTCAAGCGCGCTGGTACAGATCAGCCTGGCCTGTTCCACCCGCCGCGACGGGCGCGTGCTGATGTGGCTGAAGAAGCACGAGCTGGCGATCCGCAGCCAGATCCTGGTGGTGCTGGCCGACACGCCCGAGGAAGACGCCTTCACCCCCGAAGGCAAGGAACGCCTGCAGAAGCGCCTGACCGACGCGATCAACAAGGTGCTGACCGAAACCGAAGGGTTCGGCGGGATCGACAAGGTCTACTTCAAGAGCTTCCTGGTCCAATGAAGCCGCAGCGCACCTTTGTGGCCGAACGGGCCGCCGCGCAGCATTGCGCGGAATTGCTGCGGCGCGGGCCAGAGCTGGCTGAGCTGCTGCCGCTGTTCGCCAAGGCGGGCGAGCGCTTTGCCCGCCACCTGGCGCAGGGCCTGCTGGCCGTAGCCGGGGGTGAGGCACCGGCGGTGGAATGCCGGCCAGTGCGCGAAACCACCATGGCGGACCTGGCCGGCACGATTGCGCCGCTGGCGGCCAATTCGCTGCTGGCTGCCGGGATCGGGGCTGCGCCGCTGCTCGCCTCGCTCCAGGCCGAAGCCGTGCTGCGGCTGGTCGACAAGGCGTTCGGCGGCAAGGGCGAGGCCCCCGCCGTGCTGCCCGAAAAGTTCCCGCTGTCGGCCCGCCTGCTGATCGAGCGGCTTGAAAGCATGGTCGCCCAGAGGCTGGGCCAGGCGCTGGGCAGCGCCGATGCGATCCGCGTCCTGCGCCGCGATGGCAGCCTGGCCGATCTGGTCCCCTTCGCCCCGGAAACCCGGCTGGCGGTGCTGGAACTGGACGTGATGGAAGGGATGCGCGCGCCCTGGCGGCTGACGCTGGCCCTGCCCCACGCCACCCTGGCAGAACTGTTCGGCCACGGCGAGCGCGTGCCCGCCGCCCGCCCGCGCGCGCCCCATGCCGCCGATCCGGCCAAGGCCCCCTTTGCCGACATGCCGCTGCCGCTCTCGGCCACGCTGGTCGACATGGCCATGCCGCTGCACGCCATCGCCGCGCTGGAACCCGGCACGGTGCTGCCGGTGGCGGTGGCGCGGCAGGTGCCGATCGCCATTGCCGGAACGGTCATCGCCCGCGGCACCGTGGGCGCGCAGGATGACTGCGTCGCCATCAAGCTCACCATGATTGCCTGAACAGGACGGAACCCCCATGACAATCCACACCCGCGGCTTTGACCTTCTGAAGGAAGTCGACGTCCGCCTCTCGGTCGAACTGGGCCGGACCGAAATGAAGCTCAAGGACGTGCTCTCGCTCGGCGAGGAAAGCGTCGTCATGCTTGACCGGCTGACCGACGAGCTGCTTGACGTGATGGTCAACGGCAAGCTGATCGCGCGCGGCGAAATCGTTGCCCAGGGCAACCGCTTTGGCCTGCGCATCGTCGAAATGGCCGGCGGCAGCGCCCCGGCCGCTCCGGCGGAAGGCGGCGAATAATGCTGTGGTATCTGCTCAAGCTGCTGGTGCTGCTGCCGATGATCGGCGCGCTGGCGTGGTATTCGCTGAAGTTCGCGCAGAAGTGGCAGGCGAAGATGGGCGCTGCGCCCGGCCAGGCCAAGTCGGTCCGCGTGATCGAGACGACCATGCTGTCGCCCACGCTCAAGCTGGCGGTGATCGAGTTCCATGGCCGCGAGATCCTGGTTTCCGCCTCGCGCCAGGGGCTGACCCGGCTGGCCGAAGCTCCGGCGCGCGAGGTGGCGGAATGAAGGTCCTGCGCCCCCTCGTCGCTCTCAATGCCCTGCTGCTGCCCGTGGCGGCCCAGGCCCAGGTCGCCGTGCCCGGCGCGCTCGACCGCGCCTTTGCCAGCGTGAACGGCTCGCAGGGCAGCGGCATGTCGCTGTCGCTCCAGCTGCTCCTGATCATGGGGCTGCTGACCATCCTGCCCGGGCTGATCCTGATGATGACCAGCTTCACCCGGATCCTGGTGGTGCTGTCGATCCTGCGCCAGGCGCTGGGCCTGCAGCAAAGCCCCCCCAACCAGGTGCTGATCGGGCTGGCCCTGTTCCTGTCGCTGTTCGTCATGGCACCTACGCTTGACCGGGTGAACCAGGTGGCGATTGCTCCCTACGCCGCCGGCACGATCAACGCCGAACAGGCGATTGCGGCGGGCGGGCAGCAGTTCCACGCCTTCATGATCCGCCAGACGCGCGAACACGACCTGGCGATGTTCGCCGAAATGGCCAAGGCGCCCAAGTTCGCCCGGGCCGAGGACGTGCCCTTTTCGATCCTGCTGCCGGCCTTCGTCACCAGCGAGCTGAAGACCGCGTTCCAGATCGGCTTCATGCTGTTCCTGCCGTTCCTGGTGATCGACCTGGTCGTCTCCTCCGTGCTGATGAGCCTGGGGATGATGATGATGAGCCCGACCATCGTTTCCCTGCCGTTCAAGCTGCTGCTGTTCGTGCTGGTCGATGGCTGGGCGCTGCTGATGGGCAGCCTGGCTGCCAGTTTCGGGTGACGCGCGATGGATGATACCGCTTCCCTCCTGGCCCTGGCTGACCGGATGCTGTGGGTGACCGCGCTGGTCGCCGCCCCGGTCCTGCTGGCCAGCCTCGCCGTCGGCCTGGTGGTCGGGGTGATCCAGGCCGCCACCTCGGTCAACGAACAGACGCTGACTTTCGTGCCCAAGCTGGCGGTGATCGCGCTGGTGCTGGTGGTGTTCGGCGCCTCGATGCTGGCGCTGGTCGGCGACTTCACCCAGCAGATCTTCGAACAGATCGCGCAGGTCAGCCGGTGATCCAGCTGACCTTCGGGTTCGGTGCGGTCGAGGGCGAGCTGTGGCGGCTGGTCTTCGTCATGACGCGGATCGGCGCGGCGCTGCTCGCCGCCCCGTTCTTTGGCGCGGCGGCTGTGCCGATGCAGCTGCGCGTGGCGATGACCGCGGCGATTTCCGTCATGGTCTGCGCCTGGGTGCCGGTTCAGGTGCCGCCGGCGCTTTTCTCGCTGTCAGGCCTGCTCGCCGTGGCGGCCGAAGCACTGGTCGGGCTGGCGCTGGGCTTTGTCCTGCAACTGTCCTTCGCCGCGCCGATCATTGCCGCTGAACAGATCGGCGGGGCGATGGGCATGTCGATCGCCAGCGCCGCCGATCCGCTGAGCGGCGCGCACAGCCCCGCGCTGGGGCAATATTTTACCGTGCTGCTGAGCGTGATCTTCCTCGCGCTGGGCGGTCACCTCACCTGGCTGCGGCTGGTCGTGGACAGTTACCAGGTGCTGCCGCCCGGCGCGGCCTGGCTGTCGCCGGATCAGCTGCATCTCGTCGTCTCGATGGGCGGCGCGATGTTCCTGGCCGCCGTGGCGATTGCCCTGCCGGTCACGCTGGTGCTGCTGCTGGTGCAGTTCCTGACCGGGGTGCTGAGCCGCTCCGCCCCCTCGCTCAACCTGTTCGCGCTGGGCCTGCCGGCCGGCGTGCTGGCGGGGCTGGCCGCGCTGATCGTGGCCGCGCCGCTCGCCGCCGAACAGATGGCTGATCTTTCGGCCGAAGCGCTGACCAATGCCGCCGCGGTGATCGGACGATGAGCGAGGAAAAGACCTTTGCCCCAAGCGAGAAGCGCCTGCGCGAGGCCGCGCAGAAGGGCGACATCCTGCGCAGCCGCGAACTGGCGACGGCGATTGCCGTGCTGGTCGGCGCGGTCTGGCTGAAGCTCGCGGGGCCGTGGATGCTGGGCGCGATGGCCGATGCCGCGCGCCAGGGCCTGACCTGGGACCGCGCCGCGCTGGAGGATTTCACCCCCGGGCGGATGCTGGCCAACCTGGCCATGGGCGTCCTGCCGCCGCTGCTGGTGCTGAGCGTCGGGGTGATGATCGCCGTCACCGCATCGCAGGTCGGCCCGGCGGATGGGCGCTGGGTTGGCGGCAACCTGCTGCCCAAAGGCTCGCGGATAAATCCGCTGTCCGGCTTGAAGCGCATGTTCGGCGCGCAGGGCTGGATCGAGGTTGGCAAAGGCTTTGCCAAGGTGCTGCTGCTGGGCGCGATTGCCTGGTCGTGGGGCGGGCGGCACCTTGCCGGGCTGATTGGCCTCGGGCGCGGAGCGTCGCTGTCCGGGCAGCTCATGCTTGCCTGGGACGCGCTGACCAGCCTGATGTTCGCGCTGGCCATGGGGCTGGTGGTGATCGCGCTGTTCGACTTCCCGATCCAGTGGCTGCGCCGCTACCTGCGCCTGCGGATGAGCCAGCAGGAACTGCGCGACGAGCACAAGGAGAGCGAAGGCTCGCCCGAAAAGAAGGCCGCGATCCGTAACAAGCAGCGCCAGCTGGCCATGGGCGGCGTCGCCAAGGCGATGCGCGAGGCGCAGTTCGTGCTGACCAACCCGACGCATTTCTCGGTCGCGATGGCCTATGATCCGGACAAGGCCAATGCCCCGATCGTGCTGGCCAAGGGCCGCGGCGAAAAGGCGCTGGCGATGCGCGAACTGGCGCGCGAACTGGATGTGCCCACGCTGGAATACCCGGCGCTGGCGCGTTCGGTTTACTTCACCACCCGCGAAAACCAGGTGATCCGCGAGGAGCTCTATGCCGCTGTCGCCGGGGTGCTGGCCTTTGTCCTGTCGCTGAGGCGCGGCGAGCGGCCCGTCGCCCCCGCGATCGAGGTGCCGGTGGCGCTGCGCTTCGACGCCGATGGCCGGCTCGACCCGCAGGCCGGGCGTTAAAGCGCCCGCGTCGCTGCCGTTCTTTCCGCCATGACCACCACATCCGCCACCAGCCAGATCGTCTCCGCGCTTGGCGGGGGCAGCGGCATCGACATGGCGGGCCTGGCAAAAAGCCTGGCCGACGCCCAGTTCGCCGGCCGGATCGACCGTCTGACCGCGCAAAGCGACACGCTGGACCGGCAGATTTCGGCAGCATCGACGCTGAAAAGCCAGATCCTGCAACTGGCCACATCAGTGGGTGACCGGGTGCGCCAGGGCGACCTTTCCACCCAGCCCACCATCGCCAACGGCGCGGTCGCCACGGTCAGCCGGGGCGTGGCCAGCGGCAAGGGCACCTATTCGCTCGAAGTCACCGCGCTGGCCAAGGGCCAGACGCTGACCAGTCCGGCCTATGCCGCC
Source organism: Pseudomonadota bacterium (assembly GCA_029779535.1). Taxonomy (GTDB): domain Bacteria; phylum Pseudomonadota; class Alphaproteobacteria; order Sphingomonadales; family Sphingomonadaceae; genus Novosphingobium. Next base: position 78,618 of record JAKPAG010000049.1, on the reverse strand, counting down.
AGCACTTCGCCGGTCGGGGCGGGCACGCTGACGCTGAAGTTCGGCACGGTCAGCGGCGCGTCATTTACCGAGGATACGGCCCAAGCGGCGGTCAACCTGACCATCGCAAGCGGCGCGACGCTGGCCGACGTGGCGGCCCAGATCAACGGCGCCAATGCCGGGGTCACCGCCTATGTCGCCAATGGCGCCGACGGGGCGCACCTGATGCTGAAAGGCAAGGATGGCGCGGCCAGCGGCTTCATCCTGGAAGCGACCGAGACCGTGGGCGAGGAAGGCCTGGCCCAGCTGGCCTGGACGCCCGCCAGCCCCGGCACCCGCCTGCTGTCCACCGCCCAGAACGCCAGCTTCAAGCTGGACGGCCTGGCAATGAGCACCGCGTCCAACACGATCAACGATATCGTGCCGGGGCTGAACCTGAAGCTGACCGGAACCAATCCCGGCGCGCCGACCACGATCGGCTTTACCGATCCGGGCAGCGCGGTCGGCACTTTCATGCAGGACCTGACCAGCGCGCTGAACGAGCTGGTGGCCGAGTTGAACAAGGACGCCGATCCCAAGACCGGCGACCTGGCGCGCGATTCCGGCGCGCGGGCGCTGCGCACCGCCCTGGCCCGGCTGGCCGGGTCGATCGTCATGCCCGCCGCCACTGCCGGGCAGCCCGCGACCATGGCTGACCTGGGCCTCGCGACCAACCGCGACGGCACCTTCCGGTTCGACAGCGCCCGGCTGACCGCGACACTGAAGGCATCGCCCGATGGCGTTTCCGCGATGTTCACCACCGGGCTGTTCGGGGTCTACGCCTCGCTCGACAAGCTGGGGCGCAGCGTTACCGCCGCCGCAAATCCCGGATCGCTGACCGGCTCGATCAGCCGCTACACCGCCCGCAAGACCCAGCTGAGCGAGGACCAGAGCAAGCTGGCCGACAAGCAGGAAGCGCTGCGCGCGCGGCTTGCCACCCAGTTCGCCGGGGTCGACAGCCGGGTCGGCGCCAGCAAATCCACCCTGTCGTTCCTGCAGAACCAGATCGACGCCTGGAACAATTCGAAGAACTGAGACTGACCGATGCTGGCCCTGCGCTCTCCCCACGAAGCCTATCGCAAGGTTGATTTCGACGCCCGCGTTGCCGGGGCCAACCCGCAGCAACTGGTGGCGCTGTGCTATGAACAGCTGATCGCGGCGCTGGGCAGCGCGGTCTTTGCGCACGAAAAGCACGATAACCGGCTGAAAAGTCAGTCACTGACCCGCGCCCTGTCCGCGCTGGCGGCGCTGCAGATGGGGGTCAGCCAGGACGCGGCCATCGCCCCGGCGCTGCTGCAACTTTACGAGGCGGCGCGCCGCGCGGTGCTGGACAGCGTGCTGACCTTCGATGCGAACAAGCTGGGCCAGGTGCGCCAGGACTTCATCGATATTTCGCGCGCTTTATTTCACTGAACATGGTCTATTGTCGTAAAATTCGCGATAATCGGCAAATTTCGACAATTGTTTGAATTAAATATGGTATATTTTAGCTTAAGATCAGCCATAGGTAAAATCCCCTATTTGCAATCGCACCGAATTCACCAGGATTATATCGGTTTCGGACAGATTTATTCGCGAAAACGGATGCAAATCAGGCTTATCACCTAGGCATAATCCGTTACGGTTAACCCCATGACTGATCGCACTAACCTGTACCTCATCGATGCCGACTTCCGCCGTCGGGCCGCGATTTCGCACAGCCTGGCCGGGACCAACATCCACGCCGAACCGTTCGAGGACCTGGACGAACTGGCGCGGCGCTGGCCCCGCGACGGCCTGATCCTGGTGCACGACGAAGGTGTGATGGTCCGCCGCACGATCGACCTGATGACCGAAGTGGGCGAATGGCTGCCGGTGGTGGCCTATTCGGAACGGCCCGATACGCACCGCGTGGTCCAGGCCATCCTGACCGGCGCGATCGACTATCTCGACTGGCCGTTCGCCGAACCCGAAGTGCGCCAGGCCGTCGCCGTGGCCGAGGAAAGCCGCGGCACCCAGGGCAGCGCCCGCCTGCGCGAAGCCATGGCCCGCAGCCGCATCCAGAAGCTGACCAAGCGCGAACGCGAAGTGCTGGCCGGGGTGGCTGACGGGCTGTCCAACCGCCTGATCGGCGAACGCCTGGCGATCAGCCCGCGCACGGTCGAAATCCACCGCGCCAACATGCTGAACAAGATGGGCGCGAACCATACCAGCGAAGCGATCCGCATCGCGATCGAAGGATCCCTGGTCGGCTGATCCCCCAATGCGACCCAGCGGTCAGCCGACATTGCCTGCGGCCTCCCCATCACCGCGATGGGGAGGCCGAATTTCGTTGGTTGGCACTAGGGTCAGGCCTGGTTGCAGATCGCGATCACCGTTTCGGCCAGCTTGCCCACGGCCTTGGCGAACTGTTCGGGCGTCGCTTTCAGCGGCTTGGGAAATCACTCGACGGCGCCCAACTCGTAGGCCTTGAGCGACACTTCGTTGCCGCTTTGCGTCAGGCTGGACAGCATCACCACCGGCATTGGCCGTTCGGCCATGATTTCCCTGAGGAAGTCGATCCCGCTCATCCCCGGCATCTCGACGTCGAGCGTCAGCACATTGGGCTTGAGGTCATCAAGCTGGTCGCTCGCATCGCGGCGGAGTCGTCAACCACAAGAACCCGGACGTCGTGCAGCGGAACCATTGCCCTGATCTGCGCCCGCACCCTGCGGGCCTTTGCCGCAGTCCTGTCCGTACATTGCCAAGCAAAGACCCAACGCCGATCGCAGGCAAGGATGGAACGCAGGTCTTGGCAAGGATAAACATCGAAAAAACTGGCAAGCTGGTGGGCGCGGGTTCCTCTACATCGGCCACAGCCAGCGGGCGGCCGGCCCGGCCACCCGGCTGCTCGCCCCGGTCGGGCCGACCATCTACCAGCGGAGCGCACGATGAGCATTCGGGTCCGGACCATCGACGATTCAGCCACCATGCGCGCCATCCTGATCTCGCGCCGGGCCGAAGAACCCTGCATTCGCGTGATCGGCACCACCGCGAACGCCGCCGAAGGGCGCTAGCTCCTCCGCGCGATAAACCCGGACGTGGTCACCCTGGGGGCGGTCGATTGCCATGCCAAGTCCGACCGCACCGGCGCACTGCCGATCAACGACAACGGCAAGCTGGCCAGCCTGGTCCGCGAAGCCACCCGGGTGCGCTTTTCCGACCGATGGCCGATTTCGCCCAAGGTGGTGCTGGCCCACGGCGCCAGCAAGAACCGCCTGCGCGCGCATCTGCATGGCGGTACCAACCTGCACGCCAACATGGCTCGGATCGGCACGGCCAATGCCGAATTCGCACGCTCTTTCCTCCAGCGCGGCGGGTCGATTTCCGGCCTGCCAGCGGGGTCGAGCGGATCGGCATGGACAAGTTGCAGCAGCGTCTGCGCGCCTGATCCGGACCAGGGATTCATACCTAGTGCGGGCCTAGCGCGCCCGTAACCATGTTGGTCCTATTCAGTCCTTGCGCAGGGAACAACGCCCGGCGCCAATCAAGTCCTGGAAGGAAGCCTGGTACACTAACACCTGTTCCGATCCCCGACGCCCCGGCCACCGTCCCGTCCCGGCCGGGGCGTCCCCTTTCCAGGATGGCGGATCAGTTGAGCCGGACGCCCGGCGCCGGTGCGGATACCGACTGAGCGTCTTGCAGCTTGAGCGCGGGACCGGCCAGGGCCGCCGTCAGCGCGCCCAGCAGGGCGGTGGCCAGGCAGTCCCCCTCGGCGCTCGCCTCGCCGGTCAGGCCTTCGATTACCACGGTTGCCATCGGGCAACCAGCCTGGGCCTGCGACAAGAGGAAACCTGCCCGTCCTTCGACCAGCGACAGGGCGGCGGTGCTGGCAGCGCCGGCCGCGAGCAGGGCAATGAGGGCGGCGCGGTCCGGCAGGCCGGCAAACCGGCGGCCCCATTCACCGGGAGCGCCGGCCAGTACATCGCGCGTTGCCAGGACCAGGTCCGCCGCTTCATCCGCTGATGCCGCCGCGCAATTGAAGGCGATTTCCGCCAGCTGTTCCTGCCAGGCGCAGATGGCGGCGGCCGTCTGATCATTCATTGTCATTTTTCCATGCGATCCACGGCCGATTGAGCCGGGGATGCCGGGCAAGTCAAGGCGCATGCGGCAGGCGCTGCGCCAAACCGGGACAGCTGCCCGGAGCCGCCCCGCGCAGCCACCGAGCGGGCAAAAGAAAGGGGCCCCGGGCACTAAGCCCGGAGCCCCGATAAGCATCCCTCCCAGGAGTGCTTAGAACTTGACGCCCGCAGTGACGCCGTAACGGCGCGGTTCGAGCGTGAAGATGTTGGTGTAGTTCCCCGAGGACTGGTCGGTCACGTAGAGACCGGTGATCGAGTCCTTGTTGAACAGGTTCTGGACCCAGGCGCGGGCGTACCACTTCTTGTCCGGGCCATCGAGCTGCAGCTGAGCGTTCACCTGGGTGAAGCTCGGGATCTCGTTGACCGTTCCGTTGAAGATGTTGCCGAACGACTTGCCGGTGTAGATGAAGTCCGCACGCGGGGTCAGGGTCATGTCACCACCCAGCGGAGCAGCGTACTGCACGCCAGCCGAGAACTTGTAGTCCGGCGCGCCGGGCAGCTTGTTGTTCTTGATGTTGGCGGTGATACCCGACGAATAGACCGTCACGCCGCCGAACGAAGCGCCAAGGGTCGGCGCGAGGGCGCTGAGCACCGCGCAGACACCGAACGCGCCGGTCGACTTGATACCGCCGTTGGCCGGGAAGGCCGTGGTCGGCTGCAGGCCCGCACCAGCCTTCAGCGGGGCCGCAAGACCCGCGTTGATGATGGTGTTGACCTGGTTGACGAACCCGTTCGACCCGGCAGCGTTGCCGGCAGTGTTCGGCGCCACGGCGCAGTTCGCGCCGTTGGTGATATCCTTGATGATCACCGAGTCCGAACGGCCGCCGCCAAAGTCGCGCGGGTTGGCCAGGAACTTGTCTTCCGAAACCTTCGCGTTGAGGTAGCTGGCGTTCATGTTGAGCGTCAGTTCCGGCGTGGCGCGAATGACCGCTTCGGCTTCCAGGCCCCAGATGTTGGCGCTGACGTTGTCGTTCACCGAGGTACGAGCCACGATGCGCGACAGCTGCAGATCCTTGTACTTGTAGTAGAACCCGGTGAGGTTCAGCTGAACCTTGCCGAAGGTGTTCTTCGAACCCATTTCGAAGGCATCGACGAATTCCGGCTTGAACCCTTCCGGAACCGAGAACACCGGCGACAGCGGCGGGTTGATACCGCCCGACTTGTAGCCCCGCGAATACGAGAAGTAGAGCAGGTTGTCCGGGGTGATCTGGTAATCCAGCACGGCGCGGCCGGTCCATTCGCTGAACTTCACCTTGCGGATCTGGAACAACTGGTTACCGGCAATGCCCGCGTCCGCATCGTACGAGCCGATGTAGGGCGAGGCATAGGCATTGGTCGAGTTGTACGGCGCCAGGAAGCTGGCCAGCGTGGTACGGGCCGAGAGTTCCTTCTCGTCGTGGTTGTAACGCAGGCCCAGGGTCAGCTTCAGCTGGTCGTTGAACGCGTAGTACGCTTCACCGAAGATGCCATGGCTCTTGACGACCATGTTGTCCGAGTTGTTGCGATAGGTCGGCGTCGCCAGGTAGCTGGGCGGCAGGCCGTTCGCGAACGACGTGAACGAGCCGACCAGACCGGTGAAGTAGTCAATCCCGAAGGAATTGATGTAGTAGCTGTTCTCCTTGAGGTGCAGCTTGCTGTAGATTCCGCCCAGCAGGAAGTTGAACGGACCGTCCCACTTCGACGACAGGATCGCTTCGGTCGACCAGCTGGTCTGGTACTGGTTCGAGCGGTCAAAGTCGAGCGGCGAGCTGGCGCAGACCTTGTGGCCGCCGAAGGACCCGGTGCCGGTTTCTTCGGCCAGCGAGGTGCAGAGCGGACCGTTGGGACCGCTGGGCATCAGCGCGGCGGCAATGGGGGCAAAATAGGCCGAGCTGCCGGGCACGAACGCCGGCGAGGCAAGCCCGGTGGGAATGCCGTTGGCCGCGAACACCGCCAGGGTGTTGAGCGCCGTGGCATAGCCCGCGCGGCTCTGCACCGAGTTGTTGTAGTCCTGGCTCGAGTCCAGATCGACCTTCTGGTAGTTCCCGCTGAGCTTCAGCGAGAGGCCGCTACCCAGTTCCTGGTCGATGCTGCCCTGCACGATCCATTCCTGGGTGTAGTAGCTGGGCTTGGTATCCGTGTTGACGGTGCGCACGTCGGCCGGGTTGACGACACCGGCATAGACGTCCGGACCATAGACGCTGCCCAGTGCCAGCGCCGTAGGCAGACCTTGCGTCGCAAAGAATTCCTTCGAGGTCAGCACGCCCACGAAAGTGGTATTGGCATTGGTGGTTTCATACGGCAGGCCTCCGGCGAGGCAGCCCAGCACGCCGGTCGGGTCGCGCTGGCACAGCTGCTTCTGGATACGCATCCGCGCATCCTTTTCGTGGAAGTACTGGGCCATCACGTCGATGGTGGTGCCAGTGCCGGGCTCGATCCGGATCGAGCCGCGCAGGCCGTACATGTCGCGATCGTCGATCCGCGAGTTGTCGTAGAGGTTCTTGGTATAACCGTCGCGGTTCAGGTAGAAGCCCGACAGGCGCACACCGATCGCATCGCTCAGCGGGGCGTTGACCATGCCCTTGAACTTGATGCCGTTGTAGTTGCCGTATTCGGCTTCGGCGCTGGCGCCCATGCCCGACAGGTCCGGCCGCGCGGTGCGGAAGTTGACCACGCCCGAAGTCGCGTTGCGGCCGAACAGGGTGCCCTGCGGACCGCGCAGCACTTCGATCTGCGCCAGGTCGTAGAATTCACCTTCGAACAGACGGGTGCCGAACAGCGGCGCGTCGTTCAGGTGGATGGCGGTAGCACTGTCGCAGGTCACGCCGACGCACAGGTCGCCGATGCCGCGAATGGTGAAGCTGGCAGACGTGAAGTTCGTCTTGGTGAAGGTGACGTTCGGCAGGGACAGCTGCAGGTCAGAGGTGTTCTTGATCTGCTGCTTTTCGAGCGCTTCGCTGTTGAAGGCCGAAACAGCGATGGGAACATCCTGCAGGCGCTGGTTCGAACGCTGTGCGGTAACGATGATTTCGGTACCATCGTCCTTGTTGTCTGCAGCGGCATTCTGCGCATAGGCAGGAAACGCGATTGCGCCGGCACATGCGCCAGCAAGCAGGGTCAGCTTCACCCTCATCAGCCCTCTCTCCTCATTTGCCCGTCCCTTTACCGGGCGGTTGCGAAATCGAATAGAACACCATGCAGGGCGCTTGACAACCCGTTTTAATCGCCCCGTTAGTTTCGCCGCTTTCCGTAACGTAATAGCCACAGTGCGCTGGCCTGAACCCCGCAGAATTGCGGCTTTTCCACCCCTGTTGCAGCCTTGCCGCGCGATGCTGCATTGCGGCAATTCCGGCCTGATTCTGGGGCCTGCCGGCAACCGTTTGCACAGGGTCTTCCGGCTTGACGCGAAGCCCTGCCGGGCGAATGGTTGCAAACGATGCACAATGCCGACGATCTTCCCGCCCTGACCACCACCGTGTTCGAACGCATGTCGCGCCTGTCGCAGGACCTGGGCGCGATCAACCTGGGCCAGGGTTTTCCCGACATGGCCGAGCCGGACGAACTGGTCGAAGCTGCCTGCACCGCGCTGCGCACCCGTTCGAACCAGTACCCGCCGATGCGCGGCCTGCCGCAGCTGCGCGAGGCGGTGGCGGGCTATTACCGCCGCGAACAGGGCGTGGACCTTTCGCCCGACGAGGTGATGGTTACCTCCGGCGCGACCGAGGCGCTGGCCGCCGCAATCCTGGGCATTGTCCGTCCGGGGGACGAGGTGATCCTGGTCCAGCCGCTGTATGATGCCTACGTGCCGCTGGTGCTGCGCGCCGGCGGCGTGCCGGTGCTGGTCAGCCTGGAGCCGCCGCACTGGACCCTGCCTGCGGGCCAGCTGGAAGCGGCGATCACGCCGCGGACACGGGCAATCGTGCTCAACACCCCCAACAACCCGACCGGCGCGCTGCTCGACCGGGCAACGCTGGACCGGATCGGCGAACTGGCGCAGGCCCGCGGCTTCTACGTCATCTCGGACGAGGTGTGGGAGGGCATGGTGCTGGACGGGGCGGCAATGACCTCGACCCTGCAGATCCCGGCACTGCGCGAGCGGACGCTCAAGATCGGATCGGCCGGCAAGCTGTTCTCGATGACCGGGTGGAAAGTCGGCTGGATCGTTGCCGCGCCGCGCCTGCTGGCAGCGGCCGCGCAGCAGCACCAGTTCCTGACCTTTACCACCGCCACCCCGCTGCAATGGGCCGCGGCCGAGGGGCTTAACCTGCCGCCCGCCTGGCACCGGGCGCACCGCCAGCGCTATGAACAGGCGCGGCGGCGGCTGGTCGATGGGCTGCGCGCGGCGGGCTTTGCAGTGCTGCCGGCGGCGGGAACCTGGTTCGTGATCATCGACCTGGCCGCCAGCGGCCTGCCCGCCGATGACGATGCGGCGCTGGCCGAGAGGCTGCTGCGCGAGGCCGGGGTCGCCTCGATCCCGGTCAGCGCGTTCTATGCCCAACACGCGCCGCGGGGCTACCTGCGGCTGTGCTTCGCCAAGCAGGACGCCACGCTGGACGAGGCGGTCGCCCGGCTGGCAGCATTCCGGCAAGCGCTCGGCTAATTCGTATGCAAAGGATTGCAAGACGCCGGCAGAGGTGCAAGCAGACGTCATGGCACAACGACTGATCGGCGCAGTGGAAGCGGGCGGAACCAAGTTCGTGGTCGCGCTGGCGCAAGAAGATGGCACCATCCTGGCGCGCACCCGCATTCCCACCGAAACCCCGGCCACCTGCTTTCCGGCCATGGCCCGCTTTTTCGAACAGGCCAGCGCGGCGCATGGGACCATCGCCGCCTTCGGCGTGGCCAGCTTCGGGCCGATCGACATCGATCCCGCATCGCCCGGCTATGGCACGTTCACCACCACACCCAAGCCCGGCTGGAGCGGGGCGCGGTTCCACGACGTGCTGGGCCGGTTCGGCGCGCCAATCGTGGTCGATACCGACGTGAACGGCGCGGCGCTGGGCGAATGGCAGGCGGGCGCGGGCCGAGACTGCGCGACGCTGGCCTATACCACGGTGGGCACCGGGATCGGCTCGGGCGTGCTGCGGCATGGCCGTTCGATCATGGGCTTTTCCCATTTCGAAAGCGGCCACATTCCCGTGCCGCACGACCGCGCGGTCGACCCCTATGCCGGCTTCTGCCCCTATCACCACGACTGCCTGGAAGGGCTGGCGGCCGGACCGGCAATCAAGGCGCGCTGGGGGCAAAGCCTGTCGGAGCTGGGCAGCCCGACGGACAAGGTGGACCTGATCGCGGGCTATGTCGCGCAGCTGGCGGTGAGCCTGGTGCTGCTGCACATGCCCGACCGGTTGATCTTCGGCGGCGGGGTGATGAAGACCCCCGGTCTGATCCCCGCCCTGCGGCGCGCGGTCGAAGCACGGCTGGCGGGCTATATCCAGGCGCCGCAGCTCGATCCCGGGATGGAACGCTACATTGTCGGTCCCGCCCTGGGCGACGATGCCGGGATTACCGGGGCCATCGCGCTGGGGCGGCAGGCGCTCGGCTGATTGCCGCGCGGCGTCAGGCCGCCGCGCAGTGCCGGGCGATCCACTCCGCGTGGCTGGGCATGGCTTCGGCAGCACGGGCCAGCGCGCCTTCCAGTTTGAGCAGGTAATCGGCCGGATCGTTGCCGCGCAGCGGCAGCAGCGGGTCCATGCCCTGCGGCAGGTTGCCTTGCCCGACATGCACCGCCAGCCAGCTCGGCGGGCCGAACAGGTCGGCATCGCGCTGCACCAGCCGGCCGTGGCGGCGGAAATGCTCGATCTTCCAGGTGACGGTATCGGGCACGTCCATCGCCCCGCAATAGCGCCACAGCTCGGTGTCGGTGCGGCTGGTCAGCTTGTAGTGCAGGATGATGAAGTCGCGGATCCGTTCGAATTCATTGATCGCGATGCGGTTGTATTCCTCGGTCACCAGCGGGTCGAAATTGCGGTCGGGGAACAAGGCCAGCAGCTTGGCAATGCCGGCCTGGATCAGGTGGATCGAGGTCGATTCCAGCGGCTCCATGAACCCGCCGGACAGGCCGATCGCCACCACATTGCGGTTCCAGAACAGGTTGCGCCGCCCGGTGACAAAGCGCAGCGGCCTGGGGTCGGCCAGCGCCTTGCCATCGAGGTTCGCGAGCAGCGTTGCAGCCGCCTCGTCGTCCGACACGAACTGGCTGCAATAGACATAGCCGTTGCCGGTGCGGTGCTGCAGCGGGATGCGCCATTGCCACCCGGCAGGCCGCACGGTGGAGCGGGTATAGGGGGTAAATTCGCCAGCCCGTTCGCAAGGAACCGCCACGGCCCGGTCGCACGGCAGCCAGTGGGTCCAGTCCTGGTAGCCGGTCTGCAAGGCCCCTTCGATCAACAGCCCGCGAAAGCCCGAGCAATCGACGAACAGGTCGCCATCGAACCGCCGCCCGTCTTCCAGCGTGACGTGGCTGACGTGGCCACTTTCACCGTGCAGCGCGACATCCGCGATCCTGCCTTCGATCCGCGTCACCCCGCGCGCTTCGGCATAGCTGCGCAGGAACCGCGCATAAAGCCCGGCATCGAAGTGATAGGCATAGTCGAAGGTCGACAGGACCGAGCGCGGGTCCTGCACCGGGTGGGCGAACTTGCCCCGCTTGGCCGCAGCCCAGGCCATGCACAGCTCGACCAGATCGGGCGCGCGGCCCTGCTGGTGGGCGGCGATCCAGTACTGGTGCAGGGGCACGAAATCAAAATTGCGGCCGTGGGTGCCGAACGGGTGGAAATAGCGGCTTTGCTCGGTGCCCCAACCAACGAACTGGATGCCCAGCTTGAATGACCATTGGGTGGCCTTGATGAAGTCGTTTTCATCAATGCCCAGCGTTTCGTTGAAGGTGCGGATCGGCGGGATGGTCGCCTCCCCCACGCCTACGGTGCCGATCTCGTCGCTTTCGATGAGGGTGATCGCGCAGCCGGTGCGGATCGCGTTGGCCAGGGCCGCGGCGGTCATCCAGCCGGCAGTGCCGCCGCCGACAATCACGATCGACCGGATGGAATCGCCTTGCTGCATCACACTCTCCTTGGCGCTGTCATCCCTGATCCGCGCGGCGCGATCAAGCTTATTCGGCAATCGATTGCAGACGCAACTTGCCAATCACCAGCGCGGGCGTTTCAGGTCCAGCGCCATGACCAGCCGCTCGCCATCCGCGAAGGGCATGGTGCGATGCCACATGGTCGATGGGAACACCGCGCACAGCCCCGGCTGCGACGCGATCGTGGCATAGGCCGCCAGGTCCAGGCCCAGGTCTTCGGGCGGAGTGCCAAAGGTGATGTGCCCGGAGGGCTGCGGGCCCATCTGGCTTTCGTCAGGCAGGGACACGTAGAACGCAGTGCTGATCCAGCCGACCGGGTGGTTGTGCGGCACGTTGTAGCCCTGCCGCAGCAGGCGGACCGACCAGCTGCCTTCGACCAGCAGTTCCCCGCGCGGCTGGCCCAGCAGCGGGTGGCCCTGTTCGAACGGCGGCAAGCCATCGACATAGTCACGCAGCGCCGACAGCCAGCGCGCCTTGGCCAGGCGGATGATCGGTTCGTGTCGCTGGATTACCGAACGATCGGTCTGGGTGCCGCCACGCACCGATTGTTCGATATAGGGCCGCTCCATCACGTGCAGGCCGCGCAGCACTTCGGCCAGTTCGGCCAGTTCGCTGGCGGACAGGTCGACCGGCAGCGGGCGGATGAACTGATCCGGCCGGTCGATCCATTCCCGCCGCGCGTCACCGGCCATGCGCCAGACCAGCGACAGATAGGGCCAGAACAGCGAAGCGCTGGGGGTGATGAGCTGCGGCAGGGCGACGTCTTGCGCCTCCTTCAGCCGGCGCTGGCGCAGGTAATGGCGCAGCCGGATCAGGTCGATCGTTTCGCCGCGCAAGCCCGCGCATTCGCCTAGCAGGCGCTCGGTCGCCGCCGTATCGCCGCTTTCGCTGGCAACCAGCAGGCGCGTCGTGGCCAGCGCCGGACTGCGGCCCAGCGCCGCCTCGGCCCGGTCGAGCACCTCCCCTGCCCCGGCCCAATCGCGCGCCTGGATCAGCGCGCGCGACCAGCCAAGCCATAGCTGGTCATTGGCGGGCTGGGCCTGCGCGCCTGCCGCGTAACTTTCCGCAAAGCGAGACTGGTCGCCCACGGTCCAGCGCAGCACGGACAGCGCCTTGTGCCCGTCCAGCCAGCCGGGATTGCGCGCCAGTTCAGCCTCCAGCAGCGCTTCGGCGCCGGGGATGTCGCCTTCGGCAGCCAGTGCGGCGGCCCGCAGGCGCAGCAGATCGGCATTACCCGGCTGGGCCGCCAGAGCCGCGGCAAGGTGGTCGGCAGCGGGCAGTCCCGCCTCGTAACGGGTCTGGGCAATCCCTTGCAGCAGGGCGGGATCGGCGGCGCCGGCGGCCTGGGCCGCCTCGAACACCCCCAGCGCTTCGGGCAGGCGCTGCACCTGGCGCAAGGCCACTCCGTGTAGCAGGGCCAGGTCGGCGTCAGCCGGAGCGGCCCGGGCCATGGCGGCCAGCAGCGCCGCCGCCTGCCCGGCCAGCCCCAACCCCAACGCGCGGCGGCACAGGTCAAGCCGCGCCGCCCGCGCCGCCGGATCTGGCCCGCGCAGCGCCCGCGCCAGTTCGGCGTCCAGCGCGGCAACGATCTGGCTCTGTTCGGGGGTCATCGCGCGATCAGTTGCACGCAAGAAAGACGGGGGCAACCTTGCGGCTACCCCCGGTCAAAAGGTGGAAGAACGTCCCGGATGGCTGGGAGGCAACCATCCGGGACACTCGGTAACTCAGAAGCTGTACTTGACCGAAGCGGTCCAGGTGCGGCCCAGCGCCGGGCCGGTCCCGATCACCGCCGGGCTGACCGACAGGTCGGCCACGCCGCCGCTGCCGCGCAGGTCATAGCGGTTGAACAGATTGTAGACCTGCATCCCCAGTTCCAGGTTCTCGACCGGCGAGACGCGCAGGTTGGCCCCGAACACCGCCCCGCCCGGATACTGGCGGCCGGCATCGTCGACGATGCTCGACTGGCCGGTGGTGTTGACCCCGAAGGTCACCATATCGTTGAAGTCGTAGCTGGCTTGCAGAGTGTAGACCAGGTCAGGCATGTACTGGGCACGGACGAACGGGGTCGGCTTGCCGGCGGCATCGACGCCCGAACGGGTCGGCTTGGTCCAGGTGGCGTTGCCAACCAGGCTGAAGCCGCCGTTGCTGTAGGTGCCGTACATTTCCAGGCCCCACGACTTGTAGCGCGCATCGATCACGCAGCCGCCCGCGCCGCCCGGGCAGCGGGTGGCCGAAAGTTCGAAGGTGCTCTGCTTGAAGCTGCCCTTCAGCAGGGTGGCTTCCAGCGTGTAGCGCCCGCCCAGCAGGCCGCCGCGGTTCTTCAGACCCAGTTCGTACTGCTTGACGAAGTCGACCGAAGGGGTGACGCCGTCCGCAGCGCAGCCCATCGTGCCGGCCTTGGCCATCGCCCCGGTGCACAGCGAACCATCGCTGGCGATCTTGCCGCCGAAGGTCTGGCGATCCGAGTTGAAGCGCCCGCCGCGCGAGGCACGGACGAACAGCGAGGTGTTGCTGTTCGCCTTCCACAGCGCGCCCGCCGTCCACGAGGTGTAGCTGCGGCTGTAGTTGAGCACTTCGCGCGCACCGTTGCTGGTGATCGCCGGGATGTTGACGCCATTGGCGTTGACGAAGAATTCGTTGCCGCCCTGGGTGCCGCCGCCCGAAGCCTTGACCCGTTCGAACCGGACCGAACCATCGACCGCGAAGTGATCCGCATCCAGTTCCAGCGCGGCATAAGGCGCCGTGTTGGTGTAGGACAGGTCATAGTCGCGGGCACAGCAGTTGCCCCAGTTGTTGTTGTAGCCGGCGATCCCGTCCTGGGTCAGCTTGGCCCCGGTCGTGCTGTAGAGGTCCAGCTGGGCCGGGTTGTTGCCCGACACTTCGCGCAAGGACTTGTTGGTGTGCCAGTCCATCGCGATGTCCTGGTTCATGTAGAAGAACCCGGCCCGCGCGGTAAACCGGGCGAAATCGGTCTGGAACTTGGCGGCCAGCGTCAGATCGTTGGCCAGGCTGCCGACGTCTCGGATGTTGGTGCGCACGTTGGTGTTGTTGTCGACATAGGTGCCGGTGAACACCTGGCCCGCCTTGGGGCCCGAGGCATAGCGGATCGAGCCAACCGTGGCGTAGGGCACATCGTTGAGCTTCAGGACCGAACCGACGATGCCGTTGGCGCGGCTGACGTTGTTGAACGGCGAGGCGAAGCTGCCGCTCATCTTGGTCCAGCGCATGTTGTTGTCGATGGTGATCGCATCGCTGGCTTCGTAGTGGAACTGCCCGCCCAGCGCGGTCGCCTTGGTGCTGATCCCGCTCATCGGCGTGCTTTCCAGCTGGCCGGTGCGGTTGAGGATGGTGAGGTCCTTGTTGTAGATTGAATAGTTCGAGCTGTTGCGACCATCAAAGCCGGGGAACGGCTGGACGTTTTCGAACTTGCCGTTGGCCAGCGTGGCCAGCGCCGGGGCGCCGGTGTAGTTCGGCTCGCGGGTGTCGGCCACCTTGACCAGCAGGCGGAAGTAGCCCTTGTCGTCGTCGAAGGTCTTGGTCAGGTTGCCTTTGATCTGGACCGAGCGCGAGACGTTGAAATCGGCCTTGAGCGGGCCACGGCCCGACTTGAAGTAGCCGCCCAGGTGGAAGCGCAGCGTGTCGTTGATCGGCCCGCCATAGCGGAAGTCGACCTTGGTTTCGTTGTAGCCGACCCCGGTCGACAGCTGGACCGCGCCGCCTTCCTTTTCGCCGGTGTTCGAGATGTAGTTGATCACCGCACCCGGCGCCTGCGAGGCATAAGTGGTCGAACCGCCGCCGCGCACCGATTCCACGCGCGCCACGGTGCTGTCGAAGTGGGTCCAGTAGTCGTTGTTACCGAACTGCATGTCGCCGAACAGCACGGTCGGCAGGCCGTCTTCCTGGATCTGAACGAACGGCGAACCACCAGTCGCGACGGGCAGGCCGCGCACCGCGATGTTCGAGTTGCCGCCCGGGCCCGAGGTGCCGGGCACCTGGATGCCGGGGATCATGCGGAACACTTCGGCTTCCGAGCTGGGCTTCATCGCCTCGATCAGGTCCGCGCCGACGCTGGTCACCGAAACCGAGGTGTTGAGCTGGGTCTTGTCGCGGCCCGAAGCGGTGACGACGATTTCATCGAGCGCGCCGACAGTTGCTTCGTCGGCGGGAGCGTCCTGCGCTTGGGCCGGCATGGCGACAAGCGTCATCACCGCGATCGACGCGGCCGAGACGCAGCTCTTCAGGCTGGATTTGTTCATTTCCTCTCCCCTCGGGTCAGAATCGCTTGCGTGACAGCAAGTCGGATTGTCCAGTCGCATATGCGACAATCGATTGCAAAAAGATTCTTCAATCGATTGCAGTCAAGGGAATCCTGTGGCGGTTCAGCAACAGCGGGGGGCTGGCAAGGTTGACAGGGACAGTCCGGATGACCATTCATCAGCAGTCCCCCATGCAACAGCCCGCAATGGCGAAAAGCCAATGAACCTCCCCAGGCCCCCCAAGGGGCGCATTCGCAATATCGCCGAACTGGCGCGCATCGCCGGGGTGTCGACCGGCACCGTCAGCCGCGCCCTGGCCGGCAAGACCCTGGTCAACAAGGAAACGCGCGAGCGGATCCAGGCCCTGGCCCGCGAACACGGGTTCCGCCCCAACCAGATGGCCCGCCGGCTGCGCGTGCAGGAAACCCGCGTGATCGGCGTGGTCGTGCCGCTGGGGCACGAACGCCGCCAGCACCTGTCCGACCCGTTCTTCATGACCATCCTGGGCCACCTGGCCGATGCGCTGACCGAGAATGGCTATGACATCATGCTCTCGCGCGTCATCCCGGACGAGGAAGACTGGCTGGAACGGATCGTCGATTCCGGGATGCTGGACGGGGTGCTGCTGATCGGCCAATCCGACCAGTTCGAAGCGATCGAGCGCGTGGCCGAATACTACAAGCCGATGGTCGTCTGGGGCAGCCACCAGCCGGGACAGACGCATTGCACCGTCGGGGTCGACAATCGCAAGGGCGGCCGGCTGGCAGGCGATTGCCTGATCGCGCGCGGCTGCCGGCAGCTCGCTTTCCTGGGTGAAGTCCACGCGCCCGAGCTGTCCGAACGCTACCAGGGCCTGTGCGATGCCGCGAGCGCGGCAGGCTTGCCCGCGCCGCAGGTGCTGGAAACGCACCTTGCATCGGACATCATGGCCGAGGAAATTGCGGGCCACATGGCCACCATCCGCAGCAAGGTCGACGGGATCGCGGCGGCTTCGGACCTGATCGCGATGCACGCGGTGCGCGCGCTGGCCGACCAGGGCATCCGCGTGCCCGATGATGTGCCGGTAACCGGGTTCGACGATCTGCCGCTGGCCGAACAGACCATCCCGCGCCTGACCACGATCAGCCAAAGCGTGCCGCAGGGCGCGCGCACCATGGTCCAGTCGCTGTTCGCCCGGATTGCCGGGGAGGACACGCCTTCGGTCGAAATGGCCCCGCTGCTGGTGCGGCGCGATACGGCCTAGGCCGCCAGCGCCGCCCCCGTCAGGCAGCGCAGGGCCAGCCGGTCACCGACCATGCGGTGCTGCACGGCCACACTGAGCCGGCCATCGTCCCCGATCAGTTCCGCGCTGCCCGCATCGAGCCACAGGTCGAGCGGCCCGGCCCCGTCGATCCGCGCCTGCCGCACCGCATCCAGGAAGGGCGAGGCGGGATCGCGCCGGGTCAAGGTCAGCTGATTGCCGCGCCGCTCTACCACCAGCAAACGCCCCTCCGCATCGGTCAGGGTCGCGGCAAACCGTGCCGCGCCAGGCAGGCGCAAGCAGCAGGCCAGCGGCACCTGCGCCGCGTCGGCCTCTGCCAGGGGCACGCCGCTCACCGCCGCCGGATCGATGTCCTGGCGCAACACGTGCCGATCGCCCGCGCGCACCAGCGACAGGCGGCGCGGCAGGCTCATCGCGCCGCGCCAGCCCTGCCGGGGCAGGCGCCCCTGGTAGGCGTGGTTGCCCATCCAGCCGATCCACAGCGGCCGCCCGGCCGCATCGCGCGGTTCGTGCCAGGCGATCGCGGCATAGAAATCGCTGCCCATGTCGGCCACCTGCCACCACGGCTCCAGCGCTGGCCCGTCCGGGTGAAAGCGCACACCGTCGAAAGTGCCGGTCTGATAGAGCGCGCCCGAACCCGGCGCACCGCGCAGCGCGTCCACCTTGAACAGCCAGCGCGTTTCGTCCGTGCCTTCAACCGGCAGTTCGATCAGCAGCGGGCATTCCCACACCTCGCCCGGGGCGCCCGCGCCGTGGATCACCGACATTTCGTCCCACTGGCGCAGATCGTGGCTGGCATAGATCAGCGCGCGGTTTTCGTTCGACAGCACCACCACCATGATCCAGCGCTGCGTGGCCGCGTGCCAGAACACGTTGGGATCGCGGAAATCCGCCATCGCGCGGTCAATCACCGGGTTACCGGCATATTTGGTCCAGCTGCGCCCCCGGTCGCCCGACCAGGCCAGGCACTGCACCTGGTGCGGATCGCCATGGACCACCGCCCCGGTATAGAGCGCGACCATCGCCTCCTCGCCCAGCCCGGCAGTGTTCGCATGATCGACCACCGCACTGCCCGAAAAGATCGCGTGGCGTTCATCCTCGAGCAGGGCGGGCGTCAATTCCTGCCAGTGGCGCAGATCGGTGCTGACGGCGTGGCCCCAACTCATGTGGCCCCAATCCTCGCCGTGGGGGTTGTATTGATAGAACAGGTGCCATTCGCCCTGGTGGTGGACCAGGCCGTTGGGATCGCTCAGCCAGTTGGCGGCCGGCGCATAGTGATACAGCGGGCGCATGGGTGCTTCAGCCGGCAATGCTCACGCGGTCCCCGGCGAAGGCCAGGTGAAACACCGGCGCGGGGGTGCCGCCAAACTGGCTACGCAGCAATTCGGGATGATCTTCGAAAGTGCGTCCCCGCATGCCCCAGTGATCGATGAAGCTCCACACCGCGCCTTCGCCAGTAACCCACCAGCTGTAGCCCTGGGTCGGCTCGCTGGCCGGATTGCCCGCGACCAGGCCATTGCCATTGACCGGGATCCACGGGCCGGAGAGGCGCTCGGCAACCATGGCATAAAGCCCGTTCGGACCTGACACGCCGCCGGGGGCGAAGGTGCGGCGCTGGGTGGACCAGAACAGGTAATAGCGGCCATCCCGCACCACCACGTGGGCCCGCTCCAGCTCGTTGTTCACGCCCACCGCCTCGACCAGCGGAACGCCCAGCTGCCAGACGCCATCCCGCAGCGTAGCCAGGCCGACCACGCCGTTGTAATCATGATCGTCCCAGCCCGCGCTGGCAGTGAACAACAGGTGGCGCTCGCCGGTCTGGGGATCGCGGAACCAGGCCGGATCGCGGAACGCCTTGATCAGGCCGGGCTTCCCCTCGGCCTCGCGCGCCGCGACGTAGCGCGCGCCATCGGCCGCCACCAGTTCTTCGGGTGCCTGCCATTCGCCGGGGCCATCGTTGCCCAGCCGCCCGCGGCTGGCGAACAGGCGTTGCTCGAAACTGGGCGCGGCGCCCCGCCGCCCGGCGGCGGTGAACAGCAGGGTCACGCTGATCCCGTCATCGTGCAGCACGGCGCTGCCAGCCCATTCGCGGGTGCCGGGATTGAACCCATCGGGCAAAGCGTTGCCGTGATCGCGCCAGCCATCGGCGCCCAGCGAGACCAGGCGGATGCGCGCGGCATCGTGGCGCTGGCCGGGATCGGCAAAGCGCGGTGCGCTGAGGAAGAACCAGTACTGGCGGCCGTGGTGCACCACGGTGCGGCCGTCCTCGTGCGCCAGCGGCCAATTATCCCACAGGTCAAGTCCCGGCAGGACCGGCGCCGCATCGGCCGCGGTGATCAGCGGAATTTCTGCGCCGGAAATCGATTGCGGCGCCCAGCGCGCGACACCGTGCGGGCGCGCGCGTCGATCTTCGACGGATGGCAGGGCGTCATTGGAACTGCTGGTCATTGTCCTTCTCCGGCGGGCTGGCCGCCTGTCTGTTCAATCATGATCTGGATGGCTGCGCCGTCCGGCGCGCGGTAATCGGCGAGCACGGCGGCCTGTACTTGCGAAACCAGCGCGGCGGGCAGCACGGCCACGACCGCGCCGCCAAACCCGCCCCCGGTCATCCGCGCCCCGCCCGCATCGCCGATGGTCCGTTGCAGCACGCCCACCAAGTCATCGACCGGCGGCACGCTGACTTCGAACAGGTCGCGGAGCGAGACATGGCTGCTGGCAAGGATCCGGCCCAGCGCCGGCAGGTCTGCCGCCTCGATCGCAGCCACCGCCTGCCGGGTGCGGTCGATCTCCTCCACCACGTGCCGGGCGCGGCGGCGCACCATGGGGTCAAGCCCAGCGGCCTCGACCAGCGACAGGCTCGCCTCGCGCAGGCTGGGCAGGCCAAGCGCGGCGGCGGCAGCCTCGCAATCGGCGCGGCGAGCGTTGTAGTGGCCATCGACCAGCCCGCGCCGCACGCCGGACTGGACGATCATCACCGCCCAGTCCTTCGGCAGGGCAACGGTGCGGCTGGCCAGGTTGCTGCAATCGAGCAGCAGTGCATGGCCCGGCTCGCCCGCCGCCACGGCCATCTGGTCCATGACCCCGCAGTGCACGCCCGCCCACTGATGCTCTGCCGCCTGCGCGGCCAACGCAAGATCGGTCGCCGTCCATTCCGCCCCGGCTAGCGCGGCAAAGGCCCGGCCCAGCGCCACGCAGAGCGAGGCGGACGAGGACAGCCCCGATCCGCGCGGGATCGATCCGGCAATCGCCAGCCGTGCGGGTGCGACAGGCAGCCCGCGCGCGGCCAGCCCGGCAGCCATGCCGCGCAGGTAGCTGCGCCAGTCGGCGGGTCGGTGCGGCACCGGCTGGCCCGGCTCGAAGGCATCCGCCGCAGCGCCGAAATCCAGCGCCAGCGCCTCAACTCCGGCCTGCCCGGGACCATAGGCGACCCAGGTGCCGGCCGCGATCGGCATCGGCAGGACCAGCCCGCCGTTGTAATCGACATGTTCGCCGATCAGGTTGACCCGCCCGGGGGCAAAGGCCACGCCCTGCGGCGGCTGGCCGAAGCGGCGGGTGAACCCGGCGATGGCGCGTGCGCGGGCCGGCATCAGTCGATCTCCACCGCGCGCAGGCGCTCGGCCGCGCTTTCGGGGGTGATGTCGCGCTGGGTCTCGCCCAAGAGCTCGAACCCAACCATGTGCTTGCGCACGCTGGCCGAACGCAGCAGCGGCGGCAGGAAATGCGCGTGGAGCCGCCAGTGCGCGCAATCATCGCCCAGCGCGTGGGGGGCGCCGTGCCAGCCCATTGAATAGGGAAAGTCGCAGGCGAACAGCTCGTCATAGCGGCGCAGCAAGCGCGACAGGATCACGGCCAGGTCGGCGCGGGCCGCACCGTCCAGCTGTTCGAGCCGGGCCACCGGCGCGCGGGCCATCAGCAGCACTTCGAACGGCCAGGCCGCCCAGTGCGGGACCACCGCCAGCCAATGCGCGTTGACCTCGACCACACGCTCGGCCGCGGCGAGTTCGGCTTCGATCAAATCGCCTAGCAGCACCCGGCCGCGCGTGGCCAGCCAGTCGCGCTGGCGCGCATCCTCGCGGGCGGGCAATTCGGGCACGAAATCACTCGCCCAGACCTGGCCGTGCGGATGCGAGCTCGACGCGCCCATCATCGCCCCCTTGTTCTCGAACAGCTGAACATGGGCCCAGCGCGCGCCAAGTTCGGCGGACAAGCAGCACCAGCAATCGACCACGCGGGCAATGCCTTGCTGCGGCAGGCGGGCCAGCGTGGCGCCATGATCGGGGGCGAAGCAGATCACGCGCGCCTCGCCCGTGGCCGGGCTGGTTTCGAAAATCCCCTGCGGCCCTTGCGCCATGCCGCCTTCGTCCAGCAGCGCGGCAAAGTCGTTGGCGAAGACGAAGGTGCCGTCATAGGCTGGGTTCGCCTCGCCCGTGGCGCGCAGATTGCCCGGGCACAGGTGGCAGGCCGGATCGTGCGCGGGCGCGCGGGCGGCGACAGGCGAGGCGACCTCGCCCTGCCACGGCCGCTTGGCGCGGTGCGGCGAGACCAGCAGCCATTCCCCGGTCAGCAGATTGCGCCGACGGTGGGGCAAATCGGCCAGGGTGCCGGGCGCGCTCATGCCTGCACCCTGCCGTGGAAGATCGCCACGCTTTCCGCTTTGAGCGGCGGCAGCGGCAGTCCGGCCCGGGCCAGCCACGATCCGGCCAGCCGCACGGGTGCGGCGAACAGCGGCGCAGCGTGCGCGGCATGGCCATGTTCGCCCCCGGCGATGCGCAGCAGGTCGAGCGTGCAAGCGGCGGCATCGGCCAGGAACGGCAGGCGCAGCGGCTGCGGGCGGCGATCCTGCGCGGGCGCGGTGCGGATGGCGAACAGCAGGAATTCGTTGGCCTGCCCCGCCGCCTGCCAGACCAGCCCATCGGCTCCCTGGCCCAGTTCGGTCCAGCCGCCGTGCAGCAGATGCCGCCACTGTTTGTGGAAGGCGATCCAGCCGGCCAGCTCGTCCCGCTCGGCCGCGCTCAGCTGGCGCGGGTCCAGCTCGACGCCGAAATGCCCCGGCATGGCCACCGCCGCGCGAAAGGCGAGCGACTGGCTGCGCCCGGTGGCATGGGCCGGGCTGGCGCCGACATGCGCGCCCATCACCTCGGGCGGCAGGAATGCCTGGAACCCGCGCTGGATCGGCACGCGGCTGACCGCGTCGATGTTGTCGCTGGTCCAGAAGCGGTGCGTAAACTGCGCGATCCCCGCGTCGGACCGTCCGCCGCCCCCGGCGCAGCTTTCGATTTCCACCCCGGGATGGGCCGCGCGAAGGCGGGCCAGCAGGTCATAGGTGCCGCGCACCTGTGCGGCGCCGCCGGCCGGGGCCAAATCGCGGTTGTGATCCCATTTCAGGTAGCTGATCGGCAGCGTGCCGAGCAGCGCATCAAGCCGCGCGAAGAGGTAATCGCGCACCTCGGCGCAGGCCATGTCCAGCACCAGCTGACCCCGGGCGGTGGGCCGCTCGCGCCCCGGCAAGGCCAGCGCCCAGTCTGGATGCGCGCGGTAGAGATCGCTGTCGGGGTTGACCATTTCGGGTTCGACCCACAGCCCGAATTCCATCCCCATGGCGGTGACCTGCCGCGCCAGGGGGCCAAGGCCCTCAGGGTACTTGACCGGATCGGCGGTCCAATCGCCCAGCCCGGCGGTATCGTCGCTGCGGCCCTTGAACCAGCCATCGTCCAGCACGAAGCGTTCGATCCCGATCGCCGCCGCGCTTTCGGCCAGGGCCAGGATGCGCTGCGCATCGTGATCGAAATAACAGGCTTCCCAGCTGTTGAGATGGACCGGGCGCGGGCGCATCCTGCCATCCGGCCAGCCCAGCCGCGCACGCACGGCAGCGTGCTGCTGCGCCATCGCGCCATTGCGGCCACGGGTAGACAGGGCAACGATCGCCTGCGGGGCGGACCAGGTTTCACCCTGGCCCAGCACCACTTCGCCCGGCACCAGCGCGGCGGCGGCGCTGAGCTGCCAGCAGCCTTCATCGTCTCGCTCGATGGCCAGCACGCTATCGCCCGACCAGGCCAGCTGCAGGGCCAGCACCTGCCCGGCATGGTCGTCCGCGCCCTGTTCCAGCACCAGCACCGCCGGGGCGCCGCCATGGCCGCCAAGACCGCGCCGCCCTTCGCGCCGCCAGGCCTGGCGAGGCATCGGCTCGACCGCCTCGACCAGTTCGGCATTGTGCCGGCCATGCCACGACACCACTTGCGCACTGTGCGCCGACAGCGGCAACAGGGCGCTCGCCAGGTGATCGAGCGAGACCGGCCGAGCCCCCAGGTTGGTCAGGCTGGCATCGATCAGAATGGCACCGCCCGGCGCCAGGGCAAAGCGTTGCTCCAGCCGCAGCGCGGTCGCGGCATCTTCCAGCACCAGGCTGATCCGCTGCGCATCCGCGTCGATCGCGGTGCAATGCCACACCGGCACGAGCAAGCGCCCATCGCGCCGCACGGTGACGACAGGCAGGCCGAACCAGCCCAGCCCAGCCGGCGGCGCCGTGGAAAACGGCACGTCATCATCGAGCGAGAACGAGGCCGGCGTGCGCCCATCGGCCAGTGCCGCCAGTCCGGCAGCATCGACCCGCGCGCCAAGGTGGCGCCACAACGGCGGCGCATCCTCGCGCGCTTCCAGCACTAGGCTGGCTTCGCGGCTGTGCAACTGGATCAGCGCCGCGGACATGATCAGGCGACCTCGGCCCGCGCACCGGCGCGCCCTTCGCGCACCCACAGCACCGCCAGCGCGGCCAGGATCAGGCAGACGCCCGACAGCGTCAGCGCGTTGCGCGGGTCATGACCCAGCACGTGTTCGTAAACTCCCAGCCCCAGCTTGGCGAAACCCAGGTCCAGTTCGCCCATGACAAAGGCGAACAGCAGCATCGGGATCACGATCATCATGTTGAAGATGCCCATGTAGACCCCGGTGCGCTGCGGCGGGATGGCATTGGACAGGATCACGTAGGGGTTGCCCATGATCGAACCCCAGGCCAGTCCGGTACCGATCGCGGGGAGGAACAGTATGGCCTTGGTGTCAATATGCGGCAGCGCCAGCATTCCCAGCCCGCCCAGCACCAGGTACAGCGCATGGAGCGGCCCCGCCCCCCAGCGCTTGGCCAGTGGCACCATCGCAATAGCCCCCAGGAACGCGATCAGATTGTAGAAGGCAGCCATTTCGCCGTTGGCCAGCACTGCGCTGCGGAAGGCCGGACTGGTCGCATCGCTGGTCTGGTAGACCGAGCGGCCGATCGAATAGATCACGTAGGACCAGTAACCGGCCATGCCGTACCACTGGAACAGGCTCATCAGCCCCAACTTGCGCATCGCGGGCGGCATGGCGCGGATCGCGCTGCCGATTTCGCGCAAGGTGGCCGAGAGGCCAGTCGGCTGGGCTTCGATATGGCGGCGCTCGGCTTCGCTCAGCGGCAATTCGGGGACGCGCAGCACCGACCAGACAATGGTCGACAGCGACAGCACCGCGCCGATCCAGAACACTGCGCGGGTGGTATAGGGGATGTTGTGTTCATCCACCCAGTCCTGGCTCATCCCCAGCCAGACCAGCACCGACGGGGTCAGGAAGGCAAGGCACTGGGCCAGGCCCGTGAAGGCGCTCTGCGTCAGGAACCCGGCCTGGCGCTGTTCGGGGTTCAGCCGGTCCGACACATAGGCGCGGTAGGGTTCCATGGTGATGTTGTTGCCGGCATCCAGGATCCACAGCAGTGAAGCCGCCATCAGGATCGAGACGGCGAGCGGCATGGCGAACAGCCCGGCCGCGCACAGCACCGCGCCGATCAGGAAATAGGGCGTGCGCCGCCCCCACCGGCTTTGCGTGCGGTCGCTCAGCGCGCCTATCAGCGGCTGGACGAGGAGGCCGGTGATCGGCCCGGCCAGCCCCAGCACCGGCAGCTGCGCCTCGTCCGCGCCAAGATAGGAATAGATCGGCCCCATGTTGCCCTGCTGCAGGCCGAAGCTGAATTGCAGGCCCAGGAACCCCAGGTTCATTTCGAGGATGCGCGGCAGCGACAGGCGTGGACGAAGGGCTTCCATGGCATTCTCCCCAGGCGCTCTGGCCGGCACCGGAATCGCCTTGTGTCACACCTTGTGGCAAAGGACAACAATCGATTGCAATGATTGCACGGCAGGCGCTTCGGTGTCACACCTTCGCGCATGTGCGGCAATCCCCCCGGCGATGAGCGTCCCTGGCCCCAGGCCGGGCGCGAACGCTTGATCCTGTCCAGCCCGATCGGCTGGATCGGCACGGGCACGCCCGATCCGGAACCGGATGTGCTGGACCGGCTGAAGGACAATGCGGTGATGATGATGGGCGATAATCCCGCCCTGCCGCGCATGCCCGAGCGCCCGACGCTGATGGATTTCTTCCGCTGCCGGTTCGGCGATTTCACCGTGCGCCACATGTGGCGCACGGTGATCTGGCCGAACAACTTCCTCTAGCGCGCAGCGGCGGCGCCCTCGCAGACGTATTCGCAGGCGCCCGCTATGGTGCAGCATGGTGCAGGGTGTTAGCCCCCGCCCTGCCCGCCCGCAGGAGCCGCGCATGACCACAATCGCCGAACTCGACGCCCGACTTGAGGAACTGCACCAGCAGACGCGCGATACGCCGTTGTTCAACCCGGTATTCCAGCTGGGGCTGGAACTGTCGCGGCGGATCGAAAGCGGCGGGCTGGATTTCGCCCAGCTTGAAGCGATGGTGGCCGAACTGGAATGCGAAGGGCTGACCGCCCGGGCCGACCGGCTCGCCCGGCTGGTCGCCCCGCTGGACGCCGTCGGCAACCTTGACCGCATCGGCGCGCTGGCGGCGCAGGACGCCGACTTCGACAGCTTTGCCGCGCGCTGGCGCAGCGCGCTGGTCCACGTGGTGTTTACTGCCCACCCCACGTTCCTGCTGACCCGCGCGCAGGCCGCTGCCGTGGCACGGACCGCCGCCGATCAGTCGACGCAAAGCGGCTCGGCCTGTCTTGCCCCCCATGCCCGCGATGGGCTGACACTGGACGGCGAGCACGACCAGGCGATGGCCGCGATTGCCCGCGCCCAGGCCGCGCGCGATGCGATCAACGCGCGCCTGTTTGCCGAAGCGCGCCACCGCTGGCCCGATCACTGGCGGGAACTGGCCCCGCTGCCGCTGCGCTTTGCCAGCTGGGTGGGCTATGACATGGACGGACGCACCGACATTTCCTGGGCCACGTCGCTGCGATACCGCTTGTCGGAAAAGGCCCAGCGGCTGGGCAGCTATGCCGCCGCGCTGCGCGCCGACGCTCCCGCGCTGGCCGTGCGGCTGGACCGTGCCGCCGAGCGGGCCGGGGAAATGGCGGCCCTGTTCGCCGCCGACCTGTCCGATCCCGCCGCGCTTTCGGCCGCCGCCAACACCCTGACCGCCGATCATCCCGACAAGCTGACCAGCCTGGGCCCGGTCATTGCGGAACTGGAAGCCTTGGCTGCCCCGGCAGAGGACGCGCAGGCGCAGGCGCTACTGGTCACCGCCGCGGCGATGCGCGCGGATGGGCTGGGCATGGGCTGGATCCACTTCCGGGTGAACTCCAGCCAGCTGCAGAACGCGATTCGCCGACGGATCGATCCCAGTGGAACGCTTGACCTCGCCAGCCAGGCCGCGCTGGTGCGGATGCGCGAGTTGCTGGCCGAAGCGCGGCCGCTGCGCAGCAATTTCGCCGCGCTGGCGATCGAGAACAGCACCGCCGTGCGCCAGTTCCTCGCCATGGTTCAGATCCTGCACCACGTGGACAACGACGCCCCGATCCGGATGCTGGTGGCCGAATGCGAACAGCCCACCACGATGCTCGCCGCGCTCTATTTCGCTCGGCTATTCGGGATTGCCGACAAGGTTGACGTATCGCCGCTGTTCGAAACCGAAAGCGCGCTGGAACACGGCGGGCGGTTCCTCGACGCGCTGCTGGCCGAAGACGCCTACCGTGAATATGCCAAGGCGCGCGGGCGGGTGTCGATCCAGACCGGCTTTTCCGATGCCGGGCGCTTCGTTGGCCAGATCCCGGCGGCGCTGGCGATCGAGCGGCTGCAGGGCCGCCTGTCGGAGGCGATGCAGGCCAACGGTCTGGGCGATGTGTCCGCGCTGATCTTCAACACCCACGGCGAAAGCATGGGGCGCGGCGCGCATCCCGGCGGCTTTGCGGACCGGCTGGCCTGGCCACTTTCGCCCTGGGCGCGGCGGCGTTTCGTGCGGGCGGGGATCGCGCTGGAACCGGAAGTCAGCTTCCAGGGTGGCGATGGCTACCTGTTCTTCGGCACGCCGGAACTGGCGCTGGCCACGCTGACCCGCTTTGCCGAGCTGGCCCCGGCGCGCACCGATCCAGATGCGCCAACCGATCCGTTCTATCGCCGCACTGACCTGAGCCTCGATTTCTACCGCGCGATCCGCCGTTTCCAGCAGGCGCAGCTGATCAGCCAGACCTATGCCCGCGCGGTCACCGCATTTGGCCTCGGGCTGCTCAACGACACCGGCAGCCGCAAGAGCCGCCGCCAGTCGGACCTGGCCGCCGACCGGCAGATGAGCCTGCGCCAGATCCGCGCGATTCCGCACAACGCCGTGCTCCAGCAGCTGGGCTATCCGGTCAACGTGATTGCCGGATTCGGCACGGCGGCCGAAGGCAATTACGAGGAACTGGCCGGTCTGCTGCGTGACAGCGAGCGCGGCCGCCAACTGGTCCGCCTGGTCCGCGCCGCCAACGCGCTGGCCAGCATCAAGACAGTGGCCGCCTATGGCGAGCTGTTCAATTCCGCCTACTGGGCCAGCCGCCCCTATCGCGGCGATGAACAGGACATTGCCGATGCCTGCCTGGCGCTGGCCGAATACCTGACCAAGGATGACCGCACCGGGGTGTTCCGCCGCCTGGCCTCACGTCTGCGGGTCGATGCGCTCAAACTGCACCGCTTGCTGGCCCTGATCCCGGACGAAGCGCCGCTGCCGGGCCGCGAGCATACCCGCCGCCAGCTGGGCGTGCTGCAGGCGCTGCGGCTGGCGCTGCTGCAGCACATGTTCCTGCGCGCGGTCTCGGTCCCGGCGTTCAGCCGCGCCAACGACATCGCGCGTGAAGATGTGCTGGAAATGGTCTTCACCCTGCGGATCGACGAAGCGCTGGCCCAGCTGCGCCGCGCCTTTCCGGTCAGCTTCCCGCAGATCGGCGATTTCACCGTGGCCGAACCCAGCGACTATCCCGACGATGCCGCCACCGGCTACGGCGCGATCCACCGCGACTTCATCGACCCGATTGAACGCGCGCAGGCGCTGGCGCTGCGGATCACCACCGCCATCGCCAACCAGTTCGGTGCGCACGGCTAGGCGCGCGCGGCGCGCAGCGCAAAACTGGCGATCACGCCGTAGGCCAGCAGCGGCACGCTGAACGCCAGGGCCAGGCTGGTGCCATCGGCAATCAGCCCGACCAGCAGCGGGATCAGCGCCCCCCGGCGATCGCCAGGCAGAGCAGACCAGAGGTGGCGCTTTGCGGAACCCCGGCGCGTTCCAGCGTGATCGAGAAGATCGTCGGGAACATGATCGAATTGCACAGTCCCACGGCCAGCGCGGCATAGCCCGCCACCGGGCCATGCCCGCCAATGGCCAAACCGCACAGCACGGCGGCGAACAGCGCGTTGGCGCCCAGCAGGCGCGGCGCGGCGATCCGCATCAGCAGCGCCGCACCGATGAACCGCCCGGCCAATGCCCCGCCCCAATAGAAGTTGGCGAGCAGTTCCCCGCCCCGTTCGAACGGCAGGTCAAGCACCCCCGGCTGGTGCAGGAAGTTGATCATCACGCTGCCGATCGACACTTCCGCGCCGACATAGAGCCCAAGCGCCACGGCTCCGGCCATGGCCCAGCGCGAGCGCAGCGCCGCCAGCGGCGAAACCGACGGCGCGGGCGCAATCGTGCTGGCCGCCGCCGTGATGCGCCGGCGCTGGCTCCACAGGAAGACCGTCAGCGCGGCCAGCATCAGCGCCATCACGCCATAGGCATGGTGCACGGCGCCCAGCGCTTCGGTGCGCTGCGTCGCATCGCTCAACCCGCCGGGATGGGCCACCAGTTCGCGCTCGCCCAGCATGACCCTTGATCCGAAATGGGCGCCCAGCACCACCCCCAGCGAATTGAACGCCTGGGCGAGGCTGAGCCGGAAATGGCTGGTCTGCTGCGGCCCCAGCGCAGCGGCGAGCGGATTGGCCGCGACCTGCAGCACGTTGATCCCCACCGCCAGCACGAACAGCGCGGCCAGGATCGCGCCATAGCTTTGCCAGGGCAGCACGGCACGGATCAGCAGGCAGCCGGCGATCATGGTCAGCAAGGCCAGCTGGATCGTGCGCGGCAGGCCGAGCCGCTGGCTGAGCGCGGCGGCGGGCAGGGACATCACGCCATAGGCCAGGAAGCTGACCAGCTGCACCGCCAGCCCTTCGGTATAGCCGAGCCGGAACGCCGCGCGCAGGGTCACGATCAGCGGATCGTTGTTCGACGAGATGAAGCCCCAGACGCAGAACAGCGTCGTGACCGCGATGAACGCGCCGCTAATCCCCAGTGCGCGCAGCCGCGCAATCAACGCCGTGGGCCCGGCGCGGGCCAGACCAGGGTGATGATTTCTCCGGCAGGCATGGTCAGCGGCCATGCCTTGCCCTGCACCATGATGGCAAGGGCCAGCGGAGCCTTGCCCCCATTGCGCGCCAGCAGCACCAGCGAGCCATCAGGATTGCGGAACGCGGCGTGGGCCGCGCCCGCCGCCTCGCCGCCGTGGCTGGCGATCCGCAGCGCGCCGGGCCGCACGAACCGGCTGGCATGGCCCAGCACGTAGTATTCGAGATTGCGCGTCACCGTGCCCCTGGCCCGGTCGATCGTCACCACCGCCCGGCAATCGCCGCAGCCGCCCAGGTGCGGTCCGTGGTTTTCATCCAGCGTCAGGTTCCACAGCAGGGTCCCGCGCGATCCGGCGCGCAAGGGGGCGATGATCAGGTTGTCGAACATCCAGCCCATCGCCTCGCCCCAGTTCGGCGACCAGTTACCGCCCGAGCATTCGGAAAAGAACACCTGCTTGTCGGGATAGGCGGCGCGCACTTCGGCCATGACCTTGGGATCGCCGGCATAGCAGTGCCAGGCTACCCCGGCGATGAAGCGCCGCGCCGCCGGATCGGCCAGCACGGCCAGCGGCTCTTCCGGGTGGTCCCAGTTGTGGTCCCATTCGAGGATCTGCGTGCGTTGCCGCCGCCGCGCCAGCGCCGGACCCAGCGCCGTGGCGACAAAGGCCGCGCGGTCGCCCGCGCTCATCCGCATGCCGGGATAGTCCTTCGGCTCGAACGCGGGTTCATTCTGGACCGAGACATAGGCCACCGCCAGCCCGGCGCGGGTCATCGCATCGAGGTAGCGGGTGAAGTAGGCGGCATAGGCCGCATGGGCATCGCCGCGCAGCCGCCCGGTGATCAGGCTGCCGCTGTCCTTCATCCAGGCCGGCGCGCTCCACGGGCTGGCCATCAGCACCAACCCCGGGTTGACCCGCCGCGCCGCTTGCAGCGCCGGGATCTGAAAGCGGACCGGCCCCGCCATGCTGAAGCGCGCCATGCCCGGATCGCGCTGACCCGGCGGCAGATCATTCAGGCTGTAGTGACGGCGCGAGAAGTCCGACGCACCAATCGGCACCCGCACGAAGCCCAGCGCCAGCCCCTGCCGCCCGAACAGCTCGGCATAGAGCGCTCGGCGGCGCGCGGGCGGCAGCGCCACTTGCAGCAGTTCGGCCGAAGCATCGGTCATCGCCGCACCGAAGCCGACCACGCGCTGATCGGTGCGCGCGGGATCGATGGTCAGCACGGTCCCTGCCGCGGCCGCGGGCGCAAGATCGGCCTGGCGCGCCAGCTTGCGCGCGCCGTCGGCACTGCTGGCCCAGACCTGCGCGCGCGGCGCGGGCCGGGGCCGCGCGGCCGGCGCGGGCGAAGCAAGCGCCAGAGCGCCCAGCACCAGGCCCAGCAACGCGGCGCGGCGGATCATGCCGCCGGCGCGGGGCAGGTCTTGGCGACGTATTCGGCGTGGCTGGGCATCACCGCCACGCACTTGCCGATCACCGCGGCGATATTGCCCAGGTACTGCGCGATCTGCGCGTCGCTCTTGATGTCGACCAAGGGGTCATATCCGCGCGGCACGATCCCCTGACCCAGCAGGACCTGGATCCAGCTTTCCTCGGCGAACAGTTCCTCATCCTCGCGGAAGATGCGACCGTTGGCCATCCACAGGTCCAGCTTGCGCTGCAAGGTTTCGGGCACGTCCATCGTCCGGCAATAGTCCCAGAACGGCGTGTCGCTGCGTTCGGTCGCCTTGTAGTGCAGGATGATGAAATCGCGGATCCGCTCGTATTCGAAATCGGTCTGGCGGTTGAATTCGGCAATGGTGGCAGGATCGAACCCGGCATCAGGCAGCAGCCGGACCAGGCGGATGATCCCGGCCTGGACCAGATGCAGGCTGGTCGATTCCAGCGGCTCGAGAAAGCCGCCCGCCAGCCCCACGGCAACGCAGTTCTTGTGCCACAGCTCGCGCCGCTTGCCCGCCTTGAAATCCACCTTGAACGGATCGGCGCGCGGCGCGCCGTCGAGGTTGGCAAGCAGGATGCGCTCGGCCTCTGCATCGTCCATGAACCGGGTGGAGAAGACGTGGCCGTTGCCGGTGCGGTGCTGGAGCGGAATGCGCCACTGCCAGCCCGCACCATGCGCGGTGGAGCGGGTGTAAGGCGTGAAATTGTCCGAGCGTTCGCACGGCACCGCGATCGCCCGGTCGCAGGGCAGCCAGTGCGACCAGTCATCGAACGGCACCTTCAGCGCCTGGTTGATGAACAGCCCGCGAAAGCCCGAGCAATCGATGAACAGGTCGGCGGCGATCTCTTCGCCATCGTCCATCGTCACGCTTGCGATGAACCCGTCATCGCCGCGCAGGGTAACGTCGACGATCCTGCCCTCGCGCCGCCGCACGCCGCGTTCCTGGGCATAGGCCGACAGGAACCGGGCAAACAGCGCGGCATCGAAATGGAACGCATGGGCAATCTGGCCGAGCGGGCTGTCGCCCATCTGCACCTGGGCGCGCAGGAACTTGTTTTCCAGCGCGGCGGCGGTGTTGATCGAATAGGCGGCGAAATCCTGGGCGCGGCCCTGCTGGTTCGCCTTGAGCCAGTAATGGTGCATCCGCAGCCATTCCCAGTCCTGCCCGATCACCCCGAAACCGTGGATGTAGCTGGAGCCCTGCTTCCACCAGTCGACGAACTGGATGCCCAGCTTGAAGCTGGCCTGGGTGCGGGCGATGAATTCATCCTCGTCCAGCCCCAGCAGCTCGGTGTATTTCTTGATCGCGGGGATGGTCGCTTCGCCGACGCCGATCGTACCGATCTGCTCGCTTTCGACCAGCACGATTTCGTAGAGCCCCTGGAACAGCCGGGCGAGCAGGGCCGCGGTCATCCAGCCGGAGGAACCGCCCCCGGCGATGAGAATTTTCCTGATCGGCGTCATCCTGCGACCTCCCTTACCCGCTGCTGGCACGCCTGCCGGTCAGGGGCAAGCGGCGAGGATGGGGGCTTCGGCGAGGCGGCCCGTTGCGACCCGGCCGGCATAGCTCAGGCCGAAGCCCCGCGAGAACAGCCGCTCACTCGCCGGCTCACCACCCGATGGGCAGGCGGTGTTGGGCCAGGCAAAGGACAGGCGGCCCCGAAAATCCAGGCCTTGCCGCCCGGCCAGCAGATCGGCCAGCGCCCCAGCCTCGGTCCCGGGCAGGAACGCGGCGACGAAGGCGTCGGAACGGTTGATCAGATCGGTGGCATAGGTGGTGCGGCCCGAATAGAGGAGGCTGACCACTGGCACGCCCTGCCCGGCCACACGCCCCAGCAAGGCGGCCTGATCGGGGTAGAGCGCCGAATGGGCCAGCGGCGCGGGCCAGCGCACGTCGCCTTTCATTTCGGCATAGGGCCGTTCGCCCAGCACCGCGATCACCGCGTCGAACTTGCCCGGAGCAAAGGCGCTGCCATCGGCCGAGAAGGTGACGTTGTCCGCGCCGTAAACCCGGCGCAGCCCGCCCAGCAGGGTTTCGCCCAGCGGATAGTCGGCATTGTCGGTTTCCTCGCCCTGCCAGGTCAGCGACCAGCCGCCCGACTGCGCGGGGAAGCTGTCAGCCGCCGCGCCCACCACCAGCAGGCGCTTACCCGGGGCCAGCGGCAAGGCGGCGCCATCGTTCTTGAGCAGGACCGCGCTCTTGCGCACGGCTTCCTGGGCCAGGTCGCGCGCAGCCAGCTGGCTGGCATCGCCGGTCAGCGCGCCGGCGGTGGTCGGCCGGTCGAACAACCCCATGCGCAGCTTGACCCGCAGGATCCGGCTGACGGCATCGTCGATCCGCGCCATAGGCACGCGGCCTTCGCGCACGTCGGCCACGGTCTTGGCAATGAAGGTCTTCCAGTTGTCGGGAACCATGAACAGGTCGACCCCGGCATTGATCGCGGCGGGGCAATGATCGCGTTCGCACCCGGCAACCTGCTCGATAGCGTTCCAGTCGGACACGACCAGTCCGTCGAACTTGAGCCGCTGCTTGAGCACGCCGGTCACCAGCGCGCGGTTGCCGTGCAGCTTGCCCATATTGGCCGCACCGTCGCGCGCCCAGGAATTGTAGCTGACCATCACGGTCTGCACCCCGGCGTCCAGCGCCGCGTAGTAACCCGCACCGTGCAGGCTGGCCAGCGTCGCTTCGCCCGCGCGGTTCTCGCCCTGGTCGATCCCGCGCCAGGTGCCGCCATCGCCGACGAAGTGCTTGGCCGATGCCAGCACGTCGCCATCGCCGGTCAGCTTGCCCTGCAAGCCGTGCACCAGCGCCGCGCCCAGGCGCGATACCAGCGCCGGATCGCTGCCATAGCTTTCATAACTGCGCCCCCAGCGCTGGTTCTGGACCACCGCCAGCGTCGGAGCAAAGGCCCAGCCGATCCCGGTGGAGCGAACCTGCCGCGCGGTGGCCCGCCCGATCCGTTCGACCAGATCGGGATCGCCCGCCGCGCCCAGCCCGATGTTCTGGGGAAAGGTGGTCGCGCCGAACACGTTGTTGTGGCCGTGGACCGCATCCACGCCCCAGACCAGCGGCACCTTGACCTTCATGTCACTGGCCAGCGCCGCCGTGTCGTAAGCCTTGGCCAGACCGACCCAATCGGCCACAGCGGCATGCTTATTGCCACCGGGCCAGCCGCCGCCGCCGTTGAGGATCGAGCCGATGTAATGCTGGCGCACTTCATCCGGCGTGATCGACAGGATGCTGGGCTGGGTCATCTGCCCGATCTTCTGTTCCAGCGTCATGCCGGCCAGAATGCGGCGGATCCGCGCTTCGACCCGGGGATCGGGGCGGGCGGCAGCGCGGGGCTGCCAGGCGGCGATGGTCTTGGCCTCGTCCGCGCTCCAGCGCGGCGGCTTGGCGGGGCTGGCAGCCATGGCGGCGGCAGAACCGGCCAGCAGCAGGATCGAAAGCAGGGCAGGCCTGTTACGCATCATCAAGTTCCGGTTGGCCTCTTGCTTGTCTGAAAAAGGTCCGGCTGGACCAGGCCCCTCATGCCGGCGCGATCCGACTGTGGCCGGATGCGCCAGGCCTGGCCCGCCGGGTGCGGGAGCGCCCATGGCTGGACGCGCCCGTCACGGGTCCGGTCAGAACCGGTAGCTGGCGCCCAGCAGGAACTGGCGGCCATACTTTTCGTAGGTTTCCGGCAACGCGCTGCCATCCGAGGTCCGCGCGCCGCCATCATCGACGCCCAGGCGGGTGCGATAGGGCGAATCCGTCAGGTTGTTCACCTGGAACAGCAGCGACAGCCCTTCCAGCTTCGAGCCTTCGGCGAAGGTGTAGCCAAGCTGCGCATCAAGCTGCTTGTCCGCAAGGATTTCGGTTGCCCCGCGCGCCGCGAACAGCTGCACCACCTCACCCTTGAAGGCGGAGCGGTAGCGATAGCTGGCGCGGGCCTGGAAGCCCCACTTCTCGAAGTAGCCGGTGATGTTGTAGACCGTACCCGACAGCCCCGGGATACGCGTTGCCGCGATCGTCTTGACGTTGGTCGAGGTGGTCGGGTGCAGTTCCGACTTGGTGTAGCTGTAGCTGCCCAGGATGCCGAAGCCGTCCAGTGCCGGAACCAGTTTGCCCAGCCCCAGTGCGCCCGACACTTCCAGGCCATAGAGCTTGCCGCCCTTGCCATTGGCCGGCTGGGTGATCTGGCCTACCGGGCTGACCGTTACCCCGGCGGGGATCACTGCGGTGGTCGGCAGCGCCAGGCCAGTGAAATCGAAAGCCTGGGTCTGCTGGTAGATGTAGTTGTCGAGGTGCTTGTAGAAACCCGCGATCGAGATGTAGCTCGACTTGTCGATGTACCATTCATAGGCCACGTCGACCGCCTTGGCGCGCCACGGTTCGAGATAGGGATTGCCGCCGTTGGCCGTCCACGGGTGGATCGTCCCGCCGGGCTGGCACTGAGCCGAGGACCCGCCGCTGCCCGAACACGGATTGCTGAAGCCGGGGATGAAGTCGGCGCGCATTTCGTCCATGCGCGGGCGCGCCATGGTCTTGGATGCAGCCAGCCGCAGGCGGTGTCCGCCGCCCAGTTCGTAAATCAGGTTCAGGCTGGGCAGCCAGTCGGTATAGCTGGTCTCGCGGCTGATCGGGGTGACCACGCGCGGCGTCACCACCACGTTGATCGCGCTGCCGTCCGAAGCCTGCTTCTGGTGGACCATCTGCAGGCCGATGTTGCCGTGCAGGTTGCCAGCCTCAAGGTTGACCTTGGCCTTGGCGGTCCAGATGTCTTCCGCGATGTCCCACGACTTGTCGAAGGTGTTAGCGTCAATATAGACCACCTGGTCATAATAGACCGGCAGCGCCGAGCGCAGGTCCACCGCCAGCACGCCGCCCATCCCGGCAAAGCCGAGCGAGGTGGGCTGGACCAGGTACTGCGAACCGACCAGCGTCTGGGTGCGGTTGTTCTTCAGGAACAGGTCGTACTCATCGACCGACTTGGTCTTGGTCCGGCGGGTATAGTTGCCGCCGAGCTCGACGCTCTTGATGAAACCGCCGTCGAATTCGCGCTTCAGGCCCAGGTCGGCAGCCCAGACCTTTTCGACCACGTGCGGGTTCTTGGTTGCACCATCATGGCCCCAGCCGCCCCACGGCGCGCGGTCACCCAGCGAGACCTTGCTGGCATCGGCATAGTTCAGCCCTTCGCTCCAGTCGGGCATGCCATCGCCGGCCAGGAAACGGGTGAAATCCCAGCCGATGCTGTCGAAGGTGCGGTTGGCGTTCTGCGTCGCCGAAGTGGCGCAGCAGCCATAGCCGGCATAGGTTTCGGTGATGCTTTCATGGCGCTTGTTGCGCGAATAGGACAGGTCGGTGACCAGCGTGGTGTGATCGCCGAGCGCGAATTCGGTGTTCCACCCGGCCGAGAACAGGCGGTCTTCGCGGGTGTTGTAGTCGTTTCGCAGCTGCGGGGCGACGCCGGTGGTGGTACCGGTCACGCCAACCGTGGTCCCGCCCAGTGTGGCGGTGGTGGTATTGGCGAAGGTCTGGCTATCGGCCCAGACGTTCGAGAACCACTGGCTGCCGCGCATCACTTCCTTCTGCTTGAAGCGCGAATAGTAGAGGTCGAGCGTGGAGTGGATCGCATCGCTCGGCTTCCATTCGAGAATGCCGATCGCCGCGTCGCGCTTGTTCTCGCGCGAGTAGGCGAAGGCTTCCTGCCCGGTGACGAAGGTCGCACCCTTGTTCGCGGCGGGGAAGATGTTGTTGTCGATCCCGCAGCAGAAGGTTTCGTAATTGTAGGCCTTGATGTGGCGGTTCTGGCTGGGGCTGTCGAGGTGGGCATAGCCCAGCGCCCAGCCCAGGGTGCCGTCCTCGCTCTGCCCGATCCAGCTGGCACTGCCGCGCCAGCCCCAGTTGCGCACGTCCTTGTTCAGGCGGCCGCCGCTGTTCAGTTCGCCGCGCAGGTTGAGCGCGATCGCCTGCTTGCCGAATTCCAGCGGCCGCACGGTGCGCAGGTCCGCCGAGCCCGACAGGCCCATGCCCGCGATCGAGGCGTCAGGCGTCTTGTAGACCACCACGCTCTGCAGCAGTTCCGAGGGATACTGGTCAAACTCGACCGAGCGGTTGTCGCCCGAACTGGCCTGCTGGCGGCCATTGAGGAAGGTGGTGGTGAAGTCCGGCGAAAGGCCGCGGATCGAGATCGACTGTGCGCGGCCGCCGACGCGCTGCGCGGCAAGGCCCGGCAGGCGGGCGATCGATTCCGCAATCGAGACATCGGGCAGCTTGCCGATTTCCTCGGCCGAGATCGATTCGACGATGCTTTCGGCATTGCGCTTCAGGTTGATCGAATTGGCAATCGAATAGCGGATCCCCGACACAACGATTTCGCCGTTGGCATCGGTCAGCGCCTCGTCAGCCGGCGCGGCGTCCTGGGCCAGCGCCACTTGCGGCGCCATGGCAGCCAGCGCCAGCGTGGACGCGGCGGTCAGCCCGAAACGGTAGGTGCGCGGCAGCCGATTCTCGGCGCGGCCGGTGGTATCCCTCATTGCCATTGATCCCCTCCATAAGCGCCGTATTTCGCCAAATTCCTGTGCTGGCCAGTCTCCTCCCGGCAGCACGACAATTGGAAGCGCTTCCAATCATCTGCCGCATTCGAGCCCGAAGGTCAATAGGAAGCGCTTCCAATGCCGTGCCGGACGCCGCCGCGCCTAGCTGGACTGGCTGGATTCCCGCACCACCAGCCGGTGTTCCAGCACTTCGCGCCCACCCCCGGCGGGCTGCCCGCCGACCAGTTCGGCGAGGCGTTCCACCGCCCGCGCGCCCATCGCGCGCAGCGGCTGGTGAATGGTGGTCAGCGGCGGCCAGACGATTTCCGACACCGGCGTATCGTCGAACCCGGTGATCGCGATATCCTGCGGAATGCGCAGACCCAGCTTGTGCGCCGCCAGCAGCGCGCCCGCGGCCATGTCGTCGTTGGCGCAGACCAGCGCTGTGATCGGTTCGGCCCGGCCCAGCAGGCGCTGGGCGCATTCAAGGCCCGAACGGAATGTGAAATTGCCGCGTTCCCGGGCAATGGCTTCGTCCGGGATGCCGGCCTCGGCCAGGGCGGCGGCAAAGCCATCGAAGCGGGTTTCGGCCGAAAGGTGGCCGGACAACCCCTTGATGAACCCGAAGGCGCGATGCCCCTGGTCCAGCAGGTGGCGGCCGATGTCGTAGCCGGCCTGGCGATCGTCGATCCCCAGGGTCGCGACCACGGCTTCGCTGGCCGGCCCCGCGGCGATCGCGGCGACGCGGCAGCCCATCGCCTCCAGCGCGCGCAGCAGCTCGATATCATCGGCGAAGGGCGGGGTCAGGATGATCCCGTCGCACTGGTCGTCGCTGGCATTGGCGATGATTTCGGCGGCCGCGCCGGGATCGTTCTGGTTGACCACGTGGGTGACCAACTGCGCCCCGATCCGGGCTGAAGCGCGCGTCGCGCCCAGTTCCAGCGCGGAACCGAAATAGGAGTTGGGTTCGCTGTCGAAGTCCGAGGCATGGACCAGCGCCAGCCGCAGCGCCTTGCGCCCGGCCAGGTGCCGCGCCTGCAGGTTGACCCGGTAGCCCAGCATCTGCACCGCGCGCATCACCTTGTCGCGCACTTCCTCGCGCACGTTGGGCTGGTGGTTGAGCACCCGCGAAACCGTGGTACGCGCCACCCCGGCCAGCGCCGCGACATCATCGATGGTGGGTTTGCTCAATGCCCGACGAGCCTGCTTGCAAGGACGCCCCCGCGTCCGACCCGGCCATTGTCGCAACCAATGTCGGGATTGGCAAGCCGGGAGCGCTTCCCTGCCTGCTGGGCGCGCCTGGCGGGAAGCGCTGCCAGCGCGCGGCACCAGATCGGCGGCCCTGGCGAATTGATCCGGGGCAAGCCGTCCGGATGGCTGGGATCACCTACCGACCGGCGCTGCGCCTGCCATCAATTCGCCAGCCGCCCATCGGCGCGGGCGCGGCGGCCATAGAAGGCTTCGAACAACGGCGATGCCATCAGCGTGGTCACAATCGCCATGACCACCAGGATCGCGAACAGCCCCGGTTCGATCACCCCCCGCTGCAAGCCGATGTTGATGATGATCAGTTCCATAAGCCCGCGCGCGTTCATTAGCGCGCCGATCCCCATGGCGGTGGCATGATCGTGCCCTGAAAGCCGCGCAGCCAGATAGCAGGCCCCACCCTTGGCCAGGATCGAAGCCGCCAGGATCGCCAGCGCGGCGGCGACCAGCGCCAGGTTGTCGACCACCGCCAGCTGGGTGTTGAGCCCCGAGAAGGTGAAGAACATCGGCAGCAGGAACACCGTGGTGAAGGGTTCAAGCTTGGCCCGCACTTCCTCGGCAAAGGCGCCCCGCGGCATCGCCGTGCCCAACAGGAAGCCGCCGAACACCGCGTGGATGCCAACCGCATCCATCGCGAAGGCCGATAGCAGGAACAGCACCAGCACCGCACCAAGCAGGCTCATGTCGACTTCGCCCTTGCGCATATGGATCGCAGCGAGCGGGGCCAGCAGTCGCGGGGCGATCACCACCATGACAAAGGCAAAGCCAAGGCCGCCGCCCACCGCCAGCCAGGCAAGGTGCGCGCCGCCGCCGAGGCTGGCCAATACCACGGCGACCACGATCCAGGCCCCGGCATCGCCAATCGCCCCTGACGAGAGTGACAGCGTGCCCAGCTGGGTATGGGCAATGCCGCGTTCGTGGATGATCCGGGCCAGCATCGGAAAGGCGGTGATCGCGATCGCCGCGCCCAGGAACAGCGCGGCCTGCGCGGTCCCGACGCGCGGGGTGAACAGCCCGTCGATCCCCAGCAGCCAGGGCGCCATCAGCGCGGCCACGGCAAAGGGTGCGGCCATCGAACCGAACGCCACTGCCGCCGCCGATCCGGCGCTATTGCGGAATTCCGCCTTGTCGAAGGTCAGTCCGACCAGGAACATGTACAGCCCCACCCCCAGCTGCGCGCCGACGTAGAGCACTTTCTTGGATTCGGCCGGAAACAATGCGGCTTCCAGCCCCGGGGCGATCAACCCCAGGATCGAGGGGCCAAGCAGCACCCCGGCGATCATCTCGCCCACCACCTGCGGCTGGCCCAGGAAACGCTGCACGAATGCGCCGACCAGGCGGCACACGGCGATGATCACCGCCAGTTGCAGGAAGAACAGGATGCTGAGCTGGCTGGCGGTCATGGCGCGGCGGTCTACCCGTAAAGCCCGGGCGGCGAAAGGCGCTCCACAGGGCATGGCCCTGCGCAGACGTATGCATGGCCTCTGCATTGGTTTGCGCTGGTCTGGCGCGCCCTGTCCGCCGCTGCTACCCCACGGCCCATTCCGCGAGAGGATGACAAGGGTATCCGCTGATGAGCTTTACCGCCGACCGACTGCTGCTGTTCGGCGCCACGGGCGACCTGGCGCAGCGCATGCTGCTGCCCTCGCTCTGCGCTCTCAGCGCCGACAAGCTGATCGCGCCCGGACTGCGCATCGTCGGCACGGCGCGGCAGGAACTGGACGACCAGGGCTATCGCAACTTCGCCCGTGCCGCGCTCGAAAAGTTCATGCCGGCGGACCGGCGCGGCGGCATGGCCGAATTCCTCAACCGCCTGTATTACCAGCCGCTCGACGCCAACCAGGCGGACCAGTTCCAGGCCCTCGCGGACAAGGTCGGACCGATCGAGCAGGGCCTGTCGATCTTCCTGTCGACCGCGCCCAGCCTGTTCGAGCCGACCATCGCCGGGCTGGTTGCCGGCGGGCTGACCGGGGACAAGGTGCGGATCGGGCTGGAAAAGCCGCTGGGCACAGACCTTGCCACCAGCTGCGAGATCAACGACGCTGTCGCCCGCGCCTTCAGCGAGGACCGGACCTTCCGGATCGACCATTACCTGGGCAAGGAAACCGTCCAGAACCTGCTGGCGCTGCGTTTTGCCAACATCATGTTCGAACCGCTGTGGAACGCGGCACACATCGACCATGTCCAGATCACCGTGGCGGAAACGGTCGGGCTGGAAAGCCGCGCGGGCTATTACGACGGTGCGGGCGCGCTGCGCGACATGGTGCAGAACCACATGCTGCAACTGCTCGCGCTGGTCGGCATGGAACCGCCCGCCAATTACGACGCCACCGCGATCCGCGACGAAAAGGTCAAGGTGCTGCGCGCGCTGCGGCTGGTCCACCCGGACGAGACCGTGACCGGCCAGTACCGCAAGGGCGCGATCGATGGCCAGCCGGTAGCCGGCTATGACGATGAACTGGGCCGCGACAGCGACACCGAAACCTTCGTCGCGATCAAGGCGCATATCGACAACTGGCGGTGGAAGGGCGTGCCGTTCTA
Organism: Pseudomonadota bacterium; assembly: GCA_029779535.1. GTDB lineage: Bacteria > Pseudomonadota > Alphaproteobacteria > Sphingomonadales > Sphingomonadaceae > Novosphingobium. The sequence continues at coordinate 37,534 of JAKPAG010000049.1, read as the reverse complement.
CCTGCGCACCGGCAAGCGCCTTCCACAGCGCAAGACCGAGATCGTGGTGCAGTTCCGCCCCGTCCCGCATTCGATCTTCGCCGGGCGCGGCGCGCGGACCGAACCGAACCGGCTGGTCATCGCGGTGCAGCCCGAAGAGAACATCACCCTGTCGCTGATGGCCAAAGTGCCGGGGCTGGACCGCGAGGGCATCCGCCTGCGTTCGGTTCCGCTGGACATCGCCATGGCCGATGCCTTTGCCGGGCCGACCAAGCGGATCGCCTATGAGCGCCTGCTGCTCGACCTGATCGAGGGCGACCAGACCCTGTTCGTCCGCCGCGACGAGGTGGAGGCGCAGTGGGACTGGATCGACGCGATCCGCGCCAGCTGGGCCACCCACGGCCTGCGTCCCAAGACCTACACCGCCGGCAGCTGGGGGCCCTCTGCCGCCATTGCCCTGACCGAACGCGACGGCGTGACCTGGCACGAGTGAGACCATGACCAAGCTGCACCCTATCGTCGAACGCGTCACCGCACGGATCATCGACAAATCGCAAGACAGCCGCCGCCGCTATCTCGAGCTGATGGACCGCGAGGCTCAGCGCTTTCCCGGCCGCGGCGCGCTGTCGTGCTCGAACCTGGCGCATGGCTTTGCCGCCGCGCTGGAGGACAAGCCCGCCATCGCCAGCGGACGCGGGCCCAACCTGGCAATCGTCACCGCTTACAACGACATGCTGTCGGCGCATCAGCCCTATGGCCGCTATCCCGAAGCGATGAAGCTCTATGCCCGCGAAGTCGGTGCCACCGCGCAGGTCGCGGGCGGGGTTCCGGCGATGTGCGACGGCGTGACCCAGGGCCAGGACGGGATGGAACTGTCGCTGTTCAGCCGCGATGTCATCGCCATGGCCACCGCCGTGGCGATGAGTCACGCGATGTTCGATGGCATGGCGCTGCTTGGCATCTGCGACAAGATCGTGCCCGGGCTGGTGATCGGCGCGCTGCGCTTCGGCCACCTGCCGGCCGTGTTCGTGCCCAGCGGGCCGATGCCGTCGGGCCTGGCCAACAAGGACAAGCAGAAGGTCCGCCAGCTCTACGCCGAAGGCAAGGCCACCCGCGCGGACCTGCTCGCCAGCGAAAGCGCCAGCTATCATTCGCCGGGGACCTGCACCTTCTATGGCACTGCCAATTCCAACCAGATGATGATGGAAATGATGGGCCTGCACGTGCCGGGCGCGGCCTTCGTGCCACCGAACACCCCGCTGCGTTCCGCCCTGACCCGGGCGGCGGTCCACCGCCTGGCCAAAATCGGGCGCGAGGGCGAGGACTACCGCCCAATGGGCCGCGTCGTCGATGAAAAGGCGATCGTCAACGCCTGCGTCGGCCTGCTCGCCACCGGCGGGTCGACCAACCATGCGATCCACCTGCCGGCCATGGCCCGCGCTGCCGGGATCAAGCTGGACTGGCAGGATCTCGATGACCTGAGCGCCGTGGTCCCGCTGATCGCGCGGGTCTATCCCAATGGCGCGGGCGATGTGAACCACTTCTACGCCGCAGGTGGGATGAGTTTCGTGGTGCGGGAACTGCTGGATGCGGGCCTGGCGCACGCCGACGTACTGACCGTGGCTGCGGGCGGGATGCGCGCCTATGCCGAGGAACCCGTGATGGACGGCGATGCGCTGGCCTGGCGCCCGGCCCCGGCAAAAAGCGGCGACGATGCCATGCTGCGCCCGGTCGCCCAGGCGTTCCAGCCAGATGGAGGCATGCGGCTGGTGCAGGGCAATCTCGGCCGCGGCACGTTCAAGACCAGCGCGGTCGAGCGCGAGCGCTGGACGATCGAAGCCCCGGCCCGCGTGTTCGACAGCCAGGAAGCGGTCCAGGCCGCGTTCAAGGCGGGCGAACTTGACCGCGACGTGGTGGTGGTGGTCCGTTTCCAGGGCCCACGCGCCAACGGGATGCCGGAACTGCACAAGCTGACCCCGCCGCTGGGCGTGCTGCAGGACAAGGGATTCAAGGTGGCGCTGGTCACCGATGGGCGCATGTCGGGCGCATCGGGCAAGGTGCCCGCCGCGATCCACGTCACGCCCGAGGCGCTGTCCGGCGGTCCGCTCGCGCAGATCCGGGATGGCGACGTGGTACGGCTGTGCGGTCATACCGGCACGCTTGAAGTCCTGGCCGACCTGTCCGCCCGCAGCGCCGCGTCGCCGCCCCCGGCGGACATGGGCACCGGGCGGGAACTGTTCGCGGTACTGCGCCTTCACGCCGACAGCGCGGAACTTGGCGGATCGGCAATGTTGGCGGAGGCCGGGCTGTGAGCACCGAGATCGTCACCGTCGACATCGGCGGCACCCATGCCCGCTTTGCCCTGGCGACGATTGCCGCCGATGGCAGCATCACGCTGGGCGAACCGGCCACGCTGCACACCAGTGATCACGCCAGCTTCCAGACCGCATGGGAAGACTTTGCCCGCCAGCGCGGCGGCTCGCTGCCGCCCAGCGTGGCGATTGCCGTGGCCGGCCCGGTCGGGGGCGAAGTGATCCGCTTTACCAACAACCCGTGGATCATCCGCCCGGCGCTGATCCCCGAAAAGCTGGGGGCCAGCCGCTATACCCTGGTCAACGATTTCGGCGCGGTCGGCCATGCTGTGGCCCGCGCCGGGGCAGGGCATTTCGTCCACCTGAGCGGCCCCGAGATCGACCTGCCGGCCAGCGGCACCCTGTCGATCGTCGGCCCTGGCACGGGCCTCGGCGTGGCGCACGTCTGGCGCGACGGCGCGGGCCAGTACCGCGTCCAGGCGACCGAGGGCGGGCATATCGACTTTGCCCCGCTCGACTCCATCGAGGATGCGGTGCTGGCGCGCCTGCGCCAGCGCTATCGCCGCGTCTCGGTCGAACGGGTGGTCTCGGGCCCCGGCATCGTCGACATTTATGAAGCGCTCGCCGCGCTCGAAGGCCGGGCGATCCAGGCGCTGGACGACCGCACCCTGTGGCAGCGCGGCGTGAGCGGCGAGGACAGCCTGGCCGCCGCCGCGGTTGACCGGTTCTGCCTCTCGCTCGGCTCGGTCGCCGGGGACATTGCCCTGGCGCAGGGCGCCAGCGGCGTGGTGATTGCCGGCGGGCTGGGCCTCAGGATCAAGGACACCCTGCTGCAATCGGGCTTCGCCAGCCGGTTTCGCGCCAAGGGGCGCTTCGAAAGGCTGATGGCCGCGCTGCCGGTCAAGCTGATCACCCATCCCCAGCCGGGCCTGTTCGGGGCTGCGGCAGCCTTTGCCTCGGAACACCTTGCATGAACCGCATCGAAGACCTGATGAACCTGGCCCCCGTGATCCCCGTGCTGGTGATCGACGAAGTGGCCCACGCCCGCCCGATTGCCGAAGCGCTGGTGCGCGGCGGCCTGCCGGTGCTGGAAGTGACCCTGCGCACCGCCAGCGCGCTCGACGTCATTCGCGAGATGAAGCAGGTTTCCGGCGCGGTAGTCGGCGCGGGCACGGTGCTGAACGAACACGCGCTGGACGATGCGCTGACCGCCGGCAGCGAATTCATCGTCTCCCCCGGGCTGACCGAAAGTCTGGCCAAAGCGGCCATAGCGGCCAAGGTGCCGTTCCTGCCCGGCATCGCCACCAGCAGCGACATCATGCGCGGTCTGGACCTGGGGCTGGACTGCTTCAAGTTCTTCCCGGCCGAAGCCAACGGCGGCATCCCCGCGCTGAAGGCAATTGCCGCCCCGTTCGGCATGGTCAGGTTCTGTCCGACCGGCGGGATTACCGCCAGGACCGCGCCCGACTGGCTGGCGCTTGACGCGGTGCTGTGCTGCGGCGGCTCGTGGGTGGTGCCCAAGGGCGCGCCGGATGTCGCGGCAATCGAAGCGGCGGCGCGGGCGGCGGTAGCCCTGCCGCGCTGACCTGTCCCGAAATCGAGACAGTCCGGCGCGGACTGCCCGCACAGCAACTTGCGCCCGATCAAGGATAGGCGCAGCCTGCTTCGCGATAGGGCATAAGGCGTCCGGCGCAATCCGGCGCGGGTGAGAGGACCCAGCCATGGCGGACAGCAAGCACAGCGACCACGTATTGCGCACGGTCCATTCGGGCAGCGCGGCCGCGCAATCCTCGCTCGCCGCCTCGTGGTGCCGCTCGGCGCTGCATCACGGGCTTGATCCAGCCATGGAACGCCGGAGCGACCGGATCGAGGCCGCGCGCCTTGCCACGTTGCGCGAAGCGAATGGCGAATTGCTCGCCGCCGCTGTGCCCGTGCTCGACAACCTGTTCGGCTCGGTCGGGCGGACCGGGTGCTGCGTGATCCTGTCCGATCTGGACGGGGTGGTGCTCGAAGCGCGTAGCGGCGCGGGCGATGCGGCCCTGTTCGACGCCATCGGGCTGACCCCGGGCGCCGAATGGAGCGAGGCGGCGGAAGGCACCAACGGCATCGGCACCTGCCTGGTCGAGGCGCGCGCCGTCACCGTGCTGCGCCACGAACACTTCGCCAGCCGCAACATCGGCGTATCGTGCATGGATGCGCCGGTGTTCGACCCCGAAGGCCAGCTGGTCGCCGCGCTGGATGTGTCAAGCGCCCGGACCGACCATGGCGAGGCGATGGCGACGATGATTTCCGCCCTGGTGCAGGACGCCGCACGGCAGATCGAGCGCGATTTCTTCTGCCGCCGCTTTGCCGATGCGCGGATCGTCTATGCACCCGAAGCACCAGGGCGCGGCACCGCGCTGCTGGCGGTGGACCGTGACGATCTGGTGATCGGTGCAACCCGCGCAGCGCGCCGCCAGTTCCGGCTTGATGCCGCCGCGCTGGGCAATCCCCGCCCGCTGGCCGACGTCCTGGGCACGGGCGAGCGCGGCACTTTCGAAGACAGCGAACGCGCGGTTCTGCGTCAGGCGCTGGCCCGCTCGAACGGCAATGTCGCCGCCGCCGCGCGCCTGCTCGGCATTGGCCGCGCCACCATGTACCGGCGGATGGAGCGCGCCGGCATGGGCGGGATGCATTGACGGCAAGGCTGTCTCGCCCGCGATACACCTGGCCGCGGCGGGCCATCCCGCCCCCCTATCTATCCAGCCCTGGCACCGGCACCCCACAATCAAGTCCGGCCATTCCGACCGGACCGATTCGAGAGGATGGATGCCATGAACGTGCTGACCGCGGACGCTGCCGCTGGGCTCGTTGCGCCCTTCGCCAAGCGCTATGACAATTTCATCGGCGGCAAGTGGACCGCCCCCGTCAATGGTCGCTATTTCGACAACGTCAGCCCGATCACCGGCAAGCCGGTATGCGAAGTGGCGCGAAGCGATGCTGCCGACATCGAACTGGCGCTGGATGCCGCCCACGCCGCCAAGGACGCCTGGGGCCGCATGGCACCGGCTGAACGCGCGCTGATCCTGCACCGCATCGCCGATGTGATGGAGCAAAACCTGAACCTGCTCGCCACCGCCGAAACCTGGGACAACGGCAAGCCGATCCGCGAAACGCTGGCAGCCGACATTCCACTGGCGATCGATCACTTCCGCTATTTCGCCGGCTGCGTCCGCGCGCAGGAAGGTTCGATCAGCGAGATCGACCATGACACCATCGGCTATCACTTCCACGAACCGCTGGGCGTGGTCGGGCAGATCATCCCGTGGAATTTCCCGATCCTGATGGCCGCATGGAAACTCGCCCCGGCGCTGGCGGCGGGCAACTGCGTGGTGCTCAAGCCGGCGGAGCAGACCCCGGCCTCGATCATGGTGCTGATGGGTCTGATCGCGGACCTGCTGCCACCGGGCACGCTCAACGTGGTCAACGGCTTCGGCCTTGAAGCCGGCAAGCCGCTCGCCAGTTCAAAGCGGATCGCCAAGATCGCCTTCACCGGCGAAACCGGCACCGGCCGGCTGATCGCCGGCTATGCCAGCGAAAACCTGATCCCGGTCACGCTGGAACTGGGCGGCAAGAGCCCGAACATCTTCTTTGCCGACGTCTGCGCGGCGGATGACGATTTCTTCGACAAGGCGATCGAAGGCTTCGTGATGTTCGCGCTCAACCAGGGCGAGGTTTGCACCTGCCCCAGCCGCGCCTTGATCCAGGAATCGATCTATGACCGCTTCATGGAACGCGCCCTGCAGCGCGTCGCGGCGATCAGGCAGGGCAGCCCGCTCGACATCGAAACGATGATCGGCGCGCAGGCCAGCCAGGAACAGCAGGACAAGATCCTGCAATACCTGCAGATCGGCCGCGACGAAGGCGCCGAAGTGCTGATCGGCGGCGCCGCGGCGCAACTGGCGGGCGATCTGGCCGGCGGGTTCTACATCCAGCCGACCGTGTTCAAGGGCCACAACAAGATGCGGATTTTCCAGGAGGAGATCTTCGGCCCGGTCGTTTCCACCACCACCTTCAAGGACGCGGACGAGGCGCTGGCCATCGCCAACGACACCATGTTCGGCCTGGGCGCGGGCGTGTGGAGCCGCGATGCCAACACCTGCTACCGCTTCGGCCGGGCGATCCAGGCCGGGCGGGTATGGACCAACTGCTACCACGCCTATCCTGCCCACGCCGCCTTCGGCGGCTACAAGCAGAGCGGGATCGGCCGTGAAACCCACAAGATGATGCTCGAACACTACCAGCATACCAAGAACATGCTGGTGTCCTACAGCCCGAAGAAACTGGGCTTCTTCTAGGGGTCGCCCCCGGTCCGGCGGGCGGGCCACACCTCTCCAGTCCCCCCGCCGGACTACCTTTTTCCATGACCACAGGGCCACTGCGCCTGCACCCGCCGGACAGCGCGTCCGGCGGGACCGGCGAAGCCATGCCCGCAATCCATGAGGGAACTGCCATGAATACCAGGACCATGCTGGCCGGGCTGGCCGCCGCCACCGCCCTGATCGCCCCTGCCGCCGCGCAGGCCAAGGATATCGACGTTTCAGCCAGCCTGACCGGCGCAACCGACTATGTCTGGCGCGGGGTAAGCCAGTCGAACGGCGATCCCGCCGTCTTCGCTTCGGTCAATGTCAGTGCCGGGGGTTTCTATGCCGGGGCCGGCACCGAGAACGTCGACTTCGCCGGGATCAAGCAGGAATACGATCTGTGGGGCGGCTACATCCTGCCACTGGGCAAGGCCAAGCTGGACATTGGCGTGGTCCGCTATGGCTATGTCGACGCGCCGGTGAAGATCGACACGCTGGAAGTGAAGGCGGGCCTTTCCGGCAATGTCGGCAAGCTGGGACTGGGCGTGACCGCCTATCACACCGGCAACTATTTCGGATCGAGCCAGCCTGCGACCTATGTCGAGGGCAGCGCCTCGCTGCCGCTCACCGACAAGCTCAGCGCCTCAGCCGCCTTCGGGCACCAGCAGGTCGACAATCTGCCCGATTACGACACCTGGAACGCCGGCTTGACCTATGAAGTGCTCAAAGGCGCCAAGGTCGATGTGCGCTACCACGACACCGGCACCAATGCCTTCGGCAAGCTGGGCGATGCGCGGCTGGTCGGCTCGTTCACGATCGGGTTCTGACCCGGCGAGGCGGGCTGGGCGCGCCTTGCTCAGCCCGCCTCAAGCGCCAGCAAGGCGTAAGTCGCCAGCCAGTGTTCGCCCATGTAATCGTCCGCCAGATGCGGCATGGCGGCGGCGATGTGATTTTCGGCCACCTCTGCCGCGACCGGCCGGACCGGATGTCCGGCGGGCAGCGCGCTGGCAATCGCGCGCCAGCACCAGGCGCGGCTGAGGTTGAGGCCGTCAAGGTGCGCGATCTTGCCGTCGCTGCGGTCTGACACGTGCGCCGGGCTGAACAGCGTGGCCGGACTGCGCGCGGCGGCATCGGGCAGGAAAAGATCGAACCACTCGGCAAAGCCTGCGCCCATCGTGCGGCTCATCACCAGCGCCTCGGTCAGCGCGGACGAGAGGAAATCGTCGCCGCTGGGCTCCCACGCCTGACAGGCGCGGTCCTGTCCGAACCAGTCCTGCGCGCGCCCCGCGATCAGTCTGGCGAGCGCCGGATCGTGGATGCTGGCCCAATCATGCGCCAGGGTCATCGCGAAGGCCGAATTGAAATGGGTGCCGACCCGGATCGGATAGGTCTGGACCGGCAGGAACGCGGCGAACCGCTCGGCAAAGGCGCGCGCGAACGGCTCGGCATGGCCCGCCCACGGCCCGTCATGCCGCGCCAGTTCGCCATGCAGCGCCAGCACCCAGGCCCAGCCATAGGGCCGAACGAACCCGCGCGTGCTGGGCCCCGCAAGGTAGGCCTGCTCGCCCGCGAAGTTCTCCGCCGTCAGCATCCGGTCGGCATGCGCGCGCACCCGGGCCGCTTCGGGCAGGTCCGGATAGAGCCGGGCCAGCCGCATGACCTGCCAATAGCCGTGGACGCAGGAATGGAAATCGAAGCTGCCGTGAAAGATCGGATGCAGATCGCTGGGGCGGCGGACGTCGGCAGGGCCGTCCATCACGTGGTCCAGCTTGTGCGGGAACTCGCGGGTCAGGTGGCCCAGCGTCAGGGCCATGAACTGCGCGGCGTGGGTCTGGGTAAGTTCGGTCATGGAAAGGCCAGCCAATAGATCAGGAGAATGTTGACCGCGAGCAGCGGCAAGGCGGTGGGGACCTGTGCCTTCACCACCGCGTTGCGGTCGCTGAGTTCGAGCAGCGCGGCGGGGACTATGTTGAAATTGGCCGCCATCGGCGTCATCAGCGTGCCGCAGAAACCCGCCAGCATCCCGATCGCGGCAACGATTGCGGGATCGCCGTGGTACTGGTGGATCAGCACCGGCAGGCCAATCGCGGCGGCAATTACCGGGAAAGCGGCAAAGGCGTTGCCCATCGCCATGGTGAACAATGCCATGCCCAGGCCATAGGCGATCACGGCGGCAAGCAGGCTGCCTTGGGGGATCACGCCGGCCATCAGGCCGCCCACCACGTTGCCGACGCCCGCCAGCGCGAAGACCGCGCCAAGGCTCGCCAGCATCTGCGGCAGGATTCCGGCCCAGCCGACCGCATCGACCAACCGGCGTCCTTCCTGCATCGCGACAACTGGCGTGGTCCGCAGCACGGCCATGCCCAGCGCCAGGGCGATCAGCACCCCCAGCGCGAGGCTGACCAGCGTGGCCTGCTTGCCATCTACCAGCGCGGGCAGGTGCTTGAACAGCAAGGTTCCGGCCAGCGCCACGGCCGGAATCACCAGCGCGAGCAGGAACAGCCGGTTGCCGTTGCGCTGCGCCGCCGCCGCGCGTTCCTCGGCCGAAGTGCCGCCATGCCCGCGGCCCAGCCCGCCAAACCCGGCGATGGCGACGAGGGCGAGAACCAGCAGACCGTTACCGAAATCGCCCAGCCGGTCGCCCGCCAGCATCGACAGCGCGAGCAGGCCCCAGAAGCCCGCGTTGGCGAGCCGTTTGGGATTGCTGGCGTCCCCCAGCGACAGTGTGGCGAAGGCGGCAAAGACCAGCCCGGCAAGCAGATAGACCTGCGCCAGCCCGATCATCGCGCCGTCCTCCGACCCAGCCGGCGGTCGAGCCGCCAGAGGCGGAAACCGTGGATTATCAGGGCAAAGATCGCCGTGGGAATGGCCCAGACCGACAGATCGAACGGAGCGAGCATGATCCCCTGCTGTTCCATGAAGCCTTTCATCAGCAGGATCGAGCCGATCGCGATGAAGATGTCCTCGCCGAAAAACAGGCCGATATTGTCGGTGGCGGCGGCCATGGCCTTGACCTGTTCGCGGTCGGTTTCGGCCAGTTCGCCCTGCGCTTCGGCGGCTGCTTCGGCCATCGGCGCGACGAGCGGACGGACGGTCTGGGCGTGGCCGGCGATGGAGGTGAGGCCGAGGGCGGCGGTGGACTGTCGGAGCAGCAGGTAGCCGGTCAGCAGGCGGCCGAGAGTGGCACCTTTCAGCCCGGAAATCAGCATCTTGGCCCGTTCCTGAAGGCCGCCGCGTTCGAGCAGGCCGATCACCGGCAGGACGATCCAGACCACCGAAACATAGCGCGTATCGTTGAACGCCTTGCCAAAAGCAGACACGATTTCAACCAGTTGCAGCCCCGCCGCGAGCCCTGAGGCGAGCGCGGCGGAAAGCACGACCACCAGCGGGTTGAGCCGCAGCACAAAGCCGCCGACCATGACCACCAGGCCAGAGAGCACCCACAGATTCATGGCTGACCGTATCCTCCCCCACCCGGCGTTTCGATCACGATCACATCGTCCGCTTCGACCGCGACGCTGGCGGTCGCCCCCAGCACTTCAACCGCGCCGTCCGCTCGCTCCACCCGGCCCGTGCCGAGCGCGCCGGGCTGCCCGCCCGCCAGGCCGAAGGGCGGCACCCGCCGCCGGTTGGAGAGGAGCCCCGCCTGCATCGGTTCGAGGAAACGCAGCCGCCGCACCGCGCCATCGCCGCCGCGCCGCGCCCCGGCCCCGCCCGAACCGCGCCGGATCGCAAATTCTTCGAGCAGCACCGGAAAGCGGCTTTCCAGCACTTCGGGATCGGTCAGGCGGCTGTTGGTCATGTGGGTCTGCACCGCGCTGGCCCCGGCAAAGTCCGGCCCCGCGCCGCTGCCCCCGGCGATGGTTTCGTAATACTGGTAACGATCGGTGCCGAAAGTGAAGTTGTTCATCGTCCCCTGCGCGGCGGCCATCGCGCCAAAGGCCCCGAACAGCGCGTCGGTGACCGCCTGGCTGGTTTCGACGTTCCCGGCGACCACGGCGGCGGGATAGCGCGGGTTAAGCATCGAGCCTTCAGGCACGAGGATCGTCACCGGGGCAAGGCAGCCTTCGTTCATCGGGATCGGATCGTCGATCATGGTGCGCAGCACATACATCACGGCGGCGCGAACCACGCTGAACGGCGCGTTGAAATTGCCCGGCAGCTGATCGCTGGTCCCGGCAAAGTCGATCGTCACATGGCCGGCGGCGCGGTCCACCCGCACGGCCACGGCGATGACCGCGCCGTTGTCCAGTTCATACCGGAACGCGCCGTCCGACAGCCGCCCGATCAGCCGCCGCACGGCCGCTGCGGCATTGGCGTGGACATGGCCCATGAAGGCGCGGACCACGTCCGCCCCATGTTCGTCACAGGCGCGCTGCAAACCCGCCGCGCCGCGCGCGCACGAGGCGACCTGCGCCGCAAGATCGGCGATGTTCTGATCGACATTGCGCGACGGCCACGGCCCGGAACCAAGCAGCGCGCGCAGTTCGCCTTCGCAGAACCGGCCTTCATCGACCAGCAGCACGTTGTCGAGCAGCACGCCTTCCTCGTCGATGCTGCGGCTGCCGGGCGGCATCGAGCCCGGGGCGATTCCCCCCACGTCTGCATGGTGCCCGCGCGCCGCGACGAAGAAGCTGGGCGCCTGCCCATCGCCATCGACGAACACCGGCATGACCACGGTGATGTCGGGCAGGTGCGTGCCCCCGGCATAGGGCGCGTTGAGGACATAGGCATCGCCGCGCCGGATACCCCGTCCATCGGCCCCGCCCGCGCGGGCGCGCAGCACCACTTGCACGGATTCGCCCATCGAGCCGAGGTGCACCGGCATGTGCGGCGCATTGGCCACCAGCCGCCCCGCGCCATCGAACAGCGCGCAGGAAAAATCGAGCCGTTCGCGGATGTTGACCGAGGTTGCGCTGCGCGCCAGCGCGCTGCCCATTTCCTCGGCAATCGCCATGAACAACCCGTTGAACACTTCCAGCCGGATCGGATCGGCCGTGGTCCCGCCCGCCGCGGCCTGCTGCCGGGCCGTTTCGCGCACCAGCCGCAGCGTGCCATCGCCGTCCACCCGCAGGCCCCAGCCCGGTTCGACCATGGTGGTCGACAGGGGGTCGATCACGATCAGCGGCCCGCTGGCGGCAAATCCGGCGGCCAGCGCCGCGCGGTCATGCACCGGCACGGCCTGATCCGCCCCGTCCAGCCAGCAGATGACCGTTTCAAGCGCCGCTCCGCTGGCCGGTGGCAGCGGCCAGTTCAGCCGCGCCGCGCCAAGGTCTTCGGACGCCGCTTCCACCCGCAGGCGGTCAAGCACCAGGTCCCCCGCCCCGTCATAGCCGAACTGCGCGCGGTGCGCGGCGGCAAACCCGGCGGCCAGCTCATCGGCCGGGCCAAGCGGCAGCTCGATGGCGTTTTCGCTGCCGGCCAGGCGCAGGAACAGGCTGGCTTCCACCCGGCTGGGCGGCGTGCCAAGCTGGGCGCAGCATTCATCGGCCAAGGCAGCGCGCAGGGCCTCGACCGCGGCTTCAACCCCCGGCGCCAACGGCAGGCCAAGCGAGCGTTCGCGCACCGCCGCCTCGCTTGCCAGGCCCATGCCATAGGCAGAGAGGACGCCCGCCAACGGGTGGACCAGCACCGTGTCGATCCCCAGCGCATCGGCCACCAGGCAGGCGTGTTGCCCGCCCGCCCCGCCAAAGCACGACAGGGCATAGCCGGTCACGTCATGCCCGCGCGCGACCGAGATCTGCTTGATGGCATGGGCCATCTGGGCAACCGCGATGCGGATGAAGCCTTCGGCCAGCGCCTGCGGGGCAATTGCCTGCCCGCCCTGCGCCGCGATCTCGGCGGCCAGATCCGCGAACTTGCGCTGCACCACCGCGCGGTCCAGCGGCTGATCGCCATTCGGGCCGAACAGCGCCGGGAAGTGTTCCGGCAGCAGCTTGCCCAGCATGACGTTGCAATCGGTCACCGTCAGCGGGCCGCCGCGCCGATAGCAGGCCGGACCCGGCACCGCACCCGCGCTTTCCGGGCCGACCACCAGCCGCCCGGCATCGAACCGGCAGATCGACCCGCCGCCCGCCGCAACGGTGTGGATCCGCAGCATCGGCGCGGCGATGCGGACATTGGCGACCTTGACCTCGCTGTCGCGTTCGAAGGCGCCGGCATAGTGGCTGACATCGGTCGAGGTGCCGCCCATGTCGAACCCGATTACCCGGTCCTGCCCGGACAGCTGCGCCGTGCGCGCCATGCCGACGATCCCGCCGGCCGGGCCGGACAGGATCGCGTCCTTGCCGTGGAACCGCGCGCCCTGCACCAGCCCACCGCTTGACTGCATGAACAGCGGGCGGATGTGGCTGCCCAGACGGGCCGAGAACTGATCGACATAGCGCCGCAGCACCGGCGAGAGGTAGGCATCGACCAGGGTGGTGTCGCCGCGCGGGATCAGCTTGATCAGCGGGGCAACCTGGTGGCTGACCGAAACCTGGGTGAAGCCGGCGTCGCGCGCCAGTTCGGCCAGGCGCGCCTCGTGCGCGGTAAAGCGCCAGCCGTGCATCAGCACGATCGCGATGGCCCGCAGGCCATCGGCCGCCGCCGCGCGGAACGCGGCCAGCGCCGCCGCCTCGTCCAGCGGGCGGACCACCTGGCCGTGGGCATCGACGCGCTCGTCGATCTCGATCACGCGGGCATGAGGCGGCTCGGGCAGGACGATCCGGCGCACGAACAGCTCGGGCCGGTCCTGCGTGCCGATCCGCAGCGCATCGGCAAAGCCGCGGGTGATCGCCAGAACGCATGGTTCGCCCTTGCGTTCGAGCAGGGCATTGGTGGCTACCGTGGTGCCCATCCGCACTTCGGCCGGCGGGATCGCCCCGTCGCCCGCGCCCGACAGCTGGCGGATCGCGGCGACGGCGGCATCCTCTTGCCGGGCGGGATCTTCGGACAGGAGCTTGGCGGTCAGCACCCGGCCATCCGGGCTGCGCGCCACGACATCCGTAAAAGTGCCGCCGCGATCGATCCAGAACTGCCAGGGAGTGCTCATCATCGCCCCGTCATAGGCGCGGCCGCCGCGCGGCAAAAGGGGGGTGTCCCGCCTGTCCGCCGTCACGTCCTTCGCCCCCAGCCATCAACCCGTCCTCCCATCGTCACCCCGGGTAAAGCCCGGGGTGACGGGAAGGTTCATGGTGCGGCGCGGTGCGCGTCTTGCCGCCCCCCGGTTACTTCACCTTCATCGCGTTGGCCGGGGTCACCACGATCACCACCCGGCGGTTCTGGGCGCGGCCGTCCTCGGTGGCGTTGTCGGCAATCGGGTCGGTCTCGCCCTTGCCCACGGCGGCCACTTCGGCGGCCGGCATCCCGCTGGCGGCGAACTGCGCCTTGACCGCCTGGGCGCGGCGTTCGGACAGGGCCTGGTTGTAATCCTCGGCACCGGTGGAATCGGTGTGCCCTTCCACCGTCGCGCCGTGGATGCCGACAGCGGCGAGAGCGCGGCTGAGCTTGTCCAGCGTGGCTGTCATTTCGGGCTTCAGATCGGCCTTGTCGACTTCGAACAGCACCCGGTCGGCCAGGCCCAGCTCGTAATTGTCGCCATCAAGCTTGAACCCGTTTTCGGTCAGCACGGCAACCTGCTGCTTGTTGAAGCCGGGCTTGGCCGGCACCGTGGCGCAGCCCGCCAGCACGGCAAGCAGAGTGGCGGCGATCAGTTTACGCATGGTTCTTTCCCCTTGGGCCGGCGGCAAGCCGGGCTTTCTTGTGTTCGTACATGTCGGCATCGGCGCGGCGCAGCAGGTCCTGCGGCGAAATCCCGTCGTCCGGATAGACCGCCACCCCGGCACTGAGCGTCGAACTGGCGGCGGCGCCGGTCGGCAGGCGCCAGGGCCGCGCCATGGCCCGGTCGATCCGATCCAGCACCTGCTGGACGCAGGCGCGGTCGCTGAACGGGGCCAGCACCACGGCGAATTCATCGCCGCCGAGGCGAAACGCGTGATCGGCCTGGCGGATCGACTGGCGCAGCCGGTCGGCCACGGCGATCAGCGCGGCATCGCCGCATTCGTGGCCGTGGCGGTCGTTGACCTGCTTGAACAGGTCGATGTCGAAATAGAGCAGCGCAAAGGACTGGCCGCTGCGCACCGAATCCCCGATCGCGTCGGCCAGGGTCTGTTCGAACAGCACGCGGTTGCCCAGCCCGGTCAGTGGATCGTGGGTGGCGCGGCGGGCCAGTTCGGCGTTTTCGCTGGTCAGGCCGGCGTGCCAGCCCTGCAATTCGGCCAGCAGCGCGTTGAAATCGCGCCCGAAGCGGTCGATCTCAGCGATCCCGGAACTGGGCACGCGCTTTTCGAAGGCGCGGTCGCTGCGCACGGCGTGGGCCACTTCGGCCACGTGGTCGAGCGGGCGGATCACGTCCTGTTGCAACCGCCTCGCCAGGATGCGGGTGGCGATCACCGTCAAGCCCAGGCACGACAGCGCGATGATCAGCCCCGACAGGGCATAGCGCAGGATGCCTTCGGAATTGCCGTAAACCTCGACCCGGCCGATCATGGTGTCGTTGCGGCGGATCGGGGCCACCGCGGGCCGGGGCCAGATCTGGCGGTTGGCCCAGTCCTCGATGCGGCTGTGCAGGTCGGCGTGGGGGTGCTTCCAGTTGGCCAGCACCCGTCCGGCGGGATCGCGCACCTCGACGCAATCGACCCCGCGCACCGCGCCGACCGACAGGATCCCGTCGGAAATCGCCTGCCGGTCGTCGAACACCACGGCGGGTTCGACCGTATAGGCCACGGTGTGGGCGATCAGTTCCAGATTGCGGGCGGCATAGTTGCGGATCACGATCATCCCGCTGACCAGCAGGCTGAGCGCGGCCAGCACCACGGCGAACAGGATCAGCCGCAGGTGGACCCGCGCCAGCAGCTGGCGCAGCGTCGGCAGGGCCTGGTTGGGGGGAGCCCGGAGCATCCTAGCCGCCTCCCTGCGCCAGCCGCAGCACGCGCGGATCGACCCTCAGCCCCGAGCGCGACACCGCGTCGATATTCAGCCGGAAGCTGACCGCACCGGGCTGGAACAGCAGCGCGAACATCGCCTGGCCGCGCCCGTCGGGATCGGCCTCGGCAATGGTCAGCACCCCGCGCCCACGCACCGCGTCGGTCAGCTGGCGCGCCTGCGGGGGCGGCACCTGGCCGATATAGACCGCATCGCAGCCCGCCAGCGCCGCAGGGCTGGCCGGCACCGCGCGGCGGGTGATCGCCCGGCCATCGGACAGGCGCAGACCATCGAGCCGCGCGGCGTGCTGGGCCGGGCCGGCGACGCACAGTTCCACCGGGTTCCGCACCGCGGGCCAGCGGGTATATTCGATCATCGACTGGACCATGCGCGCCACGGCCGGGGCATAGGCATCCCCGCCCCCGCCCGCGACCAGCACGAGCGGGCCGTCCGCCGCCGCTGCCTTCAGCGGCGCCGCGCCCAGCCCAAGACCGGCGGCAAAGATGATCGCTGCAACCCTGATCATATGCCTACTCAAGCCCGGGCATTGCTGCATTGCGGCGAAAAGGCAAGGGTTTATGCGCGTTCGCTTAACCAGCAGGCAACCACGCGGGGGTGATTGGCAGCGGGAACGGACAGTGCTAAGTCTGAAACATTGTTTCACACGGGGGATATTGTCTTGCTCACTCCGCTGGATCGCTCCGCCCTGCGCCGCGCCTATCGCCTGGACGAGGAAACCTGTATCGCCGAGCGGCTGATCGAGGCCACGCCCGCCAGCGCCGTCCATGGCGCCGCGCGCGCCGTTGCCGTCCGGTTGATCGAGGGTGCGCGCAGCCACAAGGCCAGCGGGCTCGACGCGTTCCTCCAGACCTATGGCCTCGGCACGGACGAAGGCATCGCGCTGATGTGCCTGGCCGAAGCGCTGCTGCGCGTGCCCGACGCCGCCACCGCCGATGCGCTGATCCACGACAAGCTGGCCGGGATCGACTGGTCGGGCCGGCTGGGCGAAAGCGACAGCACTTTCGTCAACGCCGCCACCTTTTCGCTGATGCTGACCGGCCAGGTGCTGCAACAGCGGCGCGAGGACGCGGGCGGGCTGGCCGCCACGCTGAAACGCGCGGTCGGGCGGCTGGGCGAACCGGTGATCCGGCAAGCGACCTTGCAGGCGATGAAGATCCTGGGCGGCCAGTTCGTCTTCGGCCGGACCATCGACGAGGCGCTGGAACGCGCCGCGCCCGAGCGCAAGGAGGGCCTGACCCACAGCTTCGACATGCTGGGCGAGGCGGCGATGACCTTTGCCGATGCGGAGCGCTACCGCCAGTCCTACGCCATGGCGCTGGACCGGCTGGCGCAGGAGGCCAGGAACGGCGTGGTCCGCTCGCCCGGCATTTCGGTCAAGCTCTCCGCGCTCTACCCGCGCTACGATTTCCTCCACGCCGAGGCGGCAAGGACCGCGCTGGTGCCGGTGCTGAAGGATCTCGCGCTCAAGGCGCGGGCCGCCGACATCCACTTCACCATCGACGCCGAGGAGGCCGAGCGGCTCGAACTCTCGCTCGACATCATCGAGGCGCTGGTCGCCGACGAGGACCTGTTTGCTGGCGGCTGGCAGGGCTTCGGCCTCGCGCTGCAGGCCTATTCGAAGCGCGCCGTTCCTCTCGTCGAATGGATCACCGCGCTCGCCCGGCGCTATCACCGCCGGATCATGGTGCGGCTGGTCAAGGGCGCCTACTGGGACAGCGAGATCAAGCTGAGCCAGGTCGGCGGCCACGCCGATTACCCGGTGTTCACCCGCAAGGTGGCGACCGACGTGTCCTACCTTGCCTGCGCGGCCAGGCTGCTGGCTGCTCCCGATGCGATCTACCCCGCCTTTGCCACCCACAACGCCTATACCGTGGGCGCGGTGCTGGCCATGGCGGGCGAGGCGCAGTTCGAATTCCAGCGGCTGCACGGCATGGGCGAGGACGTCTATGCCGAACTGGCCCGCTACGAAGCGGACATGGGCCGCCCCCGCACCCCGGTGCGGATCTATGCGCCGGTCGGCGGGCACAAGGAACTGCTCGCCTACCTGGTCCGCCGCCTGCTGGAAAACGGCGCGAACAGCAGCTTCGTCAACCGCATGGCCAATGCCGAGGTGCCGGTGGACGAATTGACCGGCGATCCGGTGGCGGAACTCGCCGCGCTGAACCCCCGCCGCAACCCGGCGATCCCGCTGCCCGGCGATATCTTCCCCGGCCGCCGCAACAGCGCGGGTGTGGACCTCGCCGATCCCACGGTGCGCGAACCGCTGCTGGCCGAACTGCAGCGCTGGCGCGAGGATGACGAGCCGTGGACCGCGACGCCAACCGTTGAACACGCCCAGGGCGAACCCGCCCACCCGGTCCGCGCGCCCCACGACAACCGCGCGGTGATCGGCACCTGCCGCCCGGCGAGCGCGGCGGAAGTGGACGAAATGATTGCCCGCGCCGCCGCGTTCCAGCCCTATTGGGACGCGGTGGGCGGGGCCGAACGCGCCGCCCGGCTGGAGGAAGTGGCCGACCTCTACGAGGCGCACACAGTCCAGTTCCTCTCGCTCTGCCAGCGCGAGGCGGGCAAGACCCTGGTCGATGCCGTGCTCGAACTGCGCGAGGCGGTGGACTTCCTGCGCTATTACGCGGCCGAGGCGCGCGCCCATTTCACCCCCAATGGCACCGCGCTGCCCGGCCCGACCGGCGAAAGCAACCGGCTGACCCTGCACGGGCGCGGGGCCTTCGTGGCGATCAGCCCGTGGAACTTCCCGCTGGCGATCTTCACCGGGCTGATTGCCGGGCCGCTCGCCGCCGGCAACACCGTGCTGGCCAAGCCGGCCGAGCAGACCCCCTTGATCGCGGACCTGGCGATCCGGCTGTTCCACGAAGCCGGAATATCCGATGGCGTGGTGCAACTGGTGCCGGGGGACGGCAAGGTCGGCGCGCTGCTGACCAGCGATCCGCGCATTGCCGGAGTCGCCTTTACCGGGTCGACCGAGACTGCCCGCGCGATCAACCGCGCGCTGGCAAACCGCGATGGGCCGCTGGCCACGCTGGTTGCCGAAACCGGCGGGCAGAACGCGATGATCGTCGATAGTTCCGCCCTGCCCGAACAGGTCACCCGCGACGTGGTGGCCAGCGCATTCCAGAGCGCGGGGCAGCGCTGCTCGGCCCTGCGCGTGCTCTATCTGCAGGACGACGTGGCCGATGCCATGCTGGAGATGATCCGGGGCGCCTTCGACGCGCTGGTGATCGGCGATCCCGAAGACCCGGCCACCGATGTCGGCCCGGTGATCGATGTCGAGGCCAAGGCCAGCCTCGACGCCCACGTGGCCGCGATGCGCGCGGCGGGCCGCCGCGTCTGGCAGCGGGACCTGCCCGAAGCCTGCCAGCACGGCACTTTCGTCGCCCCGGCGATTGTCGAGATTGGCACCATCGCCGACCTTTCGGCTGAGCATTTCGGCCCGGTCCTGCATGTCGCCCGGTTCCGCGCCGACCAGCTGGAACAGGTGATTGCCGACATCAACGCGACCGGCTTTGGCCTGACGCTGGGCCTGCACAGCCGGATCGACGCGACCCGGCGGCTGGTCGAGCGGCACG
Source organism: Pseudomonadota bacterium (assembly GCA_029779535.1). Classification (GTDB taxonomy): domain Bacteria; phylum Pseudomonadota; class Alphaproteobacteria; order Sphingomonadales; family Sphingomonadaceae; genus Novosphingobium. Next base: position 18,331 of record JAKPAG010000049.1, on the reverse strand, counting down.
CGCGGGTGGGCAACTTCTATGTCAACCGCAACCAGATCGGCGCGGTGGTGGGCAGCCAGCCGTTCGGCGGCGAAGGGCTGTCCGGCACCGGACCCAAGGCCGGCGGGCCGCACTATGTCACCCGGTTCAGCGCCGAACGGGTGACCTGCATCGACACCACGGCAGCCGGCGGCAATGCAAGCCTGATGGCAGGGGGCTGACGCCCCCACCCTGTTCACTTTGTCAGGTCCGCCCGAATCCCCTTGCCCTCCTTAATCGCACGGTTAAATTGCCCGGCAATCGGGAGAGAATAATGGATCAGGCTACCTATGACCGCCTGCTGGCCAAGGCCCAGCGCACGGCGGACCTGTTTACCTTTGACGAGTTCCTGCGCTTCTGGGCGGCCGACCGGCCGGACCGGCTGGCGATCGAGGGCGATGACCTGACCTTCAACTATGCCCAGTTCGAGGACGCGACCGCGCGGGTCGCTGGCGCGCTGCTGGCCCTGGGGGTGCAGAAGGGGGACCGGATCGCCTGGTTCGGCAAGAACAGCGCGACCTATTTCACCCTGTTCTTTGGCGCGGCGCGCGCCGGGATCGTGATGACCCCGGTGGGCTGGCGGCTGGCCGAACCGGAAGCGGCCTATATCATCGACAATGCCGAAGCGAAGCTGCTGTTCCTGGGCGACGGGTTCGAAGCCTGTGCAGCCACGCTGGGCCAGCGCCCCGGCCTGCTGCGCTGTTTCACCGCGGACGAGGCGCGCAAGCTGATCGCGGATAGCCCGCGCACCGATTTTGCCCCGTCCGGCGCGGACGATGCGGTGCTGCAGCTGTACACCAGCGGCACCACCGGCCACCCCAAGGGCGCGGTATTGTCGAACCGCAACCTGTTCGGGCTGCGCAAGGGCAACCTGGAAAATCCCCCGGTCCACACCCTGTGGGACGAGGACGAGGCGGTGCTGGTCGCCATGCCCTGCGCGCACATCGGCGGCACCGGGCTGGGCGTGATGGCGCTGGCGGCGGGCCTGCCCGGCGTGGTGCTGACCGAATTCGAGCCGACCCGCGTGTTCGACGCGGTCGAAAATCGCGGCGTCACCCGCTTCTTCATCGTGCCGGCGGCCTTGCAGATGCTGCTCAACCACCCGGACTGCGCGAAAACCGATTTCAGCCGGATCAAGTACATCCTTTATGGTGCCAGCCCGATCCCGCTGGAATTGCTGCGCCAGTGCATCGCGATGTTCGGCGCGGAATTCGTGCAGAATTACGGCATGACCGAAACCACCGGCACGATCTGCGTGCTGCCGCCCGAGGACCACTCGGTCGAAGGGAACGAGCGGATGCGCTCGGCCGGCAAGCCGTTGCCGGGGGTGGAAATGATCATCCGCGGCCCGGATGGCCAGGCCCTGCCCCCGCGCGAGATCGGCGAGATCTGCACCCGTTCCAGCAACAACATGCTGGGTTACTGGAAGCTGCCCGAAGCCACCGCCAGCACGATGGACGCAGACGGCTGGATCGCGACCGGCGACGTCGGCTACATGGACGAGGATGGCTACGTCTACATGTATGACCGCGCCAAGGACATGATCATCACCGGGGGCGAGAACGTCTATCCGGCGGAAGTCGAAAGCGGCATCTATGGCCACCCCGATGTGCTGGAAGTGGCGGTGATCGGCGTGCCGGACGAAAAGTGGGGCGAAGCGGTCAAGGCCGTCTGCGTGCCCAAGCCGGGGCACACGATCGATGCGGATTCGATCATCCAGTGGGCGCGCGAGCGGCTGGCCGGGTTCAAGGTGCCGAAAAGCGTCGATGTGATCGACGCGCTGCCGCGCAATCCCAGCGGCAAGATCCTGCGCCGCCAGCTGCGCGAACCCTACTGGGCCGGGCGCGAACGGCAGATCAATTGATTTAGCCCGCACCGCGCGCCACAACGGCGGGCGAGAAGGAGAGCGAAGCCATGTCCGAATCCCTGCCTGGCGCCCAGGCGCATATCGCCGCGGCGCTTGAGCGTTGCGCGAAGATCGATGACCTGCCCGCAGGCACCCCGCTGATCCCGATCCGCAAGGTCGGCGTGATCGGCGCGGGCACGATGGGCGGGGGGATCGCCATGAACTTCCTGTCCGCCGGGATTGCGGTGACCATCGTCGAGCAGGAACAGGCCGCGCTGGAGCGCGGCGTTGGCGTGATGGGCCGCAACTATGAAGCCAGCGTCAAGCGCGGGCGGATCGAAGCGGCCGAAGCCAAGGCGGCGATGGACCGGCTGACCCCCTCGCTCAGCTTCGCTGACCTGGCCGACTGCGACCTGGTGATCGAGGCGGTGTACGAATCGATGGAGGTCAAGAAGGACGTCTTCGCGCGGCTGGACGCGGCGGTGAAGCCGGGTGCGATCCTGGCCAGCAACACCAGCTATCTCAACGTCGATGAAATCGCCGCTGTCACCGGGCGGCCCGAAGCGGTGCTGGGGATGCACTTCTTCTCGCCCGCCAACATCATGAAGCTGCTCGAAGTGGTGCGCGGGGCAAAGACCGGGGCGAGCCAGCTGGCCACCGTGATGCAGCTCGCCGGCACGATCCGCAAGGTGCCGGTGGTGTCGGGCGTGTGCCACGGCTTCATCGGCAACCGTATGCTCGCCAAACGGCAGGAGCAGGCCAACCTGATGATCATGGAGGGCGCGAAGTACTTCGAGATCGACCAGGTCCTGCTCGACTTCGGCTTCCCGATGGGCCCGTTCCAGATGGGCGACCTGGCCGGCCTAGACATCGGCTGGCACCGCGATCCGTCGAAGGTCACCACCGTGCGCGAGGCGCTGTGCGCCGCCGGGCGCTGGGGGCAGAAGACCGGCAAGGGTTTTTACGACTATGACGAGAACCGCCAGCGCAGCCCTTCGGACGAAGTGCTGGCGATCATCGCCGATTTCGCCGCGAAGGAAGGCAAGGCCCAGCGCGAAGTCTCGAAGGACGAAATCTTCGCCCGGCTGCTCTACCCGATGGTCAGCGAAGGCGCGCTGATCCTGGCGGAAGGCATCGCCCAGCGCGCCGGGGACATCGACCTCGTCTGGCTCAACGGCTATGGCTGGCCGGCCTGGACCGGCGGGATCATGTACTGGGCTGACCACGAAGGGCTGGGCAAGATCGTTGCCGGGCTGGAGCAGTATGGCCTGCCGGTCGCCCCGCTGCTGCGCCAACTGGCCAGCGAAGGCGGCAGGTTCAGCGCGGACTGAGCCTTACCGCGCGCGCGGGATGCACTTGTCCCGCTCGACCCCGGCAATGCGCTGGCAATCGTAGAGCGCGATCTCGGCCCCGGCCGGGTCGCGGGTATAGCTGAACAGCAGCACCGCCCGCGCCGCCGGGGGCAGCGGGAAAGTCGCCGGGATCTGCGCCCGGTCGGCCCAGCCGAGCACGCGGCAGGTGGTGGCGCCGCCGCACAGCCGCCGCGCCAGGGCCAGCGCCTCGGCCGGGCCGGATGCGGCATCCAGCGTGACGAAATTGGCCTTGCCGCTGGCATCGCGCATGGTCAGCGTGCCGCCGCTGATCGCGGGTGCGCCGGGGGCGACGGTGGGCTGCGGGCCAGGTGCGGCCTCGGCCCCCACAGTGACGTCGGGCGCGGGCGCGGTCACATCGGGTTCGCCGCCGCGATAGGGGACGCGCATCGCCTGGGGCGTGCCCCAGTAACCCGGCCAGCGGAAGAACAGGTGCGTTTCGACCCGCGCCAGCTTGACCAGTTGCGGGCTCCAGTACGGAAACACCCAGTCGGTGTGATAGTGCGTGGCATTGCCGACCCCGGCATAGACCCGCCCGCCCAGCGCCTCGACCGCGCGGGCCCGCGCGGCGGCCCAGGCCGCCTCGCTGTAGCGCCGGGCAAGCGACCCATCGCACGTGAAGCTGAACTGGCAGCCGGTGGCGCGCTCCGACCCTTCGAACACCACGCCGCAGACCGTCTTGGCAAAGGCCGGATGGCGCACCCGGTTGAGCACGACCTGGATCACCGCGCGCTGGCCTGCGTCGCTGGGGCCGGCCTCGGCCATGGCGGCGAGCGCGAGGCAATCGGCGGCGCGCGTCCGGTCGGTTTCGCTGCCGGCAAAGCGGAACGGTGCGGCTGGCAGAAGCGGCCCGGCAAAGAACGGGATCGCCGCGTTGCGGGCCATGGCATCGCCGGCCGGCAGGGTGCCTTGCTGGAGCAGCGGCGCATCCCCGCCGCGACCGGGCAGCGCCGCGAGCGAAGCCGCCTCGTCCGCCGGGGCGGGCGGGAAATAGGCGTCCAGCCCCGGCAGCGGCCCCGCCAGCCGGCAGGCCAGCGCGAAGGCCAGCATTGGCAGGACCGCCAGCACGGTGACCAGCAACTGGCGGGACAGGGGCGCTTGCATTGCCCGTCCCTTAACCCGCACCGCATGGCCGAAACAAGACGGGGGAGCGATCCGGCCCAGACCGCTCCCCCGCCCTTTCGCCCGCAGGCGCGTTCAGCTCAGAACTTGAACGAGGCTTCCAGGCCCACTTCGCGCGGCGGCTGGAAGAACTGCTGCACCGGGTTGCCGCCGCCCGGGCTGACCGCGCCGGACATCACGGTCTGGTTGGTCAGGTTCTTGACGTAGCCAGTCAGCGACCACTTGTCGTTTTCGCCCACCAGCCCCAGGCTGGCGTTCATCAGCACCACTTCCTTGCGGTAATAATCCGCGATGTTGCTGCGGCCCCAGGTGTTGTAGCGCGGGGTGTAGCGCGCATCGATGTGGAAGCGGATTTCCCCCAGCGAGATCGGCGCGGTATAGTCCGCCGCCACGCTGCCGCTGATTTCCGGCGCATTGGCCAGTTCCAGCCCGGTGTTGTCGGTCGGGATCAGGTAGCTGACCGTGGGCGATCCCGCGAAAGTGAACGGCACCGCCGGCCCGCACTGCCCCGCCGCCGTCGAGCTGGCCGAGAACACCCCGTCCACGTCATCGCAGAAGCTGGTGTAGCGCGAATGGAGGTAGCCCACGTTGGCCGACAGGGTGAACTGCGAGCTGAGCCGGAACAGCGTTTCCAGTTCAATCCCCCAGGTTTCCGCCGCCGCGACGTTGACCGTCACCGCTTCGGCGCGAACAGCGCCGGGCCGGGTCACCCCGCCCTGCAGATCCTTGAACTTGTTGAGGAACCCGGTCAGGTTGAAGCGGATGGTGCGGTCCGCCAGGTCGGTCTTGATCCCGGCTTCATACGAAGTCACGTTTTCCGGATTGTACGGTCCGACGTTTTCGGGTCGCGTCCCGCGGCTGTTGAACCCGCCCGCCTTGTAGCCCTTCGACCAGTTGGCAAACAGCATCGCGCTGTCGCTGGCCTTGTACTGCATGGTCACGCGCGGGGTGAACTTCGACCAGTCCCCCTTGAGGCTGCCGGCAAAGGACGAACCGGTGTTCAGCACCCCGCCGGCATAGACCTTGGTGCTGATCTGGTAGTCCTTCTTGTCCCAGGAATAGCGCCCGCCGAGCGACACGGTGAACTTGTCGGTCGGGTGGACATTGGCCAGCGCAAACAGCGCATAGCTCGACGAATCCTGATCCAGCTGGGATTCGGTGCGGGTCGTCGCGGTGGTCAGCACGGTGTTGTTCTGCCGCCACTTGTCACCCTGGGCATAGGCGCCGATGACGTAATCAACCAGCCCGCCGGTGTTCGAGACGAAGCGCAGTTCGGCGGACTTGGAATTGCCCTTGAACTTGCGGGTCACGTCAAAGCCCGGAACCGGGGTAATCAGCCCGTCAAAGTCGCCGCGCGTTTCGTAGTCCTGGTGGCGCGCGCCCAGCACCGCGGTGATCGTGCCCACCCCGACATCGAGGTTCGATGTCCAGGCCACGCCATAGGACTTGGTCCGGGAATAGGGATCGAACGGCACGGCGGCGATCCGCACATTGGTGCGCGCCTCGACCGGCAGGCCAAGCCAGGCGGCGGTGCCGTTGTCGGCCGAATGGTTGGCCGGGCCGATCGCGTTTTCCTTGTTCCAGTCGGCCACCACGGTGCTGTCGAAGCTGGCCGAAGGCTTGGCCCGCAGGGCAAAGCGCAGCGCCTTGGTCTCGTTCGCTTCGAGCTTCGATCCGGTCAGGATGTTGCGGGCGTAGCCGTTGTAATCCTTGTAGCTGCCCGAAATCTTGGCAGCCAGAATGCCGTTGGCGAATTCGCCGGTTTCCAGCCGGGCGCGCACCTGCTTCAGCCCGTTCGAACCGCCGGTCAGCCGCACTTCTCCGCCCGCGTCCTTGGCCGGGGCCTTGGTGATGATATTGATCGTGCCGGCCAGGTTGTTCTTGCCGTAAAGCACGCCCTGCGGCCCCTTCAACACTTCCACCCGTTCGATGTCGAACAGGTCGAGCATGGTGCTGGCGACGAACGGCACGTAGACGCCATTGACGATCGTGCTGATCTTGGGATCGGCGTTGGGATCGGGATCGGCGCTGCTCATCCCACGGATCGAGAACATCGGCACGTTGGCCACCAGCCCTTCGGTCTGCAGGATGACGTTGGGGGTAATCCCGTTCAGGTCGGTGATGTCGGCGCTGCCGCTGGCTTCGACCATCTTCTGGTCGAAGGCGGCAATGGTGATCGGCACGGCCTGCACGCTTTCGGCGCGGCGCTGGGCCGTGACGATGATTTCCCGGTTGCCGGTCTGCTCACCCTCCCGCGCGTCCTGCGCCAGGGCGGCGGGGCCCCACAGCGCGGCGGCCAGGGCAATCAGCGAAGCACTCGTGGTCCTGCGATTCATCAGGCAATCCTCCCATCCGGTTTTGTCGAAATTGTGCGTCGGCCGATTTTATTGTCAAGTAATTTGATCATTCGTAGGCTAAGCTTATTATCTCGCCGCTTGCCCCCCCGGGCCTGCCGGCCGGTGCGCGGCGCCATGGGTCTCGCACCTTGCAATGGTTTGAATAACGGGGCATCAGCGCGCCTTGCGGGGCGGCCGGGTGGCAGCTCCAGGGGGCGTGACAACGTGGTAGGCAAGCAGTCCGGATACCTGATCATCCCGCTGTTGCAGGGGTTCGAATGGTTCGACGAGGGCCTGCAGCGCTCGATGCGGGCGCGCGGCTGGCCCACGCTGACCCGACCGGAATCGATGATCATGATCCACGTGATCCAGGATATGATCCGCCCTTCGGCAATCGCCCGCAGCCTGGGGCTGACCCGCCAGGCGGTGCACCGCACCATCGGCCAGATCTGCGAAAAGGGCCTGTTCGAAATGCGCCCCGATCCGGCTGACGGGCGCGGCTCGATCATCGTGCTGACCCCGCAGGGCGAAGCGATGCGCCGCGATGCGCAGCATATCGCCGCGGCGATCCACCGCGTGCTGGAACAGCGCCTGGGCGCCAAGCCGTTCCGCGAACTGGTCAACCTGCTGGAAAGCGACTGGGGCCCGGTGGCCGAGATCGACCCGGCCGACCAGCCGGCCGACTGAGCCTAAAGCACTTCGTAAAGCTGGTGGCGCACGCCAAAGTCGGTGCGTTCGCCCACCCCCACCGCCAGCACCGCGTTGAGCCAGGCGAGGTCCGGGCTGGCGGTTTCAAACGTGGGCGCGATCCGCAGGTAATAGCGCGCCGGATCGACCGGCGGCGCGGCCGGATCGGCAAATTCGGCGCGCACGTCATCGGGGATCAGGGTCCGGCCGGGATAGGTCAGGTGGATCAGCGCGCCGTCATCGGCCTGCCAGACCGAGCGCGCATCGAAAGTGCCGACCGCGCCCGCCGCGATCCGCCCCCCGCGCGACCAGTTGCCGCCGCCCGGCAGGATCCGCCCCGAAAGACGCGGCCCGAAGAACCGCCCGCCGGTGACATAGCCGATTCGCTGTTCGCCGAAAGGGGACTGGCCGATGCTGAACACGCCGCCCGCCACCTCGAATTCGGCAGTGCACAGGAACCGGCTGCGCAGGCCCTGAAGTGCGGGGTTTTCGGGCTGCTCGGTCATCGATGAATCTCCTGCGAAGGGTCTGGACAGCAGTAAATCACCTAGGCTACTAAGCATCAACACAATTGACGATTACGACTAGTCAGACTGGGTCTGCGCGACACCGATCAATTGAAGTGGGAGGGAACAATGAAGGCAATGAATCACGCGATGATTTCCGCTGCTGCCTTGGTGGCCGCTCTGGCGGTGGCGCAGCCGGCCATGGCCCAGGCGGCCGATGCCGCCACCGACGGGGCCACTGCCGATGAAATCGTCGTGACCGCGCGCTTCAAGAAGGAAACGCTGCAGGAAGTGCCGCAGGCGATTTCGGCCTTTGACGAAAAGGCCCTGATCAAGACCGCCGCGCGCGACCTGACCGACCTTGCCCCCAGCACTCCCAACATCTCGATCCAGCCGGTCGCGACCTTCTCGAACTCGGCCGCGATCTACATTCGCGGACTGGGCGCGCAGGGCATCGAATCGACCGAGGAAAGCCCGGTCGGCGTGTCGATCGACGGGGTTTACGTCACCCGCCCGGTCGCCACCATGCTCGACACTTTCGACATGGAACGCGTCGAAGTGCTGCGCGGGCCGCAGGGCACCTCGTTCGGCAAGAACTCGCTTGCAGGCGGGATCGCCACCTATTCGAAGAACCCGTCGGGCGAATTCGGCGTCGATGCCGAAATGACCGTGGGCAATTATGGCCGGATGGACGCCAAGGCCGCGCTCGACCTGCCGATCGTGCGCGACAAGGCGGCGCTGCGCGTGGTCCTGAACAAGGAGACCATGGACGGCTATTTCAAGAACCGCTTCGACGGCAAGCGCGTCGGCTTCCAGGACCGCATGTCGCTGCGCGGCACGCTGGCGCTGACCCCGACTGACAACCTCTCGATCAACCTCAAGGGCTGGTGGCTCAAGGACCGCTCGGGCGCGCCGGGCGGCGATGCCGCGCCGGACCGCACCAAGCTGCTCTACCTGGTGTTCGGGTTCGAGGAGCCGAACGACGGGGCCTTCACCATCGGCCGCGATTTCCCCGGCCATCACGACACCGACCAGTACGGCGCGATCGGCACGATCAATGCCAAGCTGGGCGCGGTGAACCTCACCTCGATCACCGGCTACATCAAGACCAACGACTTCAACGACAGCGACTTCGACCAGTCGGAAAAGTTCTTCTTCCCGACCTTCCGCGTCCAGGCGCACCGCCAGTTCAGCCAGGAACTGCGCCTGGCGACCGACTTTTCGGGCATGGACGGGGCGCTCTCGCGGCTCAACCTGGTGGCCGGCGGCTACTACATGAAGCAAAGCTTCGAAATGTCGCAGGCCTTCCCGACCCTGCCGGTGCTGCTGGCCCCGACGCTGAAGTTCGGCAGCCAGGACTTCGTCACCCAGGACAACACCGCCAAGGCACTGTTCGCGCAAGGCATCTTCGGGGTGACCGACAAGCTGAACGTGACGCTGGGCGTGCGGCAGAGCTGGGAAGACAAGGATTACTTCCGCGATCCCACCGGCACGCTGCTCTCGCCCGCGTTCTTCAACACGCGCGACGTGGTCAAGTCGCTCGACTACATGGAAGCCCTGGCCAACACCAACTTTGCCGCGGGCAAGGCGTTCAAGGACAGCTATTCGCGCAGCCGCACCACCTTCAAGGCCGGGCTTGACTACAAGATCAACCCCGACGTGATGGTCTATGCCACCTGGAGCCAGGGCTACAAGGGCGGCGGCTATGGCGCGCGCTCGGCCAGCATGGTCACCGCCGGGCCGACCGCCGACAACACGTCGGAACTGTTCGAAGCCGGCCTGAAGAGCGACCTGCTGAACGGGATGCTGCGCTTCAACCTCACGGGCTTCATCACCAAGTTCAAGCAGCTTGAATTCGGCGTGTTCATCCCCAACCCGGCGGTCGCCTCGGGCCAGGAAACGGCCACGGTCAACGTCGGCGCGGCGACCACCCAGGGGATCGAACTGGAAGCCACGCTCAAGCCGGTCGAAAACTTCCGGATCAGCGCGAACATCGGCTACCTGGACAGCAAGTACGACAAGTTCTGCACCGATCTGGACGGCCCGTCCACCCATGCCACCGCGCCGACCTCGACCTGCGGCAAGGTGACCAGGCTGGTCAACGGCACCTACCTGGTCGACCAGGACTACACCAACCTCAAGCTGGTCCGCGCCCCCAAGTGGACCACCCAGATCAGCGGCGAATACACCGTGCCGATGGGCGATTCCGGGGCGATCACCGCGCGGCTGGCGATGCTCTATCGCACCAGCTGGTTCTCGACCGTGCTCAACGACGCGGCCGGCAAGACGGGTGACTTCACCCTGCTCGACGGTTCGCTCGGCTGGGAAAGCGCCGATGGCCGGTTCCGCGCGATGGTCTGGGGCAAGAACCTGACCAACAAGACCTGGGTATCGGCGCTGACGCCGACCGCGCAGTTCTTCATCCAGCGCTTCTATGGCCCGCCGCGGACTTTCGGCGGCACGATCGGCGCGAAGTTCTGATCCGCACCTGCGACTGATGGGGGCGCCGCTGCCACGCGGCGCCCCACTCCCTTTCCCCGCAGGCGGCAGAGGCTGGCACGGCGATGAGCGAGGCGACCCCGACCCTATCCGGCGCTGCCCCCGATGACGGGGCGCTGACGCTGCAACGCGGTGTGGCCCTGGCCATGCTGTTCGTGGTCGGCACGATCAACTTCGTCGACCGGCAACTGCTGTCGGTGCTGGTCGAACCGATCCGCGCCGACCTGCACCTGACCGATACCCAGTTCGGCCTGCTGACGGGCCTGGCCTTCGCGCTGTTCTATGCCGGGATGGGCGTGCCGGTGGCGATCCTGGCGGATCGCTGGAACCGGGTGAAACTGATCGCGCTCGCCTGCCTGGTGTGGAGCGCCTTCACCGCGCTGACCGGCCGGGTCACCAGTTTCGCGCAGCTGGCCCTGATCCGCTTTGGCGTGGGCGCGGGCGAAGCGGGCGGCACCGCGCCGTCGCTGTCGCTGGTGTCCGACCTGTTCCCGCCGCACCGCCGCCCCTTTGCCGTGGCGATCTTTCAACTGAACGGGCCGTTCGGCGTGTTCGTCGGCTCGGCCTTTGGCGCCTGGGCGGCGGCGAACATCGGCTGGCGCGGCGCGTTCCTGGTGATGGGGCTGGCCGGCATCGTCATCGCCCCGCTGCTGGTCTGGGCGGTGAAAGAGCCGCCGCGCGGCCAGATGGACCGGGGCGGCCACGGCGAACACCACGTGCCGCTGCGCGATACGCTGGCGCTGTTCGCGTCCAGCCCGTCGCTGCGGCTGGTGCTGCTTGGCAACGGGCTGTCGGCCTTTGTCAGCTATGGCATCCTCAACTGGGTGCCGGCTTTCCTGATGCGCACGCAAGGGATGCCGCTGGCGGCGATGGGCCAGTGGTTCGGCCCGGCTGCCGGGCTGACCTTTGGCATCGGCATCATGGGCAGCGGCTGGCTGGTCAGCCGGATCGCCCGGCGCGATGCCCGCGCCTATGGCTTCGTCCCGGCCATCGCCTCGCTGCTGATCGCGCCGGGGCTGGCCGCGGCGCTGCTGATGCAGGGCTGGCAGGCCTCGCTTGCCGTCATGCTGCTGCCGTTGACCATGTGCACCGTCTATATCGCGCCGGGGCTGGCGCTGGTCCAGAACCTCACCCCGCCGCGTTCGCGCGCGACGGCCTCGGCAATCCTGCTGTTGATGTACAACATCGTCGGGCTGGGGCTGGGGCCGCTGTTCGTCGGCATGGTCAGCGATGCGCTGCGCCCGCAGCTTGGCGATGACAGCCTGCGCTGGGGGCTGATGGGGATCATCCCCTTTGCCCTTGCCGCCGCCGCCACCCAGTTCGCCATGACCCGCCATCTCAACCGGGAGCTTGCCGCATGACCGACAGCGTCCAATCGATCGAAACCCTGGCCAAGCGCTTCTTCGACGCGATCGAGGCGGGCGACATCGCCGCGATGCGCGCCAGCCTGGCTGATGATGCCGCGATCTGGCACAACACCGACGAGCTGGTCGTCACCCCTGACCAGACCGCGCAGACCCTGACCGGCATGGTCCAGCGCATCACCGACATCCACTATGCCGACCGCCGGCTGACCGCCTTTCCCGGCGGCTTCGTCCAGCAGCACGTGCTGACCGGCAAACGCCGCCATGACGGCGTGGCCGTGCGCCTGCCCTGCGCGATCGTCTGCCGGGTGGAAGGCGGGCTGATCACGCGGCTCGACGAATACTTCGATTCCGCCCACGTTGCGACGTTCCGCAAATTTGCCACAAGCTGAGGAGAGAGCCATGCCCGTCCTGCGCCAAGTACCCCGCGCCGAAGCCACCGATGAAACGGTGCTGGCCTATTACAACCGCCTGTTCGGCGACCGCGATCCCGTGGCCGAACCGGGCACCGCCACCGGCACGCCCGGCGACTGGTGGACCGTGTTCGCGCTGGCGCCCGACATCTTCAAGCACGCGGTCGATGGCTTTGCCGTCTATCGCCACCCCGCGCGCAAGATCGACCCGGTCCTGCGCGAACTGGGCCAGACCCGCGCCGGCTGGATCAAGGGCAGCCAGTTCGTCTTTTCGCAGCACTGCAAGTCGCTGCGCGGCCTGGGGGTAAGCGAGGAAAAGATCGCCGCCGTGCCCTATTGGACCGTGGCCGATTGCTACAATGACCAGGAGCGCGCCGTGCTGGCCTATGCCGATTGCCTGAGCGCGGGCAACGGCCGCGTGCCCACGCAGGTGTTCGACAAGCTGCGGACCTTCTGGAACGACGAACAGATCTTCGAATTCACCTACATCACCTGCCTCTATGACATGCACGCCGTGATCACCCGCGCGCTGCGGATGGAATACGACGACCGCGAAGACCCGATCGTCGAGGTGGCCGCCCCGGCCGGCTTCAACGCCGCCGACTTCCTCAGCGCGCCGCGTCCGGCGGGCAGCTGATCGTCAATTTAATTGACGCAGGCCGGCATGAGTCGTATTGTATCGGATGAGAGGATTGCGATGAAATTCTACACCAGCGTCGGTCCCAACCCGCGCGTCGTGAAGCTGTTCATGGCCGAAAAGGGGATCACCCTGCCCGAGGTCGAGATTGACCTGCGCGGCGGGGAAAACCGCCGCCCGCCCTATTCGACCGAGGTCAACCCCAGCGGCCAGACTCCGGCGCTGGAACTGGACGACGGTTCGTTCCTGACCGAGATCACCGCGATCTGCGAATACCTGGACGAACGCTTTCCCGGCACCAGCCTGATCGGCGACACGGCGGAAGAACGCGCCAAGACGCGGATGTGGACCCGGCGGGTCGACCTGAAGTTCTGCGAACCGATGGCCAACGGCTTCCGCTTTGCCGAAGGGTTGCCGATGTTCGAGCCGCGCATGCGCTGCCTGCCCGATGCCGCGCCGGGGCTGAAGGCGGTCGCGCAGGACGGCCTGGCCTGGCTCGACGCGCAGCTGGGCGACCGGCACTTCCTCGCCGGTGACAAGCTGACCCTGGCCGATGTGCTGCTGTTTGCCTTCGTCGAATTCGGCAATGCCGTGGGCCAGCCGCTGAGCGCCGAATACGCCAATATCAACCGCTGGTTCGCGGCCATGCAGGCCCGGCCCAGCGCTACCACAGCCTGATTGTGCACAGACAGGCACGAGGAGACGCAACATGACTGCGACGGACAGGGAATTCGAGATCCAGGGCGTCCACCACTTGGCGCTGGTTTGCAAGGACATGGCCAAGACGGTCGAGTTCTACCGCGATGTGCTCGGCATGCCGCTGGTCAAGACGCTGGACCTGCCAGACGGCACCAGCCAGCACTTCTTCTTCGACATGGGCGGCGGCAACAGCCTGGCGTTCTTCTGGTTCGCCAATGCGCCGGAAGCCGCACCGGGAATCGCCGCGCCGAGCGCCCTGCCCTCGCGCGGCAGCTTCCTGTCGGCGCACGGCTCGATGAACCATATCGCCTTCACCGTGCCGGCCGACAAGTTCGAGGAATACTTCGAACGCCTCAAGGCCAAGGGCATCGAAGTGGCCGGGATTTCCAACCACGACAACTCGCCCACCCAGATCTCGCCGACCGTCACCGACGATGTCTATGTGCGGTCGATGTATTTCTTCGATCCGGACGGGATCTGTCTGGAATTCGCGTGCTGGAACCTGCCGCCCGAAGGCTTCAAGCCCGAGGACGTTGCCCACGAACCGCGCCGGGCCGATGGCTCCAAGGCGGAAGGCATGCTGCTCGCCGCCGCGCACTGAGAGCCTGGCGGCGGGGGGGCGATCCCCTCCGGCTCTGCCCGCCGCAAGCCACGCGATGGCCCGGCCCTGTGCCGGGCCATTGTCGTTTGGGGGGGCGCCGGGTCAGACCGCGCGGCTGCGCCCTTCCCAGAATGGCGCGCGCAGTTCGCGGCGCAGGATCTTGCCCGAAGGATTGCGCGGCAGCGCGGGGATGAAGTCCACGCTCTTGGGCGCCTTGTAATGGGCGATGCGCTGACGCGCCCACTGGATGATCCGCGCCGGATCGGGCTGCTCGCCAGCCGCCGGCACCACCAGCGCCTTGACCGCCTCGCCCCACTTGTCGTCGGGCACGCCGATCACCGCGACGTCGGCCACGCCCGGGCAGCCCATGATCGCGCCTTCGACTTCGGCCGGATAGACGTTTTCGCCGCCGGACACGATCATGTCCTTGATCCGGTCGTGGACGTAATAGAACCCGTCCGCGTCGCGGTAACCGACATCGCCGGTGTGCAGCCAGCCCCCGGCCAGCGTTTCAGCCGTTGCCGCGTCGCGGTTCCAGTAGCGGCGCATCACGATGCCGCCGCGGATCGCGATTTCGCCGATCTCGCCCTCGCCCAGCGGCGCGCCGTCCGGGCCCAGGATCGCCATCTCGGTCCCCGGCCAGGGCCGCCCGCACGAGGTCAGCTTGCCCGGCAGATCGTGGTCCGCTGGCGACAGATAGGATCCGCCGCCGGTGCTTTCGGTCATGCCATAGAACTGGACGAAGCCGCAGCCGAACCGCGCCCGCGCGCGGCGCAGCACGTCCTCGGCAATCGGCGATGCGCCATAGGCGATGGTCCGCAGCGTGGCATAGTTGCCGTTTTCCGCCGCCGGGTCCTGCAGCATCATCTGGATCATCGCCGGGGCGAGGAAGGCGTGGCACACCCCCTGCTCGCCCATCAGGCGGATCGCCTCGGCGGCGTTGAAATCCTTGATCAGCTCGATCCGCCCGCCCTGCGCCAGCGCGGCAAAGCTGATGTTGGTGCCGGCGACATGGAACAGCGGCATGACGATCATCACCGTCTCGCCCTCGTCATAGGCAAAGCCATCGACCTTGGCACCGTGTTCCAGGAAGCTGCGGTAATTGGCGTTGTCGAGCACCACCCCCTTGGGCAGGCCGGTGGTGCCGCTGGTGTAAAGCTGCAGCACCGGGTCGGACAATTGCGGCCGCTCGGCGGGAGCGCTGGCGGACGCATCGCCCAGCCACGCGGCAAAGGGCCGGAACGCCGGATGCTCGCCATACAGCGCAACCAACTCGGGCGGATTGGCCAGCCCGGCAACGGCCTCCAGCGCGGTGTCGAAGAAATCCTCGCCCACCAGCAGTACGCGCGGGGCCGCATCACCCAGGATGAAGGCAATCTCCCCCGCGGCCAAACGGCTGTTGATCGGCGCTAGGCAGGCCCGCGCCAGCGCCGTGCCGAAGAACAGCGGATACCAGCCGTCGTGGTTCTTGGTCAGCACGGCCACCCGCTCACCCGCGCCGATGCCTTGCGCGCGCAGCGCATTGGCGATGCGGTTGGCCGTGGCGGACAGCTCGGCATAGGTGGTTTCGCGCCCATCCTGGCGGACCGCGATGGCCGCGCCCTGCCGCGCGGCCTGCACCGCGGGAACGTCAGCCAGCAGCTGAATGGCAACAAGATCGATCATGGCAGTCCTCAACCCGTCAATTGAACTTGTATTGGATAGAATACTAAGCAATCATCCGGCCAGACCACAAGCGAGAGTTTCCGCCCTTGTCCAAGCTGCCCGGCCTGCCAATCCTGCCGACAACTATCGTCGGAAGCTACCCCCAGCCCGACTGGCTGATCGACCGCGAGCGGCTGAAGGCCAGCCTGCCCCCGCGGGTGCGCGCCGAAACGCTGTGGCGCATTCCCGCGCCGTGGCTGGCCGATGCGCAGGAAGCCGCCACCCTGATGGCGATCCGCGACCAGGAGGAGCTGGGCATCGACATTATCGGCGACGGGGAAATGCGCCGCGAAAGCTATTCCAACCGGCTGGCGACCGCGCTGTCGGGGATCGATCCGGACCGCCACGGCACGGCGATCGACCGCACCGGCAATGCCAATCCGGTGCCGCTGGTCTCCGGGCCGATCCGCCGCACCGGCCCGATCGAGGCGCAGGACGCGGCCTTCCTGCGCCGCCATTCGCGCCGCCCGGTCAAGCTGACCCTGCCCGGCCCCTTCACCATGACCCAGCAGGCCGAAAACGGCTATTACCCCGATGCCCGGGCGATGGCGCTGGACTATGCCGACGCGGTCAACGCCGAAGTGCGCGACCTGTTCGCCGCCGGGGTGGACGTAGTCCAGCTGGACGAACCCTACCTCCAGGCCCGCGCCGACGAGGCGCGGCACTATTCGCTCGAGGCCCTCGCCCGAGCGCTCGACGGGGTGGAAGGGACCACTGCGCTGCATATCTGCTTTGGCTATGCGCTGGTCCACCAGGGCGCGGGCACGGCCAAGCCCAAGGCCTATGACTTCCTCGCCGAACTCAACCAGTCAGCCATCGACGTGATCTCGATCGAGGCGGCGCAACCGGGGCTGGACCCGGCGATCCTCGCCGAATTGCCCGACAAGACGATCATGTACGGCGTGCTCGACCTCTCCACGCCAGAGGTCGAAACGCCCGAAGTGGTCGCCGCCCGGATCCGCGACGCGCTGCGCTATGTCGATCCCGAGCGGCTGTGGATCGCCCCCGATTGCGGGATGAAATACCACAGCCGCGAACTGGCCCAGGCCAAGCTGCAGGCGATGGTCGATGGCACCGCGCTGGCCCGGGCGGAGCTGAAGTAGCGGCTCAGCCGTCGATGAACGCGGTGAGCAGCGGGATCACCTGATCCGGCTGTTCCAACATCGGCAGGTGGCCCGCCCCCGCGATCACTTCCAGCCGCGCGCCGGGAATGGCCGCCGCAATTTCTTCGTGATGGGCGCGGCTGGTAATGCCGTCGCCGTCGCCCCAGACCAGCAGCGTCGGCACCGCGATTTCGTGCAGGCGCGGGCGGCTGTCGATCCGCGCCATCAGCGCGCGCTGCTGGCGCAGGAAGGTGTCCGCGCCGGTCTGCGCCGCCATCTGCCGAGCGATCCGCAGCAGCTCGGGATCGTCGCGGCGATGTTCGGGAAACAGGATCGGGATGCGTTCTTCCACCACAGAATCGAACCGCCCGCTTTCGACGAGGTCGATATAGCCCTGCCGCCGCGCGGTCTGCGCCGGGCCATCGGCTGAAGCCAGGGTCGAGATCAGCACCAGCTTCGCCACCCGCTCGGGCGCCTGGCGCAGCACTTCGAAGGCAATGAACCCGCCCATCGCATGCGCCACCAGCACGAAACGCGGCGGCGCATTGTCCAGCAGCCGCCGGGCGTAACCGGCGATCGTCTCCTCGCTGTGGTTGTCGGCGATGGTCACCTCGCGGTCGGCCCAGGCGGCGCAGAGCGGCGCCCAGACCGCATCGGTCAGCAGCTGCCCGGTGATCAGGACGATCGGCAGCCCCATCACACCACCTGATGCAGCAGGGGTTCGCCCGCAGCCAGCCGCCGGCAATTCTCGCGGGCAACCTCAAGGCTGCGGACCAGCGTTTCCGGGGTCAGCCAGGCGATGTGCGGGGCGAGCACGACATTGGGCAGGGCCAGCAGCGCATTGCCCGCCGGAACCGGCTCGGCGGCAAACACGTCGAGCCCCGCGCCGCGTAAGTGCGCGCTGCCCAGCGCCTCGACCAGCCGCGCCTCGTCGACCAGTTCGCCGCGCGCGGTGTTGACCAGCACCGCGCCGCGCTTCATCGCCAGGGGGTCGATGCACCCGCGTGTTTCATCGGTCAGCGGCATGTGCAGCGAGACGACATCACTTTCCGCCAACAAGCGGTCCAGCGGCCAGAACTCGTATGGCACGTCGCGCGGGCTGCGCGCGGTATAGACCACCCGCGCCCCCAGCGCCGCCAGCACCGGGGCCAGCCGCTGCGCCGAATGGCCGAAGCCGACCAGCCCGACCGGGCGCCCGGCCACTTCGCCCACGCTGTCGAGCTCCGCCGGGTCCGCGCTCCACCCCTCGCCCGCGCGGGTGCGGGCGTCGACGAAGCAGGTCCGGCGCCGCACGGCCATGATCAGGCTGAGCGCCATTTCCGCCACCGCCTGGCTGTTGGTGCCGGGCATGTTGCACACCGCCACGCCGTGCGTCCGCGCCGCATCCAGCGCAATGGTGTTGACCCCGACGCCCAGCTTCTGGATC
>JAKPAG010000048.1 GCA_029779535.1 Pseudomonadota bacterium | reverse complement strand
GGTCGCTCAGCCAGCCGGCACCAAGGCCCGCCATGACCCCGGTGACATAGGACAGGAACTGCCCGCCCAGTGCCGCACTTTGCCCCATCTTGAGCGAAGCCTGCGCAAAAGTGGCGAGGTAGTTGAGGATGTAGCTGGTCGACGTGCCAGCCGAAAACAGCACGAAGCCCAGCGCCATGATCCGCCATTCGCGGCGTGTCGGCGGCGGGGCATGGGCCGCGCGTTCCTCGGCCGCGTGGGTTTCAGGCAGTGTCCGGCGTACCCACAGCGCATAGGGGATCACCACCAGCCCCAGCCCCAATGCGATGCGCCAGCCATAGTCGGCCAGTTCCGCCTTGGTCAGCACCAGGCTCAGCGCCAGCCCGACCAGCGCGCCCATGCCGCCCGCGGCAAGCTGGGTAACGCGTTGCAGGCTGCCGATCAGCCCGCGGTGGGTGTGCGCCGATGCCTCGATCAGGAAGGCGGTGCTGGGACCAACCTCGCCGCCCAGGGCAAAACCTTGCAGCAACCGCGCCAGCACCGCGATAATCGGTGCTAAGATCCCGATCTGGGCATAGCTGGGCGTCAGCGCCAGCCCGGCGATACCGGCGCCCATGCAGGCCAGGGTCAGCAGCAGGGCCGGGCGCCGCCCGTGCCGATCGGCATAGGACCCGATCAGCCAGGCCCCAAGCGGCCGCGAAATGAACCCGGCGCCAAAGGTCGCCAGGCTCGCGATCAGGGATAGATAGGCATTGTCCGAAGGGAAAAACGCCTGCCCGATCTGGATCGCGAAGATCGAATAGACCAGGAAGTCATAGAACTCGATCGCATTGCCCAGCGTTGCGCCAATGATAGCGCGGCGGGCGTGCCGGTGGGGGGAGGGTGCGGTCATCGGGTGGCCGCAGCTGCGCGGGTCATTTGCCAAAATGGTCCCTCCGCAACGTCGCGCATCGGCGCAGGGCGACACTCGTCGAAAAAGGATGCACATTTTCCGGCGGGCGACTTAGCGTAAATCAAGCTTTCCCATCCCATTAGAGGTCATTCCATGTTTGCCGATCGCTGGACCCACGATAACAAACGGGTAGCAGTCCTGTTTTGCGCTTTGCTGATGGCGGCGACCTATCTGGCCTTCTCCATCAGGTCGGTGCTTCTCGCAAGCGGTTCGAGCGACTGGATCAGCGCCAAGCGGCTTATTGCCACCGCGGTCGGGGCCGGAATGTTTCTGCTGGTCGCCCGGTTCTGCGATCGCAGCCTGTTCCCGCGGCTGTCCATGCGGTTCTTCGCAATCGGTGCAATGACCCTGACGGCGATGGCCATGGTGTTCTTTGCCCGGATGGCGTTCGACCTGGTGTTCGGCGTGGCCGCGGAAGAGGTGGTGCTGTCGAATGCGCGCTGGGTCATTACCTGGCTGGGTTACTTCGCAGCGGCCCTGATTGGTTATTACCTGAGCACGCAGGTTCGGCATCTGCGCCAGTCCCGCTGCGTCGCGCCCATGACGCGCGAGGCGGCTGTGGCCGCGGTAGCAAGGCAAGTCTCGACCTGGAGCGAGGCTGACCGGCTGGCATTGGTCGAACTGCTGGCACCCAGTACGCGATACGAGGAGGCCGACCCGCTCGCCCAGGCCAGCAACCATGGCTGATTGAGGCAGCAGGTCGCTGCTCCCGTTTGGACCGGGAGACACGCGCCAAAGGACTCAATGCTTTTTACGGGTCAGCTCGCGCATCGCGTTGTCGAGGCCTTCCAGGGTCAGCGGGAACATCGAGCCGCCCACCGCTTCGCGGATCATCTTGGTCGACTGCGAATAGGACCACTGCTTTTCCGGCACCGGGTTGATCCACACCGTTGCCGGATATACGTGCGCCACCCGCTGCAACCAGACGCTGCCGGCTTCCTCGTTGAAATGCTCGACCGACCCGCCAGGGTGGGTGATCTCGTACGGGCTCATCGCCGCGTCGCCGACGAACACCACCTTGTAGTCGTGCCCGTACTTGTGGAGGATGTCCCAGGTGTTGGTGCGTTCGCTCCAGCGGCGCTTGTTGTCCTTCCACACGCCTTCGTACAGGCAGTTGTGGAAGTAGAAGAATTCAAGGTTCTTGAATTCCGCCGTGGCGGCGCTGAACAGTTCCTCGACCAGCTTGATGAACGGGTCCATCGATCCGCCGACGTCGAGGAACAACAGCAGCTTGACCGCGTTGCGCTTTTCCGGGCGCATCTTGATGTCGAGCCAGCCCTGCCGCGCGGTGCCGGCGATCGTGCCGTCAAGATCCAGCTCGTCCGGGCTGCCTTCGCGGGCGAAGCGGCGCAGGCGGCGCAGCGCGATCTTGATGTTGCGGGTGCCAAGCTCGCGCGTGTTGTCGAGGTTCTGGAACTCGCGCTTTTCCCACACCTTCAGGGCGCGCTTGTGCTTGCTTTCGCCGCCGATCCGCACGCCTTCGGGGTTGTAGCCGTTATTTCCGAACGGGCTGGTCCCGCCGGTGCCGATCCACTTGTTCCCGCCTTCGTGGCGCTTCTGCTGTTCCTCGAGCCGCTTCTTCAGCGTCTCCATGATCTCGTCCCAGGAACCCAGCTTCTCGATCGCGGCCATTTCCTCGGGTGTGAGGAACTTTTCCGCCACGGCCTTGAGCCAGTCCTCGGGAATGTCGACCGGGTTCTGGCCGTAGTCGGTCAGCAGGCCCTTGAAGACCTTGTTGAACACCTGGTCGAACCGGTCGAGCAGCCCTTCGTCCTTCACGAAGACCGCGCGGGAGAGATAGTAGAACTGCTCGGGCGTCTGCTCGATCACGTCCTTGTCGAGCGCTTCGAGCAGCATCAGGTGCTCCTTGAAGCTCGCCTTGATGCCGGCGGCGCGCAGTTCATCCACGAAATTGAAAAACATCGGATCAGGCCTTTCCCTGCGGTTTATGCACCACCGCGACCAGAATGAAAGAGATATACATCAGCAGATACCAGGCGCCCAGCTTGGCCGGGCTGACCATCGCCCAGGCGTGTTTCTGGCTGGGGTAGCGCCAGGCATTGGCGAAAGTGCCGATATTCTCGGCAAACCAGATGAACAGCGCGACCAGCAGCCAGCCCAGCAGTAGCGGCATCCAGCGATCTTCACGCCAGACGCGGAACCAGACGCGGGTGCGGGCGAACAATCCAATGAGGCCGATGAACAGCGCCAGCCGAAAATCGGGCAGCCAGTGGTGGGCAAAGAAGTTGACGTAGATCAGCACGGCCACGCCCCCGGCCAGGAGTGGACTGGGATAGGCGGTGAAGCGGAAGTCGAAGATCCGCCAGACCCGCGCGAGGTAACTGCCAACCGCCGCATACATGAACCCGCTGAACAGCGGCACGCCGCCGATCCGCAGCAGACTGGGCTCAGGGTATAGCCACGATCCGGCCGCCGTCTTGAACAGTTCCATCACCGTGCCGACGGCGTGAAAGGCCAGGATCACCTTGGCTTCTTCCAGCGTTTCGAGCCGGAAGGCGAGCATCGCCGCCTGGATCGCCAGGGCCGCGAGCGTCAGGAAGTCATACCGGGCCAGCGCAGCATTGGCGGGATAGAACAGGTGCGTGGCCAGCAAGAGCGCGAGCATCAGGCCGCCGAACAGGCAGGCCCAGCTCTGCTTGAAGCCGAACAGCAGAAATTCGTAGATCCAGCTGTGCCAACCCGGGCGCGGCTCGTACTGTTCGAGCGCGGTGCGGACTGCGGCGAACCGGGTGTGGGCGGGGGCGCTCATCGCGGCCCACTCAAGACTTGTATGTAATACATACAATATGTAGGCTGCCCGCAAACAGAGAGGACGCCTGCCACATGCTCAAGCTTTACTCGTTCGGCCCCGGGGCCAACTCCCTCAAGCCGCTGCTCACGCTGTATGAAAAGGGGCTGGAGTTCGAAGGAATCCGGCTCAACCCGGCCAAGTTCGAACATCACAGCGACTGGTTCAAGGCGATCAACCCGCGCGGCCAGGTGCCCGCGCTGGTCGACGGGGACCGGGTGATCACGGAATCGACCGTGATCTGCGAATACCTGGAGGACAAGTATCCCACCGCTGTGAAGCTGCGCCCCGATGACCTGGCCGACCGAGCCGACATGCGCGTATGGACCAAGTGGGTCGACGAATACTTCTGCTGGTGCGTCTCCACGATCGGCTGGCACCGCGGTGTCAGCCACATGGCCAAGGCACTGAGCGACGAGGAGTTCGAGGAGCACCTCAAGAAGATTCCAATCCCGGAACAGCAGGTCAAATGGCGCCGCGCGCGCGAAGGCTTCCCGCAGGACCTGCTGGACGAGGAAATGCGCAAGATTGCCGTTTCGGTCCGCCGGCTCGACGATCACCTGCGCGAGCATGAATGGCTGGCGGGCGGAATGTATACCCTGGCCGACATCTGCAATTTCGCGATCGCCAACGGCATGCAGCACGGCTTTGCCGACCTGGTGAACAAGGCCGACACGCCGGGGCTGATGCGCTGGATCGCGCAGATCAACCAGCGCCCGGCGGTGCAGCGCATGTTCGCCGAAGTGCCGATGGAACGGCTGGGGCCGCCGAAGGAGTGACCCCGCAGCGGCGGCGGGCACTCAGCTCTGCCGCCGCGCCATGAAGGCCAGGCGTTCGAACAGCATGACGTCCTGCTCGTTCTTGAGCAGCGCGCCGTGGAGCGGCGGGATCGCCTTGGTCGGGTCGCGGTTCTGCAGCACGTCGAGCGGCATGTCCTCGTTGAGCAGGAGCTTGAGCCAGTCGAGCAGTTCCGAGGTCGAGGGCTTCTTCTTCAGCCCCGGCACTTCGCGCACTTCGTAGAATACGTCCATCGCCTTCGAAACCAGCGTCTTCTGGATGCCGGGGAAGTGGACGTCGATGATCGCCTGCATCGTGTCGCGATCGGGGAACTTGATGTAGTGGAAGAAACACCGGCGCAGGAACGCGTCGGGCAGTTCCTTTTCGTTGTTGCTGGTGATGACCACGATCGGGCGTTCCTTGGCCGCGATTGTTTCGCGCGTTTCGTAGACGTCGAAGCTCATCCGGTCGAGTTCCTGAAGCAGGTCGTTCGGGAACTCGATGTCGGCCTTGTCGATTTCGTCGATCAGCAGCACCGGCAGCTGGGGCGCAACGAAAGCCTCCCACAGCTTGCCCTTCTTGATGTAGTTCGAAATGTCGTGAACGCGTTCATCGCCCAACTGGCCATCGCGCAGGCGGGCCACGGCGTCGTATTCATACAGGCCCTGCTGCGCCTTGGTCGTGCTCTTGACGTGCCATTCGATCAGCGGGGCGTTCACCGCCTTGGCGATTTCGTGGGCCAGCACGGTCTTGCCGGTGCCGGGCTCACCCTTGACCAGCAAAGGGCGGCGCAGCAGCACCGCGGCGTTGACCGCCACTTTCAGGTCATCGGTGGCGACGTAGTTGCTGGTGCCTTCGAAACGCATGGGTTCTCCCCCGTGTTGTTTAATCGCTTGGTTAAACGATAGGCGGCAGGCACTTTGGTGGCAAGGGGCTACTTGATCTCATCGGTGAAAGCGGACTGTCAAAACGAAGGTGGGCGCCGCAGCCTTTCGGTGCGACGCCCGTTCCCCCGTCCCACTCCGGTGCGCGGCCCCCACCGCGCATCGCGACCCGAAGCTGCTATGTTGCCGATCTGCCTAAGCCGGGCTATGCCGGCCTGACTATAAACTTTTTGGGAATTGCAGACGCGGCGATGATTGCCCTTGCCGGCCTAGCCCTGCTTGACCTTTTGTCCGATGAGCAGCGCCACTGGCTGGCCGCGCTCGGCACCCGCCGCAGCTATCAGGATGGTGAGCTTATCCACCGCCGAGGCGACCGCGATCTGTCGATGTGCGTGGTGATTTCTGGCCAGGTCCGGCTGACCCGGCTCCATGCCGATGGCACGCAGACCTTCGTCAGTTCGATCCAGCCCGGCCAGCACTTTGGCGATGTGTTGCTGCACGGCGGGCGGCAGCGGCGCACGCATGATGCGGTGGCGGTCGGCGCGGTGCGGCTTGATCACTACGATGCCGATGCCTTTGCCAAAGTTCTCGAAAATCCGGTGGTGGCGCTGGCGCTCTACCGGATCACGGCGCTGCGCCTATCGGGCGCCATGGCGATGAGCGATGACCTGCGGGCCCTCCCGCGCGAAGTTCACCTCGCCAAGATCCTGCTGTCGCTGCGCACCCAGGGCAATCCGCCCGGCACGATCGAATGCGTGCAGGACGATCTGGCCGCGCTGCTCGGCACTTCGGTGATGACCCTGTCCAAGGCGCTTGGCGTGCTCAAGCGCGCGGGCCTGATCGAGACTGGCTATCGCAGCCTGCGGATCCTTGATCGCAAGGCGTTGTCGGCCTGGCTGGCGACGCGTGCTCCGGATTAGGCCGCGCGGCCTAGATTCCCAGCACGGCGTAGTGGATGACGAGCTTGTCGTTGGCAGGCACTTCCACGCGCAGCACATACCGGCCATCCACCTTGTCCAGCGGGCGGTCAGCATCGGCCAGGCGCTGGGCGTCGGCGGTGTAGTATTTCACTTCCAGCTGGATCGGCACCGCGCCCGCATTGGCGATCTGAAGCCGCTGGACCTGCTCGCCCTTGCTGAGCCGGTCGAACAGCGCGGCGCTGAGCATCGGGACCTGTGTCCGGTCCTTGCTCGCCGCCAGG
Source organism: Pseudomonadota bacterium (assembly GCA_029779535.1). Classification (GTDB taxonomy): domain Bacteria; phylum Pseudomonadota; class Alphaproteobacteria; order Sphingomonadales; family Sphingomonadaceae; genus Novosphingobium. Next base: position 42,434 of record JAKPAG010000048.1, on the reverse strand, counting down.
ACGGTGCGGGTCACGGTGACGTCCGGGGCGGGGGCAAGCCGCAGCTCGATCTTCTCGCCCACGGCCGTATCGGCCAGCTCCGGTTCGCCCACCAGCATCGCCCGGCCGGACTGCTCCTGTTCGACCAGGAACGACCCGGCCGGCAGCGGCAGGCCCAGCTGGCTCGCCTTGTCGTTGCGGGTGCGCAGCAACGGAGTGGCCTTGACCTCGCTGATGATGTCGCTCCACGACCTGGCGGAAAATTCGGCCTGGTAGATCCGTTCGAACGGGACGCCGCGCTGCTCGATCAGGCGGGTCTGCTTCATCTGGCGGGCCGCCACGGTGGTGCGCTCGGCCACGCGGTACAGCTTTAGATCGCCCAACTGCTCGGCCACGGGCGGCGGCGGAGCGGGGGGCGGTGGAGGCGGCGGCGGGGCCATGGCCATCATCGGTAGGGCCATGCGGTTCATCTTGCGCAGTTCGGCGCTGCTCAGCTCCGCATCGAAGCTGTCATAGGCCAGCCCCAGGAACGGCTGCACCAATTCATAGGGCCGCTCGGGCTTCAACGGCACGTCGCTGGTCTTCTGCATCGGCCAGCAGCTGGCCAGCGCGCGGGGCATGGCATTGGCGAACTGGCGCACATAGGCGCGGTTCAACCCGCCGGCGACGATCTGGGTCTGGGCGTTGTTGAGGCTGACCGAATTGCCGTTGGCCAGGGTGATCCAGCCGCCCAGGTCCATGGTCTTGCCATCCGGGCTGACCTGCGCGGTGTAATTGGCCGACCAGTCGAACCCCTGGGCGATATAGGTCAGGGTGACCGTGGCGGTCAGCGCGCGGGCGCTGCGGGTCTGGATCGACATGGTGGGGCGGGCGGAAAGACCGCCGGTGCCCGGCTCATACCGTAGCGCTTCGGGCGCGCCCGAACAGCGCAGCGCCTCGATCCCGTCCTTGGTGCGCAGCATCACACCGGTTTCGTTGGCCGAGGTGACTTCGGCCGGAACGAAAGTGACCTTGCCCGTCGCCGGATTGGCGCGCTTGAGCAGCAATTGCTTGCCAAGCGAGGCGCGCAGCAAGGTCGCGGGCGAGAGCAGGGCGGCATCGCGGTTCTTTTCGATCACGCCGCCCGGCAGGCCGGTGACAATCGCGCTTTCCGGCACGATGCCATCGACCACCCCGACAAAGCGAAGCCTGCTGCGCCCGGCCGGGATCGTCACCCGGCGCGTTTCGGTGACCACGGCAAACCCGCCCAGCGAATCAAGGCTGATCGAGCCGCCATTGCGCCACGGCGCGCGGTAGATCGTGACCGAGGTGTCCACCGGCTCGGACGCGGCAACGTCCTGCGCCAGCGCCGGGGCGGCAAGCAGCGCCAGCGTGGCGGCGAGGATCGAGGCGAGGGGGCGCAAGGGCGCAGTCCTCAGTAGCGCGAATCGAACGTGGCGTTCAGGTCCACCTTGCCATTGGCCGGCACCGGCACGTTCCAGGCGACCGAATCCGCGTCGAGCCTTTCGCTCTTGCGGCTTTCGGCAGATACCTTGGTATCGCCCCACAGCCCGCGCTGGACCACCCGCACCGTCACCGGCTTGGGCAGGGCATTGGACAGGGTATAGCGCATTGTGGTCTTCCAGCGGCTGCTGGAGAGGCGTTGGCGGTCCTCGACCACCGGCTGGACCTTCACGTCAAAGGCGTCGCCGGTGCTGATCGACAGCTTCGAACCCATCGGGGTGTGGCCGATCGCATGTTCGCCGATGAACTGCGCCTGGCCGCGCGAATCCTTGATGTAGAAGCGCACGATCCCGGCGGGCAGTTGGTCGCCCAACCCGCCCTGGGCGCTGTTGCTGAACTGATAGACCGTCGCCGCGCTGAGTGGCTGGTCCGCAGTCTGCAGCCAGCCGAAACTCGCTTCGTAACCGTGGCTGGCCGGCGCGCCGTGAACATCGAGGAAACTGACCTGCTTGGTCTGCATGTTGGCGATGGTCGTGCGTTCGGCCAGCGGATAAAGGTAATAGTCGCCCAGCCGTTCGCGGCTGCCCGTCTCGGTCCCGGCCTCGACCAGCCCGCCATTGTAGCGCGGCGAATTGCGCTGGCCGATCAGGCGCGGGGTGCCGGCCACCAGCACGGTCTGCGCGTTGTCATAAGTGGTGCCCGAATTGTTGGTCAGCGTGACCCAGCCCTGGACGTCGATCTGGCCCTTGGCCTCGTCGAACAGGGCGACATAGTCCGCCCGCCAGCCCAGACCCGGGGTGAGATAGCGCAGCGATGCTTCGCGCGTGCCGGCGGCGCCCTGGACCAGCATCGACAGGGTGGGTTCGGCGCGCATGTTGGGCGGAACCTTGTCAAAGATCACCCGCACCGGCAGGCCATCGTCGCGCAGCACTTCGATGCGGCTCCCGATCTGCAGCACGACGCCGCCGTTGGCCGCCAGCACCACTGCCTGTTCGCGCGTTTCCGCGCCCGTCGCCGGGTTGGTGCGAACCAGGGTGATGGTCTGCCCCACGGCATTTTCCATGATCTTGGCCGGGCTCAGCAGGTCGTAATCGAAGTTCTGTTCAATGATCGCCATGTCGCCGGCGTTGAGCGAGGCGGTTTCCGGGCGGATCTGAGCCGAGACGTTCTTGAACTCGACCCGCTGGCGCTGCCCGGTAAAGGTGATCGCCCGGGTGTCCTGCACCAGCGCCTGGTTATCGGCATAGATCGTGATGGTGACGCCCGGTTCGGCCAGGGCGGGAGTGGCAAGCGCCGCTGCAGCAACGGTCAGCGTGATCGAACGACGTAGCATGGCGGGTTACCTCTCCTGTTTCGCATGACAGCGTAACGCTGCATTCTGACGGCGAGATGAATGGCCCGCAAGGGATCAGGCGTCGATCAGTTCCGGATCGAGTTCCCCGGCGCGGTTCTGGATGAACATGAAGCGCTGGGCCGGGTCCTTGCCCATCAGGCGGTCGACCAGGTCCTTCACCGCCGCGCGGCCCTCGTATTCGGGGGGCAGGGTGACGCGCAGCAGGCCGCGGGTCTTCGGGTCCATGGTGGTTTCGCGCAGCTGGCCCGGATTCATTTCGCCCAGGCCCTTGAACCGACCGACTTCGACCTTCTTGCCCTTGAACCTGGTGGCTTCCAGTTCGGCGCGGTGGGCATCGTCGCGGGCATAGGCGCTCTCCTTGCCGCAGGTCAGCCGGTAGAGCGGCGGCTGGGCCAGGTAGAGGTGCCCGCGCCGGACGACTTCGGGCATTTCCTGGAAGAAGAAGGTCATCAGCAGAGTGGCGATGTGCGCCCCGTCGACGTCCGCGTCGGTCATGATGATGATCCGGTCGTAACGCAGCAGATCCGGGTTGCAGTCCTTGCGGGTGCCGCAGCCCAATGCCAGGCCAAGGTCGGCGATTTCGGTGTTGGCGCGGATCTTGTCGGCCGTGGCGCTGGCGACGTTGAGGATCTTGCCGCGGATCGGCAGGATCGCCTGGGTCTTGCGATCACGCGCCTGCTTGGCGCTGCCACCGGCCGAATCCCCTTCGACGATGAACAGTTCGGTTTCGCCTTCGCCTTCGCCGCTGCAATCGGTCAGCTTGCCGGGAAGGCGGACCTTCTTGGCGTTGGTCGCGGTCTTGCGCTTGACCTCGCGCTCGGCCTTGCGGCGAAGCCGCTCGTCCATCCGTTCCATGACATGGCCGAGCAGCGCCTTGCCGCGTTCCAGGTTCTCGGACAGGAAATGGTCGAAGTGGTCGCGCACCGCGTTTTCAACTAGGCGCGCGGCTTCCGGGCTGGTCAGGCGGTCCTTGGTCTGGCTCTGGAACTGGGGATCGCGGATGAACACCGACAGCATGATTTCGCTGCCGGTGATCACGTCCTCGGGCGTGATGTCCTTCGCTTTTTTCTGGCCGACCAGTTCGCCAAAGGCGCGGATCCCCTTGGTCAGCGCGGCGCGCAGGCCGGCTTCGTGGGTGCCGCCATCTGGCGTGGGGATGGTGTTGCAGTAGAAGCTGTAGGCCCCGTCCGACCACAGCGGCCAGGCGATCGCCCATTCGACGCGGCCCTGTTCCTCGCCCGCATCGTTGGCGGGAAAGTCCTGGCTGCCGGAAAAGAACTGCGTGGTGACGCATTCGCGTGCGCCGATCTGTTCCTTCAGGTGATCGGCAAGGCCGCCGGGGAACTGGAACACGGCCTCGGCCGGAACCTCCTCGCTGGCGAGCGCGGGGGCGCATTTCCAGCGGATTTCGACCCCGGCGAACAGGTAGGCCTTGGACCGCACCAGCTTGAACAGCCGCAGCGGTTTGAACTTCGCATCCTCGCCGAAAATCTCGGGGTCGGGAATGAAGCTGACCGAAGTGCCGCGCCGGTTGGGCGTGCCACCCAGCCGCTGGAGCGGACCAAGCGGGGCCCCGCGCGAGAATTCCTGCGCGAACAGTTCCTTGTTCCGCGCCACTTCGATCCGGGTCAGCGTGGACAGCGCGTTGACCACGCTGACCCCCACGCCGTGCAGGCCGCCGCTGGTGGCATAGGCCTTGCCCGAAAACTTGCCGCCCGAATGCAGCGTGGTCAGGATCACTTCCAGTGCCGATTTGCCCGGATACTTGGGGTGTTCGTCCACCGGGATGCCGCGGCCGTTGTCGGTGATGGTCAGGCGGTTGCCTTCCTCCAGCAGCACTTCGATCCGGTTGGCGTGGCCGGCCACCGCTTCGTCCATCGCGTTGTCGAGCACTTCGGCGGCGAGGTGGTGGAACGCGCGTTCATCCGTCCCGCCGATATACATGCCGGGGCGCCGCCGGACAGGCTCAAGCCCCTCCAGCACTTCGATCGCGGAACCGTCATAGCTTTCGCCGCCCGCGCTGGGCAGCTTGTCGAACAGGTCGTCGGCCATGGGAACGCCTATAGAACACCGGGAATCCGGCAAGCAAGCGTCGCCGCGCGGTTATCGTCAGTCCGTGAAGCGATCGGGCGCCGGGCTGACGATAGCCACTCCCCTGGCCTGGATCTGCCGCACTTCCAGGGCGCGGTCGATCACCCCGTCGGCGCGGAAGCGGAACGGCCCGTCGATCCCCAGGAAGCCGCCGCTGTCGGTGATTCGCGCAATCGGAAACGGCGTGCCCGGCTGCCAATCGCGCGCGATGCGGATCGACAGCAGGACGCTATCATAGCCCATGGTTGACAGGCGATAGGGGGCGACACCGAAGCGGGTCTTGTAGCTTTCTGCAAAGGTCTTGAACCGCCCATCGGAAATGGCCGAGAACAGTGCCCCGCGCATCGCCGGGCTGGCATAGACTGTCGCCTCGCCGTTCCACAGCTCGGGGCCAAGCAGGCGGGGCAGGGCCGCGCCCGGGGCCTTGAGCTGGGCGGCGGCCTGGACCGCGAAGCGGGCGTTGTCGGCCAGCAGCACGGCATCGAACCCACCCTTGGCCTTGAGCCGCTGCGCCGCGCTGATCACCGAGGTGTTCGAGCGGTCGTAGGTCTGGGTCTGAACCAGCGTGCCCCCGGCGGCCTTGACCGCTTCGGCATAAGCGGCGGCGGCGCGCTGGCCATATTCGCCCTTGGGGGCGAGCAGTGCGAACCGCTTCGTGCCGGTGCTGGCGGCATATTTCACCGTCCGGGCCAAGGAGGCTTCGGGCACGGTCGACATCACGAAGACGTCGCGCGCGGCCACGCCGGTGCTGCCGGTATAGGTCACCAGCGGCACCTTGGCGGCGCGGGCGATGGTGGCGATGGGCGGCACGTCCTCTGCCTGGATCGGGCCAAGGATCAGGCGGTTGCCCTCCTGGATCGCCTTGGTCGCGGCGGCAGCCGGGCCGCCAGCGATGTCATAGCTCGTTATGCGCAGGTTCTTGGCGTTGGTATCAAGCAGCGCCATGGTTGTCGCATTGGCGATCGACTGGCCCACAGCGGCGTTCGGCCCGGTCAGCGGCACCAGCAGCGCGACGCGGTGGCGCGCCTGGTCGGCCGGCAGGGCATCGCTCGGCGGGGGCGGGGCGGGCGGCGGCGGCTCGGGCACGCCCTTGGGAATGACCTTGCACCCGGCCAGCAGGACGACAACGCCCAGCGTGGCCAGCTTGCGCCTGTCGATGCGACCTTCGAACATGGCTTGCTGCTCCCTCTCCGGCGGTCCAAAGGGTGATCCCATGGAAACGCCGCTTGCTCCGGGCCTCTATATTGTCGCCACGCCGATTGGCAATCTTGGCGATATTTCAATGCGTGCCACAGCGGTACTCGGTGCCGTGGCTGCGATAGCCTGCGAAGATACGCGGGTTACCGGCAAGCTGCTGCAGCACCTGGGGATCAAGCGGCGAATGATCCGCTATGACGATCACGCCAGCGAGGAAACCCGCGCCCATGTCCTCAGCCTCGCCGCGCAGGAGCCGGTCGCGCTGGTCAGCGATGCGGGAACGCCGCTGATTTCCGATCCCGGTTACCGCCTGGTGCGCGATGCGAAGGCGGCGGGCATCCCTGTGGTCAGCATTCCGGGACCAAGCGCGGCGGTGGTCGCGCTGACCCTGGCGGGGCTGCCAAGCGACCGCTTCCTGTTCGCCGGATTCCTGCCCAGCAAGGCCAAGGCCCGCGCCGAAGTGCTGGCCGAACTGGGCGCCGTGCGGGCGACGCTGGTGTTCTATGAAACCGCCCCGCGCCTGGCCGGTGCGCTGGCAGCTATTGCCGAGGTGCTGCCGGGCCGCGAAGTGGCCGTGGCGCGCGAATTGACCAAGCGGTTCGAGGAATGCCGCACCGGCTCTCCGGCGGACCTGATCGCCCATTACGCCGCCCACCCGCCCAAGGGCGAGATCGTGCTGGTGGTCGGCCCGCCGGGCGAGGCGCAGGCGCAGGACCACGACATTGACGCGCTGCTATTCGCCGCGCTCAAGACGTCGAAGGCCTCGCAGGCGGCGGCGGAAGTGGCGCGGATCACCGGGCAGGATCGCAAGTCGCTTTACGCGCGGGCGCTGGAACTGAAATGACCACCCGCGCCGAACGCGAGGCGCGGGGCCGGCGCGGCGAATGGCTGGCAGCCTGGTATCTGCGGCTGAAGGGCTGGCGGGTGCTGGCCCGGCGGGTCAAGACCCCGCGCGGCGAGGTCGACCTGGTGGCGCGGCGCGGCCGGACCGTCGCATTTGTCGAAGTGAAGTGGCGCGCCAATACGTCGGAGCGTGACCTGGCGATCGATCCCTACCGCCTGCGCCGCGTGATCGCCGCCGCTGAAGCGCTGGCCCCGCGCTTCGTCCGCGCGGGCGATGACATGCGGATCGACGTGCTGCTGCTTGCGCCGGGGCGCTGGCCCCGCCATATCCCCAACGCCTCCCTGGCCTGAACGGAGCCGATTGCCCCATGACCCTGCGCGTAGCTGTCCAGATGGACCCGCTGGAAACGATCAAGATCGCTGGCGATTCCAGCTTTGCGCTGATGGAAAAGGCGCAGCAGCGCGGCTATTCGGTGCTGCACTATGACGTAAAGTCGCTCGCGCTGGATGAAGGCCGGCTCACCGCCTGGGCCGCCCCGGTCGAAGTGCGGCGCGAGGTCGGCAACCATTTCACCGCGCAGGACCACCGCAAGATCGACCTGGTCAAGGATGTCGACGTGGTGCTGATGCGCCAGGATCCGCCGTTCGACCTGTCCTACATCACGGCAACCTTCCTGCTCGAACGGCTTGAAGGGCAGACCCTCGTGGTCAACGATCCGGCCAGCGTGCGCAACGCGCCGGAAAAGGTCTTCGTGCTCGATTTCGCGCACTACATGCCGCCCACGCTGATCGCCCGCCGGATCGAGGACGTGCGCGAATTCCACGCCCGCCACCCCGGCGACCTGGTGATGAAGCCGCTGCACGGAAACGGGGGCAAGGCGGTGGTGCGCATCCCGGCCGATGGCAGCAACCTGGGTGCGCTGGTCGAACTGTTCGACAATGCCTGGGTCGAACCGCACATGTTCCAGCCGTTCCTTCCCGACATTGCGCTGGGCGACAAGCGGATCGTGCTGGTTGACGGCGAGGTGGCCGGCGCGATCAACCGCCGCCCCGGGGTGGGCGAATTCCGCAGCAATCTTGCCGCTGGCGGTTCGGCCGAACCGACCGAATTGACTGCGCGCGAGGAAGAAATCTGCGCTGCGCTGGGCCCGGCGCTGAAGGAACGCGGATTGGTGTTCGTCGGGATCGACGTGATCGGCGGCCAGTGGCTGACCGAAATCAACGTCACCAGTCCGACCGGGATCCTGGCGATCGACCGGTTCAACGGCACCGATACACCGGGCCTGATCTGGGACGCGATCGAGCGGCGATTGGCGGCCATGCGCCGCTAGGCCGCACAGCGCCATGGACGAATGGATCATCCGCCTGATCGAACAGGGCGGCTACCTTGGCATCTTCGTGCTGATGGTGGTGGAAAACGTGTTCCCGCCGATCCCCAGCGAAGTGATCATGGGCGTGGGCGGGATTGCCGTGGCGCGCGGATCGATGGATTTCTGGCCCTTGCTACTGGTCGGCAGCCTGGGCTCGACGCTGGGCAACTATGTCTGGTTCGCGGCCGGAGACAGGCTCGGCTACCGCCGGCTCGAACCGCTGGTGCATCGTTGGGGGCGCTGGTTGACCATGACCTGGGCCGACGTTGAAAGCGCCACCGCGTTCTTCCAGCGCCATGGGCAGTGGGTGGTGTTCTTCCTGCGGTTTTCGCCGTTCCTGCGCACGCTGATCTCGCTTCCCGCCGGGCTGACGCACATGCCGCGCGGGCGGTTCCTGGTCTTCACCTTTGCCGGCACGCTGGTGTGGAACGCCCTGCTCATAGGGGGCGGGCACTTGCTGGCGGGCTATATGGAGGCGATGGACGGCGTGATCGGCCCGGCGACCGCGGCGATGGTCGTGCTGGCCGTGGCCGTCTGGCTGTGGCGCGTGGCGCGCTGGAAGGACGAGGGCTAACGCTCGCGCGGGTGGGCGTGGCGATAGACATCCAGCAGCACGGCGGCATCCACCTTGGTATAGATCTGGGTCGAACCCAGGCTGGCGTGGCCAAGCAGTTCCTGCAGGCTGCGCAGGTCCGCCCCTGCGCCCAGCAGGTGAGTGGCAAAGGAATGGCGCAGCGCGTGCGGGGTGGCCGTGGCCGGCAGCCCCAGCGCCACGCGGGCGCGAGCCATCGCCTTCTGGACCATGCCTTGCGACAGCGGCCCGCCCTTGGCCCCGCGAAACAGCGCCTCGTCCTTGCCCAGCGGCCAGGGGCATTTTGCGGTATAGTCCGCCACCGCCTCGCGCACGATCGGGAGCAGCGGGACCATGCGCTGCTTGCCGCCCTTGCCGGTAACGACCAGCGTTTCGCCGAGCGGCAGAGCCCCGCCGGGCAGCGACAGAGCTTCGGCAATGCGCAAGCCCGCACCATAGAGCAGCCGCAGCACCGCCCGGTCGCTCGCGCCGAGCCAGGGCTCGCTCGCATCCTCGTCCCCCGTCACCGCCAGGTTCACCGCCTCGTCCGGGGTGACCGGGCGGGGCAGGCCCTTCTTGACGCGCGGCCCGCGCATCCGGGGCGGGGCGGGATCGGCCATGCCGGCCTGTTCGCGGGCGAAGCGGATGAAGGCTTTCAGCGCCGACAGCTCGCGCGCGGCGCTGGCGTTCCCGATCCCGTCATCGCCGCGCCGCCGCGCCAGCTGGGCGCGCAGCGCCGGTGCCTCGACCCGGGCGAGCGCCGGCCAGTCCATCTCGCCCAGCTCATCCAGCAACCGCGCCGCCGTGGCGACATAAGCGCGGACCGTGTGCGGCGAGCGGCGGCGCCCATGCACCAGGTGGGCATTCCAGGCTTCGAGCAGGTCGGCCCGACTCACGCCGCTACCAGGTCCGCCGGGACCAGTTCGGCGAGCAGGCCGTCAAGCAGCGGCATACCCGCATCGCTCACCCCGATCCGTCCGTCGCTGCTCCAGCACAGGCCCTGCCGGGTGTAGAACGCCAACTTGCCCTCATCGCACAGCGCGGCCGGCTCCAGGCCGAAGCGCCGGGCGAGGGCGGTCAGATCCACCCCTTCGCGCAGGCGCAGGCCCATCAGCATGGCCTCGCTCGCCTGCTCGGCTGTTCCCAGTGCACGTTCCTCGGCTATGCCGTGGCCGGCCGCGTCGAGCGCGGCGAGCCAGTTTTCGGGCTTCTTGTGGCGCACGGTCGCCATGCCGCCGCGCCGGCCATGCGCGCCGGGGCCGATCCCGCAATAGTCCTGGTAGCGCCAATAGGTCAGGTTGTGGCGGCTTTCCTCGCCCGGCATGGCGTGGTTGCTGATCTCATAGGCGGGCAGGCCCAGGCTGGTCGTGATCTCGCGCGTCAGGGCGAACAGATCGGCGGCGGCATTATCATCCAGCGGGCTGAAATGCCCGCGCCGGACCATGGTTTCGAACCGCGTCCCCGGTTCGATCGTCAGCTGGTAGAGCGAGAGGTGCGTGGTTCCCAGGCCAATCGCGCGCAGCAGGTCGGCGCGCCATTGTTCGGCAGTCTGGCCGGGCAGGGCATAGATCAGGTCGAAACTGACCCGCGCGAAGTGCCGCTGCGCCACGTCGAGCGCGGCCAGCCCTTCATCGGCATCGTGGATCCGCCCGAGGAAATCGAGCGTCTGGTCATCCAGCGCCTGCAGGCCCAGCGAAACGCGGTTGACCCCGGCACTGGCCAGCGCGGCATAGTTCGCCGCCTCGACCGAGCTGGGGTTGCCTTCCAGCGTGATTTCCACGCCCTCGGCAAAGCCCCACAGGCGTTCCGCCTCCTCCAGCAGGCGCGCGACCGTGGCGGGCGGCATAAGGCTGGGGGTGCCGCCGCCAAAGAACACGCTGTCGAGCCGCTCGCCCCCCGCCAGTTCCGCCTCGTGCCGCAGGTCGGCGAGAAGCGCGTTCAGCCACAAGTCCTGGTCCACGCGGTCGCGGACATGGCTGTTGAAGTCGCAATAGGGACACTTGGCGAGGCAGAACGGCCAATGGATGTAAAGCGCGCGGGCCATGAAGCGTGCTTACCCGCCAAACTGCTCCGCGACCAGCTTGGCAAAGGCATCGGCGCGGTGGCTGATCGCGTGCTTCTCTTCCGGATCATGCTCGGCAAAGGTGCGGGTGTCGCCCAGCGGCACGAACACCGGGTCATAGCCGAAGCCCAGTTTGCCGCGCGGCGGCCAGGTCAGCGTCCCGTTGGCACGGCCTTCGTAGACCGCGCTGTCGCCGTCCGGCCAGGCAATAGCCAGCACGCAGGCAAAGTGGCACGAACGGTCGGCATCCGGCCCCAGTTCGCACAGCAGCCCTTCGACCTTGCCCATCGCCATGTACCAGTCGCGCCCAGCGGGGCCTTCGAACCACTGCCGTTCGGCCCAGTCGGCGGTATAGACCCCGGGCCGCCCACCCAGCGCATCGACGCACAGCCCCGAATCGTCGGCAAGGGCAGGCAGGCCCGAAGCCTGCGCCGCCGCCCGCGCCTTGATCAGCGCGTTTTCGACAAAGGTCTTGCCGGTCTCGGCCGGTTCATCCAGCCCGAGCGAACCCGCGCTGATGCAGCTCAGGCCATAAGGGGCCAGCAGCGCCGAAATCTCCTTGAGCTTGCCGGCGTTGTGCGTGGCAATCACCAGGGTTTCGGCGCCGAGCCTGCGGGTCACTTGCAGACAGCCTCGCCCTGGGCGGCGAAGATGCGGTCGCAACCGATCCGCGCCAGGCGCAGCAGGCGCAGCAGCGCCTCCTCGTCGTAGGTCGCGCCTTCGGCGGTGGCCTGGACTTCGGCGATCTGGCCGCCTTCGATCAGCACGAAGTTGGCATCGGCATCGGCCGAACTGTCCTCGTCATAGTCAAGGTCGAGCACCGGGGTGCCGTTGAAGATCCCGCAGCTGACGGCGGCAACCTTGCGCGGCAGCGGATCTTCCTGGATCGCGCCTGAGGCGATCAGCTTGTCAACCGCGATGCGCAGCGCCACCCAGGCGCCGCTGATCGAGGCGGTGCGGGTGCCGCCATCGGCCTGGATCACGTCGCAATCGAGCGTGATCTGGCGTTCGCCCAGCTTCTTGAGGTCGACCACGGCGCGCAGACTGCGCCCGATCAGCCGCTGGATTTCCTGGGTGCGCCCGCTTTGCTTGCCCTTGGCCGCTTCTCGGCTGCCGCGGGTGTGGGTGGCGCGCGGCAGCATCGAATATTCCGCCGTCACCCAACCTTCACCCTTGCCGCGCAGCCACGGCGGCAGGCGTTCCTCGACCGATGCGGTGCAGATCACCTTGGTGTGGCCGAAGCTGACCAGCACCGAACCTTCGGCGTGCTTGGTATAATGGGGTTCGAAGCTGATCGTGCGCATCTCGTCGGGCGCGCGGCCGGAAGGTCGCATGGGGAGGTCCTCAAGGTTGTTTCGCGCGTGCGTTAGGCGCAATGGGCTTGAGCCTGCAAGAGTGCGGCTTAAATTGTGCGGCGAGATGATGAGCCAACCGATCACCGAACTGACCAGCCGCGCCCGCGACATCTTCCGTCTGGTGGTGGAAGGATACCTGGCGTACGGGCAGCCGGTAGGGTCCAAGACACTGGCCGGGGCAGGGGGGCTGAACCTCTCGCCCGCCTCGATCCGCTCAGTCCTCCATGAACTCGAAATGCTTGGCTTGCTGGCCGCGCCGCACACCAGTGCCGGCCGGTTGCCGACCGAACAGGGCCTGCGCCTGTTCGTCGACGGGATGATGCAGGTGGCCGAACCCACGGCCGAGGAACGCGCCGCGATCGAGCGGCAGGTGACCCAGCCCGGCCCGATCGAAGCGGCGCTGGCTGCAACCAGCGCGGTCCTGTCTGACCTGTCGGCCTGCGCCGGGGTAGTGATGGTGCCGCGCCGCGAGCCGCGCCTGGCGCAGCTGCAACTGGTGCCGCTGGCCCCGGACCGGGCGCTGGCCGTCATGGTCGGCGCGGACGGGGCAATCGAGAACCGCGTGGTCGCCATTCCGCTGGGCCTGCCGACGAGCGCGCTGGAGCAGGCCAGCAACTATATCACCGCGCGCCTTGCGGGGCGCACCCTGGGCGAGGCGGTGGCGGCGATCCGGGCCGAGATCGCGTCGGGCCGCTCGGCGCTCGATGCGGCCAGCGCCGACCTGGTCCAGCGCGGCCTTGCGGTGTGGAGCGAGGATGCGGCGCGGCGCCCGGTGCTGATCGTGCGCGGCGCGGCGCACCTGCTCGACGAATCGACCCTGACCGATCTGGAACGGGTGCGGCTGCTGCTGGATGACCTGGAAAACAAGCAGTCGGTTGCCGATCTGCTCGACGCCGCGCGCGAGGCCGAGGCGACCCGCATTTTCATCGGTTCCGAGAATCGGCTGTTCGCGCTATCAGGCTCGTCCGTGATCGCCTCGCCCTATCGCGACCGGGAAGGGCGCGTGGTCGGCGTGGTGGGGGTTATCGGCCCGACGCGGTTGAATTATGCGCGGGTCGTCCCCATGGTGGATTTCACTGCCCAATCGCTGGGCAAATTGATCGGTTAGACAGGTTTTTTGACAAGATGAGCGACGATAGCAAACCGCAGGGCGACCCGGCGGTGGAAGCCGAACTGGCGGGCGTTCCCGACGAACTGCTGGACAAGGAAACCGACAAGCTGGGCGAATCGCTCGACCGGCTGCGCGAGGATCTGGAAGTCGCCCGGCAGGAGGTGCTCTATGCCAAGGCCGAGACGCAGAACGTGCGCCGCCGCCTGGAAAAGGACATTGCCGATGCCCGCGCCTATGCCGCGACCGGCTTTGCCCGCGACATCCTTTCGGTGGCCGACAATCTGGGCCGTGCGCTTGACGCTATTCCCGCCGACCTGCGCGAGGATGACCGCCTGAAGAGCCTGGTAACCGGGATCGAGGCCACCGCGCGCGAGATCGACAAGGTGTTCGGCCTGCACGGCATCAGCCGCATCGCCGCCAAGGGGCTGCCGCTTGACCCGAACCAGCACCAGGCCATGCTCGAAGTGCCGAGCGCCGAGGTTGAAGCCGGCGTGGTCGTGCAGGAACTCCAGGCCGGTTACATGATCAAGGACCGCCTGCTGCGTCCCGCGATGGTTGCCGTCGCCAAGAAGCCGGATTGACGCAGGACAAGGGGGGCAGGGCATGAGGATCGCGCGCTTCTGGCTGGCGATCCCGCTTGCCCTGGTTTCCCTTCAGCCTGCGCAGGCACGCGACAGCGCCGACCGGCAATTGCAGGCGCTCGGCGATGCCTATTACCGGTCCGCGCTGGAGCAATATGGCGATGTCGAGCTGAGCGACGGCACCACCCGGCCGGGCGATCGGCTGCCTTCGGCCACGCCGGCCAGCAACCTGGCGGCGGCGGAGCGGGAGAAGGCCTGGCTTGCCCGGCTTGATGCGATCCCGCCCGCCCGGCTCAGCCCGGCAGGCAGGATCAACGCCAGCGTCCTGCGCACCCTGCTGCGCGAAGGGATCGAAAGAGCGCGGTTCCGCCGCTGGGAAATGCCGTTTGATAGCGACAGCAATTTCTGGAGCTATCTGCCCGCCCGCGATCCGCTGGCCACGGCCGAGGATTACCGCCGCTACATCGCCCGGATGAACGATCTGCCGCGCTATTTCGCGGAGCAGACCGCCAATGCCCGCGCCGGACTGGCGCGCGGTTTTTCGGTGCCGCGCGCCAGCCTTGAAGGGCGCGATGTGTCCATCGCTGCCTTCGTGGTGGACGATCCCGAGAAAAGCCCGTTCTGGGGCGCCTTTGCCCGGATGCCGGAGAGGATTCCCGCGGCCGAGCAGGCCGCGCTCAAGGCTCAGGCCCGCGCCGCCATTGCGCAGTCGGTCACCCCGGCCTTCGCGCGTTTCCTGGCCTTTTTCCGCGATGAATACCTGCCCGGCACCCGCACCTCGCTGGCCGCCAGCCAGCTACCGGACGGCGCGGCCTATTACGCGCAGCAGATCCGCGAATACACCACGACCGATCTGACCGCCGAGCAGATCCACCAGATCGGCCTTGACGAGGTGGCGCGGATCACCGCCGAAATGGACGCGGTGCGCGAACAGGCCGGGTTCAAGGGCAGTCTGGCCGAATTCATCCAGTTCTTGCGCACCGATCCGCAATTCGTGGCGCGCAGCCCGGACGAGCTGCTGGGCGTGTCGGCCTATGTCGCCAAGCGGGTGGACGGGCGGCTCAAGGACTATTTCGGCCTGCTGCCGCGCTATCGCTACACCATCCGCCCGGTCGATCCGGCGATCGCGCCGTTCTACACCTCGGGCCGGGGCGGGCTCGAGGCGTGCCAGATGAACACCTATGACCTGCCCTCGCGCCCGCTCTACAACATCCCGGCACTGACCTTGCACGAATGCGCCCCAGGCCACAGCTTCCAGGGCGCGCTGGCGCTGGAACAGCAGGCGCTGCCGAAGTTCCGCCGCCAGACCTATTTCTCGGGCTTTGGCGAGGGCTGGGGCCTTTACACCGAGTATCTCGGCGAGGAGATGGGGATCTATCGCACCCCCTACGAACGCTTCGGCAAGCTGAGCTACGAGATGTGGCGCGCCGTGCGTCTAGTGGTCGATACCGGCATCCATCACTATGGCTGGAGCCGCCAGCAGGCGGTCGATTACCTCGCCGGCCACACTGCGCTATCGCTACGCGAGGTCAATACCGAGGTCGATCGCTATATCAGCTGGCCGGGACAGGCTTTGGCCTACAAGCTGGGCGAACTGACCATCCGCCGCGTCCGCGCCAAGGCGGAACAGGCGCTGGGGCCAAAGTTCGACATCCGCAAGTTCCACGATGTCGTGCTCTCGCTCGGCTCGGTCCCGCTGCCGACCCTGGAAGAGCGCATCGACGCCTTCATCGCGGATGGCGGCCAGGGCCTGCCGGGGATTGCCTACCCCTGATCGTTCAGACGAAGCGCGCTATCCGCTCAAGCTCGGCCGCACTGGCTGGCGTGCGAGGGTTTGAGCCGCGTCGATAGAGAAAAGCATGTGCGACGATCTCCGCCTGCTGTTCCAGCCCATAGCGTTCCAGCGGCCAGCCCTCGCGCAACCGATAGCTGTATTTGCGGTCCCACATGCCGCGTAGCACCACCCACCAGCGGCCGCGAGTCTGGGCCTGCCAGACGTGGGTCATCTCGTGGATGAAATGCGCCTGCAATTCGATCCGGGCGGCCGAGAAATCGTCGCAGTAGCTGCCGGATTCGGGGTGGAAATGGATGTGCCCCCACGGTGCCATGGTGACGTGGCGCGGGTGCAGCCACCACCACTTGCGGCGGCGGACGCGCACCGCGCTGCAATCCACGGCCGCGCCGAAGACCGAGTGGACCAGCGCCGCTTCGCCCGCGGTCAGCGCGCGTTCCCCGCCTGCGGGGCAGGTCTCGCTCAGTGCCCCGACCCGTGGTCCATGCCGTTCATCGCCGCCTCGCCGGCGGCCTGGATCGGCATCTGGGTGGACAGCTTGTCGCCATCGGCGAAGGTCAGGGTCAATTCGGCGGTCGATCCGGCGGTCAGCTTGGGATCAAGGTCGAACAGCATCACGTGCAGCCCGCCGGGGGCAAAGCTGACGCTGGCGTTGGGATCGATGTCCACCCGGTCGACCGGGCCCATTTTGCCGCCGACGGTCTGGTGCATTTCGGCCTTGCCGACCCCGTCAACCGCCACGGCGGCCAGGGCCACCGCCTTGGTATCGGAATTGGCCAGGGTGAAATAGGCGACGCCGGGATTGCCCTTGACCGCCGGCAGGACAAGGCGCGCATCGGCCACGGCAACGCCCGGCTTGGCATCGGGCGCGGTGCTGGCGGGCGCTTCGGGCGCCTTGTCCTTCTGCTGGCAGGCAGACAGCGCCAGGCCGAGCGCCAGCGGGGCCAGAACGGTGAGGGCTTTGCGCATCATTTTTCAATCCTTTGCGGAGCGTTCGAACTTGCCTTTACGCCTAATCGGCAAGGGGCCTTGTGCCAAGCGAAACCACACCTATATCGGCCCCGTTCAAGAGCTGCCGACCTGCCTTGCCGGGAACCTGGGGGGCCTACGAAGCGGCGTCACATAAGACCAAGGATGGGTAAATATGGGTAAAGTGATCGGTATCGACCTCGGCACCACCAACAGCTGCGTTGCGGTGATGGATGGCGGCAAGCCCAAGGTTATCGAAAATTCGGAAGGGGCGCGCACCACCCCGTCGATCGTGGCTTTCACCAAGGACGGTGAACGGCTGATCGGCCAGCCGGCCAAGCGCCAGGCGGTGACCAACCCTGACAACACCATTTTCGCGGTGAAGCGCCTGATCGGCCGCCGCTTCGACGATCCCATGACCAAGAAGGACATGGAACTGGTCCCCTATGCCATCGCCAAGGGCAAGAACGGCGATGCCTGGGTCACGGCCGGCGGCGAAGACTATTCGCCCAGCCAGATCAGCGCCTTCACGCTCCAGAAGATGAAGGAAACGGCCGAAGCCTATCTGGGTGAAACCGTCACCCAGGCGGTGATTACCGTGCCGGCCTACTTCAACGACGCGCAGCGCCAGGCGACCAAGGACGCCGGCCAGATCGCCGGCCTGGAAGTGCTGCGCATCATCAACGAGCCGACTGCCGCGGCGCTGGCCTATGGCCTCGAAAAGAACGACGGCAAGACCATCGCGGTCTATGACCTTGGCGGCGGCACCTTCGACATCTCGATCCTCGAAATCGGGGACGGCGTGTTCGAAGTGAAGTCGACCAACGGCGACACCTTCCTCGGCGGTGAAGACTTCGACTCGAAGCTTGTCGAATTCCTGGCTGACAAGTTCAAGGCCAAGGAAGGCATGGACCTGAAGACCGACAAGCTGGCCCTCCAGCGGCTCAAGGAAGCCGCCGAAAAGGCCAAGATCGAGCTGTCTTCGGCCCAGACCACCGAAATCAACCTGCCGTTCATCACCGCGCGCATGGAAGGCGGGGCTACCACCCCGCTGCACCTGGTCGAAACGATCACCCGCGCCGACCTTGAAAAGCTGGTTGCTGACCTGATCCAGCGCACGCTCGAACCCTGCAAGAAGGCCATGGCCGATGCTGGCGTGAAGGCGAGCGAGATCGACGACGTGGTGCTGGTCGGCGGGATGACCCGCATGCCCAAGGTCCGCGAAGTGGTGAAGGACTTCTTCGGCAAGGAACCGCACACCGGCGTGAACCCGGACGAAGTCGTGGCCATGGGCGCGGCGATCCAGGCCGGCGTGCTGCAGGGCGACGTCAAGGACGTGCTGCTGCTCGACGTGACCCCGCTCTCGCTCGGCATCGAAACGCTGGGCGGCGTGTTTACCCGCATGATCGATCGCAACACCACGATCCCCACCAAGAAGAGCCAGGTGTTCTCGACTGCCGAGGACAACCAGCAGGCGGTGACGATCCGCGTGTTCCAGGGTGAACGCGAAATGGCCGCGGACAACAAGATCCTCGGCCAGTTCGACCTGGTCGGCATACCCGCCGCGCGGCGTGGCGTGCCGCAGATCGAAGTGACCTTCGACATCGACGCCAACGGCATCGTGAACGTCAGCGCGAAGGACAAGGGCACCGGCAAGGAGCAGCAGATCAAGATCCAGGCTTCGGGCGGCCTGTCGGACACCGACATCGAACAGATGGTCAAGGATGCCGAAAAGTTTGCCGAGGAAGACAAGAAGCGGCGTGAAACGGCGGAAGCCCGCAACAACGCCGACAGCCTGGTCCATGCCACCGAACAGCAGCTGGCCGAACATGGTGACAAGATCGACGCGGACCTCAAGTCCGAGATCGAGGCCGCCATTGCCGAAGCCAAGACCGCGATCGAAGGCGGCGATCCCGCTGAAATGACCGCCAAGACCCAGGCCCTGACCGAAAAGGCCATGAAGATGGGCCAGGCGATCTATGAAAAGGAACAGGCCGCGGCGGCCTCGCCGGGGGGCGACAAGCCCGCCGGGGACGACGACGTGGTCGACGCCGAGTTCTCGGAAGTCGACGAGAACAAGGGCTGATCAGGCAGATGAAAGGGTGCTCGCCGCCGCGCTTGCCGCGCGGCGGCGGGCCCGCTTTCCTGAGGGGGCCACATGTCAGCCGAACTCGACTATTACGAACTGCTCGAAGTCAGCCGCGACGCGGACGAAAGCGTGCTCAAGTCCAGCTATCGCAAGCTGGCAATGAAATGGCACCCCGACCGCAACCAGGGCGACGCCGAGGCGGAAGCGAAATTCAAGGCGATCAGCGAGGCTTACGAATGCCTCAAGGACCCGCAAAAGCGCGCGGCCTATGATCGCTTCGGCCACGAAGCCTACAAGAACGGGATGAGCGGGGGCGGTGGCCCCGGCGGACCGGGCGGGATGGGCGGCGGCTTTTCCGACCTGGGCGACATCTTTGAAACGATCTTCGGCAGCGCCTTTGGCGGTGGCGGCGGGCGCCAGCAGGCGCGGCGCGGCGCCGACCTGCGCTATGACATGGAAATCACGCTGGAAGAGGCGTTCCATGGCAAGCAGACCGAAGTGGACATCGAGGTCAGCAGCCGGTGCGAGCCGTGCGACGGTTCGGGCGCCGAGCCGGGCACCGGCACGCGGCGCTGCAACCTGTGCGGCGGCCACGGCCAGGTCCGCGCCCAGCAAGGCTTCTTCATGGTCGAGCGCACCTGCCCGACCTGCCACGGCCGGGGCGAGGTGATCGAGAAGCCATGCCGCTCGTGCCGGGGCGAAGGCCGGGTCGACAAGCCTGTCACCCAGCAGGTCGATATTCCGCCCGGTGTCGATACCGGCACGCGCATCCGCCTGCCCGGCAAGGGCGAGGCCGGGCCGTTCGGCGCGCCGGCGGGCGATCTTTACATCTTCATCCACATCCGCCGCCATCCGGTGTTCGACCGCGACGGGACCACGCTGATCACGCGCGTGCCGATCACCTTCACCACGGCGGCGCTGGGCGGCGAGATCGAAATTCCGGGCCTGGACGGCGAAGTAAACACGGTGACGATCCCGGCCGGGATCCAGTCGGGCAAGCAGCTGCGCAAGCGCGGCGTGGGCATGCCGGTGCTGCAGGGCCGGGGCCGGGGTGACATGGTGATTGAAATCATGGTCGAAACCCCGACCAAGCTGACCGCCCGCCAGAAGGAACTGCTGCGCGAGTTGCAGGCAACCGAAACCGGCGAGGAATGCCCCCAGTCGAAAGGCTTTTTCGACCGGCTCAAGCAGGCCTGGGAAGGGCTGACCGAGTAATGCTCAGGCTGGCCAGGTGAAAGCCAGCGTGCTTTCCCCGGCCGGCTTGCCCCCTGCGGCGAAGCGGCGTTCGCTGATCGTGCCGCGTCCGTCATGATCGACCAGCGCCACGGTTGAAGCCCGCGTGCCGTAAACCGGATCGGCAATGAACACGCCGGAAAAGTCCGGCCTTGGCCCGTCAGGTGGCGGGGCGGGATCGAGTTCGCGGTCAGCCAGGGCAGAGAACAACGCGGCGGGATCAGCGCTGTCCTGCGCCAGCCAGTCTGACAAGGCGGATTCCAGACAGCGCGTCTTGCGCCAGGGTTGGTCCAACGCGCCATTGGACAGGCCATGAATGCCAGGCCCCAGCAACCGAGCCAAGGGCGCGGGATAGTTGCTGCGCAGCCAGGCCTGCGCGCCGCTGGCGACGAACAGGTTGAACGGGTTCATGGCCGCCGTATCGCCCAGTGTTTCGTTCAGCAGCCAGTCCGTTACCAGTCCCCCGCGCGAGGCGAGTTCGGGCCGGGGATAGCCATCGACCCGGTAGTTGGTGACCAGCGCGAACCGCCCGGCGGGGTGGAGGCCAAGCCAGGTCCCGCCCGCCGCCAGGTCGCGCCCGGCGATGATCCCGTTGTCCCACTGGCCCAGTGGCGCGGTGGGGCGGGTATGATATTCGTCGCGGTTGCCGATGGCGACAAGCCGCCAGCGCGGATCGGCGTGCCAGGCGATGGCGGCGACGCACATTTCAGATCAGGCCCTTGGCCTTCAGGCTGACATGCCCCTGGCGGCCAATGATCACGTGATCGTGGACGACGATGCCCAGCAGCCGCCCGGCCTCGGCAATGCGCTGGGTGATCTGCACGTCGGCGCGGCTAGGCTCGGGCGAGCCGGAGGGGTGGTTGTGGACCAGGATCAGCGCGCTTGCCCCGCTGTCGAGCGCTTTGCGGACCACTTCGCGCGGGTGGATCGCGGCTTCGTCGATACTGCCTTCGCTGACGAGGTGATCCAGGATCAGGCGGTTGCGCGTATCGAGGTAAAGCACCCGGACCCGTTCGTGGTTGAGGTGCGCCATGTCGATCGTCAGGTAATCGAGCAGCGCCTGCCAGTTGCCCAGCACGGGTTGTTCCTGCACCCCGGTGCGCGCCATGCGCCGCGCCGCCAGCGCCACCACCTTGAGCGCGGCGGCGCTGGTTTCGCCCATGCCGGGGTGATTGGCGAGTGCGGCCGGGTCGGCGTTGAACACCCCGGCCAGATTGCCGAACCGGGCGATCAGGCTTTTCGCCAGCGGCTTGACGTCGCGGCGCGGGATCGCGGTCATCAGCAGGTATTCCAGCACTTCGTAATCGGCCAGCGCCTCGCCCCCGCCGTGCAGCAGCCGCGCGCGCAGCCGGGCGCGGTGGCCGGCGCCGTGGTGGACCTGGTCTTCGCTGTCGGCCACGCGCATCCTTCCTGTCGCCAGCGCCATTCGCCGATGCAGCATTGCCTTTCCCGGCGCGAACGCGCAAGCATGAGCGCATGGACGAGGCCGCGCCCGAACCCCCTGATCTTGCGCCCGAACCTGCACCCGATGAACCCGAGGCGCGCAAGCCCCGGCGCAATTGGACCGTGCTGGGACTGGTGCTGGGCGTGTCGGCGCTGGCGCTGGGCGGCCTGTGGCTGAGCCGCGACATGATTGCCGACAAGGTGATCGTCAGCCAGCTGGAAAAGTACAAGCTGCCCGGCACTTACACGATCGAATCGGTCGGTGTGCGCCATCACGTGCTGCGCGATGTGGTGATCGGCGATCCAAGGCGGCCTGATTTCACGGCCGAGCGGGTGGAAGTGGACATCGTCCCCACCCTTGGCCTGCCAACCCTGGGCCGCGTCACGCTGGTCAAGCCGCGACTGTTCGGTGCTTTTCGGGACGGCAAACTCAGCTTCGGCAAGCTTGATGCGGTATTGTCCGCGCAGACCGAGGGGCCGTCCGGCCTGCCCGACATGGACCTGGTGCTGCGCGATGGCCGCGCGCGGATCGAAACGCCGCTGGGTGTGGCCGGGATCAAGGCCGACGGCAGTGGCAACCTGAAAAGCGGCTTTGCCGGGATTGCCGCCGCCGTCATGCCGCGCGCCCGGTTCGGTGCCTGTTCGGCCGAAGGGGCGACGCTTTACGGCAAGCTGGCCACCAGCGGCGGGGCGCCGCAGTTCACCGGGCCACTGCGCGCGGCGCGGCTCGCCTGTCCGGACCTGGCACTGCGCGATGCGGCGGTGCAGCTTGATGCGAACAGCAGCGCGGCGTTCGACAGCTTTAGCGGCAAGGCGGCGCTGTCCACCGGCGCCGCGCGTGCGGCCGGCCAGTCGCTGGCGCGGCTCGGCGGGCAGGGCGATTTCACGCTGAAGGGCGGCAATCTGACCGCCAGCTACAAGCTGTCCGGCAATGGCCTGGGCGGCGCGGTGCAGGCCGGAGCCGTGACGCTCGATGGCATGCTGCGCTCACGTGATAACTTCGCGGCGATCGATGCCGAAGGAACGATCGGCGGCAGCGAGGTCCGGCCCGGCCTGGCTCTCGACGCCAGCCTGGCGCAGGTGCAGCACTCGCTGGGCGAAACGCTCGCCGCGCCGCTGATCGGGGCGATTCGCCAGGGATTGGCGCGCGAAGGGCGGGGCAGCCGCCTGCAAGCCGCCTATGTCCTGCGCCGCACCGGCGCACTGACCAGCCTGGTCGTGCCGCGCGGCACGCTGCGCGGCACTTCGGGTGCGAATGTGCTGGCGGTCTCGCAGTTGCAACTGGCGCTGGGAGGCAGGCGCGGGCCGCATGTTTCGGGCAACGTGGTGACCGGCGGCGCCGGCCTGCCGCGCCTGACGGGGCGGATTGAGCGCCAGCCAGGCGGGCAGGTGCTGGCCCGTTTCACCATGCCCGAATACCGCGCCGGGGATGCCGCGCTGGCCCTGTCCGGGCTGACCATGGCGCTGTCGCCGCAGGGCACGCTTGGCTTTTCGGGGCGAGCCACGGCCAGCGGAGCCTTGCCGGGCGGGCATGCCGACCAGCTGGAACTGCCGCTGGAAGGCAACTGGTCGGCCGCGCGCGGGCTGTCGGCACTGCGACGCTGCACGCCGTTCGCGTTCCGCTCGCTCAGCCTGTTCAACGTCACGCTCGATTCGCGCACGGTCACTCTGTGTCCGGGGCCAGATGGGGCGATCCTGCGCAGCGACGCGCGCGGCACGCGGCTGGCGGCCGGAGCGCCTTCGCTCCAGGCGAGCGGACGGCTGGGCAGCACGCCGATCCGGCTGGCCAGCGGACCGATCGGCTTTGCGATTCCCGGCGCGCTGGCCGCGCGGCAGGTGGGGGTGGAACTGGGGGCGCCCGGATCCGCCAACCGGTTTACCCTGTCGAACCTCACCGCGCAGATCAGCGCGGACGTGACCGGGCATTTCACCGGCACCGACGTGAAGCTCGATGCCGTCCCGCTCGACATCTTCGCCGCCGATGGCGACTGGCGCCTGGCCGATGGCGTGCTGACCATCGCCAATGCCGCCTTCCGCCTGGAGGACCGCGAGAAGGACGCGCGTTTCCGCCCGATGATCGCCCGCGATGCCGCGCTGGTGCTGAAGGACAACCGGATCACCGCCAATGCCCTGCTGCGCGAGCCAATGAGCGACCGCGAAGTGGCGACGGCCGCGATCCGCCACGATCTGAACAGCGCCGTCGGCAGCGCCGATCTGGCCGTGCCGGGCCTGCTGTTCGACAAGCGCGTCCAGCCCGACACGCTCAGCTACCTGGCGCTGGGGGTGATCGCCAATGCCCGCGGCACGCTGACCGGCACCGGGCGAATCGACTGGAACCCGAAGGAAGTCACCAGCACCGGCCGGTTCAGCACCGACAAGCTTGACTTCGCCGCCGCCTTCGGCCCGGTCGAAGGGGTGTCAGGCACGGTGGTGTTCGATGACCTGCTCGGCCTGGTCACCGCGCCCGACCAGCGGCTCAAGATCGCGTCGATCAACCCCGGGATCGAGGTGTTCGACGGTGAGGTTTCCTTCGCGCTGCAGCCGGGTCATGTGCTCCAGGTCAACGGCGCGCACTGGCCGTTCATCGACGGGACGCTGCAATTGCAGCCGACCCGCATGGTGCTGGGCGCGTCCGAAGTGCGGCGTTTTACGCTGAAAGTGACGGGCATCAGCGCCGCCCTGTTCGTGGAACGGCTGCAACTCGGCAACCTGGCGGCCACAGGCTATTTCGATGGCGAACTGCCGCTGGTGTTCGACGAGGACGGCGGGTGGATTCGCGGCGGCCTGCTCGTTTCGCGCCCGCCGGGAGGCAATGTCTCCTACATTGGCGAGTTGACCTACAAGGACCTGTCGGCAATGGGCAACTTCGCTTTCCAGACGCTGCGCTCGCTCGATTTCCGGCGGATGCAGATCGGGCTGGACGGGGCGCTGGACGGCGACATCATCACCCGCCTCAAGATCGATGGGGTGCGCCAGGGCGAAACCGCGAAGAAGAATATCCTGACCCGCCGCCTGGCCGGGCTGCCGATCCAGTTCAACATCAATATCAAGGCGCCGTTCCAGCGCCTCATCACCTCGTTCAAATCGCTGTACGACGATACCTATGTGCGTGATCCGCGCTCGCTCGGGCTGGTGCCCGGTGCCGCCGCGCCGGTTCCCGCACCGCCGCCGGTGACCAAGCCGGGCGTCATTCAGCCTCCAGACAGCAGGAATGGGCCATGAAGAACCCGCAATTGACCAACCGCGCCCACCTTGCGACAACCGGTCCGATGGACAGGAACGAGCGTGGGAAACGGTGGCCGACCCGGCGAGGCGCGAGCGCGCTGGGACTGTTGGTGGGCGGCACGATGGCGCTGGGCGGGTGCATTTCGGTAAATGCGCCGGACAAGCCGATCGTGATCGAGTTGAACATCAACATCAAGCAGGAGGTGGTCTATCGGCTCGCGGCGGATGCCGGGAACACGATTCAGGACAACCCCGATATTTTCTAGGATTTTGGAGAACAGCTGATGATGCCGCTTCGTGAACAGACCCGCCGCAAGCCCGCCATGCTGCTGGCCGGGGCGGCCGTGCTGGCCGCGCTGACGCTGGCCGCTCCCGCCTCGGCGCAGCAGCGCGACCCGGCCTATGCCGCCGCCCGCGCCAACGGGCAGGTGGGCGAGGGGGCTGACGGCTATCTGGGTTTTCCGGCGGCCCCCAGCCCGGAAATCCGCCACATGGCGGAAGACATCAACATCAAGCGCCGCGCGGTCTATGCCGATAAGGCCGAGGCCCAGAAGGCGACGATCGACGATTACGCCTTCACAGCCGGCTGCCTGGCGATCCAGCGCACCGCGCCGGGCGAGAAGTACGAAGGGCCGGACGGCAAGTGGTATACCCGCACCGCAGCGCCGCCGCTGCTCGACAGCCGCTGCCCGAAGGGCGCGCCACCGGCGCAGTAAGCGCCAGTCCTGCCAGATTTGGGCCTCCTTCCACATCACTTGGGGGGAGGCCTTTCTCTTGGTGTTGACTTGGATGCCGTGGCTGCTAAGGGGTCGGCGCCCTCGGCGGGCAGCCGTTGCCCGTGCCGTGTTTGCCTGCATATCAGGGGAGCTGGCATGAACGACGAGCCACCTGCACGAGACCCCATTGGCGAAGATGCGCGGATTGACGCGCTCGATGCGCGGCTCAAAGCCGCCAAAGAGCGGGAAGATCAACGCAATTGCCCGCAGGGAACCGTTGAATCCGACGCGAGCTATCGCATCGGCAGCAAGGTTCTGGCGGAATTGCTGGGGGGAATCGGTGGCGGCGCGTTCATCGGCTGGGTCATTGACCAGTTTGCCGGAACCGCCCCCTGGGGTCTGTTGGCGGTGATGTCCCTCGGGATCGTCGTGGCCTTCAGGAACATCATCCGGATGTCGTCGCAGCGCCCCGAATAATGGGCGCTGCTGCGCATATGACGAAGTGAAAGAGGCAGGACGCGTGGCAGCCGAAGGCGGAAAAGTCGACCCGATGCACCAGTTCTCGATCGAGCCGATGTTCGGCACCGATCACTGGCAACTCGCGGGCTATAACATCGCTTTCACCAATTCGGCGCTGTGGATGGCGATTACCGCCGCCGTGCTGTTCGTATTCGTGTGGGGCGGAATGAAGCGTCAGCTGGTCCCCGGCCGCTGGCAGATGGCGGTCGAAAGCCTGACCGGCTTCATCGACAACCTGCTGGCCGCCAACATCGGCCCGGCCGGCAAGAAGTACGTCCCCTACATCTTCTCGATCTTCAGCTTCATCCTGTTCGCCAACCTGCTCGGGCTGCTGCCCTTGATGCTCGTCGGCGTCCATCCCTTCACCCCCACCAGCCACTTCACCGTGACCGGCGTGCTGGCGGTGCTGTCGTTCGCGATCGTGCTGATCGTCGGCTTTGCCCGGCACGGCCTGCACTTCTTCTCGCTGTTCGTGCCGCACGGCACGCCGTGGTGGCTGCTGTGGCTGATCCCGATCATCGAGCTGATCTCGTTCCTGGTCCGCCCGTTCAGCCTCGCTCTGCGACTGTTCGTGGCGATGATGGCCGGCCACGTGCTGCTGGAAGTGCTGTCGAGCTTCGTGATCGACAGCGCCAATTCCGGCCTGCTGTGGGGCGGCATTGTCGGCCTGCCCAGCTTCCTGCTGATGGTGGCCATCTGCGCGCTTGAGCTGCTGGTGGCGGGCATCCAGGCCTATGTCTTCGCGCTGTTGACCTCGCTGTATCTCAACGACGCCGAGAACCTGCACTGAGTTTTCTCTGAACTTAGATTTCCAAGTCAATCCAACCGAATTCAAGGAAAAGGAGTTATCACTATGGAACCTGCAAGCGCCAAGCTGATCGGTGCTGGTCTCGCTGCCATCGGCGCCGGCATGGCCGCCATCGGCGTCGGTAACGTGTTCGGTTCGTTCCTGGAAAGCGCGCTGCGCAACCCGGGTGCCGCCGACGGCCAGCAGGGCCGCCTGTTCATCGGCTTCGCCGCCGCCGAACTTCTGGGCCTGCTCTCGTTCGTCGTCGCGATGATCCTGATCTTCGTCGCCTGACCTCGCGAACCTGATACCCGACCGGCTGGTCGCCGCCTCCTGACAAGCGGGAGGCGGCGCCGGCCGGGCAAATGCGGACGCTCCGATGCCTCAAATCTCGCAGCTCGCCGAGACTTATGCCAGCCAGGTCTTCTGGCTGCTGATCTTCTTCGGCTTCATCTTCTTTGTCATCGGCCGGGGCATGGTGCCCAAGGTCATGGCCACCGTTGAAGCGCGCGACAAGCAGATCGCCGCCGACCTTGCTGCCGCCGAGGCAGCCCGGTCTGCCGCGAATGCGGAAGAGGATGCGTGGCGCGTCCAGGCCAATGCCCAGCGCGGCGAAGCCCAGGCCGTGATCGCCAAGGCCAAGGCCGAAGCGGCCAAGGCAAGTGAAGCCCGCCTGGCGCAGGCCCAGGCCAGGATCGACGCCCGCGTCGGTGAGGCCGAAGCCCAGATCGCGACCGCGCGCAGCGGTGCGCTCAAGGAAATCGAACAGGTTGCGGCCGATGCCGCCGCCGATATCGTCTCGCGTCTCGCTGGCGTGAAGGTCGATGCCAAGGCTGCCCAGGCAGCCGTGAAGGAGGCGCTCAATGGCTAACCTGCTGGCGCTTGCCGTTACTGCCGCGGCCGAACATGGCGCCGCTGCCGGCGAACATGGCGGCGGTCACGCCGAACCCGCCGCGCTGGGGCTGACCCCCGGCATGTGGGTGGCGCTGTCGATGGCGCTGCTGATCGCGATCATGGTGTGGAAGAAGGTCCCGGCGCTGATCGCCTCGGGTCTGGATTCGGGCATTGCCGAAATCCGCAAGCAGCTTGATGAAGCCAAGGCGCTGCGCGCCGAGGCCGAAGCGCTGCGCAAGGAATATGCCGACAAGATCGCTGGCGCCGAAAAGGAAGCCGCCGAAATGCTGGCTCATGCCCAGCATGAAGCGCAGGCCATCGTCGCCAGGGCCGAAGCCGATACCACCGATCTGATCGCCCGCCGCGAACGCATGGCGGAAGACAAGATCGCCGCCGCCGAACGCGGCGCCGTGGCCGAACTGCGTGCCAAGGCAGCCGAAGCTGCTACCAGTGCCGCGCGCGGTCTGATTGCCGCGAACCACGACGCCAAGGCCGACAAGGCCTTGGTCGATGGGGCGATCGCCGGCCTCTGACGCATTATCCGGTTGGAGAGGGAAAGGGCGGCCTGCGAAGGCTGCCCTTTTTCGTTGTGTCGAGCGCTCAGCCCGCGGCGGCCAGCACTTCGGCGCGTATGGTGGCGACCAGCTGCGGATCGGCGCGCAGGCGGGCCTCCTCGGCATCGAGGATCGCCAGGAAGGCGTCACGTTTCAGCGCGGCCAGTTCCGCCGGATCGATGATCGCGCCATGCGGAAGGCTGGACGCAACCAGGTCGATCATCCGTTCAGCGCCGTGCAGCCGCCCCCACAGGTAGTCGTTCTCGCGGTAGGCGCGGCTGAAGAAGGCACCGAAGTTGTAGAACTCCACCCCGCGCAGCGTCTCTCGCGCGCCGCCGGGCCGAATCGAATTGCAGTCGTTCGGGCTGATGCGGTCCACCTTGGCCGGTTCGATCTCGGTTGTGCCGATCCCCAGCAGCAAGGGCAGGGTCACCGTGTCGTAATAGGGGAACCCCAGGTAGGTCAGCAGGATCCGCCGCCGCAACTCGCGCGGGGCATCCTGCAGCGCTTCGGCCAGCAGCGCATCGACCACCAGGTCGGTCGCGCCAAGCTGGCGGCGGGTGGCGATGGTCGCCAGCACCAGGCCGGGATCCTCGAATACCTGACGGGCAATGGCGGGAAAGTCGCGCCCCAGCGCCGCGGTCGTCTCGCGGTCGAAATAGAGCGCCAGCGCGCGGTAGACCACTTCCCGCGCTGCCTCGCGCGCAGCAGGGTGTTCGGCGTCGATGTCATCCCAGTCCTCGGACAGGCGGCGGGCGAGCAGGCGCAGGCGGCGGATGCGGTAGCGCAGGTCATGCTCGCGGTAGAAGGCCACGGTAGCCTCGGACGCGCCGCCCCTGGCCGCTGACAGGTGATCGAGCCCCTGCGCGGCCAGGTGCCGCCCCAGTCGTTCGGCAATCGCGCTGGTATCGGGCAAAGCCAGTTCCGGCGCGGCGGCCAGCAAGTCTTCGGCCAGGCTTTCGATGATCCCGGCAAACTTCACCTGGCCGTAGCCGTGATAGGCAAAGCCGGCGCGCCGCGCCGCCGATTCCTGCGCCCGTCCGCGCCACTTGGTCAGCCGTTCCTGGGTCGGCCGGTCGAGGAACAGGGTGTGGCCGAATTCGGTCTCGATCGCCTGTTCGATTTCCGGGCGCAGCGCCTCGATCAGGTGGCGCAGCGCGCCCAGCTCGCGCGACCGCCGGGCGATCACTTCCAGGTTGTCGCGCACCGGCTGTTCGCGCGGGATCGAGGACAGCGAGCCGAAGATCACCGAGAAGAACCCCGGCGGGCGCGGATCGCCCAGGCGCAGGCCACCGATCCGGTCGGGCTTGGGGTCGATATAGACGAAGCGGCGGTCCACCTCGCGCTGGGCGGGGCGGTCGCGCAGCACGTTCATCGCTTCGGCAAATGGCGCATTGACCAGCACCGACCCGTCGATCAGCGAGACATGCTCGGCATCGCCGCGCTGGCTGTGTTCGGGCATGATCCGTTCGACAAAGGCGGTGCGGCTGTTCCAGCCTTCGCCGCGCTCGGCCGCCAGCGCATCGATCTCGGCCAGTTCGAGCGAGGGGAATGCGCCCGGAAAGCTGGCCGTGGCGCGCGCCGCGAAGACCAGTTCCAGCGGCGGGGCGAGGCAGCCGCCCGGCTGCTGCGGCGTATCGGCGCGGAACCCGATCGACAGGCGATGCTCGCTCTCCTCGATCGTTTCGGGGGAGTGAAGGTGCAGCCGCTCAAGGTGGCCCTTGAAGTCGGTCGCGGTGACGAACAGGTCGAGCGGGTGGCCGGGCGGGAGCAGCGGCGGGCCGGCCGGGGCCTGGGCCATGGCGTCCAGCGCCTCGCGCAGCAGGCGCGAAAAGCCGAGCCCGCCGAACGGCGGTTCGAACCAGCGCGAACGAATCAGGCGCGACAGCTTGGCGCGCACCTCGCTGCGGGTTTCGCGCGCGACGCTGGCGGACACCACGTTGCCCGGACGTTTGAGCATCCAGTAGACCAGGGGCATCGCCCAGAACTTGCTGATCCGCGACCACGGCCGTGCATCGGGATCGAGCAGCACGTCGACGTCGGCGCGCTCAAGCCACAGCTCGGTCAAGGGCTCGAGGCTTTGCCCCGAATGGATCGCCTGGGCGAGGAACACCCCGTTGATCCCGCCCGCGCTGGCCCCCGCGACGATGTCGGGCAGCACCCGCATGCGCAGGCCGTGGTGCCGTTCCATCAGGTGCAGCAGCCGGGCATAGACCGCTTCGGTATCGCCCTGCGATTCCTCTCCGGCGATCTGGGCGCGGCTGGCGCGGGCGAGCTTCCACAGCTCCTTGGTCACGCCGTGCATGTAGACCGCCAGGCTTACCCCGCCATAGCAGACCAGGGCGATGCGAAGTTCCTTCTGCCGCATGGCCGCACTTTGGCAGATTATCCCTGACAGCGCCAAGCCCTTCACATCGGCGAATGTGCGGATTGGCGGCTTGCGTTCTTGCTACGTTCCATTTATCGCGAGGCCATGGCCAAGCCCAAACGCCGTTATGTCTGCCAGGCCTGTGGCAGCGTCACCCACCGCTGGCAGGGCCAGTGCGCCGATTGCGGCGAATGGAACACCTTGAGCGAGGAAGCCCCCGCCACCGTCTTTTCCGCCAAGCACGATCTGTCGTCAGGCGGGCGGGCGATCCGCTTCGAACCGCTTGATGCGCCTGGCGAAGTGCCGCAGCGCCGCTCCACCGGCATTGCCGAACTGGACCGCGCGCTGGGCGGGGGGCTGGTGCCGGGCAGCGCGATCCTGATGGGCGGTGATCCGGGCATCGGCAAAAGCACCCTGCTGCTCCAGGCCGCGGCCAGCGTGGCAAAGGCCGGCGGATCGGCGGTCTATATCAGCGGTGAGGAAGCGGCCGGTCAGGTGCGCCTGCGTGCCGAACGGCTGGGCCTGGCCAATGCGCCGATCCAGCTGGCGGCGGCGACATCGGTGCGCGACATCCTGACCACGCTGGGCCAGATGGACGCGCCGGCCCTGCTGGTGATCGATTCGATCCAGACCATGCATTCGGACACGATCGAGGGCGCGCCCGGCACGGTCAGCCAGGTGCGCGGCTGCGCGTTCGAGCTGATCCGCTATGCCAAGGAAACCAGTGCCGCGCTGGTGCTGGTCGGCCACGTCACCAAGGACGGGACCATCGCCGGCCCGCGCGTGCTGGAACACATGGTTGACGTGGTGATGAGCTTCGAGGGCGAGCGCAGCCACCAGTACCGCATCCTGCGCAGCCTGAAGAACCGCTTTGGCCCGGTGGACGAAATCGGCGTCTTCGCGATGGAAGGGCAGGGGCTGCGCGAGGTGGGCAATCCTTCGATGCTGTTCCTGTCGGGGCGGGAAAACCCGGTGCCGGGCAGCTCGGTCTTCCCGGCGATGGAGGGCACGCGCCCGGTGCTGGTCGAAGTGCAGGCGCTGATCGTGCGCCTCGCCAGCGGCGCCACCCCGCGCCGCGCCGTAGTGGGCTGGGACAATGGCCGCATGGCGATGCTGCTTGCCGTGCTCGAGGCGCGCTGCGGGCTGAATTTCTCGTCCTGCGAAGTCTATCTCAACGTCGCGGGCGGCTATCGGTTGACCGATCCGGCGGCGGACCTGGCGGTGGCGGCCGCGCTGGTTTCGGCGCTGGCGGACAAGCCGTTGCCCGCCGATGCCGTGTGGTTCGGCGAAGTGTCGCTAGCGGGCGAGATCCGGCCCGTGGCGCACGGCGGGATCCGCCTGCGCGAAGCGGCCAAGCTGGGCTTTGGCAGCGCGTTCGGCCCCGCCGAAGTGCCCGGTGGAAGCGACGGATCGCGCTATCGCGGCCTTGCGCTGCTGCCGAACCTGGTTGACCGGATCATGGGCGGGGCGTAACCCATTGGCCCATGACGGGTTTCGACATTGCGATCATGATCCTGATCGGCCTTGGCGCGATCACCGGGTTCATGCGCGGGCTGGTGCAGGAAGTGTTCTCGCTCGCCGCGTGGGTCCTGGCGCTGGTCGCAATCCATAACCTGCACACTCCGCTGAGCGAACAATTGGTCGGCTATGTCGGGACCGAATCCGGCGCGGCAGTGCTGGCTTTCGCCATTCTGCTGCTGGTTCCCTATGCGATTTTCCGCCTGCTGGCCGACCGTTTGGGCCAGGCGAGCCGGGATTCGGTGCTCGGTCCGATCGACCGTTTGCTGGGCTTCGGCTTTGGCGGGATCAAGGGCACGATCATCGCGGTCATGGCTTTTTCGGTGCTGGTGCTGGGCTATGACACGGTCTGGGGCGTGGGCGGGCGGCCGACCTGGATCACCCAGTCGCGCAGCTATCCCTTCGTCAACGCTGGCAGCGAAGCGCTGGTCAGCATGATCGCCGAACGCCGCCGCGCCGCTGCCGAGGCCGAGCAGGCCAAGCTGGACGATGCCGCCAAGGGCAAGCACAAGGCCAGGCATCCCGCCGGACACAAGGCCGACTGACCATGAGCGGCGCCGCGCGACTCTATTCGCCAGAAGTGCTGGCGCTGGCGACGCGGCTGGCCGCCTATCCGCTGGATGAGGACCTGCCCCTGCGCGGCGCGGCGCGATCGCCCGCCTGCGGCAGCCGGATCGAACTTGGGCTGGCCTGCGATGCGGGCGGCTCGATTACGGGGATCGGCCTCAAGGCGCAGGCCTGCGCGATCGGCCAGGGCGCCGCCGCGATCTTTGCCGATGCCGCCAAGGGGCGCACCCGCGCCGATCTGGCCGCCACACTGGCCGGCCTGGAAGCGTGGCTGTCCGGGGCGGGAGACCAGCCCGACTGGCCGGGTCTTGCCGCAATTGCTCCGGCGCGCGACTTTCCGGGGCGACACGGGGCGATCCTGCTACCCTGGAAAGCCGCGCTCGAGGCGCTTCCCAGCGCCTGAAACCGCCGCTAGAGCAGGCGCAATGCAACAGGCGGGAGAACATGCATGAGCGAGCCGGCACGCCATCCGGACGTCAATCCCAGTGCTTCGGAAATCCGGCTGGTCATCGCCGCCTCATCGGCGGGCACGGTGTTCGAATGGTATGACTTCTTCATCTACGGCACGCTGGGCGCGATCCTGTCGAAGACGTTCTTTCCCACCGGCAACGCCACGCTGGAAATGCTGCTGTTCTGGCTGGTCTTCGCGGTCGGATTCGGCTTTCGCCCGCTGGGCGCGGTGCTGTTCGGCTATCTGGGGGACAAGCTGGGGCGCAAGTATACCTTCCTCGTCACCGTGACCCTGATGGGGATCGCCACGGCCGGGGTCGGGCTGATCCCCTCGGCGGACATCATCGGTTACTGGGCACCCGCCATCGTCATCCTGCTGCGCATCCTGCAGGGGCTGGCGCTGGGCGGCGAATATGGCGGCGCGGCGATCTATGTGGCGGAACATTCCGCTTTCTCGCGGCGCGGCTATTACACCAGCTATATCCAGGCCAGCGTGGTTGGCGGCTTCGTGCTCAGCCTGATCGTGGTGCTGGGCTGCAAGGCGGCCATGAGCGCGGAAACCTGGAACGCCTGGGGCTGGCGCGTGCCGTTCCTGCTCAGCCTGGCGCTGCTGGCGATCTCGCTGTGGATGCGCCTCAAGCTGTCGGAAAGCCCGGTGTTCCGGGCGATGCAGGAAGAAGGGGAACTGGCCGGCAATCCCTTTGTCGAGAGCTTCACCTATCCCGGCAACAAGCGCCGCATCTTCATCGCCCTGTTCGGCGTTGCCGCCGGGCTGACAGTGATCTGGTACACCGCGATGTTCTCTGGCCTTGGCTTCATCAAGACCGCGATGCGGGTGGAGGACACCACCGCCGAGATCCTGGTTGGGATCGGCGCGGCGCTGGGCATGGGGTTCTACCTCTACTTCGGGCACCTGTCGGACAGGATCGGGCGCAAGAAGCCGATCGTGATCGGCTATGCGATGACCCTGCTGCTGCTGTTCCCGGCCTATTGGCTGATCGGCAATGCCACGCAAAGTGCGGCGGGCGCCCAGCCGTGGACGATCGCCGGGCCGGACTGCCGTTACAGCCCCTTCGCGCAGCAGCAGGAAACCGAGTGCGGCAAGCTGATCGGCGATTTCAGCGCGGCAGGGATCGCCTATACGCTGGAACAGGCACCGGCGCTGACGCTGACCCACGGGGCGCGGGCGCTCGACCTTGGCGGGCTCGACTGGAAGGATGCCAAGGCGCGCAAGGCCCAGATCGAGGAACGCGCCGGGGCCAGGGTGTTCAGCCAGGACAAGATCAAGCCGACGCTGGGCCAGTCGCTCCAGATCATTGCCGGGCTGCTGATCCTGATGGCGCTGTCGGGGGCAACCTATGGACCGGTGGCGGCCTTGCTGGCGGAAATGTTCCCGCCGTCGATCCGCTACAGTTCGATGTCGATCCCCTATCACATCGGCACGGGGTATTTCGGCGGGTTCCTGCCGTTCATCGCCGCCTACATCGTCGCCAGGACGGGCAATCCCTATTCCGGGCTGTGGTACACCTGGGTCGTGGTGCTGGTGGCCTTCCTGGTAGCCTGGTGGGGTCTGCCCAACGGCAAGCCGCGCGATTTCAGTGACGATGCGGCCTGACCTGCCGCCGCCGGCGCTGCGGCTGAAGCTTGATGGCGGGGCGCTGGCGGCCAACTGGCGCGCGCTCGGCCGCTTGTCGGGCGCGGCCCGCGCCGGGGCGGCGGTCAAGGCCAATGCCTATGGCCTGGGGGCCGATTTCGCCGTGCCGGTGCTGCGCGATGCGGGCTGCGAGGACTTCTTCGTTGCCCACTGGGCCGAAGTGCCCGCCTTGCTGGATCACGTTCCCGCCAGCGCCGTGGCGGTGCTGCACGGCCCGCTGACCGCTGCCGACGCCGCCTATGCCCGCGCCGTGGGCGTGCGTCCGGTGATCAATTCGCTGCCCCAGGCTCGCCTGTGGGCCGAGGCCGGGGGCGGGCGCTGCGACCTGATGGTCGACAGCGGGATGAACCGCCTCGGGCTGACCCAGGCAGAGTTAGCCGATCCGCTGGTCCAGGCCCTCGACGTCGATGTGCTGCATTCGCATCTCGCCGCGTCGGAGGAGCCGGACAATCCGCTCAATGCCCGGCAACTCGCCCGCTGGACCGCGGCGCGCCGCGCGCTGCGGCATCGCCGCGCGGCCTTGGCCAACAGCGGCGGGATCATGCTCGGCGCGGCCTATCACGGCGACCTGACCCGGCCCGGCATCGCGCTCTACGGCGGGGTGCCCTGCG
Organism: Pseudomonadota bacterium; assembly: GCA_029779535.1. GTDB lineage: Bacteria > Pseudomonadota > Alphaproteobacteria > Sphingomonadales > Sphingomonadaceae > Novosphingobium. Next base: position 7,088 of record JAKPAG010000048.1, on the reverse strand, counting down.
CCGCGCTGGACGGCGTGATCGCGCAGGTGGTCACTCCGCAGGCCGCGCTGCTCCAGGTGCGCGATGTCGGGATGGGGGAAGGGGTCGGCTACAACGCCACCTTCATCGCTCCGCGCGCCATGCGCATCGGCGCGGTCAGTCTCGGCTATGCCGATGGCTACCTGCGCTGCTGGTCGGGCAAGGGGGAACTGCGGCATGGGGATGCGGTGCTGCCGGTGGTCGGGCGGGTGTCGATGGACATGACCCTGGTCGACCTCTCTGCTGCACCCATGCTGCGCGAAGGCGACTGGCTCGACGTCGCCTATGCCTTGCCCGCCGCCGCTACGACAAGCGGGCTTTCGCAGTACGAGCTGCTGACCCTGCTGGGACGCAGATTCCTGCGCTGAACCTGCCATTTCCCCAACTGCTTTGTTGCAAACGCGATATTGCGGGTGCTAACATCCGATAACACGGAGAAGGGGTTCGCGATGAGCGGGGAAGCGGTCGTCATCAAGAAGTACGCCAACCGGCGGCTCTACAACACGCAGTCGTCCAGCTACATCACGCTGGACCACCTCGCCAAGATGACCCGTGAAGGCGTTGAATTCAAAGTGGTCGATGCCAAGACCGGGGCCGACATCACCCACCAGATCCTGACCCAGATCATCATGGAAGAGGAAAGCGCCAGCGGCGAACAGATGTTGCCGGTCAACTTCCTGCGCCAGCTGATCGGGATGTACGGCAATTCGATGCAAAGCCTCGTGCCGCACTACCTTGAAGCCTCGATGGAACATTTCCGCACCAACCAGTCCAAGCTGCGCGAAGCGTTCGAGGACAGCCTGGGCAACAACCCGCTGGCCAAGCTGGCGCAGCAGAACCTGGCGATGTTCAAGGCAGCCGCCAGCGCCTTCATGCCGGGCCTGGCCGACGCCAAGCCGAACGAACATGACAAGGCCCAGGACGACGAGTTGGCCGCACTGCGTCAGCAGATGGCCGAAATGCAGGCCAAGCTGGACAAGCTCGGGAAATAACCCCGGCTTGCCCCGTGGGCATGGCTCGGCTAACGGCCACGGCCATGAAGCACGCACTCAACGTCACTCGCGAGGCGGATTTTGCCGCCTGGTACCAGGAAGTCATCGCCGAGGCCGAAATGGCCGAGGAAAGCGGTGTGCGCGGCTGCATGGTGATCAAGCCCTGGGGCTATGGCATCTGGGAACGCATCCAGACACTGATGGACGCACGGATCAAGGCGGCGGGGGTGCAGAACTGCTACTTCCCGCTGTTCATCCCGCTGTCCTACTTCGCGGAAGAGGCGGAACACGTCGAGGGATTCGCCAAGGAAATGGCGGTCGTCACCCACCACCGCCTGATCAGTGATGGCAAGGGCGGGCTGGTTCCCGATCCCGAGGCCAAGCTGGAAGAGCCGCTGATTGTTCGCCCGACTTCGGAAACCGTGATCGGCAAGGCGATGAGCCGCTGGGTCCAGAGCTGGCGCGACCTGCCGCTGCTGACCAACCAGTGGGCCAACGTGGTCCGCTGGGAAATGCGCACCCGCATGTTCCTGCGCACCAGCGAATTCCTGTGGCAGGAAGGGCACACCGCCCACGCCGACCGCGATGACGCAATGGTCGAAACGCTGCGCGCTCTGGAAATGTATCGCTCGTTCTCGGAAGACTGCCTGGCCATGCCGGTCATCGCCGGCGAAAAGCCCGAGAATGAACGCTTCCCCGGCGCGGTCGCGACCTACTCGATCGAAGCGATGATGCAGGACGGCAAGGCGCTACAGGCCGGGACCAGCCACTACCTCGGCACCGGTTTCGCCGAAGCGGCCGGGATCCGCTACCAGGACCGCGAAGGCGGCCAGCAGCTGTGCCACACCACCAGCTGGGGCGTCTCCACCCGCATGATCGGCGGCGTGATCATGACCCACGGCGATGACGACGGGCTGCGCGTGCCGCCCGCCATCGCCCCCCACCAGATCGTGATCCTGCCGATGCTGCGCGAGGACGATGGCGACGCCGCGCTGCTCGCCTATTGCGAGGAACTGCGCGCCGCGCTGGCCCAGCAGTGGGCGCTGGGCGAACCGGTCCGCGTCCTGCTCGACAAGCGCGCCGGCAAGGCGACCAACAAGCGCTGGGGCTGGGTCAAGAAGGGCGTGCCGCTGATCCTGGAAATCGGCGGGCGCGATGCCGCGGGCGGCCAGGTTTCGGTGATCCGGCGCGACCGGCTCTACCGCGAGGACGGCAAGGTCCAGTTCGCCGCCATGGCCAAGGATGGCTTCGTCGCCCAGGCCACGGCCGAACTGGAAGACGTGCAGCGCACGCTCCACGCCGAAGCCACCGCCCGCCGCGATGCCAATATCCACCGCGGGATCGATAGTCTGGACGCACTTGGCAAGTTCTTTGGCGAGGATCAGCGCTATCCGGGCTGGGTCGAACTCGCCTGGTCGCGCCCCACTGGCGATGCACTGGAACAGGTGGTCCAACAGCTCAAGGCGCTGAAACTGACCATCCGCAATACCCCGATGGACGCCGCGCCGGTTTCGGGCCAGTGTGTGTTCACGGGCCAGCCCGCGGTTGAACGGATCTACGTCGCCCGCTCCTACTGATCGGCCCGCCGGGGAACCGATATGCTGGGTGCGATCCGATACGCGCTGGCCAACCTGGCCAATCCTGCCGGCCGCGATGCGCGCCAGACCTTCTGGTACTGGGTGCTGACGGTGGTCGTGCTGCGCTTTGCCGCCAGCATGGCGCTGTCCGCGCCGCTGACGCTGAAGATCATGGCCGCCGCGATGCATGCCGCGCAAAGCGGCGCGGCGCAGGATCCCGCCGCAATGCAGGCGATGACCACCCAGCTGATCCTGGCTGAACTACCGAAGATGGTCTGGGGCGGGGTGGCGATCGGCCTGGTCAGCATGGCGCTGCTCGCCGCCAGCCTGGTTCGCCGCCTGCATGACAGCGGCCTCAGCGGCTGGCTGGTACCGCTGCCCGGCGCGATCTATGCCTTTGTCCTGGCGCGGATGCCCGCCCAGATTGGCCGCGTGGCGGATTTGCTCGCCACGCTCGATCCGGCAAACCCGCCCAACGCCGGCGCATTGCTCCGGGCCGAAGGCGCCATGGCGCTGCTGCCTTATGTGTCCTTGCTGATCGCCGTCTATTTCGGCATGCGCAAATCCACCCCCGGCCCCAATCGCTACGGCGATGCGCCGGTGCGGTTCTGAACCCGATCATGCCCCGCAATCCCCATTCCGTTCCCGGCCTGCCCACCCGCAAGCAGGTGCTCGACTTCATCCAGAACAGCGAAGTGCCCGCCGGCAAGCGCGAGATCGCCAAGGCCTTCGGGCTGAAAGGGCAGGAGAAGATCCAGCTCAAGGCCCTGCTCAAGGACATGGCTGACGAAGGGTTGATCGACGGCAACCGCAGCGCCTTTCACCGCATGGGCGGGGTGCCCAAGGTGACAGTGCTGCGCGTGATCGATACTGACGATGGCGAAGCGGTGGCCGTGCCCGACAGCTGGCAGCCCGATGATGCCACGCCGCCCCCGCGCCTGCGCCTGATTGAGCGCGGCCCCGGCAAGGCCCGCCCGCGCAGCGCCCTGCGCAAGGGTGACCGCGTGCTCGCCCGGACCGAGGAAACCGCCACCGGGTGGATCGCCTATCCGATGAAAGTCCTGCCCCAGCACGCCGAACAGGTGATGGGCGTGGTGGAAATCGACAAGTCGGGCAAGGGCTGGCTCGCCCCGGTCGACAAGCGCGAGCGCCACGCGCCGCCGATTGCCGATCTTGGCGGGGCGGAACATGGCCAGCTGGTGCTGGCCGAACCGGCGGGCAAATCGCCGCGTTCCGGGGTCAAGGTTACCGCCGTCCTGGGCGATCCGCTCGCCCCCCGGGCCTTCAGCCTGATCGCGATCCACAAGCACGGCATCCCCAACCGCTTTGGCGAGGACGTGCTGGCCGAGGGCAATCGCGCCGCGCGCCTGCCGCTCGATCCGCAAGCCCGCGAAGATCTGCGCCACCTGCCGATCGTCGCGATCGACCCCAGCGACGCGCGCGACCATGACGATGCGATCTGGGCCGCGCCGGACGGGGCGGGGGGCTTTACCGCGCTGGTCGCGATTGCCGATGTCAGCTTCTATGTCCGCCCCGGCGGCGGGCTGGACGGCGAAGCGCGCAAGCGCGGCAACTCGGTCTATTTCCCTGACCGGGTCGTGCCGATGCTGCCCGAAGTGCTCAGCGCCGATGTCTGTTCGCTGCGCGCAGGCGAGGACCGGGCGGCGATGGCCTGCCACCTCGCGATCGACGCGCAAGGCCGGGTGACGTCATGGCGTTTTACCCGAGCAATCGTTCGAATCCAGGAAGTTATCGCCTATGAAGAGGCGCAGCGCCGCATCGACGCGGGCGACGCGGCGGATAACCTGACCCACCTGTGGGCCGCCTGGCGGGCACTGGCCGCCGCGCGCGAAAGCCGCGATCCGCTCGATCTCGATCTGCCCGAACGGCGGGTGGTGCTGGACGAGCAGGGCCGGATCACCCAGATCGCCCTGCGCGAACGGCTCGACGCGCACCGGGTGGTCGAGGATTTCATGATCGCCGCCAATGTCGCCGCGGCCAAGGCGCTGGAAGCCAAAGTCGCCCCGGTGGTCTACCGCATCCACGAGCCGCCGAACCGCGAAAAGCTGGTCGCGCTCAAGGATTACCTCGCCACCTTCGGGCGCAAGTTGGCCCTGGGGCAGGTCATCACGCCCAGCATTTTCAACCGCTTTATCAAGGATATAGCGGACGAAGCTGAGAAAGCTTTGATCATGGAGGCGGTCCTGCGCAGCCAGACCCAGGCCTATTACGGGCCGCGCAATGCCGGCCACTTCGGGCTGGCGCTGGGCTCCTATGCGCACTTCACCTCGACGATCCGGCGCTATGCCGACCTCCTGGTCCACCGCGCGCTGGTCGATGCCTATGGGCTGGAACAGCCGCGCCCGGCGGCCGACCTGCCGCCGACCAGCGGCCTGTCCGACCGCGACCGCGCCGATCTTGGCCGGGTGAGCGAGGCGATCAGCGCTGCCGAACGCCGCGCGATGGAGGCCGAACGCGAGACGATCGACCGCTATGTCGCCGCCTGGCTCTCGGCCCGCGTCGGCGAGGTGTTCGATTGCCGGGTGACCGGGGTTCAGCGCTTCGGGCTGTTCGCCACCATCATGGGACTGGGCGGGGACGGCCTGGTTCCGATCTCGGTCCTCGGGGCGGAACGGTTCAGCCACGACGAGAAGGCCCAGGCGCTGGTCGGGGATCGCACCGGCACCCGCTTTACCTTGGGCGACATGCTGCGGCTGCGGCTGGCCGAGGCCAACCCGCTGACCGGCGCCTTGAAGTTCGAGCCGGAAGATATCTCAGGTTCTTATATAGAACCGCGCGGCAAGCCTTTGCCATTGAAGAAAAAAGGTAATCACCTGATCGGCCGGCGCGGGCGTCCCGGCAATGTGCGCCACCAGGGGCGGCGGCGCTAGCTCAACCGCTCCAGCGCCTCGTCGCTCATCGCGCCGGGCACCACGTAGAGCGGGCAGGCCAGCTGCCCGGCAATCGCGGCGAAGTGCGACACCAGCGGTCCGGGGCCGCCGCTTGCCGCCGCGCCCAGCACCAGCGCGCTCACTTCGGGATGTTCCGCCAGATAGGCGCGGATCACGTCCACCCCGTCGCCGGTCTGGACCGAGATGACCGGCGGGCGCTCGCTGTCACCCAGCAGGCTGCCCGCCGCCGCCGTCACCAGCGCCTCGGCGCGGGCGCGGGCTTCCTCCTCGATCGTGGCCTGGATGCCGCCGAACGCGACGAACGGCTGGCGCGGGACCAGGGCCAGCAGATGCACCGTCCCGCCGGTGCGCGATGCGCGCCGAGCGGCAAAGCGGAGCGCGACGCTCGCCTCGTCAGTCTCGTCCATGATCACCAGGTAGACGCGCATTGTTATACCCCTGTCTGCCTTCGAATATCCGATACAAACGTATTCTGCGCAAGGACCTTGCCCCGCGCGGTCATTTTGGCCAGAGACGTAACGTCACAACGCTCCCCCCAGAAGGACCGGTTTCCGCATGCCGATCGCAATCAAGATGCCCGCCCTCTCTCCCACCATGGAGGAAGGCACCCTGGCCAAATGGCTGGTGAAAGTGGGCGATACCGTCAATTCCGGCGACATCCTGGCCGAGATCGAGACCGACAAGGCGACGATGGAATTCGAAGCCGTCGACGAAGGTGTGATCGCCTCGATCGACGTGGCCGAAGGAACCGAAGGGGTGAAGGTCGGCACCGTGATCGCCCAGATCGCGGGCGAGGGCGAAGATGCGAAGCCTGCCGCCCCGGCACCGGCCGCCAAGGCCGAGCCGGCACCGGCTCCGGTCGCTGCAACAGCTTCGGCTCCGGCGCCCGCATCGGTGGCGGTTGCCGCGCCCAAGGGGGGCCGGGTGGTTGCCAGTCCGCTCGCCAAACGGATCGCGGCCGATCGCGGGGTCGATCTGGCCGGGGTGAAGGGCAGCGGCCCGAATGGACGGATCGTCAAGGCCGATGTCGAAGCGGCGCAGCCCGGTGCGGCCGTTGCCGCCCCCTCGGTGCCCCTTGCTGCCGCGGTGCCCGCCCTCGCTGCTCCGGTGGCCGACTTCGGCATCCCCTACGAGGCGGAGAAGCTCAATAACGTCCGCAAGACCATTGCGCGCCGCCTGACCGAGGCGAAGCAGACCATTCCGCACATCTACCTGACCGTCGACGTGCGGCTCGACGCCCTGCTGAAACTGCGTGGTGAGCTTAACAGGGCACTTGAAGCGGATGGCGTAAGGCTTTCAGTCAATGACCTTTTGATCAAGGCGCTGGCCAAGGCGCTGGTCCGCGTGCCCAAGTGCAATGTCTCCTTCGCCGGGGACGAACTGCGCAAGTATGCGCGCGCCGACATCTCGGTCGCCGTTGCCGCGCCTTCAGGCCTGATCACCCCGATCGTGGTCGACGCTGCAGGCAAGGGTGTTGCCCAGATTTCCCGCGAAATGAAGGCTTTGGCCGACAAGGCGCGCGAAGGCAAGCTGATGCCCCATGAATACCAGGGCGGCACCGCCAGCCTGTCGAACCTCGGCATGTTCGG
>JAKPAG010000047.1 GCA_029779535.1 Pseudomonadota bacterium | reverse complement strand
GTTGCATCAAACGCCCCATCGTCGAATATCCCGGCGGGCTCCTCTTGGGGTTCAGGGAGGGTGAATGGACGGCCTTGCAGGGATGACCTTTGCCGAGTGGATGGCCGCGCTTGAATGGGTCGCGGCCGGGCTTGGCCTGATCAACATTGCCCTGCTGGTGTTCCGCAGCGTGTGGAACTACGCCTTCGGGATCGCTTCGGTTTCCATCTACATCTTCGTGTTCTTCGAAACCCGGCTCTATGCCGAATCCGGGCTGCAGGTGTTCTTCGTGCTGGCCCAGGCCTGGGGCTGGTACCTGTGGCTGAAAGTGGGGGACGAGGATGCCCGCGTGCCGGTGCGCTGGCTCGACTGGCAGAGCCGCGCGGTGTGGCTGGCGGTCACCGCCGCGCTCAGCCTCAACCTGGGCTGGGTGATGCACCGGTTCACGGATGCCGCGATGCCCTATGCCGACAGCGCGATTGCCGGGGCGAGCGTTGCGGCGCAGATCCTGCTGGCCTATCGCCGTATCGAAAACTGGGTGCTGTGGATCGCGATCGACGTCGCGGCGGTCGCGCTCTACATCAATCGCGGGCTTTACCCGACGGCGGGGCTCTATGGCGGGATGCTGGTGATGAGCCTGTTCGGCCTGCGCGAATGGGTGCTGGCCGCGCGGCGAGCGCCAGAAGCCAAGCCCCTTCCCGCGTGATCCGCGTCTGCCTGCACGGCGCGGAAAGTACCGGCAAGTCGGTGCTGGCCGCCAGACTGGAGCGCGAGCTGGGCATTCCCTGGGTGCCGGAATATGGCCGCGAATACGCCGAAACGCGCGGCACGGACTTCACCATGGCCGATCTGCTGGCGATCGCGGCGGGCCAGGACGCGGCGATGCGCGCCGCCAGTGCCGCGCGCCCGCCGCTGCTGCTGCTCGACACCGATCCGCTGATGACCGCCGCCTGGGCAGAAATGCTGTTCGGGCAAGCCCCTGACGCCCTGTTCGCTTACCCCAAGGCCGACCACTACCTGCTGTTCGATCCCGACGTGCCGTGGGTGGGAGACGGCACGCGCTTTTTCGGCACGGACGAATCCCGCGCCCGCTTCGCCGCCACGGCAGAGGAGATGCTGGTGCGCGTGGGCGTGGCTTATGAGCGCGTGTCCGGCAGCTGGGCCGAACGCGAGGCGCGGGTCCGCGCGCTGCTGGGCGAATGGACCCGCTGAGCGAGATCAGCGCGTGACAGTGACGATGTAGTCTAGCGCCAGGTCGTCCGACAGGTGCAGGCCCCTCGCCAGGCTGAAGCTGATCCCGCGCGGATTGCCCATCGCCAGCCCCGCAGCATTCAGCAGATCGGAAAGTTCGAGCGGCGTCACGAAATCGTCCCAATGGTGGGTGCCGCGCGGGACCATGCCCACCCGCTCCGCCGCCTCGACCATCAGCAGCCGCGATTTCGCGGTGCGGTTGGGGGTGGAGAGCACCATCAGACCGCCGACCGCCAGCCGCGCCGCCAGCGCGGCCACGAAAGCGGCCTTGTCGGCCACGTGCTCGATCACTTCCATCGAGCAGACGAGGTCGAACTGGCCGATATCGAGCGCGCCGATTTCTCCGCAGCGGTAATCGATCGCCAGGCCCCCGCCTGCGGCGTGGGCACTGGCCGCAGCGATGTTCTCTGCCGCAGCATCGACCCCGGTGACCGCTGCGCCGAGCCGGGCCAGCGGTTCGCACAGCAGCCCCGCGCCGCAGCCGACATCGAGCGCGCGCTTGCCCGCCAGCGGCTTCACGCCGCGCGAATCGCCTCCCCAGTGGGCATCGATCGCCTCGCGCAGGAAGGCCAGCCGCACCGGGTTGAGCCGGTGAAGCATGGCGGAGGAACCCTTGGGGTCCCACCAATCAGCCGCCAGCGCGCCGAAATGTGCCGCTTCATGCTCGCGAATTGTTGCATTAGCCATGACCCCTCCCTAACAGGGCGCCCGCCCGGGCGGTAGGCTTCTTGAGCATCCGCGCGGGCAGATTGGGCACTGGTAACGGGAGCGACGGCCTTGGGTCGCATCGTGATGAAATTCGGCGGCACCTCGATGGCGGGGTCGGAACGCATCCGCCGCGTCGCCAACATCGTGCGCCGCCAGCAGGCCGCCGGGCACGAGGTGGCGGTGGTCGTCTCGGCCATGGCGGGCGAGACTGACCGGCTGGTCGGCTTCTGCCGCGAGGCGAACCCGCTTTACGATCCGGCCGAATACGATGTGGTGGTCGCCGCGGGTGAGCAGATCACCTCG
>JAKPAG010000040.1 GCA_029779535.1 Pseudomonadota bacterium | reverse complement strand
TGCCCCGCGCCGCCTCCCCGAAGCAACCCGGAGCGCCGCCAGCTTTGCCGCCAAGCCGCGCCGCGACATCGCGGTGGGCGCGCGCGTGTTCCACGACAAGTTCGGCTATGGCCAGGTCACCGCCCTGGAAGGCAACAAGCTGGAGATCGATTTCGACACCGCCGGTCCGAAACGGGTGATCGACAGCTTCGTCAAACTGGCCGATTCTGCCTGAACTGGCTTCTAGCGCTATCCAACCGTGCCAGCATTTACCATTTGGCGCATCGGATCTGGCGCGTTTGTTGCCATTCGGCACCCCATATCATTCAATTATTTCGCAAAACCGGTGCACACCGTGCTGGTAATTGCGCTGCCGCGCGATTCCTAGGTTATTAATAAGGAATTAATCAAAGCACCTTGTCTTGGATAAAAGTTAAGGCAAAATTATCCAATCAAGGGAGTAGTTCATGCACATTCAAAACTGTTCGCGGACCGCCGGCCGCACCCGCCTGCTCGTCACCAGCGCGATTGCCCTGACCGCCGTTTCCCAGCCCGCGCTGGCCAACGACGCCGGCCTGATCGATGCAGTTGCCCCCGAAGCGCACGGTGCCGGGCTGACCAGCCTGGCGCTGCCCGAACCGCAGCTGTCCGCCGTGCTTGAAGCAGTCGCCCCCGAAGCGCAGGCGCCCAACCTGGTTCAGGTCGGCGCGCCCGATCCGTCGATCCTGATCGCCAATCCCGGCACCACCGTGACTTCGCGCGATACTGGCGTGACTGGCGTTGGCCAGATGATCGTCGATTCGGGCGGCGGCTTCATCGGCCTGTGCACCGGCACCCTGATCAACCCGCGCACGGTGATCCTCGCCGCGCACTGCGTGAACACACGTCCCGCCACAGACTATGGCGCCAATTCCGGGGGCACCGGGATAGCTTTTGGCTTCGAAGCCTACACCCGCGCCAATGCCCCTGGCGAAACCGACGAGCTGGTGCGCTGGCTGCGCGGCGGCACCGGCGGCGCCGGCCAGTTCCAGACCAACACGGCCCAGTCGTTCTACAACGCGAACTTCGTGGCCTATAACCCCTATTCGCTCGAACCAGAGGCGCGCAGCTTCCTCTATGGCGACGTTGCGATGGCCACGCTGGACACGCCGGCCGCCAATGTGCCGACCTGGGCGCTGCTGTTCTCGCCGCTGCCCAATCCCGGCTCGATCACCGCTGGCGGCACCGGCTACAACGTGAAAATCGTTGGTTACGGCGGGATCGGCACCGGCCAGGCCGGGCAGACCGCCTCGTCCGACTACCGGCGCCGTGCGGCCGAAAACATGATCGGCGCGCTGACCGATCTTGAAACCTTCGAAGGCTTCCTGTTCGGCGGCGCCCCCAACGGGCTGAAGCAGAACCTGTACTTCATGGACTTCGACGATCCGCGCCGCGGCGTGAGCGGCGCAAGCCCGTTCGACTTCAATGCGTTCCGCGACAATGCCCGCTTCAACGGCTCCACCCCGACCGAAGGGATCACCGCCCCGGGCGATTCGGGCGGCCCGCTGATCGTCCAGAACTTCGCCAAGCAGGTCGTCGCCGGCGTGCTGTCGGGCGGTTATTCGCGCTTCTTCAACGGCCAGCTTCCCTACAGCTACGGCGCGGTCAGCTTCTACCAGCCGCTCTACCTCTATTGGGACTGGATAGCGGCCAATAACCCCTACCACTACGTCAGCGCGAAGGCGGGCGACGGTTCGTGGACCGATCCCGGCCGCTGGGTGACCACGCTGGATCCGGCCTACAACATCCTGTCGGGCGGATCGCTGGTCAACGGCCTGCCGACCGTCGCGGGCGAGCAGAAGAACGGCACTTCGGGCGATTTCGGCCAGATCTGCTTCCAGACCAACAGCCTGAGCGACTGCTACGATACTGCCACCGGGGTCGAAACGATCACCGGCGGGCCGATCGGGACGGCATCGAACAACGCCGGCAGCGCGACGATCAGGTCGATCAGCGACGGCCAGGGCGTTTCGGATGCCGGGTTTGGCGAAGTCGTGCTGGAATCGCAGCAGGGCGCGCTGGCCACGGCCGTCCTCCCGGCCGCCACGCTGGCCAATGGCCTGCCCGGCGCGACCAACTTCGTGCCGAACAACGTCGATCCCGTCCGCACCACCGGCAAGGCCGGCCAGTACTATGACGTGACGCTGTCGGCTGCGGGGACCACCACCCTGTCCGGCGCGAATGTCACCATCGACCGGCTGACCATCGGCACGGCCGCCGCCGGGCTGAACATCGCCAGCGGCGCTTCGCTGACCACCCTGATGGGCACCAACCAGTTCGCCGGCACGGTCACCGTCAACGGCACGCTGACCTCGGTAGGCGATTACAGCCTGCTGGGCGGCGCAATGCTGGGTTCGGGCCGGATCAACGCGCCGTTCCTGACCAGCGTGCTGGGCCAGTTCGCTCCCGGCACCACCACCACCACCGGCACCCTGACCGTTGGTGGCAACCTGGTGATGGCCTCGGGCACGAACTACTTCGTGAACCTGGCCGGCGCCGGCGTGTCTGACCGTATCGCGGTGGTGGCCAATGGCTCAAGCATCGGCGCGGCCAACCTGGGCGGCTCGCTGGCGATTTCGCCAGCAGCCGGCAGCACGGTGCGCTATGCCGATGTCTACACCATCCTGACCGCGGCGGGCGGCGTGACCGGCACCTTCACCAACCCCGGTTCGCTGAGCGCGATCCTGCGGCCGACGGTGCTCTATTCGACCAACGCCGTGCAACTGCGGATCGATGCGGGCACCTATGCCAGCGTGATCGACACCACCTCGCCGGTCCAGCGCGCCTATGCCGCACTGCTCGATGCCAACCGCGCCGCGGGCAAGATCCCCGACGTCTACGGCGTGCTCGACATGCAGGATGCGGCAACCATCCGCACCACGCTCGATGCGCTGGCGCCGCGCAGCGAAACCCTGCGTTCGGCCCTGGCGACGATGACGATCGACAACAACTCCCGCCTGATCCGCCAGCGCCTTGCCGCGCTGGGCCCGAACAGCGGCAACGGCGGCACCATCGCCTATTACGGGCGTCCGGCCCAGACCGCCTCGCTGGTCCAGAACCGGATGCGCGGCAATCTGGGGATTCCGGCGGTCGGCTCGCTGGCCGGTTACGCGGCGGATAACGGCGGTCCGGCGGCAACCGAAGAAGGCAAGCTGCCCGAAACGATGAGCGCGTTCTTCGCCGGGGGCTACCTCGATGGCGAAAGCCGTCCGATGCAGTTCGCGCGCCCGGCCTCGGGGAATGACCAGTTCGACGGCTGGTACATCGCGGCCGGTATCGAAGCCGAGCTGAGCGACAATGGCCAGTTCGGCCTGGCGTTGTCCTACACCGACGTCGATGGGCAGACCGCCGGGGCGCCTGGCGGGGCCAGCGGTTCGCTGATCCAGGCCACGCTCTATTCGAAGTACAACTGGGGCAAGGTTTCGCTCAGCACGCAGACTTCGGTGGGCAAGTTCCATTCGAAGACCAGCCGCCCGGGCAACCTGCCCGGTGCCAGCTTCACCCTGCGGTCAATCGACGATGCACTGACCCTGGCTTCGGAATTGAAGCTGGGCCTGAACATGGGCACAGCCAGCTTCGACATCGTTCCGAACGCCGCGGTGCGCGGCAGCTGGATCGATTTCGGCCGCTCGCTGGAAACCGGCGGACCGACCGCGATGGTGTTCGATCGCCCGGACTTCCGCAGCATCCAGGGCCGACTGGGCCTGGACCTGGCGGGCAAGGGCAAGATCCGCCCGTTCCTGAGCGGCAGCTTCGTCCACGACTTCCGAACCAATCCCTACCTGTACAACGGCACTTTCGCCGGCGCACTGCCCGGCCCGATGGTGACCTACAACCTGGCTGGGCAGGACCGGAACTGGGCCGAAGTTTCGGGTGGACTGAGCATCGACACCGGCCGCATTGGCCTGTCGCTGAGCGCGGATACGACCATCGGCCGCGACGACGTGAAGAACCAGGCCTATCGCGCCGCGATCAGCCTGCGGTTCTGATCCAGCCATCCCGGCACAATGACGGGCCTGCCCCCCGGGGCGGGCCCGTTCCTGTTAGGACGGGGCGCGCGGCTCGCTTTGCCATGTGCTGCTCCCAGAGCCCGGCGACAAGGCGCGCCGACTCGCCGCCAGGCCAAAGGCCCGGCGGCACGCCATGCTGGTAAGGTTTGATTGGGTTTAGAGCGCCGAGATATTGAGGAAGCCGGGAACGGGACCGTTCCACTCACCCGGCTGGCTCGGCGGTTCGCGATCTTCGCGCGGCGCACGGCGCGGCGCATCCGAGCGCGCCTCGCGGCGCGGCGCACGCTCTTCACGCACGTGGCGGTCCTCGCGGGCCGGCCGGTCCTCGCGCCGCGGCTTGTCGGCCCGGCGGCTGCGCTCTTCACGCGGGGCACGTTCCTCACGCGGGGCACGTTCTTCGCGCTCGCGGCGGGGGCGTTCGGCCCGGTCGTCCAGAGCGACCTCGAAGACCGGAATGGTCATCTTGGTCAGCTTTTCGACGTTCTCGATCGCTTCGGCATCTTCCGGCGCGACCAGGGTGAAGGCGCGGCCTGTTGCCCCGGCGCGGCCGGTGCGGCCGATGCGGTGGACGTAATCGTCCGGGTGCCACGGCGTGTCGAAGTTGAACACGTGGCTGACGCCCTTGATGTCCAGCCCGCGCGCGGCAACGTCGCTGCACACCAGTATGTTGACCTGGCCGTCCTTGAACCGCTGCAATTCGGCCAGCCGCGCCGGCTGGTCCATGTCGCCGTGGATTTCGCCGCTGGCAAAGCCGTGGCTGCGCAGGCTCTTGTTCAGCTCACGCACGGTGGTCTTGCGGTTGCAGAAGATCATCGCGGTGGTGACGTCATCGGTCTTCAGCAGGTGGCGCAGCACCTCGCGCTTGCTGCGCGAGTTGGCGACCGGCACCTTGTGCTGGGCGATGTTGATGTTGGTCGAGGCCGGACGGGCGACTTCTATCGACTTGGGATTGCTCAGGAACTTGTCGGCCAGCTTCTTGATCGGCAGCGGCATGGTCGCGCTGAACAGCAGGGTCTGGCGGGTGGACGGCAGCTTGGAACAGATCGTCTCGATGTCGGGGATGAACCCCATGTCGAGCATGCGGTCCGCTTCGTCGATCACCAGCAGGTCGCAGCCGGTCAGCAGGATCTTGCCGCGTTCGAACAGGTCCATCAGCCGGCCCGGGGTGGCGATCAGAACGTCCACGCCTTCGTTCAGCGCCTTGACCTGGTCACCCATCTGCACGCCGCCGATCAGCAGCGCCATCTTGAGGTCGTGATTGACGCCGTAAGCCTCGAAGTTTTCGGCGACCTGGGCGGCGAGTTCGCGGGTCGGCTCAAGGATCAGGCTGCGCGGCATCATCGCGCGGCGGCGGCCATGCGCCAGGATGTCGATCATCGGCAGCACGAAGCTGGCGGTCTTGCCGGTCCCGGTCTGGGCGATGGCGATCAGATCGCGCATCATCAGCACCTGCGGGATGGCCTGGGCCTGGATCGGGGTAGGCGTGTCGTACCCCTTGGCCTGGACGGCCTGGACAAGTTCGGGAGAGAGGCCGAGATCGGCAAAAGGCATAGGCTTGCTGCGCTGTTTCCGGAAGTTACGCGGCGGATCACCTGTGGATGTCCGCTCCGTGCAAGGCTTGCCTCGCTCGAATGGGCGGGCCCTAGGCCATCTGGGGTGGAAAAGTCAAGAAAACCGGATCAGTCGTCCACTTCGATCAGCTGCTTGTAGCCACTGACCTTGCACTTGGCCCCGCTGCGCGCCAGCAATTCGTCGCGTCCGGTGCAGACCATGCCATCCGCATTGCGCGCCACCAGGAAACCCGAATAGAAATCCCGCCCCTGGCAATTCTTGTCGAGCGTGGCACGGACCACCCGGTTGTCGCGCAGCAGCAGCAGCAGCCGGTTCTTCGCGGCGGGCGAAACCCCGGCGATTGCCGCCAGCGGCAGGCACTTGCCCATCTTGCGCTCGATGATGCGGCTGCCGCCGCCGAAATCGCCCTCTTCGAACATCGCGGGCGGCATCATCGGCATTGGCGCGGGACGCGGGCCGATGCGGATAGTGACGCGCTGCTCGATCCTGACCTGCTCAGCCTCCGGCACGGGTAGCGGCATCGCACTCGGCAGGCTGATCCCGCCGGGGCGCATTGCGCCGCCAAGCGGGCCAGACGCCACGCCCAGCCCGGCGCGCGGCGCAGACGCGTGCCCTTCGGCCGCCGCCACTGTGGCAACGGCCGGGACAAACAGCGCCAGTGGCGCAAGCAAGTGCAAGGCTGGGTGCATCGCCCCCGATCAATACCCCTCGTCGTTGAACCACCGCTTAACCTGCCTGTGCGGCGATCCGCAAGGGGCTGGCCCCGATGTGCCTGCCTGTGCCATAGCCGCTGGCCATGACTGCCCCGTTTAGCGCCTTTATGGACGAAGCCGCCGCGCTGCTTGGACCGCGCGGATTGACCCGCGATGCGGATCTGCTGGCCCCCTGGCTGACCGACTGGCGCGGCCGGTTCACCGGCGCGGCGCTCGCCCTCGCCTCGCCCACCAGCACCGCTGAAGTGGCGGCGCTGGTGCGGCTGTGCCGGGCCCACGGCGTCGGAATCGTGCCGCAGGGGGGCAACAGCGGCATGTCGGGCGGGGCCACGCCAGACGGCAGCGGCACGGCACTGCTGCTCTCGCTCAGGCGGATGAACGCGATCCGCGCGATCGACCCGGCCGCCCGCCAAGCGACATGCGAGGCAGGTGTGGTCCTGCAAGTCCTGCACCAGGCGGCCGAGGCGCAGGGCCTGCGCTTTCCCCTCACCCTGGGCGGCAAGGGTTCGGCCACGGTCGGCGGGCTGGTTTCGACCAATGCCGGCGGCACCCAGGTGCTGCGCCACGGTTCGATGCGGGCGCTGGTCATGGGGCTGGAAGCGGTGCTGCCCGACGGCACGATCTATTCCGCGCTGACCCCGCTCAAGAAGGACAACCGCGGGTTCGATCTCAAGCAGCTGTTCATCGGCAGCGAAGGGACGCTGGGGATCGTTACCGCCGCCACCCTGCGGCTGGTGCCGCAAGTGGCCGAGCGGGTGGTGATCTGGGCCGGCGTGCCTTCGATCACCGCCGCGCGCGCGCTGCTGCTGCACTGCGAGGCGGTGGCGGGCGACGCGCTGGAAGGCTTCGAAGTGCTGCCGCAAAGCTGCCTGGAAGCTGTGCTGGGCCACGTTCCCAATGCCCGCGCCCCGCTGGAGGGGCAGCACGCCTGGCACGTTCTGATCGAAGTGGTCGCCGATGCGGCCGGCGCCGCCACCCTGCGCGAGCGCGCCGAAGCGATGATCGCCGCCGCTTTTGAAGCCGGACTGGTCAGCGATGCGACGCTGGCCGCCAGCGAAGCCCAGACCGAGGCGATGTGGCTGATCCGCGAAAGCGTGGCCCCGGCCGAACGGGCCAAGGGCCCGGCGATGCAGCATGACATCTCGGTCCCGGTCGAGCGGATGCCGGCGTTTCTCGACATGGCCGTGCCGACGATCGAGGCCGAATTTCCCGGCACCCACGCGGTCGGCTTCGGCCATCTGGGCGATGGCAACATCCATTTCCACGTCATCGCCCCGCCCGGCGCGGTGCGCGCCGAATGGGAAGCGCATGAGGGCAAGGCGATCAGCCGCCGGGTGCATGACCTGGTCAGCGAATGGCACGGTTCGATCAGCGCGGAACACGGCATCGGCCAGCTCAAGCGGGACGAGCTCGAACGGCTGGGCGATCCGGCCGCGCTGGCGCTGATGCGCGCGGTCAAGGCGGCGCTCGATCCTGGGGAATTGCTCAATCCCGGCAAGCTGGTCGCTCTTGCGCCAAGCCCCGCCAAGCCTTAAAGCCGCGCCTTTCGCGAACATATCGCCTTATGTCTGGAGAGAAATTCATGGCCAGCGCGCCGCAAGCCGCCAACCTGCCGCTGTTCTACAAGGATCTGATGCCGCTCAACAGCCGCGATCACGTCACCTGGAAGAGCCGCACCACCGATCACGCCACCTGGCTGGTTGGCCAGCACGCCGTGCCGCTGACGGCCGAGGAATTCGTCCACGCCAGCCGCCATTACCCGATCGTTTTCTCGGCCAGTGACCAGCCGGTGCCGCTGGCGCTGATGGGCCTGAACGAAGGCGTGAATACCTTTGTCGATGATCAGGGCACCCTGCTCCAGCAGGCCTATGTCCCGGCCTATGTCCGCCGCTATCCGTTCATGCTGGCCAAGCTTTCGCCCGAAAGCGAAGACCTGTCGCTGTGCTTCGATCCGACCAGCGACCTCTTGGGCGAATATCCCGAAGGCAATGCCCTGTTCGAAGGCGACCAGCCGTCGGAACAGTGCAAGGCGACCCTGGATTTCTGCCGCAACTTCGAGGAAGCTGGCTTCCGCACCCAGGCCTTCGTCGATGAACTGGTCAAGCACAACCTGCTTATGGACGGTGAAGTGTCGATCCAGCAGGCCGGGTTCGAACAGCCGTTCGTCTATCGCGGCTTCAAGATGATCGACCAGGAAAAGCTGCGCGACGTGCGCGGTGATGTGCTGCGCAGCCTCAACCAGAACGGCATGCTGGCGCTGATCTTCGCCCACCTGTTCTCGCTCGACCTGATGACCGAAGTGTTCGCCCGCCAGGTCCAGCAGGGCAAGGGCCCGATCACGGTCGAGGAGGCCAACGCCGCGGTCGCCAACGCGAGCTGAGCCTTACCCCCGCGAGGCGCCCGCCCCGGCGGGTGAATTCGTATGCGCAGCCCCGGCCATTGGTCGGGGCTTGCCACATCCGGGGTGCAGGTATATTCTTTCGGTGATTTTGCCGGGCTTCCCTCATGGTCCGGTGGAATCGGGTGCACTTCGTGCACCTCCTCCCTGAACCTTGGCCACCTCGTGCAACTTGCACGAGGTGGTTTTTTTATGGCTATTCAGCCGCTTGCGCCCAGCGTCGGCCCTGGGCCAGCCGGCCCAACTCGGCCACTTCGCCGGCCAGCCGGCGGACCAGTCCGCACAGCAGTTCGGCCATCGCCTCCAGCCCTTCGCCCGGTTCGGCCAGGCGGTAATCCAGATAGCTTGACCGGTCGATTTCAAGCTGTATCGCATGCAGCCCGTCGTGCGGGCGGGCGTGACGTTCCAGCACATAGCCCCCGGCATAGGGCCGGTTGTGCGCCGCCCCGCGCCGCGCTTCACTGAAATAGCCGAAACAGCTGCCGATCAGGCTACCGCCGCAGGTTTGCCCGAACCGGTCGCCCAGCACGAATTCGGGCGCCGGCAGGCTGCCGCGCAGCCCCAACGGCGGCATCGAATGCAGGTCCACCAGCAGCGCCGCGCCCCAGCGGTCGCGAAGCGCTGCTAGCGTTTCGCCAAGGCAGGCGTGGTAGGGTTCGTGAATGCCGTTGATCCGCGCGGCGAGGTCTTCCTCGTCATGCCGGCGCTTCCAAAGCTCACCCAGTCCCGGCAGGCGGCGCGGGATCAAGCCCAGCCCGCTGCGCGCGCGCAGCCCCGGAGTGTAACTGCCGACGCTGTCCGGCTTGCCGCGGGCGAACATGTCCCAATCGACATCTTCGATCGCGCGGTTGAGATCGATCATCGCGCGGGGCGCATGGGCGACCAGCAGCGCGGCCCCGGTTGCGCGGGCGACGCGTTCGCCCAGCAGGTCGACATAGCGGTCTTCCAGCTTGAGCGAGGTCGAGCCGGGATGGCGCATCCGTTCCAATAGGCTGCCGGGATAGGCCCGTCCGGCGTGGGGCACCGCAATCAGCACTGGCACGGCCGAAGGCGCGCTGCGCGCCAGCGTAAAGGCTGGCGTGCCGGGGCTGCCAGGGATCGTCCCGCCGCCGATCCGCGGCGAATCGGCAGGGGCGGTAGAGCGCTCGTCCATGGGCCAAGGCTGCCGCCTTCGCGCCCCTGTGTCAAAGCGGGCCGGAGGGCAATTGGCACGAGAATGTTAACCGCGTTCGTTGTACAATACTTGGCGCGTGGCGGGCTAGGCAATAAGCCCCGCCCGAATCGCGATGGAAGGCCCCCGATGACCCGAATCCTGCTCGCTGAAGACGAAGAAGCCATGCGCACCTACCTGGCGCGGGCGCTTGAAAACGCGGGCTACGAAGTGGTGGCGGTGGACCGGGGTACCCATGCCCTGCCCCTGCTGCAGGAGCAGCATTTCGATCTGCTGCTGTCGGACATCGTCATGCCCGAGATGGACGGGATCGAATTGGCCCAGCACTGCGCCGAAGTCAGCCCCAAGACCAAGGTGATGTTCATTACAGGCTTTGCGGCGGTCACGCTCAAGGCCAGCCGCGAAGCGCCGGAGGCAAAGGTGCTGTCCAAGCCCTTCCATCTGCGCGATCTGGTGCTGGAAGTGGAACGTATTTTCGGCCAGCAGCAATTAGCGTTGATCTGACCCCTTGCATCGGGGCGAAAGCCCCGCTAGAGGCCCTCCCCTGCCCGGGGCGACGGCTTCGGGCAGAACCAGACGAATGGTGCCGGGCGTATAGCTCAGTGGTAGAGCACTATGTTGACATCGTAGGGGTCGCAAGTTCAATCCTTGCTACGCCCACCATTCGCTGAAACGAGAAAGGCCCCGGATTTCCGGGGCCTTTTCCGTTTCCAGCCTGGTGGCAGGGCTTACTTGCCCTGCCAGTTCGGCTTGCGCTTTTCGGCAAAGGCCGCGGCGCCTTCGCGAGCGTCTTCGCTGGCGAAGACCGGCATCACGATCGCGGCCTGCTTCTGCCACATTTCGGCATCGCTCCAGGTGTGCGATTCGCGGATCACCTTCTTCGAGGCGATCAGCGCGAGCGGACCGTTCTCGGCGACGGCACGGGCCAGCGTCTTGGCGCCTTCCAGCGCCGGGCCATCGACGATGCGGTTGACGAAGCCCAGCTCATAGGCGCGCTTGGCATCGATGAAATCGCCGGTCAGCGCCAGTTCCATCGCGATGCGCGGCGGGATCTGGCGCGGCAGCTTGATCAGCCCGCCAGCGGCAGCGGCCAGGCTGCGCTTGGCTTCGGGGATGCCGAACTTGGCGCCCGCATTGGCGACGATCAGGTCGCAGCTCATCGCCAGTTCCATGCCGCCGGCCAGGGCATAGCCGTCGATCGCGGCGATCACCGGCTTGTTCGGGGTCCATTCGGTCATCCCGCCAAAGCCGCGCCCTTCGATGCTGGGGCGTTCGCCGCGCAGGAAGCCCTTGAGGTCCATGCCCGAACAGAAGGTGCCGCCAGCCCCCGTCAGAATCGCGCAGCGCAGGTCATTTTCGGCATCCAGCCGGTCCAGCGCGGCAGCGATGCCTTCGGCCTGGGCCTTGTTCATCGCGTTCTTGGCCTCGGGGCGGTTCATCGTGATGATCAGGACGCCGTCCTCGACTTCGGTCAGCACTTCGGGAGCTTCGCTCATCTCTTCAATCCTCTCTTGGGACAGGTTTAATCGGTTGGTTAAATGGGTAGGACGCAATGGCACGCGCTGTCCAGCCCGAACTTGCGCAACTTCGCGCCTCTGCTAAGGGGGCGCAGCGAAATTCATCCCCAGGAAGAGAGACTCCCACCGATGGCCAAGATCAAGGTGCAGAACCCCGTCGTCGAAATGGACGGCGATGAAATGACCCGCATCATCTGGCAGTGGATCCGCGAACGGCTGATCCTGCCCTACCTCGACATCGACCTGAAGTATTATGACTTGTCGGTCGAAAAGCGTGACGAAACCAACGACCAGATCACTGTCGACGCCGCCAACGCCACCAAGCAGTATGGCGTCGCGGTCAAGTGCGCCACGATCACCCCGGACGAAGCCCGCGTCACGGAATTCAACCTGAAGAAGATGTGGAAGTCGCCCAACGGCACGATCCGCAACATCCTGGGCGGCGTGGTGTTCCGCGAACCGATCGTGATGCAGAACGTTCCCCGCCTGATCCCGGGCTGGACCGATCCGATCGTGGTCGGCCGCCATGCCTTTGGTGACCAGTACAAGGCCACCGACACCCTGATCCCCGGCCCCGGCACCCTGCGCCTGGTGTTCAACGGCGACGACGGCCAGGACATCGATCTCGAAGTGTTCAAGTTCCCCAGCTCGGGCGTCGCCATGGCGATGTACAACCTGGACGATTCGATTCGCGACTTCGCCCGCGCCTCGTTCAACTATGGCCTGGGCCTGGGTTGGCCGGTGTACCTGTCGACCAAGAACACCATCCTCAAGGCCTATGACGGCCGCTTCAAGGACCTGTTCCAGGAAGTGTTCGACAGCGAAGGCTTCAAGGAAAAGTTCGCCGCCGCCGGCATCGTCTACGAACACCGCCTGATCGACGACATGGTCGCCTCGGCACTGAAGTGGTCGGGCAAATTCGTCTGGGCCTGCAAGAACTACGACGGCGACGTGCAGTCGGACCAGGTCGCGCAGGGCTTCGGCAGCCTTGGTCTGATGACCTCGGTGCTGATGACCCCCGATGGCAAGACCGTGGAAGCCGAAGCCGCCCACGGCACCGTCACCCGTCACTACCGCCAGCACCAGCAGGGCAAGCAGACCTCGACCAACCCGATTGCGTCGATCTTCGCCTGGACCCGCGGCCTGATCTATCGCGGCAAGTTCGACGGCACGCCCGACGTGGTGAAGTTCGCCGAAACGCTGGAAAAGGTCTGCATCGACACCGTGGAAAGCGGCAAGATGACCAAGGATCTCGCGATCCTGATCGGTCCGGACCAGCCGTGGCTGACCACCGAAGGCTTCTTCGAGGCGATCGTGCAGAACCTCGAAACCGAAATGGCCAAGTGGGGCTAAGGTGAAGGCCTGGCGCCCGATTGCGATCGCGGCGCTGGCTTTTGCGGCTGCGGGGCCGCTGTTTGCCCCGCGGCTGCTGGCTTTTCCCTACAGCGAACAGATCGGGGCGGATCGCATCTGGGCGACCGCCCCGATTTCGCGTCCGGCATTGGCAAGCGTGCTGGCCGACGCCAACCACCGGGTGGCCGCCAGTCCGCTGGCGCAGGGGGCAGAAGGCCGGGACATCTATCTCACCGATGGCGGATGGCGCTGGCTGTGGCTGGCCAATTCGGCGCGCGATTCATTTGCGCTGACTCGCCCGATGGGCGAAGCGGTGGTGGTCAATCGTACCGACCTGGCCACTGCCACGGTGGCCAATCCCGCCGGCGGGAACCGCACCCGCACGCTGCCAGCGATTATCGCTCACGAAAAGTGCCACGGCATGCTGCGCCGACACTTCGGGCTGACGGTCGACTTCCTCAAGCCGCAATGGCTGCGCGAGGGGTATTGCGACCATGTGGCGGGGGAAAGCACCCTGGACGATGCCGAAGCGGCGCGCCTGCTGGCCGAACGTCGCAGCCACCCTGCCCTGCCCTATTACCTCGGCCGCAGGAAGGTCGAAGCAGGGCTGCTGGCAAACGGCAACAATGTCGACCGGCTGTTTGACGAAGCCCGCTAAGCTCCCCTAAGTCTGGCCGCATGGCCGGTCCCGTTTCCTTCGATCCTTCTTCTGCCCTTGGCGATGCGCTGGTGATCCTGGGGGCGGCGGGAATCGTCATCCCGCTGTTCGCCCGCCTGCGCATCACGCCGGTGATCGGGTTCATTCTGGTTGGCCTGGTGGTCGGGCCCTATGGCCTGGGCCGGCTGGTGTTCGACCATCCCTGGTTGGAATACATCACCATTTCCGATCCCGAAGGGCTGAAGCCCTTTGCCGAATTCGGGATCATCCTGCTGCTGTTCGAAATCGGGCTGGAACTGTCTTTCAACCGCCTGTGGGCGATGCGGCGGCAGGTGTTCGGCGGCGGGGCGATGGAACTGCTGGTCGCGGGCAGCCTGATCGCCTTCGCACTCAGCCTGATGGGCCAGCCGCTGGGCGGGGCGCTGGGCCTGGGCCTGGCGCTGGCGATGTCGTCCACCGCGCTGGTCCTGCCAATTACCGGCACGCAGAGCCCGGTCGGCAAGGCCGCACTGGCAACCCTGCTGTTCGAGGACATCGCCCTGGTCCCGGCGATCTTCCTGCTGGGCGCGCTGGCCCCGCACGCCGGAAGCGACAGTTGGTCGGCGCTTGGCCGCACGCTGGCGCTGGGCACCCTGGTGGTGGCGCTGCTGCTGGTGCTGGGCCGCCTGCTGCTGCCGCGGCTGTTCGCGCAGGCCGCCCGCACGAAGAGTCCGGAACTGTTCATGGCTGCTAGCCTGCTGGTGGTGATTGTCGCCGCCCTGGCTACCGGCGCGGTTGGCCTGTCGCCGCTGATGGGCGCGCTGCTGGCGGGCCTGCTGATCGCCGAGACCGAATACCATACCGAGGTTGAAGCCTTCACCGCCCCGTTCAAGGGGCTGGCGCTGGGCGTGTTCCTGCTGACCGTGGGCATGAGCATCGACCTGCGCGTGGTCTGGGACAGCCTGTGGACCGTGCTGGCGGCAACCCTGGCGGTGCTGGTGCTGAAGGCCATGGTCACCGCCTTTGCCCTGCGCCTGATGGGCGCGCGCCCCGGGACCGCGACCGAAGCCGGGATCCTGCTGGCCAGCCCATCGGAAACAACGCTGATCGTGCTGGCCGCCGCCAGCAGCGCGGCACTGATCCAGCCGGGCACCGCCCAGTTCTGGCAGATCGTGACCGCATTGGGGCTGACCGTAACGCCGATCCTCGCCTGGCTCGGGCGGCGGGTCGGACGCTCGGTCGATCATGAACGGGCGATGCGGCAGGCCGGTGAGGATGCCACTGGGGACGCAGGCCGCGCGATCATCGTCGGCTGCGGCCGCGTCGGTCGGCTGGTGGCCGACATGCTGGAAACCCATCACAAGCCCTACCTGATGATCGATTCCGATGCCGACCAGGTTCGCGAAGCAACGGGGCGCGGACACAATGCGCGCTTTGCCGATGCGGCGCGAAGCGGCACCCTGTCGCGGCTGGGCGTGGAACAGGCCAGCGCCGTGATCCTGACCATGGACGAACCGGTCGGCGCACAGCGGCTGGTGCGCAAGCTGCGCGAACAATACCCCGACTTGACGATCATCGCCCGCGCGCGCGATGTCGGCCATGCCGCTGCGCTGTACCGCGCCGGCGCCAGCCTCGCCGTGCCGGAGACACTCGAATCCTCCTTGCAGCTGTCGGAGGCGGTGCTTGTCGATCTGGGCGTGCCGATGGGCCCGGTCATCGCCAGCATTCACGAAAAGCGCGACGAATTCCGCACCCGCCTGATGGAAGAAGGCGAGCTGGACGAGCTGCCCCGCCTGAAAAGCGCAAGCCTTAGGGATCACTAGGCAACCTTGCGGATCGTGCCGTTCGATCCAGCTTAGGCGGCAGTCCCTATGCGCGGGCGAAAAGACCCGCTGCAACAAGGATCCGCCATGATCAAACCGGCCCGTTTCACCAGCCTGATCGCCGCGCCGCTGGCGCTGTGCGCATCAGCGTTGGCCGCATCCCCCCAAGCCCCCGCCGCCAAGGGCAAGCCCGCAGCCGTGCATTCCGGCGAAAAGGCCCCCGACCATGCTGGCGGGCCGGTCCACTGGACCTATTCCGGCGCGACGGGGCCGGACAGCTGGGGCGACCTCGCCGATGGCTTCCGCCAGTGCAAGACCGGGCACATGCAATCACCGATCGATCTGGGCGCATCCGACATCCAGGGGCAGATCAACGTCCGCACCGCTTACCGTCCCGGAACGATGAGCGTGCTGAACAATGGCCACACCATCCAGGTCAACTTCCCCGAAGGTTCGATCCTGTCGAGCGGCATTGCGCGCTACAAGCTGGTCCAGGCGCATTTCCACACGCCGTCCGAAGAAACGATCTATGGCGTACCCTATCCGATGGTCGCCCATTTCGTTCATACCGACTACGCCGGCAACCTGGCCGTGCTGGGCGTCCTGTTCGAGGAAGGCGCCCACAATCCGGAACTGGACAAAATCATCAAGGCCGCCCCGCGCAGTGAAGCCGCCGCACGCCTGGTCGATGGCGTCACGCTGGACCCGGCGCGGCTGCTGCCGTCCGACCTGGCGGTGTGGCGCTATGACGGATCGCTGACCACGCCGCCGTGCAGCGAAGGCGTGCGCTGGCATGTGGCGATGCAGCCGGTCGCGGCCAGCGCCGCGCAGATTGCCGCAATCCACGCCATCATCGGCGACAACGCCCGGCCGATCCAGCCGCGCCACGGACGCTTGCTGGTCGGCGGAACGAGCGGACAGTAAGCCGGCGGCTCAGCCCGCCAGCACTGCCCGCACCGCAGCGATCGCCTCGGCCGCCTTGCTGCCATCCGGACCGCCGCCTTGGGCCATGTCGGGACGGCCGCCGCCGCCCTTGCCGCCCAGCGCCTCGACCCCGGCGCGCACCAGGTCAACCGCGCTGACGCGCCCGATCAGATCCTCGGTCACCGCCGCGGCGATGCTGGCCTTGCCATCATTGACTGCGACGATCGCGGCCACGCCGCTGCCCATGCGCTGCTTGGCCTGGTCGAGCAGCCCGCGCAGTTCCTTGGGATCAAGCCCGTCGAGCACCTGGCCCGAGAACTTCACTCCGGCCACTTCCTCGTCAGCCGCCTGGGCAGCCGCAGCGCCGCCGCCGCCCAGCGCCAGCGCCTTCTTCGCTTCGGCCAACTCGCGTTCCAGCTTGCGGCGTTCCTCGACCAGCGCGGCAACCCGGGCCGCAACTTCGTCCGGCGTGGTCTTGAGCAGGCCGGCCACGCCCTTCAGCGTATCCTCGCGCCCGACCAGCCACTGGCGCGCGCCTTCGCCGGTCAGCGCCTCGATCCGGCGCACGCCGGAACTGACCGCGCTTTCCGAAACGATGCGGAACACCCCGATATCGCCCAGCGCCCGCACGTGGGTCCCGCCGCACAGTTCGACCGAGTAATTGCGGCCCGCAGCGCTGCGACCCATGCTCAGCACGCGCACTTCATCGCCATACTTTTCGCCGAACAGCGCCATGGCCCCGGCCTCAATCGCGTCATCCGGGCTCATCAACCGGGTGACGACCGGATCGTTGGCGCGCACTTCCGCGTTCACTTCGGCCTCGATCGCGGCAATGTCCTCGGCGCTCAGCGCAGCGGGGTGCGAGAAGTCGAACCGGAGGCGGTCAGCCGCGACCAGCGAACCCTTCTG
>JAKPAG010000009.1 GCA_029779535.1 Pseudomonadota bacterium | reverse complement strand
ACGGGACAAACCGGTGCGCTTGGCTATCTCCCGGATCGACAGATGATCGCGGTAATGCCAGCGCCGGATAACGCTCAATAATGCCATGTCCAACACTCCATGGTCCCCCGCTCTTCAAAGCCAGGGACGTGTTCAAACATGGGTCACTTCTCAGTGGAAATTACTGGCCTCCCCGGGTCACTTCTCAGCGGCAATCAACAGACGCCATCATGATTGTCGTCAACATGATGCAAGCCTTCGTCGATGCTGCGTGGGGTCAGCATCCGGTTCAACAAATTGAACTTCAATCTTCTCATAGGCGGGGTGCCTGTGATAAGATTCCGGCTCTTGGAAATGCCAAGCTCGTTGACCTCGGATGCGAGGGCGCAATCACAAAAAATGAAAACGAGGGACTTGCGCCATGAACGAGGCTCAACAGAAAAAAGCCGTCATTTACGCCCGTGTGTCATCTGCGCAGCAGACCACGCGAACCGATGGATTGTCGTCGCAGGAGCAGCGTTGCCGTCTCTACTGCGAACATAAGGGTTATGAGGTCGTCGAGATATTCAAAGACGATATGTCGGGAAGCGTCGCCAAGCGCCCCGGCATGGATGCGATGCTCTCCTACCTTCGCAAGACACGCAAACATTCTCATGTCGTGGTGATCGACGACATCTCGCGGCTCGCTCGCGGGATCGAAGCGCATATCCAGCTCCGTGCGGAGATCGGATCGACCGGCGCGTCGCTGGAATCGCCGTCCATCGAATTTGGCGAGGATAGCGACAGCAAGCTCGTCGAAAATTTGCTTGCGTGTGTCAGCCAGCACGCGCGCCAGAAAAATGCAGAGCAAACCCTCAATCGTATGACGGCCCGCGTCGAACGCGGCTTCTGGGCCTTCCAAGCCCCGTGGGGCTATCGCTACGGTCCATGCCCTTCGGGCGGCAAGATGCTCCATCGCAGCGAGCCGGTGGCGTCGGTTATCGCCGAAGCTCTCGAAGGCTTCGCGCGTGGCCGGTTTTCCAGCCAAGCCGAAGTGATGCGGTTTCTGGAAGCGCAGCCCGCGATCCCGAAACAGCGCGACGGCACGATGACCATCGAGCGCGTCCATCAGATTCTGACGCAGCCGCTTTATGCGGGCATCGTCACGGTTCCCAACTGGAACATCACGCCGCGCATGGGGCAGCATGAGCCGCTCGTGTCGGTGAAAACCTACAATGCTGTCCAAGAGAAGCTGAACGAGAAGCCGCGCGCGCCTGTGCGCGCTGATCTCAATGAAGCCTTCCCGCTTCGTGGTTTCGTGTGTTGCGCATCATGCGATCAGCCGATGACCGCCAATTGGAGCAAGGGCAAGAACGGGCATTACCCCTATTATCTCTGCCGCCATAGGGGCTGCTCCGACTATGCGAAGTCGGTGCCACGGGCCAAGATGGAGGATGCCTTCGAAGCGATGCTGCAAAGCCTGACGCCCGCGCGCCAGCTCGTCGAACTCGCGACGGATGCCTTCCGCAATCTCTGGAATCGCCAAATCATGAAAGCTGGCGAGACTAAGAAGGCGATTGGCGATGAACTTGCTTCAATCGATAAGAAGGTTGCGCAGCTTCTCGACCGGATCGTCGAAGCCGAAAGCGCGGCGGTCATTCAGGCGTATGAGCGGCGCGTCGCCGAACTCGAAAGCCGCAAGCTCCTTCTGCGTGAGCAACTGCTTGCCTGTGACAAGCCTGTCAAAGATTTCGATGAATCGTTTCGAACTGCCTTGCAGTTCCTCGCAAGCCCTTGGAATCTCTGGAAAAGCGAGAGCCTGACCGACAAGCGAATGGCCCTTAAACTAACCTTTCCGAGCCAGTTGGCATATGACCGGAAAACGGGTTTTCGAACACCCATTTTGGCTATGCCTTTCAATATGTTAGGGGACGTTTCGATGCTTGAAAAAGGTATGGCGCGCCCGGCAGGATTCGAACCTGCGACCACCAGCTTAGAAGGCAGGTGCTCTATCCAGCTGAGCTACGGGCGCGCGCGGGTGTCCTCATAGGCAGGGTTTGCGCGGCGTGCAAACGGGGTTAGGCTGGTTTCCATGACCCAGAACCTTTCCCGCCTTGATGGCCAGGCCGGCGCGCGCCGTCACTTCCGCTATTTCGACTACCTGATGGCGGCCTTCGTCGCGATCCTGCTGCTGTCGAACCTGATCGGGGCGAGCAAGCTGGCCACGATCAATGGCTACACCTTTGGCGCGGGGATCCTGTTCTTCCCGATCAGCTATGTCCTGGGCGACGTGCTGACCGAGGTCTACGGCTATGCCAATGCCCGCCGCTGCGTGTGGACGGGCTTTGCCGCGCTGCTGTTCATGGCCTTCATGAGCTTTGTCGTGGTCGCCATGCCGCCCGCCGCCGGGTGGGACGGACAGGCCGCCTATGAAAGCGTGTTCGGCAACACCTGGCGGATCGTCGCCGCATCGGTGCTGGCGTTCTGGGCGGGCGAATTCGTCAACAGCTTCGTCATGGCCAAGATGAAGCTGCTGACCGGCGGCAGGCACCTGTGGAGCCGCACGATCGGCTCGACCGTGTTCGGCCAGGCGGTCGACAGCCTGATCTTCTACCCCGTGGCCTTCTTCGGGATCTGGTCGAACGAGCAGGTGCTGACCGTGATGGTCACCAACTGGCTGCTGAAAGTGCTGTGGGAAGCGCTGCTGACGCCGGTGACCTATGCCGTGGTCGGCTGGTTCAAGACGCGCGAAGGCGTCGACGTGTTCGACGATGGCACCGATTTCTCGCCCTTTGCCAAGGCGGATGCGGTTTAGGGTCCTGCCCCTCGGCCCCGCTCCTTGCGGAACGGGGCCTCACCGCTGGGCTGGCCTCAATCCGCGATGAGGCCGATCGCGAGGTAGATCACCAGCAGGCTGCCAAAGCCGAACACGGTGCCCAGCGCGAAGGCAATGCGCACCAGCGTCACGTCCCAGCCGAGATACTTCGCAATGCCCGAGCAGACGCCCATGAACCTGGCATTGCCCTTGTCGAGGCGGAAGCCTCCGCCGGAGGGGGTGTTGCCGCCACCCATGCGGTCCACCGCGCTCACGCGACGACACTCACATAGGCGCCGGCGCTGTGGGCCGGGGCTTGGCTGGGGGTGTGGACGGTGCCCTGGATGGTAACCACCGAAAGCACGAGGGCGAGAGCGGCGGCGACAGTCTTTTCGCCGATCGTGTTGAGAGAGATCATGGTCTGGTCCTTCCTGTCTAATCTGTTTCGCGGCGCTTGCCGCAGATGCAGGAATATCTGCAGGGAGCGTGCCAATTTCGAAAAAGCGCGGAAAACCGGGCTTTCCGCTTCATGAACGAATTTCGCACCATCAGTTCATTTCTGACTATTGGTGATTTTTCCCAACTTTCAGCAAGCGCCTTTCGCGTGACTTCGCGCAGGCTGCGGCCTATCGACCGCGCATGGCGCTGACGCGGCTTACCCTCACCCAGTTCCGCAACCATGCCGCCAGCCGGCTGGACGACGCGCGCCAGTTCAACCTGCTGGTCGGCGAGAACGGCGCAGGCAAGACCAACGTGCTTGAAGCGCTGTCGCTGCTGGCCCCGGGACGCGGGCTGCGCCGCGCGGCATTGGCCGATATTCCCGCCCACGGCGGCGATGGCGGCTTCGCGGTCAGCGCGGACCTCGCCAGCGAAGTGCAGCTTGGCACCGGGGTGCGGCCCGACCGGCCCAATCGCCGTGTGGTGCAGGTGAACGGTGCCGAGGCTCCGGCGCTGCGGCTGGGCGAATGGCTCTCGGTTGGCTGGCTGACCCCGGCGATGGACCGGTTGTTCGCCGAAGGCGCGGGCGCGCGGCGGCGGTTCCTGGACCGGCTGGTGCTCGCGCTGGAGCCGGGTCACGCCCGCACCGCCAGCCGGCTGGAAAGTGCGCTGCGCGAACGCAACCGCCTGCTGGGCGATGCGGTGGAACCAGATCCGGCCTGGCTCGATGCGCTGGAAAGCCAGCTGGCCGATGCCGGGGCGCTAGTCGCGCAGGCCCGCGCCCGCCTGGTGGCGCGACTGGCCGAAGCGCTGGCGGTACTGCCAGAAGCGCCGTTTGCCCGCCCGCTGCTGGCCTACCAGCCGGGCGGACCGCTCGATCCGGCAGAGCTGGCCCAGGCCCTGCGCGACGGCCGCCGCCGCGACCGCGCCGCCCAGCGCACGCTGACCGGCCCGCACCGCGACGAATTGGCCGTGACCATGGCCGGCAAGCACCAGCCCGCTGCCGAATGTTCCACTGGCGAGCAGAAGGCGATGCTGATTGCGATCACCCTGGCCCATGCCGCGCTGCTGGACTACGCCCGCCCCGGCCTGCTGCTGCTGGATGAAGTTGCCGCCCACCTTGACCCGGTGCGGCGCGAGGCGCTGTTTGACCGGCTGCGCGCCGGCACCGCGCAGGTCTGGCTGACCGGGACGGAACTCGCCCCGTTCAGCGCGATTGCCGATGAAGCCGCCGTCTGGCGCGTCAGCGACGGGGCCGTGCTGCCGATTTAGGCAGGCGCTTTGGGCAGCGCCTTGGCCACCTTGTCCGCCGTCGCCGCGACGATCAGGTCGATCCCCTGCACGGTTGGGTGGATGTGATCGGCCTGGAGCATGTCGGGCTTGTCCATCACCGGTTGCAGGAAGAACGGGACCAGGGTGGCGCCGTGCTTTTTCGCCAGCGCCGGATAGATCGGATCGAACTTGGCCCGGTAATCCGCCCCCAGATTTGGCGGCGAGAGCATACCCATCAGCATGACCGGGATCTTGCGTTCACCCAGCCGGGTCAGGATCGCATCGAGGTTGGCGCGGGTCTGTTCAGGCGGCAGGCCGCGCAGCACATCGTTGCCGCCCAGGCTGATCAGCACCAGCGCCGGGGGTTTGGGCTGGCTGTTCAGCGTGAAATCCAGCCGCGCCAGGCCATCGGCGGTGGTGTTGCCGGAAACCCCGGCATTGGCGATCCGCGCGTTGATCCCGCGCGCGCGCAGCGCCGCTTCGAGATGGGAGGGATAGCTTTGCCCCGGTTCAAGCCCGTAGCCCGCGAACAGGCTGTCGCCCAGCGCCAGCACCGGCACTTCCGGGCCCATCACCGGCAGCTCGTCCGCCGGGGCGGCCAGGCTGGCATCGGGCGCGGGGGCGGCCGCCTCCTGCTTGCCGCAGGCGGCCAGCAACAGGGCCATGCCCAGGGGGGTTGCAACTCGGGCCAGGCGCTTCCATCTCATGCAGCACATCTCCTTGCCTCTCCAGCTAAGGTCTTCTCCCCGCGTGACAAGCCCCCCCTCGCCGCCCGCCGCCGCGATTTCCGCCTCAGCGCTCACCCTGACCCTTGGCAGCGGCGACCAATCGGTCGAAATCCTGCGCGGGATCGACCTGACCGTGCCCCAGGGACAGACCCTGGCGCTGCTGGGGCCGTCGGGTTCGGGCAAGTCCAGCCTGATGGCCGTCCTGTCCGGGCTGGAGCGCGCCAGCGGCGGTAGCCTGCAAGTGGCCGGCGCAAACTTTGCCGCGCTGGACGAGGACGCGCTGGCCGCCGCGCGGCGCGGACGGATCGGGATCGTGCTGCAGGCCTTCCACCTGCTGCCGACCATGACCGCGCTGGAAAACGTGATGACCCCGCTGGAACTGGCCGGGCTGCCCGATGCCCGCGCCCGCGCCGAAGCGGAACTGCGCGCGGTGGGCCTGGGCCACCGCCTGACCCACTATCCCGCCCAGCTGTCCGGCGGCGAGCAGCAGCGCGTGGCAATTGCCCGCGCGCTGGCCGCCCGCCCGGCGCTGGTCTTTGCCGATGAACCGACCGGCAACCTCGACCACGCCACGGGCGAGGCGATCATGGACCTGCTGCTGGCCCGCCGCGCCGAAACTGGCGCGACGCTGGTGATCATCACCCACGATCCGGCCCTGGCGGCGCGGTGCGAGCGGGTGATTACCCTGGCCGATGGGCGCATCGCTGCCGACACGGTCCCGGCGTGAGCCAGCCCGCCCTGCCCTGGTCCACCGCCTGGCGCATCGCCCGGCGCGACCTCTCCGCCCGGTTCCGGGGCCTGCGGCTGCTGCTCGCCTGCCTGTTCCTGGGGGTGGGCGCGCTCGCCGCAATCGGCACTCTGACCGGCGCGATCGAGCGTGAACTGAAAGACCGCGGCCAGGCGATCCTCGGCGGCGACCTGCAAGTCGAAGTGTGGCAGCGCCGCGCCAGCGATGCGGAGCTGAAGGCCTTTGCCGCCCTGGGCCGGGTATCGGGCGGGATCCGCCTGCAAGCCATGGCGACGCGCGGCGAACTGGCCTCGCCGGTTGAACTGAAGGCGGTCGACAGTGCCTGGCCGCTGGTCGGCCGGCTGGAACTGGACGATGGCCGCACGGTCGGCGCTCCGGCTGCGGGCGAAGCCTGGCTGTCCGGCGATGCCGCCGCGCGGCTGGGCGTGAAGCGTGGTGACAGTTTTGCCATCGGCGGGCAGGCGCTGACGGTTGGCGGGATCATCAGGGCCGAGCCCGACCGCCTGTCCGAAGGTTTTGCCCTGGGCCCGCCGGTAATCGTGGCCGACAGTTTCCCGGCTAGCGCCGGGCTGACCCAACCGGGGGCGATGTACCGGGCGCGTTACCGCGTGCTGCTGCCCGCCGGGAGCGATCCGGTGGCCGCGATCGACAGCCTGAAGGCAAAGTTTCCCGCCGCCGGCTTCACCTATCGCCAGCGTGACAAGGCCGCGCCGGGGGCCGAACAGTTCGTCGGCCGGATGGGCGAATTCCTCGTGCTGGTCGGGCTGGCCGCGCTGGTGATTGCCGGGATCGGGATTGGCGGCGGGGTGTCCTCTTACATGGAAGCCCGGCGCGGCAGCATTGCCACGTTCAAGGTGCTGGGCGCGACCAGCCGCGACATTGCCCGGATCTATGTGTTGCAAGTCGCCAGCGCCGCGCTGATCGGCGCCTTGGCGGGGCTGGTGGTGGGGGTGCTGGTCACGCCGCTGTTCACGCGGATGCTGGGCGAGCTGCTGCCCGTGGCCCCCGGGCTGGTGCTGGACTGGAGCGCGCTGGCGCGGGCCGCCGCCTATGGCCTGCTGGTCGCGCTGGTGTTTGCCGCGCCGCCGCTGCTGGCCGCGCGCCGCTTTCCGGCGATGGCGCTGTTTCGCGCGCGGGTCAGCCCCTTGGCGCGCGCGCGGCGTGAAGCGCTGGTCCCGGTGCTGGGCGGCATGGCGGCGATTGCCGCGCTGGCCATGGCCACGGCCGCGCAGCCCAGGGTTAGCGCAACGTTCCTGGCTGGCGCGACCGCGTTGCTGGGCCTCCTCGCGCTGCTGGGCTGGGCGATCCGCCATGCGGCCAGCCGCGCCCCCCGCCCGCAGCGCCCCCTGCTCCGCCTCGCGCTGGCCAACCTGCACCGCCCCTCGGCGCAGACCGGGGCGCTGGTGACGGCGCTGGGCTTTGGCCTGTCGGCTTTCGTCCTGCTGGCGGCGGTCGAAAGCGCGCTCGATGCCAATATCGCCAAGCGGGTGCCGCAGCGTGCGCCCGACTATTTCGTGCTCGATGTGCCCAAGGACCGCGCCGACGCGTTCCGCCTGGCCGCCACGCAAAGCGAACCGGGGGCCAGGGTGCGACTGGTCCCGGCGCTGCGCGGGGCGATCCTGGCCTATGGCCCCGAAGGTGCGATGACCCGCGTTTCCAGCCTGAAAAGCATTCCCGACGATGCCTGGCCGCTACGCGGTGAGCGCGGGCTTACCTATTCAGACCAGGTGCCCGAGGGCAACATCGTCACGGCGGGCAAGTGGTGGCCCACCGGCTACTCCGGCGAACCGCTGGTATCGGTGGACGAACGGCTGGCGCAGATCCTCAACCTCAAGCTGGGGGACAAGATCACGGTCGGCCTGCTGGGGGTGGAGCGCAGCGCGCGAATCGCCTCGTTCCGGCGGATCGACTGGGATTCGCTGGGCTTCAACTATGTCCTGGTATTCTCGCCCAATGCGATCAGCGATGCGCCGCACAACATGGCGGCGATGGTCGACATACCCGATGGCGCGGACAAGGCCCCGCTGCTCCAGCGGTTGGTGCGCGAATTCCCGTCCAGTTCGGTGATCGAGGTGGGCGGCGTGCTGCGCCAGGCGCGCGACCTGCTGCGCCAGGTTTCGACGGCGATCCTGGCGGCGGCATCGGTGGCGGTGCTGGCCGGGGTGGCGGTGCTGCTGGGCGCGATCGCGGCGGCACGGGCAAGCCGGCTTTACGACAACGTGATCCTGCGCGTGCTGGGGGCAAGCCGGCGGCAATTGCTGCTGCTGCAACTGGCCGAATACGGGCTGCTGGCGCTCCTGCTGTCCGGCGTCGCGCTGGCGCTGGGCAGCGGCCTGGCCTGGGTGGTGGTGGTCAAGCTGTTCGAATTCGAATGGCTGCCCGACTGGCCGCAGGTGCTGGGCGTGCTGGGCGCGGGACTGGCGCTGGTGATCGCCTTTGCCCTGGCCGGATCGCTGCCGCTGCTGCGCGCCAAGCCGGCGCAGGCGCTGCGCGAGCTTTAGGGTCAGGCCCCATAAACCGCACCTTCGAGGTTTGAGTCAAAATGGCCTGTCGCGAGGAGAGAAGGCGCAGGAATATGTCGATATTTCAAGACTTCTCGACGCGG
>JAKPAG010000130.1 GCA_029779535.1 Pseudomonadota bacterium | reverse complement strand
CCCCCCGCCCAACCACCCACAGGTTACCTTGAACGGGTGGTTGGGCCGGGGGAGCGGGCCGGCCAGGCCAGGACAAGGCGGATGCCTTGTCCGCACCGGCGAAAGCCGGGCAACAATCAATCCCTCAATCAAATCCCACGAACGTCGCCGCTTCGGCCACGCTCTTGCGGGGCGGGACCACGGCGTTGGCGGGGAAGCTGTCGTCCGGCCAGCCAAGCGCGACGGCCTTCATGATCACCTGGTCGTCGGGGATGCCGGCGTGTTCGCGCACCACCGGGCTCTGCATGATTCCCTGGCTGTTGATCACGCAGCCCAGCCCGCGCGACCAGGCGGCGTTGACCAGCGCGGTGGTCACCGCGCCGCAATCGAACGGGGTGTCGTCGCTGCCGTCCAGCACCTTGTCATAGGTGATGATCACGCAGACCGGCGCATCGAACTGGCGAAAGCCGCGCAGGACCCAGTCCTGCCGGGCGGCCTTGTCGTCGCGCTCGATCCCCATTGCGCCGAACAGCTGCTTTGCCACTTCGACCTGGCGGTCGCGGTGGACGCCGGCAAAGGGCACGCCCTTGCGGAATTCGCGGCTGTCGGGGACCCCGGCCAGGGTCCGCTCGGTATTGCCGGCGCGGATCCGGGCAAGCGGTTCGCCGGTGATCACGTGGAAGTTCCACGGCTGGGTGTTCATCGACGAGGGCGCGCGCATCGCCAGGGTCAGCACTTCCTCGATCAACTCGCGCGGGACCGGCTTGTCGAGATAGCCGCGGATCGAGCGGCGGCCCATGATCACATCATCGAATTCCATCATCTTCCCCTGTTCAACCCAGCACCAGCACGTTGTTCTCGCGCCTGATCGGGCGGGCCGTGGCCAGCGCCATGGTCGCGGCGCCGCCGGTGCGTTCCATCAATTCGGCAAAGCGGCTGCGCGCATCGCCCCGCAGTTCGGCGGCGAGTGCCTGCGCCCGCGCCAGCTGCCACAGCGAATGCGGCTGGCTGCCGCGCTGCATCGTCACCCCGCGCCATTGATAGCTGATCCGCCCGACATTGGGGTGAACCTGCCGTTCCCCGCCCTTCGATACCAGGGTGCCGGTGGCGGGATCGTCCAGTTCGGCCAGCCAGCGGTCGAACTGTGCGGCATCTTCGGCCAGCCCCGGCCCCCAGTGGGCAAAGGCCACCTTGAGCACCGCTTCCAGCGTTTCGGGGATCGCGTCATCCGCCGGATAATCGCCGCCGGGATCGGGATAGTCTGTGTCGGGGATCGTCGCCACGTTCATCCGCTCGGTCCAGCGCGCCACGCTGGGGGCGGCGGTGCGCATCAGGAAGGCGGGCACCGGATCGCGCGCGAGGTGCGCGTAAAGCGGGGCCATCAGCCCGAAATCCGCCACGCTGGGCCGCCCGCCCAGCAGATAGGGGTGCAGGCGGAAATGCGCCTCCAGCACGGCGAGCAGCTCGGCATAGCTGTCCTCCATCGCCGGGATCACTTCGGGCGCGACCCCCAGGTTGGGCAGGAAGCCGGCGAACTTGCCCATCAGCATCTGCGCCGTGGCCAGCCGGTTTTCATAGGGAATCGCGGTCGGGATCGCGCGGGCGAATTCGGCCTGGAGGAAGGCTTCCTGCCGCTCGCGATAGG
Source organism: Pseudomonadota bacterium (assembly GCA_029779535.1). Taxonomy (GTDB): domain Bacteria; phylum Pseudomonadota; class Alphaproteobacteria; order Sphingomonadales; family Sphingomonadaceae; genus Novosphingobium. The sequence goes on along the minus strand of JAKPAG010000130.1, from coordinate 78,417 downwards.
TCCAGCGGTAATGCATCGCCAGCGGCAACAGGTAGTTGGACCCAAACGCATCGAGAAATTCGGCGACCACGCGCTGCACCGGCCCGGTGGGGACGAGGTTCACGCCCTGGCCCCGCGCTTCGATGTGATCGATGATCGCGGTGGTGTCCTGGATCAGCTCGCCCTCGGGCGTGCGCACCACGGGGATCACCATATGCCCGACCTGGGGAACGACCTCCCCCATGAAGTGCGGATCGCTGGCCATCACCTCGTCAAAGGGGACCTGCTTCTTGATGAGGTAGGACCGGGCCTTGCCGGTATAGAGCGAATGGGGCGTGCCCCACAGGGTATAGCGGCCGGCGGCCATCACAGAATCATCCTCCCCGGATCTTTTAGGGTGAGAACCCTAGCCGCTCCGCCGCCGCGATCAAGTCGGCCTTGCGGCTAGGCGCCAGGCGCTGGGCGCGCTCGTGATAGACCTGGACCAGCGCGGGCCCGGCCTTGTCGGGCGATCCGGTGTCGAACGGCGGGGCGGGGTCGTATTCCAGCGCCAGCTGCACCGCGCGGGCATGGTCGGGCCCGGCAATCTCGGCGATCAGCGCCAGGGCAAAGTCGATCCCCGCGGTCACCCCGCCGCCGGTCGCGCGGTTGCGGTCGATCACGTGGCGGGCGTGGACCGGTTCTGCCCCGAACAGGGCCAGCAGATCGTGCCAGGCCCAGTGGGTGGTGGCCTGGTAGCCGAGCAGCAGTCCGGCCGCGCCCAGCACCAGCGCCCCGGTGCAGACGCTGGTCACCCACTGCGCCTGCCCGCCGACCTGCCGCACCCAATCGAGCGCGGGGGCATGGTCGATCACCCCGGCCACGCCCATCCCGCCCGGCACGCACAGCAGATCGGCGCGCGGTACCTGGGAAAAGGTGGCAGTGGGCAGGATCGAAAAGCCGGCGTCGGTCGGCACCGGATCCAGGCTGTCCCAGACCAGGTCCACTTTCGCCCCCGGCAAGCGCGACAGGAACTGGACCGGGCCGGTCAGGTCCAGCTGGGTCAGGCCGGGGAACAGCAGGAAGGCAAGGTGCATGGCCTGACGCTAACAGGTCACGCGGCCAGCTTCCAGCAATTGCGGCCCGCGCGCTTGGCGGCATAGAGGGCGGCATCGGCGCGGCGCAGCGCCTCGTCGAACTGGGCGGTGCTGGCCAGCGGGGCGCAGCCGATGGAGGCGGACAGGGTGATCTTCCCCGGCCAGTGCAGCACATCTCCCAACTCGGCGATCCGCTCGCGCAGTTCATCGGCAAGAGCGCCCGCCTGACCAGGGTGGTCCAGCGCGGCCACGGCGATGAATTCCTCGCCGCCCCAGCGCCCGGCGAGGCGGCCGTCGGCTTCGATTTCCCACTGGTTCAGCGCAGTGCCGATGGCAACCAGCACACCATCGCCCATCGCGTGGCCGAAGCGGTCATTGATCCGCTTGAAATGATCGACATCGATCAGCAGCACAAAGTCCTGACGCGTGGGCCAACTGGCCATCAGCGTGGTGGTCGCTTGTTCCAGGGCACGGCGGTTGCGCAGCCGGGTAAGCGAATCCTGATCGGCAAGGCGGTGGGCATGGACCAGCGCGCGTTCCAGTGCGGTATTGGTCTGGGCCAGGCGGCCCGCAATCCGCCGGCGGCGGATTTCCAGCGCGATCCCGCCGCGCGCCTGGCGCCCCAGCTGGCCCGCGAAATAGTGGATGGTGATGAAATAGATCAGAAAGCCCAGCGGCAGCAGCAGCCCGGTGGCCGGGGCCAGGGCCTGCACCTTGGGCGCCAGCCCCAGGCAGCCGCCCAGCGTGGCCGCTGCCAGCGTGGCCGGATGGAAGCTGGCCGAAACGATCGACAGGCAGATCGAGAACAGCGCGATCAGCGCTACCAGGAACGTCATCAGGTCAAGCCCATGCGCCATGTCGAGCGGCCAGGTCAGCGCCCCCCAGACCATGTTGGCCAGCCCCGTGTGCAGGATCAGCCGCCACACCGTGGAGCGGCGCGGCGCGTCGGCGGCGATCTGTTCCTGCAGGGTGCGGGCCAGCATGTTGTCATGCACGAACAGCGCCATGCGCAGCAGGGCGATCCCGGCGACCAGCGCCGATCCCGCGACCGATGGCGCAAGCAGCAGGGTCATCACGATCACTGCCGCCCCGGCATAGGTGCCCGCGCGCAGTTGCCGGGTCAGCAGGCCGAACTGGCGCCATTCAATCTGGCGCAACAGCCAGGTCGAGGCGCGTTCGTGCCGGGCAGGGGCGGATGGCGGGAACATGTGCTGGCAGTTGGTCCTTGTTCCATGCGATCATGCCTTGACGGCGTTCAACAAGGGCAAACGTTCAGCCTTTCCATTCGCTTAAGCGCGGCTCCGCGCTGGCGCGGATCACCGCATCAGCAGGATCGAAATGCGGCGGTTGCGCGGGTCTTCGGGCTTGTCGCGGACCAGCGGCTCGCGGTCGGCCACGCCTTCGATCTTGCGAAAGCGCGCTTCGGCGATGCCTTGGCGCATCAGCGCCTGGCGGGTGGCTTCGGCGCGCCCGGCCGACAGCGACCAGTTGTTCGCGCCCGCGCCGCCCTTCCACGGCAGGCTGTCAGTGTGCCCGCGGATCGACAGGGCGCCGATTTCCGGCGCGACGGTCTGGGCGATCACGTCGAGCAGTTCGGCCGCATCGCTGGTCAGCACGGTGGTGCCCAGCTGGAACATCGAGAAGTCGGCATCGTCGACCAGGTCGATCCGCACCCCTTCGGCGGTGTCGATCATCCGCACCTGCTTGGCCAGCCGGGCCAGCTTGGCGCTGGCCTGCAGCTTGGCGGCCAGCTTTTCCTGCATCTTGGCGACCTGCTTGGCCTTTTCCGAGCCTTCCTTCGGCCCGCCGGTGGTGTCGCGCGGGATGGTCATGGCCTTGTTGCCGGTCTGCCCGGCGCGGTTGGGATAGTTGTCGACATCGGTGATCGACGAACCGCCCAGCATGCCGTTCGACCCGGCGCTCTGCTCCTTCAGCTTGACCAGGGTGGGGGTGAAATAGTCGGCCAGGCCCTTGCGCTGCTTGTCGGTGGTCGCGCCCAGCAGCCACAGCAGCAGGAAAAAGGCCATCATCGCGGTGACGAAGTCGGCATAGGCCACTTTCCACGCGCCGCCATGGTGGCCGCCGGCAACCACGGTGATTTTCTTGACGATGATCGGCGGGGGCGGCGGCTCGTTCTTGCCGCGCGCGCCTTTCGGGGCAGCCATGGCTTAACGACCGCGCAGGCTGTCGAGCAGCTCGGACAGGCCGGGCCGGAAATCGTGGCCCAGGCCGGACCGCGCGCTTTCCACCACCAGCGGCTGCGGCCAGCCGTGCAAGCTCGCGATGATTACCTGCTTGACCGCGTGGAAGATCTGCTCGTCCGCCTCGATCACCTGCTTCAGCCGCCCGGCCATCGGCGCGACGATGCCATAGGCCAGCAGCACGCCCATGAAGGTGCCGACCAGCGCCGAACCGATCATCCCCCCCAGCACGCTGGGCGGCTTGTCGATCGAACCCATGGTCTTGACCACGCCCAGCACCGCCGCGACGATCCCCAGCGCGGGCAGCGCGTCGGCCAGGTTCTGAAGCGCGTGCTGGGGTTCGTGCATTTCGTGGAAGTGCTGCTTCATCGCGTTGTCCATCACTTCTTCCACCGCGTGCACTTCGAGCGTGCCCGAGGAGACGACGATCAGCGTCAGCGTGTCGCAGATCAGCCCGGTTAGTTCCTTGTTGGCCAGGATGCGCGGGAATTCCGCGAAAATGGCCGATGTGGACGGATCGGTGACGTGGCTTTCCAGCGCGACCGGGCCTTCGCTGCGCAGCATCTTCATCAGCTTGGTGGTCAGGATGATCACGTCGATGTGATCCTGCTTGGTGTGGCGCGGGCCCTTGAACACCTTGGCGAATCCGCCCGCGAAGGCCTTGATCCCGTGCATGTTGTTGCCGGTGACGATCGCGCCGGCGGCCGCGCCCAGGATGATCAGCATTTCGTGGGGGATGGCGTGCATCACCGGGCCGAGCGCGCCGCCGGTGATGGCAAAGCCGCCGAACACCATGACGACCAGGATGACCATGCCGATTGCCGCGTACATTGTAACTTACCCCCGGGATTGAAACGTCAAGAATGGCCCGCGCGCGGATCAGCGCAGCAGGTCGAACAAGGACAGGCTGGCGAGCTTGGCGAAGCTGGCCTGGCTGGCTTCGAGCACGGTCATCACCTGCTGCAACTGGGTCACGGTCGAGGCGAGTTCGGCCCCGCCGACCTCGGCTTCCTCGCTGGCGCGCAGTTCGCCCTGCTGGGTGCGGCGCTCGCCGACCAGGTCGATCCAGTTGAGCCGCGCGCCGACCACGGTCTGCGCGGTGGTGATCGAATCGAGCCCGGCATCGAGCTGGCCCAGCGCATCGCGCGCGGCCTGCGCCGGATCGGGCGCGCCGCCGCTCAGTGCGTCGGCCAGACCCTTGATCACGGCATGCAGGTTGGTGCCGGAAAAGTTCAGGAATTCCGGGCCGGTGACGCCCTTGGTCACGGTCTGCCCATCGCCCAGCGGCAGCTCGGTGGCCGTGGCGGTGCCATCGTATTGCAGCGCGCCCGCGGCAGTCAGTGAATAGGCGTTGCCCGCGGTCTGCCCGCCGAACAGCGCGTGGCCGCTGCTGTCGCGCGAATTGGCCAGGCGGACCAGTTCTCCGGCCATTTCGGTCAACTCGGTGGCGATGCCGCTGCGCTGGGCGGCGGTCAGCGTGCCGCTGGCGGCCTGGGTGGTCAGTTCCTGCGCGCGGATGACATAGCTGGCGAAGTTCGACAGCGCGCTGTCGGTCAGGGTCAGGTCGCTGGCGGCGCGCGCGGCGGTGGTCTGGTCGATCGCCGAGAAGTGATCAGCGCGCATCAGGCTGCGCAGCTGCGCCGCGCCGACCGGATCGTCCGACGGCTTCAGCAGCCGCTGTCCGGTGCTGAGCGCGGTCTGCAGCCCCTCGGCCCGGGTGCGCAGGCTCGACAGGTCGCGGGTCGACCGGTCGTAGAAGGCGCTGGTGCTCACAAGGGTCATGGGGCTCGCTCCGCTATCACTTCAAGGCCAGCAGGGTATCGAAACAGTCCGAGGCGATCTGGATCGCCTTGCCGCAGGCCTGGAACGCCTGCTGGAAGCGCACCAGGTTGGCGGCTTCCTGGTCGAGATCGACCCCGCTTTGCTGTTCGAAGGCGATCCGCGCCGCGCTGGAAATCGAATCGAGCGCCTGGGCCGTGGTCTTGCGCCCGGCCACCCCGCTCGACACGGCAAACAGCATCCCGTCGAGATCGTTGGCCACGCCCGCACCCGTCAGGGCGCCGCGCAGCGCTTCAAGGTTGGCGGTATCGCGGCTGCCCGGACCCGCGCCGGCGGGGGCCGTGGCAAGCTGGCTGCCGCTGGTCAGCGCCAGCGCGATCCCGCCTGCGCCGCTGCCCGAAAACAGCGGCTGCCCGGCGCTGCCATCCAGCGCCGCCCCGGCGGTCTGCGCGCCGTTGGCTGCGGTGACCAGCTTGTCGGCGATGTCATCAAGCGCGGTCCTGTTGTCGCGCACGGCGACCAGCGCCAGCGCCTTGCCGGCCAGCGAACCACTTGAAACGGTCACCGGCGCGCCGTCCAGCGTGAAGGAAATCGTCCCGTCGCCAGCGGTGGCCATGGCAAAGGCCTTGGCGCTGCCGCCCTGGACCAGCGGTGCGCCGCCGATCCGCACTTCGACCGTCTGGTCGGCGCCGATCGTGGTGGCAATGTCGGCCAGGCCGGACAGCTGCTGCATCAGCTGGTCGCGCTGGTCGAGCAGCATGGTCTGGTCGCTGGTGCCGGCCGCGGTGCGGTTCAGCTGCAGGTTGACCCGTGCCAGCTCGCTGGCGAGGCCGTTGACCTGCGCGGCCGCGTCGGTTGCTTCAAAGCGCAGGCCCTTGCCCACGTTGTCGAGCGCATTGGCGGCGATGTTGAAGGTACGCGCGGCGGTGCGCGCATCTTCCAGCACGGCGGCGCGCAGCGACGGGTCGACCGGATCGGCCAGCAGCCGCTGGAGCGAGCCTTCAAACGCGGTCATCGCCGGAAAGACGTTGGACTGGTCGAGCGCGGCCTCGAGATTCTCGAACCCGGTCAGTTCCGCCCCGGCGCGCGCCGCATCGGCCCCGGTGCGGCGCATTTCCGCCTGGCGGAACACATCGGCGTTGCGCTGGATCCCGGCCACCCGCACGCCCGACAGCGACAGATCGCCGAGCCGCGAATAGCCCCCCGCCGCCGCCATTTCCGCCAGGCTGACGCTGCGCCGCACGTATCCTTCGGTCGCGGCGTTGGCGATGTTCTGGCTGGTCACTTCCAGCCCGGCGCGCGCGGCCTTGAGCCCGCTGGAGCCGATCGAGAACAGGTCGCTGGCCATGGCCTAGGCCCCCTTGTCCACGAAGCGCGCCAGCTGCGCCTCGATCTGGGCGGCGAGGCCGAACGCGCCCGACTTGGCCGAGACATCGGCAAAGTGTTCGTCCTGCATGGTGCGGAAGGTGTCGATGCCCTGGCCGCCAAACAGCGGATCGCCGAAATCGGCCTTGCGCGCGGCTGCCAGCATCTGGCGCACGAAAATCGCCTCGAACTGGCGCGCGGCCCCGGCCAGCTGCTCGCGCTGGGTGCCATGGCTCTGCACCAGGCTGCCCTGGGCCAGGAGGGGGGAGGACACCGGGCTCATATCACCACCATTTCCGCCTTGAGCGCCCCGGCCTGCTTCAAGGCTTCGAGGATCGCGACGAGGTCCGACGGGCTGACGCCCAGCAGGTTGAGCGCATCGACCAGCTTGGCGAGCGAGGCGCCGGGCTTGAACAGGGCCACCTTGCGGCCTTCCTCCTCGGCAGACAGCTGGCTGTTTTGCTGCACGGCGGTCTGGCCCTGGCTGAACGGCGCGGGCTGGACCACCTGGGGCTTTTCATCGATCCGCACGGTCAGCTTGCCGTGGCTGATCGCGGCGGGCGACAGGCGCACAGCGTTGTTGATCACCACCGTGCCGGTGCGGCTGTTGACGATCACCCGCGCGGGCGTTTCCGCCGGGGTCACGTCCAGCATCTCGATCGCGGCCATCACGCTGGCGCGGGCATCGGCCCCGGCCGGAAGGCGCAGCGCCAGCGTCACGCCGTCCTCGACCGAGGCGGTGCCGGGGAACTGCCGGTTGACCGCATCGCGCACCCGCGCGGCGGTCAGGAAATCGGACTGGAACAGGTTCCAGCGCAGCGTATCGCCGCTGTCGAACCCGGTGGCGACTGCGCGTTCCACGCTGGCCCCATCGGCAATCCGGCCGACGGTGGGGACATTGACGGTCAGCTTCGATCCGTCCGCCCCGGAAATACCCAGGCCGCCCACGGCCAGATTGCCCTGCGCCATGGCATAGATCTGCCCGTCGGCGCCATACAGCGGGGTCAGGATCAGCGCCCCGCCGCGCAGCGACTTGGCCTTGCCCAGGGCGGAAACGGTCACGTCGATCCGCTGGCCCGGCTTGGCAAAGGCGGGCAGATCGGCGGTGATCATCACCGCGGCGGCGTTCTTCAGGCTGGGATTGATCCCGGCGGGCAGCTGCACGCCGACCCGGCCCGAAACGCCGCGCATCGCCTGCGTGACATATTCCAGGCTGTCGTCGCCCGTGCCGGCCAGGCCGACGACGATCCCGTAGCCGGTCAGCTGGTTCGAGCGCACCCCCTGGAACGTGCCGAGGTCGCGCACGCGTTCGGCCTGCGCGCCGCTCGGCAGCAGGAGGGCCAGCGTAATCCCGATCAGGGCGATGAGGCGGATCAACATGGCGCGCATCCCCCTCAGAACGGACTGATCAGGTTGAAGAAGCGGCTCAGCCAGCCTTCCTTGCCGGCGCGCGCGACGCTGCCGTTGCCGGCATATTCGATCCGCGCATCGGCCACGCGGCTGGACAGGATGCGGTTGTCCGCATCCACATCGGCCAGCCGCACGATCCCGGCGAACTGGATCCATTCCTGGCCCTGGCTCAGCAACAAGCGCTTTTCTCCGCGCACCAGTGCGGTCCCGTTTGGGCGCACTTCGGCGATTGTGACGGACACTTCGCCGGCCAGCGTGCTGGTCTGCGAGGCGTTACCCTGGCCGTTGAACGACGATTGGCTCGATGCGTTAAGGGCATTGGGGTTGAGGAAGCCGAGCGGCCCGGCCGTGGGCGGGATGATGCTGGCCCCGCCGCTGCGCTGGGTTTTCGATCCGGCGCTCTTGCTGGTGGTAGTGGTTTCGACCAGCTGGATGGTGATCGGATCGCCCACCGCGCGGGCGCGGTTGCCGTTGTGGAGCGGCGCATAGCCGGCATTGACGTTGAAGATCGCCCCGCTGCCAGCCGGGGCCGGAGGCGGGGCGGCGGGCAGGGCGGGCTCGAACCCGGGCTTGGGCTTGTTGGCGGCCTGGGCCGGGGGGCTGGCAGCGGCGGTCGCCAGTGCGGCGGCCACGGCGATCAGCAGCGGGGAAAGCTGGCGGGTCATGGTCACAGCGTCTGGTTCGCGTTCTTGAGCATTTCATCGACCGCCGAGATCATCTTGGAATTGATCTCGTAGGCGCGCTGGCATTCGATCATGTCGACCAGTTCCTCGACCACGTTGACGTTGCTCGCTTCCAGCATCCCCTGGCGGATCGAACCGCGCCCGGCATCGCCGGCCGGGCCGATCTGCGCGGGGCCGCTGGCCGCCGTTTCGCCCAGGTAATTGTCGCCCAGCGCCTGCATCCCGGCCGGGTTGGCAAAGCTGGCAAGCGTGATCTGGCCCAGTTCGACCGGCGCACTCGCCCCGGCGGTATTGGCCGAAACGGTCCCGTCCGCGCCGATGGTGATCGCGCTGGCGCCTTCGGGAATGGTGATTGCGGGCAGCACCGCATAGCCCTGCGCGGTGACCAGCTGGCCTTCCGCCGAACGGCTGAAATTGCCGGCGCGGGTATAGCCCAGCTTGCCGCCGGGCAGCTGCACCTGGAAAAAGCCTTCGCCGTCCAGCGCCAGGTCGAGCGCGTTGCCGGTGGTGCTGAGCGTGCCCTGGGTGGTGATCGAGGTGGTGGACTGGATCCCCACCCCGGTGCCCAGGTTCAGCCCGGTGGCATAGGCCGTTTCGGTGCTGCTCTGCTGCCCGGCAACGCGGGCATCCTGATAGGCCAGGGTGGCAAAGTTGGCGCGGTCGCGCTTGAAGCCGGTGGTGCCGATGTTCGCCAGGTTGTTGGCGATCACCCGCATGCGGGTGTCCTGGGCCTCAAGGCCGGTGCGGGCGACGTGCAGGGCGGAAGCGGGCATGGGGGGTCTCCTGTTATCCGTTAAGTCGCATCAGGCTGGCGCCGCCTTCGTCCAGTTCCTTGGCGGTGGCGACCAGCTTGGTGCGCATGTCGTAGAGGCGCTGGGCCTCGACCATTTCGATCAGCACTTCGCTGGGTTTGACGTTCGACTGTTCAAGGCTGCCGGACACCAGCCGGGCAGCATCGTCGCGCGGCAGCGCGCCGCCGCCTTCGACCCGGAACAGCCCGTCCAGGCCCTTGAGCACGCTGGAGCCACGCCAGTTCGCCAGCTTCAGCCGGTCAACCTGCTGGGGCGGGGCTTCGGGATTGGCGCGGTCGCGCACCAGCACGGCGCCGTCCGGGCCGATCGACACGTCGCTGCCGGGCGGCAGGCTGATCGGGCCGCCTTCGCCGACCAGGGGATAGCCCTCGCCGTTGACCAGCAGTCCGTTCGGCGAAATCGACAGGTCGCCGCGCCGGGTATAGGCTTCCTCGTCGCCAAGTGCCTGGACGGTCAGCAGCGCGTCGCCTTCCACCGCCACGTCGAGCGCGCGGCCGGTGCCGGTGATCGGACCGGGGGTCATGATCGCGCCGTGGACCTCGGCATCGGTCATCGCGCGGGCTTCCAGGCTGGGGCCTTGCAGCGTCATCGGCGTGACCCGCATCACCTCGGCGCGAAAGCCGATGGTCTGCGCGTTGGCCATGTTGCTGGCGATCATCCGCTGGCGCGCCATCGACGCGTTCATGCCGGTGACGGCGGTCCAGATCATGCGGTCCATGGATCAGTGCCTCAGGTCCGCAGGTTGACGATGGTCTGCGACAGCTGGGTGGCCGTATCGATCGCCTTGGCATTGGCCTGGAAATAGCGCTGGGCGGTGATCAGTCCGACCATTTCCTCGGCAATGTCGACGTTCGACTGTTCCAGGCTGCCCGACAGGATCGTGCCGAAGCGGCCCGCGCCGGGCTGGTTGTAATTGGCCGTGCCGGAAATCCCGGTGGCCTGCCAGTCCTGCCCGCCGGTCTGCAGCAGGCCGCCGGGCGAGACGAAGTTGGCCAGCGCGATCTTGCCGATATTGGTGTTCGAACCATCGGCGTAGGACGCGATGACCGAGCCGTCCTGCTTGATCTGCACCGCAACGAAGTCCGATCCGGCGGCGTTGGTCACCGGGGCCTGGCCGTCGATCGGCGTGGTCGAGGTGACGTTGCCCGCCGCATCGACCGGCAGGACCTGGAGACGGCTGCCGGTGGTGTCGGTGATATAGCCGGCCCCGTCCATGCTGAAGTTGCCGTTGCGGGTATAGAAGGTCTTGCCGGTCACCGGGTTGACCTTGGCGAAGAAGCCTTCGCCGTTGATCGCCATGTCGAGCGACGAGCCGGTCTGCTGGATCGGGCCGAGCGAGAAGTTCTGGTCGATCGACTGGACGGTCGAGCCGATGCCCTTGACCAGCTTGGGATTGCTGCTGGCCGAACCGGCGACGATGTCGGCAAAGTTGATCCGGCTTTTCTTGAACCCGGTGGTTTCGGCGTTGGCCAGGTTGTTGGAAATGACCGACAGCTCGGTCTGCGCGTTCTTGAGGCCGTTGAGCGAGGTGTAGAACGACATGGTGCGTCTCCTAGGCGTTGTTCTGGGTGGGTTGTGCGGCCTGCTGCGCGGCCATGACCTGGGCGAGCTGGGTGGAGATCGCCTGCAGCGTCGCGTTGATGTCGCCCAGCCCCGCAAGCGAGGAAAACTGCGCCATCTGGGCGATCATTTCCTTGTTATCGACCGGCTCCAGCGGGTCCTGCAGCTTCATCTGGGTGGTCATCAGCCTGATGAAGTCGGCCTGGCCGAGCGTGGTCTTTTTCGGTGCCGCCGGGCTGCTTGCCGATGCGGTGGAAACTGCTGAAATCATGGTTATTTCATCCTCATCGTGTCGAGCATCAGCTGCTTGGCGGTGGACAGCGCCTCGATCATGTTCTGGTACTGCCGCGAGGCATCCAGCATCTCGACCATCTCGGCGTTTTCATCGACCGGGGCGGCCCAGACATTGCCCTCGGCATCGGCCAGCGGGTGATCGGGATTGTGCTGCTTGAGCGGGGCCACGGTGTCGCGCTGGACCGCGCCGACGCGCACCGTGGCCAAGCCGCTCGCCTTGTCCATTTCTGTCGCGAAAACCGCGCGGATCGGGCGGTAAGCCTCGCCTTCGGTGGCGCTGATCGACCCGGCGTTGGCCAGGTTCGAGCTGGCGGCGTTCATCCGCACCAGCTGCGCCGACATGGCGCGCTGGGCGACATCGAACAGGGTCAGGGGGCCTGCCACGGTCAATCGCCCTTCAGCGCGCGGGTGATCGTATCGACCCGCCCGCGAATGAAGCCGAGCGTGGCCTGGTAGCCTACCGCATTTTCGGCAAAGGCGGTCTGCTCGGTGGCCATTTCCACCGTGTTGCCATCCAGGCTGGGCATCACCGGCACGCGGTAGGAGGTGGCGCGGGTGACGGCCTGGTCCTTGCCCAGCCCCTCGCTGCGCGCCTTCAGCGCCGCGGCGAAATCGAAATCGCGCGCCTTGTACCCGGGGGTCCCGGCATTTGCGATGTTCGAGGTGATCAGCCCCAGCCGCTCGGACCGCAGTTCGAGCGCCAGGCCATGAATTCCGAACAGACTATCAGCCATCGCATCGGCTCCAGTTGCATTGCGTCGCGCCATGTTCAGCAAGGGGCGTGCCAATTGGGCAAAGCGGCCTGTTGACCCCGCTGACGGCAAGGCGGGGCGGCAAGATCCTGCCGCGATCCGGCAAAATTCGACCGCAGGGGGAAAATCCGCCGCCGCGTTGCCGTTCTGGCAGGGGAAGGAGTGCCACGGCCATGAACCTGCTGAACCTGGTGGACGGTCCATCGGCCCTGATCGTGCTGGGCGGGACCGCGCTGGCCACCGTGCTGCGCTGCGGCCTGGCGGATTGCCGGATCACGCTGGCCAAGCTGGTCCAGCTGCGCCGCCCAGCCTTCGATGCCGCCGCCTCCCGTGCCGAACTGGCGGTGCAGGTCCAGCAGATCCGCCAGGACGGCCTGCTGCGCGCCGAGCCGCGCCGACTGGGCGATGCCGAACTGGACGAGGCGACCGAGGCCTTGATCGCCAGCCGCTCGCTCGGCGCGCTGCTTGACCGGCACGAGGCGCACAAGGCGCGGCGGCTGGCGCAGAGCGAACGCGCGGTGCGCACCCTGGCCCAGGCGGCGGAACTGGCCCCGGTGTTCGGGCTGGCAGGCACGCTAGTCTCGCTCAGCCAGCTGCCGGCCGATGGGCTGGCGCGCGGGGCCTTTACCGGGGCGATCGGCATGGCTGTGGTGACCACGCTATACGGGCTGCTCACCGCCAATTTGCTGCTCGCCCCGCTGGCCCGCGTGGTTGAGCGCGCCGCCAGCGCCGAGGAGGCCGCGCGGCAGGACGTGATCGAATGGCTGGCCGCGCAGGTCGCCGGATCGATCCCGCCGCGCCGCACTGCGCCGCGCCGCCCGGTGGCGCTGGAACTGGTATGAAGGCCCGCGCCGGGACCGGCTGGCAATATGTGATGACCGACCTGTCGATGATCCTGTTCATGATCACGGCGGCGGCGGTGAACGATGCGCCCGCCGATCCACACCCGCCTGCGCCGTCCGCGCCGCCTCCGGTGCCGGTCCCGCTGGCCGCGCCCGCGCTGGGCGAGCCGATCGCGGTCTGGCGGGGCGTGGCGGGCGGGCCCACGCTGGGCCAGTGGCTGACCAGCCAGCCCAGCGATCCCCGCCAGCGCCTGACCATCGTCGGCAGCGCGGCCGCACCGGGCGAGGCGCTGCACCTGGCCGCAGCCGCCGGGCGGTCGGCGCGGATCCTGCTGGAACCGGGCAATGCCGGCGCCCCCTTCGCCACGCTGACCTATGACCGGTCGCCCGACATGGCACGCCCCTTGCAGTCCGCTGGAGCAAACCCTCCTGCAAGGTAACTGCGATGATGAAGCACCTGATCCCGCTGTCCGCCCTCCTGCTCGCCGCACCCGCGCTGGCCCAGTCGGCGTTGGCCGACCTGTCCGCGATCGACGCGGCGGTGGCCCGCTTTGCCGGGGCGCCGCTGGGCGCACCGGGCGGGGCTGCCGCGCCGGTTGACCGGCGGCTGCGGCTGGGGCGCTGCGGCGTGCCGCTGGCGCTCAGCTGGTATGGCGCGGCGCAGGACCGCGTCCAGGTCGATTGCCCTGTGGCAGGCGGCTGGCGGCTCTACGTCCCGATCCTGGGCGCCGGCGCCGACAAGGCCGCAGCCCCGGCGATTGCCCGCGGCGATGCGATCAGCATTGCGGTCAGCGGTGATGGCTTTGCCGTGGCCCAGCCGGGCGAGGCGCTGGAATCCGGCCCCGTCGGCGCCTGGATCAAGGTGCGCGCGCTGGGCCAGGGCGCCCAGCCGCTGCGCGCGCGGGTGCTGCGCCCGGGGCTGGCCGGAATCGATTTGCCGTAAAGCGGCATTTTCTTGCCGCCGGGCTTAAATGCCAGGCGGACCTGCCGTCCTTGGGTGCGTAGTCAAACCAGGAGCGGCACCATGCCTCCCATCGAAATCGGACCTGCGGGTCTTCCAGCGGCTCGCGCCGTCGGCGCGGTGGATGCGCGGAGCGTGCGCAGCGCCGCCGGAGCTAAGGACAGCCAGGCCAGTCCGGCTGCCAGCACCGATACGGTTGCCGTCGAACGCAGCGCGGCGCGCGATCCGGGCGCAGCCCCGGTCGATGCCGAACGCGTCGCGCAGATCCGCAAGGCAATCGAAAGCGGCAATTATCCGGTCATCCCGATGCGGGTGGCCGATGCCATGATCGCAGCCGGAATGCTGCTGAGGAGCGGACAATGAGTGCATCGAGCGAGCTGCGCGACAACCTGCGGCAGATGATTGCCGTCCTGCAGGCTGAACGGCAGGCCCTTGCCGGACTGGACCTGGATGCGATCATCGGCGCTTCGCAGGACAAGATCGCGCTGTGTGGCACGCTGGATGAAACCGGCCCCTTCGCCGATGGCTTTGCGCTCGACGAGGAGTGCCGCGGCCTGCTCGACGCCGCGCGGCGGCTGAACGAGGTAAACCGCCAGGTTCGCAACCTGATCGCGGCCAACGTGGCCGCCCGGCTTGATGCGCTGACCGGCAGTCCGGCGCTCTACCGGGCGGGCACCGGGGCGCGCGGCGCCTATACCTATGCCGGGGCGCGCGGCTGATCCCAGGCCATTTGGCACGGCCCTTGCTGAACATGTCCCGATGTCCAACCGCATCGGGAATTCGGCTTGAGCCAGACACCTGCCATAGCCAGCCCTGCCGCCGTCGGCGCCCCGCGCGCCGAGGTGCATGGCGCCATCGCCCGCGCCGCCCAGGCGACGGGCGTCGACTTTTCCTATCTCCTCGCCCAGGCGAAGATCGAATCCAGCCTGAACCCCACGGCGCGCGCCGGCACGTCCAGCGCGGCGGGGCTGTACCAGTTCACCAAGGGCACGTGGCTGGCCATGCTCGATCGCCACGGGGCGGAGCACGGGCTGGATTGGGCGCAAGCGGCGATCGACGGCGGCAAGGTGGCCGATCCGGCACTGCGCGCACAGATCATGGCGCTGCGGTTCGATCCGCAGGCGTCCGCGCTGATGGCGGCCGAACTGGCCAGCGACAACCGCGCCGCGCTGAGCGAGCGGCTGGGCCGCGAGCCGGACGCGGCCGAACTCTACATGGCGCATTTCCTGGGCGCGGAAGGGGCCGGGCGGTTCCTGTCGGCGCTGGCGGTGGATCCCACGCAAAGCGCCGCGGCGCTGCTGCCCGATGCGGCGGCGGCCAACCGGGCGATCTTCTATGACGATGCCGGCCCGCGTTCGCTGGGCGCGGTCATGGCGTTGATGCGCGGCAAGGTTGATGCCGCGATGGGGGATGGCAGCTTGCCGCCGCTTTCGCCCGCGCAGTGGGCCAGCGCTGCGCCGGATCCCGCACTGGGCCCGATTGCGCGCGAATTTCACGGCGCGGCGCAGATGGCCGGCGGGAACGCCTCGACGCCGCGCGCTTCGATGGCGGATACGCTGGCTTCGACCTTCGGGCTTGGCGGGGGGGGCGGCGGCGTGCCGGGCCACGTCCGCGCGGCCTATGGCAAGCTTCAGGCGCTGGGGCTGTAAGCTGCGATGTTCAGCCGCATGAAAATCAGCGCCTTTGCGCTGCCCGCCGGGATCCTGACCCTGATCTGCCTGATGGTGGTGCCCACGCCCGCCATTCTGCTCGACGTGTTCTTCGTGCTCAACATCGCGCTGTCTGTCGCGATCCTGATGGCGGCGATGAACGCGGAAAAGCCGCTGGATTTCAGCTCCTTCCCATCGGTTCTGCTATTCGCAACGCTGCTGCGCCTGGCGCTCAACGTCGCTTCCACCCGGGTGGTGCTGGTCAACGGGCACGAGGGCGGGGCGGCCGCCGGCCACGTGATCGAAGCCTTCGGTGCCTTCCTGGTCGGGGGCAATTTCGCGGTCGGGCTGTTCGTGTTCATGATCCTGATGATCATCAACATGGTGGTCGTGACCAAGGGTGCGGGCCGCGTGTCGGAAGTGTCGGCGCGCTTCACTCTCGATGCCTTGCCGGGCAAGCAGATGGCGATCGACGCCGATCTTGCCGCCGGGCTGCTGACCGCCGACGAAGCCAAGGCCCGCCGCCGCGAAGTGGCGACCGAGGCGGACTTCTACGGCTCGATGGACGGCGCCAGCAAGTTCGTGAAGGGCGATGCCATCGCCGCGCTGCTGATCCTGGGGGTCAACATCATCGCCGGCTTCGCGCTGGGGATGATCAGCCATGGCCTCAGCGCCAGCGAGGCGGCGGAGAAATACATCACGCTGGCGGTGGGCGATGCGCTGGTCGCGCAGGTCCCGGCGCTGCTGCTGTCGATCGCGGCGGCGGTGATCGTCACCCGCGTGTCCGATAGCCGCGACCTTGCCGGGCAGATCGGCGGCCAGCTGGCCAATCCCGGCACCTGGCTGCCGGTGGCGGTGATCCTGAGCGCGATCGGCGTGATCCCCGCGATGCCGCAGACGATCTTCCTGCCCGCCGCGGGCCTCGCCTTCTGGCTGTGGCACGCGCTGGGCAAGCGCGCCGCGCGGCCCGAGCCGGTGGTCGAAGCTCCCCCGGCGGTCGATCCCGGCCGGATCACGCTGGAAGACGTGTCGGACCACACCCTGGTCACGGTCGAGCTGGGTTACGGCCTGGTTCACCTGGTCGATGACCGGCGCGGATCGCCGCTGGTCGCGCGGATCACCGGGGTGCGCAAGCAGTTGAGCCAGGCCTTCGGCTTTGTCGTGCCGCAGTTCCGCGTGCGCGACAGCCTGGACCTGTCGCCCAATGACTATCGCATCATGCTGGGCGGGGTGCCGCTGGGCGGCGGCTCGGTCCGGCCGGACAAGGTGCTGGCGATCGATGCCGGCGAAGCGCGCGCCCAGCACCAGCTGTCGGGCGAGCCGACCGTCGATCCCAGCTTCGGCTGCCCGGCGCTGTGGATCGATCCCGCCGCGCGCGACCATGCCATTGCCGAAGGGTTCCTGACGGTCGATGCCAGCACGGTCATCGCCACCCAGCTCAACCAGTTGCTGGGCGACCGCCCGCAGGCGCTGCTGGGCCCGGACGAGGTCCGCTCGATCCTCGACGGAGTGCGCGAACATGCCGCCGGGCTGGTCGATGCGGTTACGCCCCAGCCGCTTTCGCTGGCCGCGCTGACCCGGCTGCTGCGCGCGCTGCTGGAAGACGGCATCCCCATCGGCCACCCGCTACCAATCCTGTCCAGCCTGTCGAACGCGGTCCAGCAGACTGTTGAGCACGACCGGATGGTCGATCTGGTCCGCGCCGACCTTGGCGCGCTGATCGTCGGGCGGATCTGCGCGCCGGGCGAGCGGCTGCCGGTCCTGACCCTCGATGCGCAGCTCGAAGGGGCGATCGTTTCGGGCCTGACCGATCCCGTGTCGGGCCAGCCGGTGATCGAACCCGACCTTGCCCGCAACATCGGCGAACACATCGCCCACCTGATTGCCGAGCGTGGGCCCCATGCCCCGCCGCTGGCGCTGATCGTCCAGCCGCGCGCGCGCCGGGCGCTGGCCGGCCTGCTGCGGCTGCGCGCACCGGCCTGCCTGGTGCTGTCGATTGCCGAACTGCCCGTTTCCCAGCCGATCGAGGTGATCGCCGTGATTGGCGGGCCGCAGCCGCCACCGGCCGCGCTGCCCCATCCCGAACTGCAACCTGCCCAAAGTGAAAGCCTGGCCGCATGAAACACGATTACCGCAGCTTTGCGCCCGCCATGAAGGCCGCCGGCGCCTATCGCAGCGACGCCGCCGACCGGATCCGCCGGTTCGTGCCGATGGTCCGCCGGCTGGCCTGGCACGTCCATGGCGGCGGCCGTCCGGGGATCGAGCTGGAAGACCTGATGCAGGCCGGAATGGTCGCTCTGACCGAAGCGGCGCAGCGCCATTCGGGACCGACCGAGGACGGTTTTGCCGCCTATGCCAAGCTGCGCGTGCGCGGGGCGATGGTCGACCTGATCCGCCGCCACGTGCCGTTGTCACGCGGGGCGGTGGAGCGCCGCCGCCAGCTGGCGGAAAAGGAAAGCCAGCTGCGCCAGCAACTTGGCCGCGCGCCGACCGATGCGGAACTGGCCGTGGCGCTGGGGTTGGACGAGGCGGAGCTCGACACCCTGCGCGCGGCGAGCGAGCAGATCCGCTTCGAGTCGATTGACGAGGCCTATTCCGATGGCGACATGGCCTTTGCCGACGAGCGCCCCGACAGTTTTGCCCTGCTGGCCGACGAGGAACTGCGCCACGGCGTGGCCCAGGCGATCGCAACCTTGCCCGAACGGTTGCAGCTGGTGATCCAGCTCTACTTCGTGGAAGAGTTGAATCTCAGTGAGATAGCCCAGGCCCTGCAGGTTTCGATCCCGCGCGTCCACCAGTTGAAAGCCCAGGCGCTGGACAAGCTGCGCGCTGCTCTGACGGGGATTGCGGACATCATCTAGCTTGCGCGAAATGGCGCTTGGCGGCATAGGAACGTCCCATGACCGCTTGCGATACCTGCCTTGTGCGCAATCGCGCCATCTGCTCGTCGCTCGATGGCGAAGAACTCAAGGCGCTGAGCAACATCGGCCGGCGGCGCATGCTTGCCCCGGGCGAATCGCTGATGTGGGAAGGAGAGGACTCGGTCCTCGTCGCCAACGTCATCGAAGGGGTGCTCAAGCTGTCCACCGGAACCGAGGACGGGCGCGAGCAGATCGTTGGCGTGGTCTATCCTTCCGATTTCATTGGCCGACCGTTCGGCTCGACCTCTGGTCACGGCGTGACCGCCCTGACCGATGCGCGGGTCTGCGTGTTCAGCCGCAAGGACTTCGATACGTTCGCCCGCGAACACCCCAGCCTGGAACACAAGCTGCTGCAACGCACCCTGGCGGAACTCGATCGCACCCGCCGCTGGATGCTGCTGCTTGGCCGCAAGTCGGCCGGGGAAAAGGTGGCGAGCTTCCTGCTCGAAATGTCCGAACGCCTGGTCCAGCCGGGCTGTGTCGATGCGCCGGATATGCCGCTGCGCCGCTTTGCCCTGCCGTTTTCACGTCAGCAGGTGGCCGACGTTCTGGGCCTGACCATCGAAACGGTCAGCCGCCAGTTTACCCGGCTCAAGGCCGATGGGATCATCGACCTGCCTTCGCGGCGCGAGGTGGTCATCCTCGATCGCGCCAGCCTGGCGGCCGAAGCCGGGTGAACCGGCTCCGGCCTTTCAGCAGATCAGAACCGCGCGTAGACGCCGCCCGACACGACCCACGGGTCAAGCTTGTGGGTGGTCGACAGCGCTTCGACACCGCCAGCGGTGAGGAAGTGGGTCTTGGTCTTCATGAAGTACTTCTTGGCGTCGAGCGAGATGCCAAGGCCGCTGTCGCCCAGCGGAACGTCCACGCCGCCCTGCAGGGCCACGCCCAGGCGGTTGTCCATCTTCAGCTTGGTCGCGCCGAGGGCGGTCGGCACGGTGCCCGACTTTTCATCGATGTAGAAGAACACCGACGGGCCAACGCCGATGTACGGCTTGATCGGGCCGGCATCGAGGTGATACTTCAGCGTCACCGTGGCGGGCAGGATCAGCACATGGTTGGCGATGTTCGCGCCGGCGATCGAGCCGGTGCCGGTCACGTGATGCTGGGTGAAGCAGCAGATCGTTTCGATCGAGACGTTCGGCGTGGCGTAGTATTCGACCGCCAGGGTCGGCACGACGTTGTCGTTGGCCTTGGTCCCCGGAGTCGCGCCCAGCGCGGTGGCAACCGCAGGAACGACCGTGTTGATCTTGTCGATCTTGCCATCGGGCAGCACGCCCGTGACCATGAGCTTGACCTGCAGCTTGCCGTCGGCGTTGGCGGCCTGGGCCGGCGCGGTGAGCATGGAGGCGGCAGCAAGCGCCGCAGCGATGGTGAGCTTTTTCATTGTCCCTCATCCGGCGCCGCAGAGGCCGCACCGTGCGGCCAGGCTGATTACGGCGTCACGGGGTCAATGCGCTAATGGTGCAGTTGCTAACATTGATCTTGCGCAATTTATCACGCTTTTCCGGGTATTTTTGTTCGGCAGGGCGCAATTTGATCCGGGTCAATGTTGCATTGCAGTTGCAGGTTGAAATGGGACGCTACTAGTAATATTAGTTTTCGCTTATTAACCCTAGCTTGAGGGGAAGGGGCTCATGGAATCCGTTGTTGCTCGCGCTGGCATGTGGCTAGCCGCGCTCTTCGTGGCCATTGTGTTCTTCGTGAATGCGGTTGATACCGGATTCGCGGTGCACATGGCCATTTTTGGCCTGGCGGCTTTGGCCGGCCTGGTGATCTCGCTGCGCAAGACCGACTATCTTGCCGTGGCCAACGGGACGCGGCTTGCCGTGGACCAGGGTCGGTATGACGACGACCTGATCCGCATCGGGGTGATCCTGACCACCTTCTGGGGTGTTGTCGGGTTCCTGGTGGGTCTGGTCATCGCCTCGCAGCTGGCCTTCCCGGCGCTCAATCTCGGGCTGGAATGGACCAATTTCGGGCGGATCCGGCCGCTGCACACCTCGGCGGTGATCTTCGCCTTCGGGGGAACCGCGCTGATCACGACCTCGTTCTACATCGTCCAGCGCACCTGCCGCGCGCGCCTTGCGCTGCCCGGCCTCGCGCGGTTCGTGTTCTGGGGCTACCAGCTGTTCATCGTGCTGGCCGCCACAGGCTATGTCCTGGGGATCAGCCAGAGCAAGGAATACGCCGAGCCGGAATGGTATGTCGACCTGTGGTTGACGATCGTCTGGGTGGCCTACCTGGCGGTGTTCGTCGGCACGATCATGAAGCGTACCGAACCCCACATCTACGTGGCCAACTGGTTCTTCCTGAGCTTCATCCTGACCGTGGCGATGCTGCATGTCGTCAACAACATCAATATCCCGGTCAGCATCTTCGGCGCGCAGAGCTATCCGCTGTTCGGCGGGGTCCAGGGCGCGCTGGTGCAGTGGTGGTATGGCCACAACGCGGTGGGCTTCTTCCTGACCGCCGGCTTCCTGGCCATGATGTATTACTTCGTGCCCAAGCAGGCCGAACGTCCGGTCTACTCCTACCGCCTGTCGATCATCCACTTCTGGGGCCTGATCTTCCTGTACATCTGGGCGGGGCCGCACCACCTGCACTATACCGCGCTGCCCGACTGGGCGCAGACGCTGGGCATGGTGTTCTCGATCATGCTGTGGATGCCCAGCTGGGGTGGCATGATCAACGGCCTGATGACGCTGAACGGCGCCTGGGACAAGGTCCGCACCGATCCGATCATCCGCATGATGGTGCTGAGCCTGGCCTTCTACGGCATGTCGACCTTCGAAGGCCCGATGATGTCGATCAAGTCGGTCAACTCGCTGTCGCACTATACCGACTGGACCATCGGTCACGTCCACTCGGGCGCGCTCGGCTGGAACGGGATGATCACCTTCTCGGCGATCTATTACCTCGCGCCGCGCCTGTGGGGCCGTGAACGGCTCTATTCGCTGCGCATGGTCAACTGGCACTTCTGGCTCGCGACCCTGGGCATCGTGTTCTACGCCTCGTCGATGTGGGTCACGGGCATCATGGAAGGCCTGATGTGGCGTGAATACGGGGCCGACGGCTACCTGGTGAACAGCTTCGCCGAAACGGTTGCCGCCAAGCACCCGATGTACCTGCTGCGTGCCTTCGGTGGGGTCCTGTACCTGTCCGGTGCGATCATCATGGCGATCAACGTCTGGCAGACCGTTGCCGGCAAGCTTCGCCAGGAGGAACCGCTGCGCCAGGCTGCCTATGACGCCGCCGCCGACCGTCCGCTGCCCGCAGTTGCTGCCGAATAAGGGGTAAGTTCAATGACTGCTGAAACTGCAAACGAACACGCCCCCAAGGAAAAGTGGGGCCGCCACAAGAAGCTGGAGCGCAACGTCGCCCTGATGGGGGTCTTTGCCTTCCTCGCGGTGACCGTGGGCGGGATCGTGGAAATCGCGCCGCTGTTCTGGATCGACAACACGATCGAGAAGGTTGACGGGGTGCGTCCCTACACGCCGCTGGAACAGGCCGGGCGCAACATCTACGTCCGCGAAGGCTGCTATGTCTGCCACAGCCAGATGATCCGTCCGTTCCGCGACGAAGTGGAACGCTATGGTCACTACAGCCTGGCCGCGGAATCGATGTACGACCATCCGTTCCAGTGGGGTTCCAAGCGCACCGGGCCCGACCTGGCGCGCGTGGGCGGGCGCTATTCCGACGAATGGCACCAGCAGCACCTCAAGAACCCGCAGAGCGTGGTGCCCGAATCGGTCATGCCGCAATATGCCTTCCTGGCCGAAAACGACCTGAAGGCGGGCGACATGTCGGCTTCGCTGACCGCGCTGTCGCGGGTGGGCGTGCCCTATACCAAGACCGACATCGAGAAGGCCAACGAGGACCTCAAGACGCAGGCTGACGCCAGCGCCGACGGTTCCGACCTGGTCAAGCGCTATCCCAAGGCGCAGGTCCGCGATTACGATGGCAATCCGGACCGGCTGACCGAAATGGATGCGCTGATCGCCTATCTGCAGATGCTTGGCACGCTGGTCGATGTGAACGGTGCCAAGGCGCAGGAGGAACTGGCCAAGGAACGCGGGCGGTGAGCACGCATTCCACCTACGAATTGCTGCGGCAGCTTGCCGACAGCTGGGGCTTGGTCGCGACGATGATCCTGTTCCTTGGTCTTGTCGCCTGGCCGTTCAGGCCAGGCGCCCGGGAAGAGAACGAAGCGGCCGCGAATTCGATCTTCGTCGAAGAAGATCCGAGGGGTAACGACAATGTCCAATAAGCGCATCGACGAACCGACCGGTGTCGAGACCGTCGGCCACGAATGGGACGGCATCGAGGAACTGAACAATCCGCTGCCGCGCTGGTGGTTGATCTCCTTCTACATGACGATCGTTTTCGCGATCGGCTACATGGTGGTCTATCCGGCCATTCCCATGCTCAGCAAGGGGACCGAAGGGCTGTGGGGCTGGTCCAGCCGCGGCCAGCTGGCCAAGGAACTGGACGAGGCCCAGGCCGGCCGCGCGGCCACCCTGGCCGCGCTGGCCCAGGTGCCGATCGAACAGCTGCCCGCCAATCCCGACCTGATGCGCAAGGCGATCGCCGGGGGGCGGGCCGCCTTCCGCGTGAACTGCGTGCAGTGCCACGGTTCGGGCGCGGCCGGCGGGATCGGCTATCCCAACCTGAACGACGACGACTGGCTGTGGGGCGGTAACCTCAAGGAAATCGAGACCACGCTGATCAACGGCATTCGCCAGCCGGGCAACGCCCAGACCCGCACCAGCCTGATGCCGAACTTCGGCAAGGACGGGATCCTGACGCCGGCCCAGATCAGCGATGTGGCCGACTATGTCCTGTCGCTGTCTGGCAAGGCACCGATGAACGCCAACGGCAAGCTGGCCTTCGAGGCCAACTGCGTGGTCTGCCATGGCGCTGACGCCAAGGGATCGCGCGCTGTGGGCGCACCCAACCTGTCCGACGCGATCTGGCTCTACGGGGGTAGCAAGGATCAGGTCGTCGGCAGCATTACCAAGGCACATGCGGGCGTGATGCCGGCATGGGGCGGCAAGCTTGATCCGGTGACGATCAAGATGCTGGCAGCCTATGTCCACTCGCTGGGGGGCGGTGAAGACTTCGCGGACGCTCCGACCAACCCTGCAGCGGGAACCACTGGAAATGCAAAGCCCTGAATCCGTCCCCGCCAGCCTCTACGAGAAGCGCAAGGCCGTCTTTCCCAAAGCGGTAGACGGCCGCTTCCGCCGCCTCAAATGGCTGGTGATGATCGTAACGCTGGGAATTTACTACATCACCCCGTGGCTCCGCTGGGACCGCGGGCCCTATGCCCCGAACCAGGCGGTGCTGGTGGATCTTGCCCACCGCCGGTTCTACATGTTCGGGATCGAAATCTGGCCCCACGAATTCTACTTCGTGGCCGGGCTGCTGATCATGGCGGGCGTCGGCCTGTTCGTGATCACCAGCGCGGTCGGCCGGGCCTGGTGCGGCTATAGCTGCCCGCAGACGGTCTGGACCGACCTGTTCCAGCACGTCGACCGCCTGATCGACGGCGATCGCAACGCCCAGCTGCGGCTTGAAGCCGCACCCTGGGGGGCGGAAAAGATCTTCAAACGCGCGGTCAAGTGGACGATCTACCTTGCGATCAGCTTCTGGACCGGCGGTGCATGGATCATGTACTTCGCGGATGCGCCCACGCTGACGCGCGAATTCTGGGCCGGCGATGCCGCCCCGGTGGCCTATGGCACCGTGGCCGTTCTGACCGCCACGACCTTCCTGTTCGGCGGCTTCATGCGCGAACAGATCTGCGTCTACATGTGCCCCTGGCCGCGCATCCAGACCGCGATGCTCGATGAAAAGTCGCTGCTGGTCACTTACAAGGACTGGCGCGGGGAACCGCGCGGCAGCGTCAAGAAGGCGGAAAAGAACCCCGGCGGGGTCGGGGACTGCGTCGACTGCAACCAGTGCGTCGCGGTCTGCCCCACGGGCTATGACATCCGCAACGGGCCGGACATCCAGTGCATCACCTGCGCGCTGTGCATCGATGCCTGCGACAAGGTGATGGTCCAGTTGGGCCGCCCGCGCGGGCTGATCGACTATGCCACGCTGGAAGACTGCAAGCTGGAACGCGAAGGGCAGACGCCCCGGCCAATTTCCCGCGCGCTGTTCCACACCCGCACGCTGATCTACGTTAGCGTCTGGTCGGCGATCGGCTTTGCCCTGCTGTTCGCGCTGGGCAACCGCCAGCGGCTCGACATTTCGGTCCAGAAGGACCGCAACCCGCCCTACATGCTGATGAGCGGGGGCGAGCTGCGCAATGCCTACACCGTCAAGCTGCGCAACATGGAATCGCGCCCACGCCCGATGCAGGTGACCATCGACGGCCTGCCCGGCGGGACGATGTGGACCGACGACATGCCGAGCGACAAGGCCGCACGGACGCTGAAGTTCGACGTTGCCGCCGACCGCGCCGATCCGATGCGCTTCTATGTGGTCGCGCCTGCGGGCACGCATCCGCAGCACTTCGAATTCAAGCTCAAGGCGCTGGATGCCGAAGGTGGCGAGGATGAAAGCAAGGTGCGCTTCGACGCGCCGGGAGAAGAAGAATGAAGGCCTTCACCACCGGCCCCTTCACGGGCCGGCACATCACGGCGATCATGGTGGCGTTCTTTGGCGTCGTGATTGCGGTCAACCTGGTCATGGCGCGCTATGCCACGTCCACGTTCGGCGGGGTCGTGGTCGAAAATTCCTATGTCGCCAGCCAGCACTACAACAAGTGGCTGAAGGAAGCGGCAAAGGAAAAGGCGCTGGGCTGGTCGGCCAAGGCGGCCCGGCTGGCCGATGGGCGGATCAGCGTGACGCTGAGCGGTGCGCCGCAGGGCGCCAGCCTGACCGGCGATGCCTGGCACCCGCTGGGCCGCATGCCCGACCAGCCGCTGAACTTCACCGCCCAGGCTGACGGCAGCTACGTGTCGAGCAAGCCGGTTCCCGCCGGGCGCTGGCGGCTGCGGCTCGAAGCCCGTGCCGAGGGCAAGAAGTGGCGCACGGAAGAAGATCTGCTGTGACCCCTCCGGCGTCCACCCAGGCCCTGCACCCCGCCCAGGCGGCCGATGAGACGACCGTGCTGGTCGTCCCCGGCATGCATTGCGCGGGCTGCATGGCCAAGGTGGAGCGCGCACTGCGGGCGGTGCCGGGGGTGGCCAGCGCGCGGGTCAACCTGACCGCGCGGCAGGTTGGCGTCGAACATGCCGCCGAAGTGACCATGCCGCAGTTGATGGACGCGCTGGGCGCGGTCGGCTTTGCCAGCCAGCCGCGCGGAGCCGATCTTGCGCCGCCGCCTTCGGCGGTAAAGCCGCTGCTGGCCCCGCTGGCCGTGGCGGGCTTTGCCTGCATGAACGTGATGCTGCTGTCGGTCAGCATCTGGTCGGGCGCCGATGGGGCAACCAAGGCCCTGTTCCACTGGCTGTCGGCCGCCATCGGCGTGCCGGCGATCCTCTATGCGGGGATGCCATTCTTCACTTCGGCCTGGGGCGCGCTCAAGCGGCGCACCACGAACATGGACGTGCCGATTTCGATCGGCGTGACGCTGGCTACCGGGCTCAGCCTTTACGAAACCGCCAATCACGGGCCGGATGCCTGGTTCGATGGTACGCTGATGCTGCTGTTGTTCCTGCTTGCCGGGCGCGCGCTTGACGCGGCGATGCGCGATCGCGCACGCGCCGGGGTCGATGCCTTGCTGCGCCAGGCGGCCCCGGGGGCGATGGTCGTGGCGCGGGAGGGGGGGCTTGAATGGCTTCCCGCGGCCGACCTCGTCCCCGGCATGGTCATGCGGGTCGCGGCGGGCGAACGGCTGGCCGCCGACGGCGAAATCGTGACTGGCGCCAGCCGGTTCGATCAGTCGCTGCTGACCGGGGAGAGCGATCCGGTCACCGCCCACACGGGTGACGGCGTGCTGGCGGGCACGCTCAACCTCGACGCGCCGGTCGACGTGAAGGTGACTGCCGCCGGGCAGGGCACCACGCTGGCCGAAATCGCCCGGCTGATGGAAGTGTCGGGCCAGGCCCGCAGCGCCTATGTCCGCATCGCCGACCGCGCCTCGCGGCTCTATGCCCCGGCGGTGCACACGCTGGCCGCGCTGACCTTTGCCGGGTGGATGATCGCCGGGGTGGGGGCGCACCAGGCGCTGGTCTTTGCCATTGCGGTGTTGATCATCACCTGCCCCTGCGCGCTGGGGCTGGCCGTGCCGGTGGCGCAGGTGGTCGCCTGCGGGGCGCTGATGAAGCAGGGGATCATGGTCAAGGACGGCTCGGCGCTGGAACGCATGGCTGACCTGGATCGCGCGCTGCTCGACAAGACGGGCACGCTCACCATGGGCCGCCCGCTGCCCGATCCGGCCGTGATCGACGCGCTGCCCGCCGATGCCGCGGCGGTCGCGCTGGGCCTTGCCTCGCATAGCCGCCACCCGCTCAGCCGCGCGCTGGTCGAAGTGCTGGCGGCGCGCGGGGTAAAGCCCGCCGACCTGAACGATGTCAGCGAGGAAGCAGGCCATGGCCTGCAGGCGACTTGGCAGGGCCAGGCCGTGGCGCTGCGCCGGCCGGACAGCGCCAGCGGCATTGCCACCACGCTGGACATTGCCGGGCGGCCGACCTGGCTGATCCCCTTTGCCGACCGGCTGCGCCCCGATGCGCAGGCGGCCCTGGCCGATTTGCGCGCGCTGGGGATCGAACCGGCGATCCTGTCGGGAGACAATGCCGCCGCCGTGGCCGAAGTGTCGCGGGCTACCGGGCTGGAAGGCACGGGCGCGGCCTCGCCTGCGGACAAGCAGGCGGCGATCGCGGCCTTGCAGGCGCAGGGGCACAAGGTGCTGATGGCGGGTGACGGCCTGAACGACGGGCCGGCGCTGGCTGCGGCCAATGCCTCGATCGCGCCCGGCACGGCCAGCGACGTGGGCCGGCAGGCGGCCGACCTCGTGTTCATGGGTGACAGTCTGACCGCATTGCCGCGCGCGGTGCGCGGTGCGCGGCGGACCATGGCCGTGGTCAAGGAAAACTTCGTGCTGGCGATTGGTTACAACGTCTTGGCCGTGCCGCTGGCGATGGCCGGCTATGTCACTCCGCTGATCGCGGCGGTGGCCATGTCGAGCAGTTCGCTGATCGTCATCGCCAATTCGCTGCGGCTGGTCAGGGCGGCGCGATGAACGGGCTGGCGATCCTGATTCCGGTGGCGCTGCTGATGGGCCTGGCAGGGCTGGTGGCGTTCTTCTGGGCGCTGAAGCGCGGCCAGTTCGAGGATCTGGACGGCGCCGCCGCGCGCATCCTGATCGATGACGAAGATGATCTGCCGGGGGGCGGCAAGCCATGAAAGACAGCCTGGTCCATTTCGCGATGACCGCGCTGCTGCCCGCAGCGCTGAACATCAGCGCGCCGGCCGCTGGCGCCAGCCTGCTGGTGCCGGTCTGCACCGGCGACGGGCTGGTCCGCATGGTCCAGGTCCCGGTCGATGGCCAACAGGCGCCTGGCAACTCGAACGGGATGTGCTGCGCGAAAGGCTGCCATGCTGGTTCATCTCGCAAGCGCAGCTTGAAGAATTTTGCGCCCGCGCAATGATTGCCCCGCGCTGATGCGATTTAAGCACCAGCATGTGGCCTTATTATCCAGACCTGCTGGCAACTCCGGTGCCGCGTTACACCAGCTTTCCCACTGCCGCCGAATTTTCGGGCGCGGTCGGCGCTGACGAGGCGAACCACGCCCTGCGCACCGTGGCGGGCGATGTCTCGCTCTATGTCCATATCCCGTTCTGCGAGCAGATCTGCTGGTATTGCGGGTGCAACACGGGTGCCGCGAACAAGACCCAGCGGCTGCACGCCTATCTCGACGCGCTGCACCGCGACATCGCGATCACCGGGGCGCGGCTGGATGGGCGCGTGCGGGTCAAGCGAGTCGCCTTTGGCGGGGGCAGCCCCAATGCCATTGCTCCGACCGATTTCGTGCGGCTTGTCGATGCGCTGACGCTGCACACCGCGCTCGACAATCCGACCTGGTCGATCGAACTTGATCCGCGCACCCTGACCCCGGAATGGGGCCAGGTGCTGGGCTGGATCGGGGTCAGCCATGCCAGCATGGGGGTGCAGACCTTCGAGCCGCAATTGCAGGCCGCGATCGGCAGGATTCAGCCGGACCAGCTGATTGTCGAAGCAACCGCCATGCTGCGCAAGGCGGGCGTCAGCAGCCTGAACTTCGACCTGATGTACGGCCTTCCCGGGCAGACCATGGGCCACCTGGAAAGCACGCTGGCGCGCACGATCGAGCTGGGGGCGGACCGGATCGCGCTGTTCGGCTATGCCCATGTGCCGCACATGCTGCCGCGCCAGCGCCGGATCGATGCGAGCGCCCTGCCGGGGCAGGACGCGCGCTTCGCCATGGCGGAATATGGCTATCAGCGGCTGACCGCGGCGGGCTACGTTCAGATCGGGTTCGATCACTTTGCCCTGCCGCATGATCCGATGGCCATTGCCGCCCGGGAAAAGCGCGTGCGGCGCAATTTCCAGGGCTTTACCGACGATCAGGCGCCAACCCTGGTCGGGCTGGGGGCTTCCGCCATCAGCTGCTTCGATGACCTGCTGGTCCAGAACGAGAAGAACGCCGGGCGCTATCGTATGCTGCTGTCGCAGGACATGCTGCCCGCCAATCACGGCATTCGCCGCAGTGCGGACGACCGGCTGCGCGGCGGCGTGATCAGCGAGCTATTGTGCCAGGGCGAAGCCCAGGTTCCGCCCGCGCTGCTCGCCGAAGTGGCGGGACGGATCGCGCCTTTCGTGGAGCGCGGAGTGGCCGCGCTTGATGGCGCCATGCTGCGCATCCTGCCGGGCGGGCTGCCCTATGCCCGCACGGTTGCGGCCCTGTTCGATCCCTATCGCCAGGATTCGCTGCGCCGGTTCAGCTCGGCGGTCTGACCGCCGGCAATCCCTCACCTGTTTGCAAATCGCTTGCAGTCGCGGCGCGGCGCTGGCATGTCTGCGCCGCAACCGGACAAAAAGAGAGCGGCCGTCCAGTGGATCAGCCGCTCCAGGTGGGGAGAACTGGTTGCTTGGCGTCATGCCATGGCGGGGATTGCCTCGCTGCTGGCCTTGCCGGACTGGACAGCCGCTTCGGTCTCAAGAACCATGACCGCGGCCGCCGTGTTGGAAATCGGAATGTGATAGGTGCGGGTCAACTCGCGCGCGGTGGCGCCCAGTGCGCCGCGCGCGGCGATCCAGTTGAGCACTTCGACGCCCTGCGTGCCGGACAGTTCGACCATCTCGTGCACCGAATGCCGGGTCAGCGCGTCGGGATCGCTCGACAGGTTGTCCATGCAGAACTTGTCGTATTCGGCATTCATGAAGCCGGCGCGTTCACCGTCAAGCTGGTGCGACAGGCCGCCGGTGCCCATCACCATGATCTTTTCCGGCCCCTGCCATTCGGCCAGCGCCTTGCCCACCGCGCGGCCCAAGGCCAGGCAGCGCTTGGCGCTGGGCAGCGGGTGCTGCACGGTGTTGATCGTGATCGGCACGATCCGGACCGGCGCTTCACGGCCCGGCCAGGCCAAGGCCAGCGGGATCGAGGCGGCATGATCGACCGCCATGTCCTGGCATGTGGTGATGTCGAATTCTTCTTCGACCAGCTTTTCGATGATCGCCCAGCTCAGATCGGTGTGACCCGGCGGGATCGGGAAGGGGTGAAGGCCCCAGCCTTCATCCTCGTTGCGATAGACGGGCGCTGCGCCGACCGCGAAAGTCGGCATCTTGTCGAGGAAGAAGTTCAGGCCGTGATCGTTGTAGAACATGATCACGACATCGGGCTGCTGGACATCAAGCCATTCGCGGACCGGCGGCCAGGCGTCGAAGAACGGTTTCCAGTAGGGTTCGTTCTGTGCGCCGCGCTGGATCGCCCCGCCGATTGCGGGGACGTGGCTGGTAAAGACCCCGCCGATGACCTTAGCCACGGATCGCCTCCCTGGCTGCCGGGGTCTTGGCCTGGTCAAGCAGCATCTGCTTGAACGCGTCGACGCTCATCCCGGTTTGCTGCGCGCCCAGGTCCTGCACATTGAGGCCCAGGATCCCCGCCAGCTTGGCAAGGAAATAGACGTTGCCGCCCGCCGCGATCATCTGCAGCACATTGCGGGCCGCCACGGCCGCGCGCTGTTCAGGGGTCAGCTGGAACTTGTCGATATAGGCCGCCTCGTCGCGGACGAAGGCATCGCGGTTGGCGGCACTGTTGAAGGAGTAGCACATGGCGTTCAGGGCATAGCCCTTTTGCGCGGCCGCGCCGTCGAAGATGTGGGTGCCGGGAATCGGCTTGTTTGCTGCGCTGGCCATCGACTGCTCCTTTCCTGACGCAGGATATGCGCAGGACCGGGGCGGTCCGACCTTGATCAGGATCAACAAAACCGAAAAATTGTAAGCATCGCATACAAAGAACCGCACTTGACGCGGACGGGGCGGGGCTGCTTGTGCGCAAATCAAACAATCTGGGAAGGATCAGGCACCATGCAGCTCTCCATGGACGGGCGAATCGCCCTTATCACCGGCGCATCTTCGGGCTTCGGCGCGCACTTCGCGCGGCTGTTCGTGCGCGAAGGGGCACGGGTGGTGATCGGCGCGCGCCGCACCGACCGGATCCAGGCCCTGGCCGACGAACTGGGCGACAAAGCGCTGGCCGTGGCGATGGACGTGACCAGCGAAGTGTCGATTCAGGCCGCTTATGATGCCGCCGAAGCGCGGTTCGGCACCGTCGATACCGTCGTCGCCAATGCCGGCATCGCCGCCGAGGGCCGCTCGACCGCCGTCGCGGCCGAGGACATGGCCGGCGTGGTGGCGACCAATTTCACCGGGCTCTACCTGACCGCGCGTGAAGGGGCGAAGCGGATGATCGCGGCCGGGTTCAAGGACCACGGGCGCGGGCGGATCGTGCTGATCGGCTCGATCACCGCCGAAATGACCGGGCAGGGCGATGCCGCCTATGCTGCGACCAAGGCCGGGGTGGCGCACCTCGGCCGCCAGTTCGCGCGCGAATGGGTGCGCCAGGGGGTCAACGTCAACACCATCCAGCCCGGCTACATCCAGACCGAGATCGCCGGGGACTGGTTCCAGACCGAAGGCGGCCAGCGCCAGATCGCCGCGTTCCACCGCCGCCGCCTGTGCCCGATCGAGGCGCTGGATGCGCCGCTGCTGTTCCTGTCGGGCGATGCCTCGCAATATGTCACCGGGGCGACGCTGACGGTGGATGACGGGCAGGTTCTGTAACGCGGCGGGCAATCACCGCTTGGCAAGCGCTCCCCTGGTGTTATATTCACACAATACACCAAGGGAGAAAGCGCTTGTTTCGAAACCGGTTCCTGCTGCTCGGGGCGGTCGCCGCTCTTGCGTCCACCCAGGTTCAAGCCGCGCCCTATCGTCCGCTGGACCTGGGCGCGGTGGACCGGGCGGTCCCGCCGCAGGCACGCACCCGCTACATGGTGCTGGGCACGCCGCACCTTGCCGGAATGCCCGACAGCTTCAAGCCGGAATACCTCAGCCTGGTGCTCGACCGGCTGGCGGCCTGGCGGCCCGATGTGATCACGATCGAAGGCCTGCCTGGCCCGCAGTGCGAGATGCTGCTGCGCTACCAGGCCAATTACCCCGGCGTGGCCGAGCAATACTGCTGGGACGCGGCCGAGGTGGAGCGCGACAGCGGCGTTTCGCTGATCGCGGCAGAGTCCGCGCTGCCGCAGGCCCTGGCCGACATTGCCCGCGCGCCCACGCCTGCCGCGCGGCGGCATCTTGCCATGTTGTTCCTGTCCGCCAACGACCGCACGTCCGCGCTGGTGCAGTGGCTGCGCCTGCCCGAGGCGGAGCGAAAGGCGGGCGATGGGTTGACCCCGTCGCTGGTCGCCCTGCTGGAAAAGGTCCGGGCCGGGCGCAACGAAAACTATGCGCTGGCTGCTGCGCTGGCCGCGCGGCTGGGGCATGAGCGGGTCTATCCCGCCGACGATCACAGCGCCGATGCCCTGACCGCAACAGGCGGCGCGGAATTTGAACAGGCGATGCAGCGTATCTGGGACAACCCGGGTTCCCGCGCGCTGCGCCCGGCGATCGAGGCACAGGGCAAGGCCATGTCCAGCCCGGCCGGCGTGCTGGCCGGATACCGCGCTGAGAACGCCACCGATCGCCAGCGCCGCCAGAACGAGGTCGATTTCGGTGCGGCGCTGAAGGATGGTCCGGACCGGCAATGGGGCCGGCGCTATGTCGCCTGGTGGGAAGTGCGCAACCTGCGCATGGTCGCGTCGATCCGCGCCGCCGCGGCACAGGCCCCCGGTGGCAAGGTGCTGGCGCTGGTCGGCTCGTCGCACCGGCCCTATTTCGAACGCTACCTTGGCCAGATGCACGATGCCACGCTGGTCGATCCGGGCACGCTGCTGAACTAGCGGCTCAGCCGCCGGCGTCGATCAGCGCCTGGACCTGGCGGTAGAACGCCTCGCGCGCGTCGGGTTCGGGGCCCAGCGTGGCGCGGGTCCAGTCGGCATTGCTGGCGATCACCAGCTTGCGCTTGGGATCGATGAAGATGCCCTGGCCGAAGATGCCCTGCGCCGCGACCGAACCGTCGTCATAGGTCCACCACTGGTAGCCATAGCCCTTGCCTGGCCGGCCGATGTCCTTCTGCTTGGTGGTGGCCTGGGCAAACCAGTCGGCCGGCACGATCTGCTTGCCGCCGGCCTGGCCGCCTGCCAGCACGAACAGCCCGAACCGGGCAAAATCGCGCGTTGCGGCCTGCAGGCAGCACCCGGCGATCTCGTGCCCGGTCTTGCCTTCCAGCCAGGTCGCCTTGGCTTCCATGCCGGCGGGCTGCCAGATCTTTTCCTGCAGGTATTCGCTCAGCTTCTTGCCGGTGGCGGAACTGACCAGCACCCCGATCAGGTTGGTTTCGCCGGTGTTGTAATGCCACACCTCGCCCGGCGGATGGGCGCGGGGCAACTTGCGCATGTAGCTGACCGTCGCGTCCAGCCCGCCTTCGGGCTTGGCATTGTTGAATTTCGCGACGTCGGCATTGGGGTCCTCGTAATCCTCGTTCCACTTGACCCCGCTGCTCATCATCAGCAGCTGGCGCACCGAGACATCGTCATAGGCCGAACCGCGCAGGCCGGGGATATACTGGCTGACCTTGTCGTCCAGGCTCTTGATATAGCCGTCCTGCACCGCCGCGCCGACCAGCGTGGAGGTGAACGACTTGGCGACCGAGAAGCTGGTCCAGCGTCCCTTGGCATCGAAGCCCAGGCCATAGCGTTCCAGCCGGACCTTGCCGTCCTGCAGGATGACCAGCCCGGCGGCGCGCTGCCGGGCCATGTACTGGTCGATCCCCGGCACCACCAGCGGCTTGCCCGCAGGCAGTGGCAGCGGCGTGGCAGAGGGGGCGATTTCGGCATGGGTGGCCAGCAGGGTGATGCGGTCCATCGCCCGGAAGGCGGCGTCGCGCTGGTCCTGCTTCCAGCTCAGCACGTCGGCATTGGTCGGCATGACCGCCAGAAGGTCGCGCGTTTCGCGGTCAAGGCTGGAATACCAGGCTCCGCCCGCCAGCGCGATTGCTGCCAGGCCGCCAAAGGCCAAGGTCCGTTTGCGCATCTGCGATCCTCCCCCGCTTATCGTCTCTGCCGGCTATTTCGCTGCGGCCAGTGCGGGCAGCGTATCCGGCCCCAGCACTTGCGGCAACTGTTGCGGCGCGCCGCCGCCCGCCGGATACCACATGTAGAGCGGCACGCCCGCCGCGCCCCGCGCTGTCAGGTAGCGGGTGATCGCCGGATCGCGCCGGGTCCAGTCACCGCGCAGCACGGTGACCCCAGCCTTGGCAAAGGCATCGCGCGTCGCCTCGCGCTCGATTGTGGCGGCTTCGTTGACCTTGCAGGTCAGGCACCAGTCGGCGGTGAAATAGGCGAAGACCGGCTTGCCGCCCGCCCGCGCCCTGGCCAGTGCGGCTTCACTGAACGGCTCGCTGGGCAGCAGGCCGGCACTTTCCGCCGTGGGCGCGCGGACCACGCTGGGCAGGCCCACCGCGCCAATCGCACCCAGCACCAGCAGCGCGGGCACCAGCTGTTTCGTGCTGGCGAGGCCGTGGCGCTGGCGGCGGCCCAGCACCATCAGCACCACCACCAGCAGGAAGCCCAGCAGCGCCAGCGACAGGGCAAAGGCGCTGCCCGCCAGGCGGCTGGCCAGCCAGACCAGCGCCAGCGCGGTCAGCCCCATCGGCACGGCCATGCCCTTGCGCAGCCACACCATCCACGCGCCGGGGCGGGGCAACATGCGGCGCAGCGCCGGGACACAGGCAATGGCCAGGAACGGCAGCGCCAGTCCCAGCCCCAGCGCGCCGAACAGCAGCATGGCCGGCAGGGTCGGCAGGAGCAGCGCCGCGCCCATCGCCGCGGCCATGAACGGCCCGGTGCAGGGCGTCGCGGCAAAGGCGGCGAGCAGCCCCGTGGCAAAGGCCCCCTGCGGCGACCCCGCGCTGGCAAAGCCCGGCACGGCAAATTCATAGAGGCCAAGGAGGTTGGCGGTGATTGCCACGGCAAGCAGCAGCAAGGCGGCGACCACCAACGGTTCCTGGAGCTGGAAGGCCCAGCCCACTTCCTGCCCGGCGGCGCGCAGGCCCAGCATCAGCGCGCCCAGCGCCAGGCAGGCGAGCACGACCCCGGCGGTATAGGCCAGCCCCTCGGCGCGGGCCTGGGCCTCGCTCTCGCCGGCGCGGGCTAGGCTCAGCGCCTTGAGGCTGAGGATCGGGAAAACACAGGGCATGACGTTGAGCAGCAGCCCGCCCGCCAACGCCGCCAGCAGCAGCCACGGCAGCGCGGGCACGGCGCTGGCCGTATCGCGCAGCACTTCGCCGCCGCTCGGCACCGCGCCGGGCGCGGCCTCGATCGACACGCCGTCGCCCGCGCGGTTCAGCCGAAATACGGCGGACAGGCTGGCTGGATCGACCGGCGCAAACCTGGCGCGGGGCAGTTCCACGGTCAGCGTGTCGCCCTGCCGCCGCCAGACCTGCGGCGCGGCATAGTCCACCGCGCGGTCGGTGGCGACGAACAGGTGCGGGCTTTCCAGCTTGACTGCTTGCGGCAGCGGGATCGCCACGCGCAGCAGGTTTCCAGCGATCTGAAAGGCGGCCTTGCTGCCCAGCGGCGCGGGCAGGGCGGCGCGCCAGGCATCGAAGCGCGGATCGGGCGCGCCGGGCTGGCCGACGGTGACAGTGGTGGCCAGTTCCGCCTGTTCGGGGACGCAGACCTCGTGCGTGCAGGCCAGCCACTGCGCCTTGACTTTCACCGGCAGCACCGCGCCGGGCTTGGCATCGGCGGGCAGGGTCAGGGGCACCAGCACGGCATAGGCGTGTTCGTAAACGTGGTTCATCAGGCCAGAGACGACCAGCGTCTGCGGCACCGGATATTGCAGGGCGCCCGCGCTGGCCCCGGCGGGCAGGGTCCAGTCGGTGGTCATGCCCAACCCGGCATCGCCCGGGTTCTGCCAATAGCCGTGCCAACCGGCCTCGGGCTGCATGGCAAAGGCCAGGGTCACGGCGGCGCCGGGCCGGGCCGGACCTTCGGCCAGCAGCTGCGCGGCGATGTGGTTGGGCGCGGCGAGCGCGGGGGCGGGCAGTACCAGCGCCAGCAGCTGCAACAAGAGCGCAACACACAGCTGCCAGACAATCGGCACACCACGCGCGGTCTGGCGCTTGCGGGCAGGCGGGGCGGACGGCATAAGCGGGCGCATCATGTTCACGCGCGCTGTTTGCCCCGCCTTGCCCTTCCCCGCAAGGCACGGCGCGCCAACCGGGATTCATTGATGCGCCGTTTGCTTGTTGCCAGTGCCCTTGCCCTTTCCGCCGCCGCGGTGGCCGTGCCCGCCATGGCGAAAGAGGCCGCTCCCGTGGCCCCCGCCGATGCGCCGCCGCCGCGGCTGGTCGTGGCGGTCTCGGTTGACCAGTTCAGTGCCGACCTGTTCGCCCAGTACCGCCAGTTCTACACCGGGGGCATGGCCCGCCTGCTGCAGGGCGCGGTGTTCCCCAGCGCCTTCCAGAGCCACGCCGCGACCGAAACCTGCCCGGGTCATTCCACCCTGCTGACCGGCGCGCACCCATCGCGCAACGGGATCATCGCCAACAACTGGTTCAACCTGTCGCTGCCCCGCGCCGACAAGCGGGTCTATTGCGCCGAGGACGAGAGCGATCCGGCCAGCACCTCGCGCGATCCGGTGGTTTCGGCGGTGCACCTCAAGGTGCCGACGCTGGGCGAACTGATGAAGGCCGCCAATCCCGCCAGCCGCAACGTGGCCGTTTCGGCCAAGGACCGCGCGGTGATGATGATGGGCGGCAACAAGATCGACGCCGGCTATTGGTGGAAGGGCGCCAGCTTTACCACGCTCAAGGGCCGCACCCTGTCGCCCGCGGTGTTGCAGCAGAATGCGGTGGTCGCGGCGCAGCTGAAGGCGGGGTTCCCCGCCTTGCCGCTGCCAAAGTGGTGCGGCGCGGCGGACCGGTCGATTGCCGTCGGCAAGGGCGCGGTCGGGCAGGGGCGCTTTGCCATGCCCAAGGACACCCCTGAAAAGGCGCGCGGCGACATGTTCCGGATCTCGCCCCGGATGGATTCGGCCACGGTCAACCTGGCGATGCGGCTGGTGGACGAAATGAAGCTGGGCCAGGGCGCGGCAAGCGACGTGCTGTCGGTCAGCCTGTCGGCCACCGATTACATCGGCCACGCCACCGGCACCGAAGGCGCGGAAATGTGTATCCAGATGGCTGAACTCGACACCAATCTGGGGCGGCTGTTCAAGTTCCTGGATGATCGCAAGATCGATTATGCCGTGGTGCTCAGCGCCGATCACGGCGGGCTGGACCTGCCCGAACGGCTGGAACAGCAGGCCCTGCCGCGCGCGGTGCGGGTGGACGATTCGCTCAGCCCCGGGTCGCTGGCCAAGGCGGTGACGGCGCGCACCGGGATCAGCGTGGACAAGGGGCCGCTGCTCGCCGCCGATGGCGGTGACGTGTGGGTCAGCCCGGCGCTGGCCCCGGATCAGCGTGCCAAGGTGATCGACGCCGTGGTGCAGATCGCGCGCGCCCATCCGCAGGTGATGGCCGTGTTCACCGCCGCGGACCTGGCCGCCACGCCTTCGCCCACCGGCAACCCGCAGGACTGGACGCTGAAGGAGCGCGCCCGCGCCTCGTTCCATCCGGGCCGCTCGGGCGATCTCGTGATCCTGCTTGACCGCGCGATCACGCCGATCCCCGAACCGATCCCGGGCATGTATGTCGCCACCCACGGCAGCGCGTTCGACTATGACCGGCGCGTGCCGCTGCTGTTCTGGCGCAAGGGCCTGACCCG
The DNA here is from genome assembly GCA_029779535.1 of Pseudomonadota bacterium. GTDB lineage: Bacteria > Pseudomonadota > Alphaproteobacteria > Sphingomonadales > Sphingomonadaceae > Novosphingobium. The sequence goes on along the minus strand of JAKPAG010000130.1, from coordinate 40,765 downwards.
CTTCGAACAGCCTGCCCCGGTCGAAACGGTCGACATCGCGCCGACGCTGGCCGCGCTGCTGCGGCTGAAAGTGCCCGATGGCCAGTTCGACGGGCGCTGCCTCGACATCGACGGCGGCGCGGGCAACACCTGCGCGGCGAAGTAGGGGCAAGGCGATGAGCGACAGGCGCGATCTGGTGATCCTGGGCGGCGGGCTGGTCGGCATGACGCTGGCCCTCGCCGCCGCGCGGCAGGGCATTTCCAGCCATGTCGTGGACAAGGCCCTGCCCGAGGAACTGACCCGCGAAGGGGTGGATGGCCGCGCTTCGGCCATTTCCACCGCCAGCTGGAACCTGCTGTGCAACATCGGCCTGGGCGAACGGCTGGAGCCGCTGGGCTGCAAGATCGAGGCGATCGCCGTGACCGACGCGATGCGCCCCGGCCGGATCGACTTCCGGCCCGAAGCGAACGACGGCACTCTGGGCCGGATGTATGCCAACCGCGACATCCGCCTCGCCCTGTTCGAAGCCGCGCGCGAGGAGCCGCTGATCGCCTGGCATTCGGGCGTGGCGCCGGTGGCGCGCGAACGCGGGCCGCACGGGGTTTCGGTCACGCTGGATGACGGGCGGATGCTGGCGGGCAGCCTGCTGGTCGGCGCGGAAGGGCGGCAAAGCCCGACCCGCGCCGAAGCGGGCCTCAACACCGCGAAGTGGGACTATCACCACCGCGCTTTCGTGACCGCGATCACGCATGAACAGCCGCACGGCGGCGTGGCCTGGGAAATCTTCTTCCCGGCCGGGCCGCTGGCCTTGCTGCCGCTGCTCGACCTGCCCGATGGCCGCCATCGCAGCGCGGTGGTGTGGACCGTGGCGGAAAAGGACGCCGCCGGGATCACCGGACTGTCCGACGCGGTGTTCCTGGGCGAAATCGCCAGCCGGATGGACGGGATTTTCGGCGCGGTCGAACTGTGCGCGCCGCGCCTGTCGTGGCCGCTCAACTTCCATCACGCGGGACGGATCGTGGCGGACCGGCTGGCGCTGGTCGGCGATGCGGCGCACGGGATGCACCCGATTGCCGGGCAGGGCCTGAACCTGGGGCTGCGCGATGTCGGCACCCTGGTCCAGGTGCTGGCCGATGGCATGAGGCTGGGGCTGGAGCCGGGCGACGCGCAGCTGCTGGCGCGTTACGAGCGCTGGCGCAGTGTCGATAGCCTGAGCGTGATGGCGGCGACCGATGGGCTCGTCCGCCTGTTCGGCATTCCCGGCCGCCTGCCCAGCGCGATCCGCCGCCTGGGCATGGGCGTGGTCCAGCGCACCGGCTGGCTCAAGCGGTTCTTCATGGATGAAGCCCGCGGGATGAGCGGCGAATTGCCCGAGCTACTGCGGGCCTAGGCCCTAAACCGCGCCCTTCGGTGCGGCGGGCGCGGGCGGCGGAGTTGGTGCGGCGGACGGGGCCGGGGCGACCGGCGCCGCCTGCGCGGCGGGGCTGGCCTGCTGCACCGGCACGCCGCTGCCGTCCTTGAGTTTGGCAGGTTCGAGCAGGGCGGTCGTCTCGATCAGGTCGAGCGCGCGCTGGGCCATGGCGCGGCGCTGGGCGGCGGCCACCCAGGCCTGCGCGCCGGCCGCGCCGGGCATGGCCTGCACTTCCTTGATCGCGGCGTCGAACTGCCCGGTGCGCAGCAGCAGCCGCGCCCGGTCAAGCCGGTTCGCGGGCCGGGCGGACGGACTGTCGCCCCGGCGGATCACGAACAGGCCAGCCACGTCGCGCTTGATTTGCGTCCAGCCATCCTCGTTCGCCGGGGCCTTGGTCAGCACGGGTTCCAGCGCGTCAAGCTGGGCAGACAGCTGGTCCAGCGTCACCGGCTGGGCGGCGCTTTCGATCACCGTGGCAACCGCACCCGGCTGGGCATCGCCAAACCGCAGCTTGAGCTGGTCTGACAGGTAACCCAGCGGCACGCCCCGGTCGATCGCGCGGCGGCTGGCGAAGGCCACCAGCAGCGCTTCGGCGCGGGCGGTGTTGCCTTCGGCAGCGGCGGCCTGCAGGTCCAGCCGGGTCAGGCGCTGTTCCAGCGCGGCAATGCGCTGGTCGAACTGGTCGACCGGGGCAGGGGACGCCGCCGGGCTGGCGCCGGGCGCGGGAGAGGGCGAAGGCAGCGCCGCGAACGAGGCGCTGGCCGCGGGCTTCAGGTCGAACCGCAGGTCCTTTGTGATCTTCACCCGGTCGCCCCAGACCAGCCAGCTGACCAGCGCGGCGCCGCCCAGGAAGGCCAGCAGCACGGTGCCTCCCAGCAGGCGCAGCGAAGGGCCGCGGCGACGCGGGGCAAAGCTTGGCGTGGGGCGATCGAAGAACTCGTCAGGCATGCGTGGGCGAATTGTCCCTGGCTGCGGTGCGACCCGGCAGGCTTATCGCCAAGGGTCTTGGCACATCTGGCGGGCCAAGGCCAGCAATGCCGTATCGTTGGGGAGCTGCGCCACTGCAACCTCGCCCCAGCCATCCCCCGCGGCCTGGGCCACGCGCGGGCCCAGCGCGGCAATGCGCAGCGGCGCGCGGCGCAGCCCCAGGCGGACGCATTCGGCGGTCAGGTGGCGGACAGCCTCGGCGGAATGGGCGGCGATGATCGCGGGGGCGCGGAGCAGTTCGGCCAGTTCCGGCGGCAGCGGCCGGGGGACGCTGGCATAGGTCACGCGCTCGTCCATGCGGGTGCCCGGCGGCAGGACCAGCGGCACGCGCTCGTCCCCGGCCAGGCGCAGCAGGCGGCGGTGCGCGGGGGGCAGCGCATCAAGCACGCCCTGCAAGCCGCCGCTGCCCACGCTGTTCACGGCAAAGCCCGCCTCGCGCGCGGCCCTGGCAGTGGTTTCGCCCACGGCATGGACCGGCAATGCCTTCAAGGCATCCAGCCCGCGCCCGCCGTGGCGCAGCACGTTGGCGCTGCCGATCAGCAGCGCGTCGAACTCGCCCGCCAAGGGGGCCTGCCAGCTGCGCGGCTCGATCGCGAACAGCGGATGGCCCGCCGCGTCCAGCCCCAGTGCCCGGGCCGCCGCCGTGGTGGCGGCGCAGCCGGGTTCGGGGCGGATCACGATCAGCGGGACCATGCCTTCATCCTTCCGGGCCGGAAAAGTGGACCCGCACCACTTCGGGCGCGTCGGCCAGCAATTGCGCGGCCAGCGCCGCCGGGGCGGCACTATCGCCGGGGGTGAAACAAGCGGTGCGTTCGACCTTTTCGGCCCCGTCCGGGCTGAAGATCGCGGCGCGCATGACAAGCTGCGGCCCGTCAGCCTCGGTCAGCACGGCAATCGGGCTGTGGCAGTTGCCGCCGAGCCCGGCCAGCAGCGCGCGTTCGGCCAGCACTGCGTGGCGGCTCGGCGCGTGGTCGATCGCGGCGAGCAGGCTGCGCGTCGCCGCGTCATCGGCGCGGCATTCGATCGCGATGGCGCCCTGCCCCGGGGCGGGCAGCCATTCGTGCGGTTCCAGCGGGTGGCCGGTGCCGCTTTCGCCCAGCCGGTTCAGCCCGGCGCGGGCCAGCAGGGTGGCGTCCGCCTCGCCCGCCGCCAGTTTGGCCAGCCGCGTGGCGACATTGCCGCGAAATGAGACGACCCTGAGATCGGGCCGGGCGTGGAGCAGCTGCGCGGCGCGGCGCGGGGCGCTGGTCCCCACCACCGCGCCCTGCGGCAAGGCGCGGATGCTGGCCGCGCCGACCAGCACGTCGCGCACGTCCTCGCGCGGGAGGATCGCGGCGATGGCGATTTGCGCGGGGCGCAGGGTTTCCACGTCCTTCGACGAATGGACCGCAAAGTCGATCTCGCCGTCCAGCAGCCACTGGTCCAGTTCCTTGGTCCACAGCGCCTTGCCGCCGATTTCGGCCAGGGGACGGTCCTGGATCTTGTCGCCGCTGGCGGTGACGGGGACGATCTCGACCACCAGGCCCGGGTGGGCGGCCACCAGCCGGCGCTGCGCCTCCTCGGCCTGGGCCATGGCCAGCGGCGAGCGGCGGGTGCCAAGTTTCAGCGGACGATCGGGTGCAAAGGTGGTCATGGGCCGCTTGTCCTATTCGCCATTCTCTTTAAGGGGAAGTGGGGATGGGGATTGTTCTCGGCATCGAAAGCTCCTGCGACGAAACCGCAGCCGCGCTGGTGGACAGCCAGCGGCGCATCCTTGCGCAGCGCATCGCCAGCCAGGACGAGGAACACCGCCCGTTCGGCGGGGTCGTCCCCGAAATCGCCGCCCGCGCCCATGCCGACCGGCTTGCCCCGCTGATCGAGGCGACCCTGGCCGATGCCGGGATGCGCCTGGACGAGGTGGACGCGATTGCCGCCACTGCCGGGCCAGGGCTGATCGGCGGGGTGATGGTCGGGCTGGTCACGGCCAAGGCGCTGGCCATGGCTAGCGGCAAGCCGCTGATCGCGGTCAATCACCTCGAAGGCCACGCGCTGTCACCGCGCCTTGCCGATCCCGCGCTGCAATACCCCTATCTGCTGCTGCTGGTATCGGGCGGGCATTGCCAGGTGCTGCTGGTCGAAGCCTATGGCCGCTACCGCCGCCTGGCGACGACGATCGACGATGCGCTGGGCGAAGCGTTTGACAAGACCGCCAAGATCCTGGACCTGGGCTATCCCGGCGGCCCGGCGGTGGAACGGCTGGCGCGCCAGGGTAACCCCCGCGCCGTGCCGCTGCCGCGCCCGCTGGTGGGCAGTGGAGAGCCGCACTTTTCCTTTGCCGGGCTGAAAAGCGCGGTGCTGCGGGCCAAGCAGGCGGGCCAGTGCAGCGATGCCGATCTGGCCGCCTCGTTCCAGCAGGCGGCGATCGACTGCGTGATCGACCGCACCCGGATTGCCCTGGCAAGCATTTCGGGCGCAAGCGCGCTGGTCGTGGCGGGCGGGGTTGCGGCCAACCAGGCGATGCGCGCGGCCTTGCAGGCGCTGGCGGCAGAGCACGGTCTGCCGTTCGTCGCGCCGCCGCTGCAACTGTGCACCGACAATGCGGCGATGATCGCCTGGGCGGGGGTGGAACGGCTGGCCAGCGATGCATCCGCCGCCGATCCGCTGGACATTGCCGCGCGGCCTCGCTGGCCGCTCGATCCCGAAGCGGCTCCGGTGCGCGGGGCAGGAGTGAAGGCATGACCACGATTGGGGTAATCGGCGCGGGCGCATGGGGCACGGCCCTGGCCCAGGCCATGGCCAGCGACGGATCGCCCGTGCTGCTCTGGGCGCGCGAGGCCGAACTGGTCGACGAAATCAACCGGCGGCGCACCAACAGCCTGTTCCTGCCCGGCGCCAGCCTGGCCCCGACTGTCCGTGCCACTGGCAACCTGGCTGATCTGGCGCAGGTGCCGGTGCTGCTGGCGGTGGTGCCGGCACAGTTCCTCGCCCGTGTGCTGGCCGATCTGCCGCCGGGTCCGCGCGATCTGGTGCTGTGCGCCAAGGGGATCGAGGCGGGCACCGGCCGGCTGATGGCCGATGTCGCCGCCCAGGCCGCGCCGCAGGCGACCCTGGCGGTCCTGTCCGGCCCGACCTTCGCGCACGAAGTGGCCGCCGGGCTGCCCACCGCCGTGACCCTGGCCTGCGCCGGGGGCGAGGCGCAATGGCACCGGCTGGCCCCCGAAGTGTCGCGGCCGATGCTGCGGCCCTACTATTCCGATGATGTAACCGGCGCGGAAATCGGCGGCGCGGTGAAGAACGTGCTGGCGATTGCCTGCGGCGTGGTCGACGGGCTGAAGCTGGGCCAGAATGCCCGCGCCGCGCTGATTGCGCGCGGCTATGCCGAAATGCTGCGCTTTGGCCTTGCGCGCGGAGCCCGCGCCGAAACCCTGTCGGGCCTGTGCGGGCTGGGCGATCTGGTGCTGACCTGTTCGTCCACTTCCAGCCGCAACTTCTCGCTCGGCAAGGCGCTGGGCGAAGGACTGAGCGCGGCCGAGGCGCTGGCCGGCAAGAACAGCGTGGCCGAAGGCGCGGCGACCGCCCCGGTGCTGGCTGACCTTGCCCGCCAGGGCGGCATCGACATGCCAATTGTCGAGGCCGTGTGCCAGCTGCTGGCCGGCACGGCTCCGGCGCGCGAAGTGGTCGCCCGCCTGCTCGCCCGCCCGCTCAAGGCCGAGCTGGAAGGCATGGCGTGAGCGAAAAGGCGCAAGCTGACATCCAGGCCCTGGCCAAGGGCGGACGGACCAATTTTTTCGGATTCCTGCTGCGGCTGGCCGGGACGGCGCCGTTCCTGTTCATCGCCGGGCGGCTCTATGGCGTGGAAGCGCTGGGGCGCTATGCCTCGGCGCTCGTGGTGGTCGAACTGGCCTCGCAGCTCTGCGCGCTGGGCCAGCGGCGCGGCCTCGCGCAGCGGCTGGCCGAGGATGACCGCGAACCGGCCAACGTGGTCGCCGATGGCCTGCTGCTGACCCTGATGATGGCGCTGGGGGTGGCTTCCCTGCTGTGGCTGTTTCCCGCGCCGATGTTTCCCAGCGGCGAATACAGCCAGTTCGACCGGCTCCTGCCGCTGGCGATCCTGCCCAACGCGCTGACCGAAATCGCGCTCTCGGCGCTGGCCTATCGCTATGACGTGGCCACCACGGTGCGCGCGCGCTCGGTGGTGGAGCCCTGGACCCAGGTCCTGTCGTCGGTCGCGTTCCTGTTCCTGGTGCCCGAAGCCGGGCTGGCACTGTCCTATATCCTTGCCAAGACCGCTGCCGCCGCCGTGGCCTTCGTGCCGCTGCTGCGCACCCACGGCCTGCCGCATGACTGGCAGCCGCATCCGCTGCGGCTGGGGCGGCTGGCGCTGGTCTCCGGCCCGCTGGCCGTGGCCGACCTGGTCGAATGGGGCTCGCGCCGGATGGACATTGCGCTGCTGGGGTTCTTTTCGACGCCGACGGCGGTCGGGGTCTATTACGCGGCGCAGCAGGTCGCCTCGCTGCCGCAGAAGCTCAAGACCAGCTTCGAGCCGGTGCTTGGCCCGGTGATCACCCGCAACCTGCGTGAACAGAACTATGCCGCGATCGCGCAGCAGGTCTGCCAGGTGGGGTTCTGGATCACCGCCGCGCAGGCCGGGATCGCGCTGGCGCTGGCGATCCCGGGCGAAGGGGTGATGGGGCTGGTTGGCCCCGCTTTCGTTGGCGGCACCGGCGCGCTGTCGTTCCTGCTCGCCGCCGAAGTGGTCGCAGCCACGGCGGTCGTCAGCGAAGCGGCGCTGATCTATGTCCAGCGAATGCAGAACCTGTGGGTTTCGCTGCTGACCATTTCGCTCCAGGCGCTGTTGACCGTGGCGCTGGTGCTGCTGGTGCGCGATGCGCCCAGCTGGGACCTGCCCGGCGATCTGCGGTTCCCGGCGGACCGGGTCGAATTCTACCAGGCCGCCGCCGTGGCCATGTCGCTGATGCTGTCCTTCGCCATGGCCTCGCTGGTCAAGGCGCGGCTGCTGGCGCGGTTCCTCGGGCAGCCGATCAACAACTGGCGCTGGCCGCTGGTCTGGGCGGCGGCCCCAGCGGTGCTGGTCGGATGGCTGGTCACCACTTACCTGCCCGAATGGGCCGAACTGGCGCTGGGCATTCCGGCCATCCTGGGGGTTTATGGCTGGGTGATCTGGCACCGCGGGTTCGGCCCGGAAGACCGGGTGCTGTTCCGCAAGAACGTCGGCGCCTGACGCGGCGGGCCATTGCGGGGCGAGGGCGGGGCGGCTATCGCTGCCGGCCATGGCCACGCCGCGTCTGATCCTGCCGCTTGCCGGCGCTTTCGCCACCGCCGTTATCGCGGTTGCGGGCACCTGGGCGCATGGCCCGGCCTTGATCGCCCGGCTTGAGACTCGCTCGGCCGAGGCGCTGGCCCGCGCCGGCGCGCCTGCCGTGCAGGCGGAATTCATCACCGCCGGCGGCTGGCTGACGCGGCATCCCACCCTGTCCGGCGGGGCCGGGCTGGGCGATGCGCAGCGCCTTGCCGCCGCCCAGGCCGTGGCCGCTGTGCGGGGGGTGGGCGGCGTGCAATGGCGGCGCGAAGCCGCGCGCGGCGCCGCGCTGGCGGCCGCGCCCGATTGCACCAGCGATGTCGCCGCGATTCTCAAGACCCGGACGATCCGCTTTGCCGAAGGCAGCGCCCGGATCGACGCCGACAGCGCCGAACTGCTCGATGAAGTGGCCGCCGCGCTGCGCCCGTGCCGGGGCGGGATCGTGGCGGTCGAAGGCCACACCGATGCGCAGGGGAGCGAGCCGGACAACGTCGCGCTTTCGCTGGAACGTGCCCGCGCCGTGCGCGAAGCGCTGATCGCGCGCGGCATCGCGCGGGATGACCTGCGCGCGCGCGGGCTGGGTTCGGCCCGCCCGTTGACCGGGCTGGAAGCCGCCGATCCGGCCAACCGCCGGATCGAATTCTTCGTGATCTCGCCCGCGCCGCAAAAGGCGACGCTGGTCGACCAGCCCGACGCGGGGTAGTTTGCATGCCGTTGCTGGTTGAGATGCTCGGGCTTATGTTGCTCACCTATGGACTGGGCCTGGCGATCGGCTGGGCAATCTGGGGACGGACGAAATGATCGACATGGTGCAGGCTAACTGGCTGGCTTTCGCGCTGGCGCTGGTGATCGGGCTGCTGGTGGCCTGGTGGCTGTTCGGCCGCGCCGCGACCCCGCGCGACCGCTCCTACCGCCCCGACGTGCTGGACGAAGGGCAGGGGCCGGCGCAGCGCAACCAGGCCTTGATCGACGCGCCGCCAGCCGCGCAGATCGTGCCGCCTCCGCTGGCCTCTGATGCGCTGGGCGGGATGGGCGAACTGGTGGCCATGGCCGCGCAGGCCGAGGTTGCCGCCCAGAAGGAAGTGCCCGCCCCGGCTGAACCCGCCCCTGCGCCCGAGCCGGAACAGGTCCCCGCGCCCACGCCCGAACCCGCCCCCGCCGCGCCTGAGGAAACCCCGGCCGAGCCCGAAGTCGAACCTGCCCCGCCGCCCAGCGCTCCGGCGACTGCCGCGGCTGACGACCTGTCGAAGATCAAGGGCCTTGGCCCCAAGCTGCAGGCGCTGCTGCCGCAGCTGGGCATCACCACCTATGCCCAGATCGCCGCGCTGGACGATGCCGCGCTGGCCGATCTCGACAGCAAGCTGGGTGCCTTCGCGGGCCGCCCGAAGAAGGACAACTGGATGGACCAGGCCCGCCACCTCGCCGCTGGCGACAAGGCCGCGTTCGAAGCGCAGTTCGGCAAGTTGTAAGGCGGGCCTAGGGTCCTGACCCTAGCGCCCCCACTTTTGCTGTTTCTTGCCGAAGCGGGTCTTGCGAGTGCCGGGCTTGCCCTCGTTGCTGCGGCCCACGATCGGGGCCTTGCGTTCGCTTTCGGGCAGGCCCAGCTCGTCGGCTTCGAGGCGGCGGATCTCGTCGCGCAGGCGGCCGGCTTCCTCGAATTCCAGGTCGGCGGCGGCGGCGCGCATCCGGCCTTCCAGTTCCTCGATATAGGCGCGCAGGTTGTGGCCGACGAGGTTGTTGCGGGTCTCGTCCTCGATCTCGACCAGCACGCCGTCGCGGCTGGCGGTGTCGGCCACGATATCATGGATGTTGCGCTTGATCGTCTGCGGGGTGATCCCGTGTTCTTCGTTATACGCCTGCTGCTTGGCTCGGCGGCGGTCGGTTTCGGCGATGGCGCGCTCCATGCTGCCGGTCATCCGGTCGGCATATAGGATCACGCGGCCATCGACGTTGCGCGCGGCGCGGCCGATGGTCTGGATCAGGCTGGTTTCGCTGCGCAGGAACCCTTCCTTGTCGGCATCGAGGATGCAGACCAGCCCGCATTCGGGGATGTCCAGCCCTTCGCGCAGCAGGTTGATCCCCACCAGCACGTCATAGACGCCCAGCCGCAGGTCGCGGATCAGCTCGATGCGTTCGAGCGTCTCGACGTCGCTGTGCATGTAGCGCACCCGCAGGCCCGCCTCGTGCATGAATTCGGTCAGGTCTTCGGCCATGCGCTTGGTCAGCGTGGTGACCAGCGTGCGATAGCCCGCAGCGGCGGTCTTGCGGCATTCCTCGATGCAGTCCTGCACCTGGTCTTCCACCGGACGGATCAGCACCGGCGGGTCGATCAGGCCGGTGGGGCGGATCACCTGTTCGGCGAACACGCCGCCCGATTGCTCCATTTCCCATGACCCAGGCGTGGCGGACACGGCCACGGTCTGCGGGCGCATCGCGTCCCATTCGTTGAAGCGCAGCGGGCGGTTGTCGATGCAGCTGGGCAGGCGAAAGCCGAATTCGGCCAGGGTGATCTTGCGGCGATGGTCGCCCTTGCTCATCGCGCCGATCTGCGGGATCGTCTGGTGGCTTTCATCGACGAACAGCAGCGCGTTGTCGGGCAGGTATTCGAACAGGGTCGGCGGCGGTTCGCCCGGCAGGCGGCCGGTAAGGAACCGGCTGTAGTTTTCGATCCCCGCGCAGCTGCCGGTCGCCGCGATCATTTCGAGGTCGAAATTGGTGCGCTGTTCCAGCCGCTGGTGCTCCAGCAGCTTGCCCTCGGCCTCCAGCTCCTTCAATCGCTCGGCCAGTTCGAAGCGGATCGCCTCGGTCGCCTGCTTCATGGTTGGACCCGGCGTGACATAGTGCGAATTGGCATAGACCCGCACCTTGTCGAGCCGCCCGCCAGCCTTGCCGGTCAGGGGGTCGAACTCGGCGATCTCCTCGATCTCGTCGCCGAAGAAGCTGATCCGCCAGGCCGTGTCTTCCAGGTGGCTGGGGAACAGTTCCAGGTTGTCGCCCCGCACACGGAAAGTGCCGCGCTGGAACGCGGCGTCGTTGCGCTTGTATTGCAGCGCCACCAGCTTGCGGATGATCTCGCGCTGGTCGTGGCTGTCGCCGCGCTTGAGGTCGAAGATCATCGCCGAATAGGTTTCGACCGAGCCGATGCCGTAAAGGCACGAGACCGAGGCGACGATGATCACGTCGTCGCGTTCCAGCAGCGCCCGGGTGGCCGAATGGCGCATCCGGTCGATCGCCTCGTTCACGCTCGATTCCTTCTCGATGTAGGTATCGGTGCGCGGCACATAGGCTTCGGGCTGGTAGTAGTCGTAGTACGAGACGAAATATTCCACCGCGTTGTCGGGGAAGAAGCTTTTCATCTCGCCGTACAGCTGCGCGGCCAGGATCTTGTTCGGCGCCAGGATCAGCGCCGGGCGCTGGGTCGCCTCGATCACCTGGGCCATGGTGAAGGTCTTGCCGCTGCCGGTCACCCCCAGCAGGACCTGGGTCTTGTCCCCGGCCTGGACCCCGGCGACCAGCTCGGCAATCGCGGTCGGCTGGTCGCCTGCTGGCTGATAGTCCGACACGATCCGGAACGCCTTGCCCGCCTCGCTCTTTTCCGGGCGCGCGGGCTTGTGGGGCACGAAGCTGCCCGAAGTGTCGGGCTCGTCCAGCCCACGGCGGATGATCAGTTCGGCCATTTGCGCCTATGTGGCCGTTCTTGGCCTGTTCTGCAATGGGCTGTGCAGCGCCGGCGGGCCGCCCCAAACCGTTCCCACATGGCAACGGTTTTACCCGCCCGATCCCGCCAGTCTGCCGGCAGGCGGCATTCGCTGGATCAGGCAGCGGCAGAGGGCAGGACAGGGCAGGCGTGCGGGGATCGGGCCGGGGGCGGCTCTGCGCCAGGAATTCCATACCCACCAGCATTTGCAGGACTTCGCCTCGATCTATCAGCAGAGCAGCGGGCGGCTGTGCCAAATTCACCATCCGGCAAGCCCCCTGGCGCTCTGGACGCGGCGTGCGTTTCGCGCGATGATCGACCCTGTCAACAGGGGAGACAGTACGATGCGAGCACTGCGCAGGGCGGGGGCAGCGATAGCCCTGGCTGCGACACTGGCCAGCCAGGCCGCCCAGGCCGAAGACGCATTGTACGAAGGCGATTGCGCGCGGGCGCAGGTGGTGAAGAACGAAAGCACCATCGACAAGCTGATGCGCTATTCCAAGTACAAGGGCGTGTCGCTGGCCCGCTTTGGCTCGGCGTCGGAGGCTGCCTGCGAAACCGAAACGGTGATCATGCGCACGCTGACCATGGTCTCGCGCAATGCGAGCGAGGCGGTCTACAGCTACAGGCGCACCGACCTGGATTTCGGGACCACGCCGGGCTCCTGCCGCAGCGTGAAAGTGCGCAACGACACGACCTCGGGAACGGTGCGTTTTTCGACCCGGATGCAAACCGTCAATGGGCGCTGCGAAGTCTATGTCTGGTCGGAATGGACCGAGACGGACAGCAGCGATCCCAACTGGCGCGGCGCCTTTTCGACCAGGATCCTGATGCTGAGCGCTGGCAGTTTCACCGTCACCCAGGGCGCGCCATCCGGCCCCGGAAAGTTCTTTTCGCCGATCGGCTACACAGGAGTTCTGTAATGGGAGGCGCTGTGATGAAGCCGCTGCGCAGCTTTGCCGCCATGGCGGGGATGGCCGCCGTGCTGACCAGCCAGGCCGCCTGGGCTGACAACGCGATCTACGAAGGCGATTGCGCGCGGGCGCAGGTGGTGAAGGATGAAAACACCATCGACAAGCTGATGCGCTATTCGACCTACAAGGGATCGCAGATCCTGCGCTTTGGCACCAGCAGCGAAGCGACCTGCGATTCGGACCGGGTCATCGTCCAGGTGCTCAAGCTGGTGTCGCGTTCGAGCGTCGAGGCGGTCTACAGTTTCAGGCGCACCGACATCATGCTGGGCAACACGCCAGGGGCCTGCCGGGCGGCCAGCCTGAACCGCGATTCCATCTCGGGCACGGTGCGCTTTTCCACCAAGATGCAGCCGATAAACGGGCGGTGCGAGGTCTATGTCTGGTCGGACTGGCAATCGACCGATACCGCCGCGCCCGACTGGAAGGGGCATTTTGCCAACCGGATCATCCTGCTCAACAACGGGTCCTTTACCGTTGCCCAGGGCGCGGCGCCCACCACGGGCAAGTTCTTTTCGCCGATCGGCTATACGGGAGTGATGTGATGAACGTGGCGCTTAGCCGGTCGGTCAAGGGGCTTACGGTGCTGGTCACCGGCGCGGCCAGCGGGATGGGCCGCGCCACGGCCGAGGTGTTCGCGGCGGAAGGGGCGAATGTCGCCCTGACCGACCTGTCGGCCGATGCGGTCGAGGCGATTGCCGCCCAATTGACCGCGCAGGGCCACAGGGCGCGGGGCTGGGCGCTGGACGTATCCGATGCGGCGGCGATCCGCCGGGTGACCGATGAAGTCGCGGCGCACTTTGGCGGTCTGGACGCGCTGGTCAACAACGCCGGGATCAGCGCCTTCTGCCCGCTGGACGCCGATGAATACGACGCGGTGTGGGACCGCGCGCTGGTGGTGCTGCTGACCGCGCACCAGCGGCTGGTCCGCGCCGCGCTGCCGCACCTGCGCAAGTCCAGCGCTCCGCGCATCGTCAACATCGCCAGCACCGAAGCGCTGGGCGCGACCAACCGCGACAGTCCCTATTGCGCGGCCAAGGCCGGGGTCACCGGCCTGACCCGCGCCCTGGCGGTGGAACTGGGCAAGGAAGGGATCACGGTCAACTGCATCTGCCCGGGGCCGATCCTGACCGGGATGACCGAAAAGGTCAGCGAAGCGGACAAGCAGGTCTTCGCCCAGCGCCGCACCGCGCTGCGCCGCTATGGCAGCCCGCACGAGGTGGCGCACGTCACGCTCAGCCTGTGCCTGCCGGCGTCCAGCTTCATCACCGGCGCGGTCATTCCGGTCGATGGCGGGCTGATGGCGCGCAACGCCTGACCCTAGGGGCTTGCGGGGCGCGGCGGCGCGGCTAAGCTGATGGCCATGCTTGCAAAAACAGCACTTCCCGCCCTGGCCCTGCTGGCCGCATCGCCGGCCCAGGCCGATTGGCACGAAGCGTCGAGCGATCACTTCGTGGTCTATGCCGATGCCCCGGCGCAGGACCTGACCCGCTTTGCCGCCAACCTTGAGCGGTATCACGCCGCGCTGGCGCTGGTCACGGGCCAGGCCAATGTGGTGCCCAGCCCGTCGAACCGGGTGACGGTCTATGTGGTGGGCAGCGCGGCGCAGGTCCGCAAGCTGTATGGCGACAGGCCGCAGGCGCGCTATGTCGGCGGTTTCTATGTTCCGCGCGCCGGGCGGACCATGGCGATTGTGCCCGACATCTCGACCGCGAAAAGCACCGATGCCGACCGCACCCTGCAAACCCTGCTGCACGAATATGCGCACCATTTCCTGATTTCGACCAGCAGCTTCCCGATCCCGCTGTGGGCGAACGAAGGGGCGGCGGAGTTCTTTTCCTCGGCCGGGTTCGAAAAGGATGGCCAGGTGACGATCGGGCGGCCCAATCCCGGCCGGCTCAACCAGCTCAAGGCGATGCAGGCGATGCCGGTTGACCAACTGGTCGATCCGGGCACGCGCTCGCTCGGCGATACGCCGTTCTATGCGCAAAGCTGGCTGCTCTATCACTACCTGGTGATGGGCGGGCCGCGCAAAGGGCAGCTGACACGCTATTACGAAGCCCTGGTCAAGGGGCAGAAGCCGGTTGATGCGGCGCGCGGCACCTTTGGCGATCTGGCCGCGCTGGGCCAGGAACTGGGCGCCTATGCCGCGGCAGCCGAAATTCACCACCATCGTGATCAAGGGCCAGGCGCTGACCACCGGGCGGCCAGCGCTGCGCGCCCTGTCCGCGGGCGAGGCGGCGGCCATGCCGCTGCGGATCCGCCAGCACCGCGGGCTGGGCAAGGACGAGTTGGCCGCGGCGGCGGCCGAGGCGCGCGCGCTGGCTGCGCGCTATCCCCGGGACGCCGCCGTGCAGACCGTGCTGGCCGAGGCCGAATTTGACGCGGGCGACGATGCGGCGGCGATCGCGGCGGCCGATGCGGCGCTGGCGCTCGACCGCGGGCAGGTCAACGCCTGGGTGCAGAAAGGCTATGCCCAGTTCCGCCTTGCCGGCAAGAGCGGCGCGGCCCAGGATTTCAAGGCGGCGCGCGCCACCTTTGTCGAGCTGAACCACCTGGAGAACGATCACCCGCTGCCGCTGGTCTATTACTTCCGCTCGTTCGTGGCGCAGCGCCAGGCGCCCAGCGCGCTGGCGGTGCAGGGGCTGGAACGCGCCGCCGCGCTGGCGCCCTATGACCTGGTGCTGCGGATGAACCTGGCGGGCCAGCAACTGCGCGAAGGCCGGCTGGCCGAGGCCCGCTACAACCTGACGCCGGTCGCCTATGCCCCGCATTCCGGACGGATGGGCGCCGCCGCCCGGGCAATCCTGGCCAGGATGGACAGCGACCCCAATTTCCGCGGCATCGGCGGCCCGGCCGTGCCCAGCATCGACGAGCGCCCGCCCGAGGACTAGGTTGGGGCGGCGCCGTGGGCGGGCAAGCGGACAGCGAATGCGTCCGCGCCGCCTGGTCGCCCTGCCGGCCGCATACAGCAACGGCGGCGACCCGGGTGGGTCGCCGCCGTGCCGTGGGGTCCTGCCCCAGGGGCTGATTGCCGCCGATCAGGCCGGCAGCGTCAGCGCCTCGTAGCGGGCGAGGTGGTGATCGGCGCTGCCGAACTGGCTTTCGATCATGGTCGCACGCTTGAAGTAGTGGCCGATCGCCAGCTCCATCGTGATGCCGATGCCGCCGTGGGTCTGCACCGCGCTTTGCCCGACGAACTTGATCGACCGGGCGACCTTGGCCTTGGCCAGGCTGACGGCGGCCTTGCGCTCATCCCCCGGCAGGCCGAGGCGCAGGGTGCCCATCAGGGTCATCGACTGGATCTGTTCGGCTTCGACCAGCATGTCGGCCATGCGGTGCTGCAGGGCCTGGAACTTGCCGATCGGCTGGCCGAACTGCTTGCGCTGCTTGGTATATTCAACCGTGCCTTCGAGCAGCTTGCGCGCCACGCCCGATGCTTCCGCGCAGAGCGCCACAGCGGCTTCATCGGCCAGCTGTTCGATCAGTTCGATCCCGCCCGGCAGCAGGGCATCGCCCGGCACCGAGACGTTTTCGAAATAGACTTCCGACGCGCGGAAGCCATCGACAGTGGGATAGTCGCGGCGGGTGATCCCCTTGGCCTTGGCATCGACCAGGAACAGTTCCACCCCGCCGCGGTCGGCGCGGGCACCGCCAGTGCGGGCGGTGACCAGCAGGTGCGTTGCCCAGGGCGCGGCATAGACCACCGCCTTGTGGCCATTGAGCACGTAGCCCGCACCATCGGTCTTGGCCGTGGTGGCGATGTTGGCGAGGTCATAGCGGCCCTGCGGTTCGGCATAGGCGAAAGCGAAGACCGCATCGCCCGAGATGATCTGCGGGATATAGGCATCGGCATGGGCGCCGCCCACGGCCTTCAGCGCGCCGCCGCCGATCACCACCGTCTGCAGCCAGGGCTCGATCGCGATGACCTTGCCCAGTTCTTCCATCATGATCATGTTTTCGATCGCGCCGCCGCCCAGGCCGCCGTGTTCCTCGGCAAAGGCCGCGCCGGTCAGCCCCAGTTCGGCCGAAAGCGCGCGCCAGATGCCCGGATCGCGCCCTTCGGGGCTGGCCAGCATCTTCTTGCGGGTTTCGAAATCATAGGTGTCCGCCAGGAACCGCGCGAGGGTATCGCGCAGCATGTCCTGCGTTTCGGTATAGCTCAGATCCATCAGTCAAAATCCTTGTCGTCGACTCGCGCGTCAGCTCAGAGGCCCAGCACCATCTTGGCGATGATGTTGCGCTGGATCTCGTTCGAACCGCCGTAGATCGTGGTCTTGCGCGTGTTGAAATAAGTCGGCGCGGCGCGGTTGGCCCAGCCGCCGGGGCCGATCGGGTGTTCGTTGTCCCCTTCGCCGAAGCCGCGGAAATAGGGCGCGCCATAGTGGCCGGCCATTTCCAGGGTCAGTTCGGTCAGGCGCTGCTGGATTTCCGAGCCCTTGATCTTGAGCACCGAGCTTTCCGGTCCCGGACCCTTGCCCGCGGCTTCACCGGCCAGCGTGCGCAGCTCGGTGAATTCGAGCGCGGTCAGGTCCATTTCCAGTTCGGCCACCTTGCGGCGGAAGAACGGGTTGGCGAGCAGCGACTTTTCGCCGTCCAGTTCGGTCGCGGCGATCTGGCGGATGCGTTCGATCCCGCGCTTGCTGGCGGCGACGCCGGCAATGCCGACGCGTTCGTGGGCGAGCAGGAACTTGGCGCAGGTCCAGCCCTTGTTCTCTTCGAACACGCGGTTTTCAACCGGCACGCGCACGTTGTCGAGGAACACCTCGTTGACTTCGTGTTCGCCGCCCAGCGTGATGATTGGGCGCACTTCGATGCCCGGGGTCTTCATGTCGACCAGGATGAAGCTGATCCCTTCCTGCGCCTTGGCATCGGGATCGGTGCGGCACAGGAAAAAGCCCCAGTCGGCATGCTGGGCCATGGTGGTCCAGGTCTTCTGGCCGTTGATGACGTAATGATCGCCCTCGCGCACCGCGCGGGTGCGCAGGTTGGCAAGGTCGGACCCGGCGCCCGGTTCCGAATAGCCCTGGCACCACCAATCCTCGCCCGACAGGATGCGGGGCAGGAACCTGGCCTTCTGTTCGGGCGTGCCGAAGGTGTAGATCACCGGGCCGACCATGGTCAGGCCGAAGGGCATCAGGCGGATGCAATCAGCCCGGGCGGTTTCTTCGGACCAGATGAAACGCTGCGTCACGCTCCAGCCGGTGCCGCCGTATTCCACGGGCCAGGCCGGGGCGACCCAGCCCTTCTTGTGCAGCACCTTGTGCCAGGAGAGGAAGTCCTCCTTGCTCAGCTCGTCCCCTTCGTCCTGCTTGCCGCGCAGTTCCTTGGGGTAGTTTTCGGCGATGAAGGTGCGCACTTCTTCACGAAATGCCAGATCCTCCGGGCTGAAATCGAGGTCCATTCACATCACTCCCAATTGACGGATTGCGGCCAGAGTGGCGCAGATTTCCGGGCTTTTCAAGGCGCGCGTTGCAATCCGGGACGCATTTTCGCGGGGCTTGAACAGTGCCCCCCTGCTGCCGTTATCGGGCTGGGGCGGGGCTGCCGTTACGGCAAGCTGGCCCGCAGGGATGAAGGCCGAGATGGAACAGGACAATGTCCGCGCCTTGCGCCGCGCGAACCGCCGGCAATTGATCCTGCCGGCGCGCTGCCGGTCGCGCTCGGGGTTCCTCGATCAGGTGGTGATTTCCGACCTTTCGGAGCACGGTTGCCGAATCGACAGCCTGGGCCTGATCCTGCGGGTGGGGGACATGGTGGTGGCGCGCCCCGCCCGGATCGCATTCGACCGGCCGCTTTATGCCCCGGTGGCCGGGCACCTGCACCGCAGCCACGAGCGCTGCCTGACCCCGGACTATCTGGCGAATCCGCCGGGCAAGCCGCGCCTGGCAGCCTGAATCCCATGTCGAAGCGCAAGTCACCACCGAGCGGATCGGCGACTGCAAGTAGGCGCGCCGCCGCGCGGCCATGCTGCGCAGTAAAGCCTTGACTTGTGTGCGGAAAAGGAGTGCCCTTGGCCCTGCCTGACGCCGGGCTGGCCCGGCTGCGGCGCGCTGCCTTCGGGCAAGGTGAAGGGGAACGAACATGCAATATGTCAGCATGGCCGCGGTTGGCCTGGTGGTGGGGATCCTGGCCCGCTTCTTCTATCCCGGCAAGGTCGAGATGGGCCTGATCATGAGCGCGGTGCTGGGCGTGGCCGGGGCCTTCCTGGCCGGCTTCATCGGCAACCTGCTCAGCAAGCAATCGGGCGGGCCGCTGCGCCCCGCCGGGTTCGTCTATTCGATCCTGGGCGCGATGCTGGTGATCTTCCTGGCCCGGCGCTTCGGACTGGCCTGACCAGCCGCACAGGGGCGGCGCGCCCTGGCGTGCCGCCCGCTGGCCAAACGGGCATCCCATCTGCCATAGCGCGGGGATGCGAATCTTCGATTTCACCGATGCGATCGTGCGCCGCCCCGGGGCGAGCGTGGTCAAGGGCCTGCGCGCGGGCGACGGGCAGGACCCGAGCCTGGAGGGCGTGCTGGCCGAACATGCCGGCTATGTCGCGGCGCTGCGCGCGGCTGGCCTTGCGGTGCAGGAACTGGACCCGCTCGAGCAGTTTCCCGACGCGATCTTCGTCGAGGATCCGGCGCTGGTGTTCGGCAATGGCGCGATCCTGCTGCGCCCCGGCGCGCCCAGCCGCGAGGCCGAGGGCGAATACCTGCGCGAAGTGCTGGGCGAGCGCTTTCCGGTGCTGCTGGAACAGCGCGATGGCCATGCCGATGGCGGCGACGTGCTGGTCATGACGGACCGCGCCTATATCGGCCTGTCGGCGCGCACCGATGCGCGGGGAGCGCAGGTGTTGCAGGGGCTGATGGCCCAACTGGGGATCACCGCCGTGGTTGCCGCGACTCCGCCCGAAGTGCTGCACCTCAAGACCGCGAGCAGCCTGGTCGACGAGGAAACCGTGCTGGCCACAGCGCCGCTCGCCGCCAGCGGGATCTATGCCAATTACCGCGTGCTGGAAGTTCCGGCGGGCGATGAAGGCGGGGCCAACGTGCTGCGCGTGCGCGATCACCTGCTGGTCGGGGCGGGCTATCCCCGGCTGATCGACCTGCTGGATGGGTACGGCGCGAAGGTGGTGGCGCTGCCCAACGCCGAAATCGCGAAGATCGATGCGGGCTTCACCTGCATGTCACTGCGCTGGAACGAAAAATCGCGCTAAGACCGAGTCATTTCGCACTTGCAGCATTTTCGCGCTTGACTCTGTTCCGTCACACGGCAGTCATAGGCGGCGAAGGGGACGCATGGCATGACTCACTCGCCCTCGTCGTTTGACGAGATGCTCACCGCCGATGGCACGGTCCGTGCCGCCTATGCCGGTTACCGCGAGTGGTTTGACGAACAGGATCCCGCCTTGCTGCGGCGCAAGGGGGCAGAGGCGGAAAGCTTCTTTCGCCGCACCGGCATCACGTTCAACGTCTATGGCGACGATGCCGGGGAAGAACGGCTGATCCCGTTCGACATGGTTCCCCGGATCGTCACCGCCAGCGAATGGCGCAAGCTGTCGCGCGGGATCGAACAGCGGGTGCGCGCGCTCAACGCCTTTCTGCACGACATCTACCACCGCCAGGAAATCGTCCGCGCCGGGCGCCTGCCGCAGCGGCTGATCGCGCAGAACGAGGCGTTCCTGCCGCAGATGGTCGGCTATGTCCCGCCGGGCGGGGTCTATACCCACATCGTCGGGATCGACCTGGTGCGTACCGGGCCGGACGAATTCATGGTGCTGGAAGACAACGCCCGCACCCCCAGCGGCGTGTCCTACATGCTGGAAAACCGCGAAACCATGATGGCCATGTTCCCGGAACTGTTCACGAAAGTGAACGTGCGCCCGGTGCAGGACTATCCCCGCCGCCTGGCGAAGAGCCTGGCCGCCTGCGCTCCCGGCTGCGCGGGGGACCGCCCGGTGGTCGCGGTGCTGACGCCAGGGATCTACAATTCGGCCTATTTCGAACACGCCTTCCTGGCCGACCAGATGGGCGCGGAACTGGTCGAAGGCAGCGACCTGCGCGTGGTCGATGGCCGGGTCGCGATGCGCACCACCCGCGGCTATACCCCGATCGACGTGCTCTACCGCCGGGTCGACGACGAATTCCTCGATCCGCTGAGCTTCAACCCGGATTCGGTGCTGGGCGTGCCGGGGATCATGGACATCTACCGCGCCGGGCGGATCACCATTGCCAACGCGCCGGGCACCGGCATTGCCGATGACAAGGCGATCTACAGCTTCATGCCGGAAATCGTCGAATTCTATACCGGCGAAAAGCCGCTGCTGGCCAATGTGCCGACCTGGCGGTGCAGCGAGCCGGACAGCCTGGCCTATGTGCTCGACAACCTGGCCGAGCTGGTGGTCAAGGAAGTCCACGGCTCGGGCGGCTATGGCATGCTGATCGGCCCGACAAGTTCGAAGAAGGAGATCGAGGCTTTCGCCGCCAAGCTGCGCGCCAAGCCCGAAAATTACATCGCCCAGCCCACCCTGGCGCTGTCGACCGTGCCGATCCTGACCAAGGCGGGGCTGGCCCCGCGCCACGTCGATCTGCGGCCGTTCGTGCTGGTCAGCCCGCAGGGGATCGACATCACGCCGGGCGGGCTGACCCGCGTCGCGCTGAAGAAGGGATCGCTGGTGGTCAATTCGTCGCAGGGCGGCGGGACCAAGGACAGCTGGGTGCTGGAGGACTGATGGCGATGCTCGGACGAACCGCCAATGGCGTCTTCTGGATGGCGCGCTACCTTGAACGGGCGGAAAACACCGCGCGGCTGCTTGAGGCGGGGTTCCGCATGGCCCTGACCCGCGACCTGGCCGCCAGCCAGGACGAATGGCGCTCGGTCATCACCACGGTCGGGGCGACCCAGGCTTACGAGGCGGTGCACGGCGCCGACTATGCCGGGGACAAGGTGTGGAACTTCCTGCTGCGCGACCGGGCCAACCCCGGTTCGGTCCTGGCGATGATCGAAGGGGCGCGAACCAATGCCCGCGCGGTCCGCACCGCGCTGACCCGCGAGGTGTGGGAAGCGGTCAACGAAAGCTGGATGGCGCTGAAGGACGCGCTGGCCCGCCCGGTGCGAGAAGCCGTGCTGGGAGACGTTCTGGCCGCGATCCGCCGCCAGATGACCCTGGTGCGCGGGGCGATGGACGGCACCATGCTGCGCAACGAGATCCACAACTTCACTCGCATCGGCACCTTCATCGAACGGGCCGACAACACCGCGCGGATCCTCGATGTGAAGTATTACGTGCTGCTGCCCTCGGTCGCCTGGGTGGGGTCGAGCCTGGATAACGTGCAGTGGGAAAGTGTGCTGCGCTCGCTCGCGGGGGAACGCAGCTACCGCTGGCTCAACGCCGGCAAGATGGACCCGCGCGGGATCGCGCAGTTCCTGATCCTCGATCAGCGCTTCCCGCGCAGCCTGGCCTTCTGCATCGACAAGCTGCGCAGCAACCTGTTCGGGCTGGCGCACGAATACGGCCACGAAACCGGCGCGCACGAATTGCTGCGGGGCCTTGGCACGCGGTTCCACCAGAGCAGCATCGAAACCATCCTGGACGGCGGGCTGCACGAATTCATCACCGAATTCATTGCCTGCAATCAACAGGTCGCGCAGGCGATCGAACAGGACTACAGGTTCTACGCCTGATGAGACTGCGCATCCAACACACCACGCACTATGCCTTCGAGCAGCCGGTGGCGCATGGGCTGCAACGCCTGCGCCTGACGCCCAAGGACACGCAGGGCCAGCACGTGCTGGAATGGACCATGCGCTTCGAAGGCGCCGTGGCCGAAGCCGAATACGACGATCACAACCACAACCACACCACGCTGGTGTCGGTCCTGCCGGGCGTGCGCGAAGTGACGGTGCATTGCGCCGGGCTGGTCGTCACGGCCGACAATGCCGGGGTGATCGGCAACCATGCGGGATACATGCCGCGCTGGGCGTTCCTGGCCCAATCGCCGCTGACCCGGCCGGGGCCGAAAGTGCGCGCGATCATGGCCCAGCTCGATGCGCCAAAAGGCGATGTGCTGGCCCAGCTGCACCGCCTGTCGGCGCTCGTGCTGGCCAGCGTGGCCTATGCGCCGGGCGAAACCCACGTCCACACCGGGGCCGAGGAAGCCGCCGCGCTGGGGCTGGGGGTGTGCCAGGACCATGCCCACATCTTCATCGGCGCGGCCCGCGCGCTGGGGGTGCCGGCGCGCTATGTCAGCGGCTACCTGATGATGGACGACCGCGTGGAACAGGAAGCCAGCCACGCCTGGGCGGAAGCCCATGTCGAAGGCCTGGGCTGGGTCGGCTTCGACGTGTCGAACGGGATCAGCCCGGACGAACGCTATGTCCGCGTCGCCACGGGTCGCGACTACCGCGAGGCCGCGCCGGTCACCGGAATGAGCTGGGGGGCGGGCGAAAGCCGACTGGCCGTGCGGCTGGCGGTTGAACAGCAGACGTCAGAGCAGTAGGCGCGGCGCTGAAGGGGATTCGCTCGTGACTTATTGCGTTGGAATGATGCTCGACAAGGGGCTGGTGTTGATGAGCGACACCCGCACCAATTCGGGCGTCGACAACGTTTCCGTGTTCCGCAAGATGCACCACTGGTCGGTGCCGGGCGAACGGATGATCGCGCTGATGACGGCGGGGAACCTGGCCACCACCCAGGCGGTGATCAGCCAGCTGGAGGAACGCAACAAGGCCCCGGCGGAACGCCACAACTCCGTGCTGGAAGCGCCGACCATGTTCCAGGTCGCGACCGAGGTGGGCAAGCTGCTGCGCGACACCATCGCCCGCAGCGATGCCGAAAACGGCGAAAGCGCGGGCAGCGGCACCTTCACCGCCTCGATCATCGTGGCGGGCCAGATCAAGGGGATGGAGCCGCGCCTGTTCCTGATCTACCCCGAAGGCAATTTCATCGAGGCGAGCTTCGACACCCCGTTCTTCCAGATTGGCGAGACCAAGTATGGCCGCCCGATCATCCTGCGCGGCTACAGCCGCGACATGAGCTTCGAGGATGCGGTCAAGCTGCTGATGGTCAGCTTCGAGTCGACCATCAAGGCCAACCTCTCGGTCGGTTTGCCGCTGGACCTGCTGGTGATCGAGCGTGACCGCTTCGAACCCGCGCACCAGCGCCGGATCGGGCCAGACAATTCTTATTTCCGGGCGATTTCGGTGGGGTGGAGCGAGGCGCTGAAGCTCGCCTTCGAAAGCCTGCCGGATTACAGCTTCTACCAGCCCAAGGACGGCTGAAGGTTAACGGCAGAACGCGCTGCCGCTCAGTTCCAGGTGCAGGTGATCGCGGTGCGCGGCGTTGTAGGCCGGGCCCAGCACCGTGCCGAAGCGCTTGCAGGCGCTGCCCTGGATCGTGGTCAGGAACTGGCGCACGCGCGGGCTTTCGCTGTGCCAGTCGCCCGAAATGGTGATTCGGCGGCCATCGGCCAGGACAAAGCCCGACACGTCGATCGCATTGGCGGTGGCGTGGGCGCTGCGGCGCTCGCTGCCGGCCACATTTCGGCAGTTGTAGCTGCCCATGGTTTCGATCCGCACCAGCGCGCTGCCCAGGATCTGCTGCGCCGCGCGGTCCACCCCGAAGCGCGCCCAGCCGGCAAAGCTTTCCGCCAGCGGGCAGGTGACCGGGCCAAGGTTGGTCAGCGCGAGCGAGGCGCTGTCGCTGCGCAGCGCGGCGATTCGCACCGCGTTCACCGCGCTGCATCCCGCGCCGTAATACTGGTCGGGCAGGGGGGTGAAGCTGGCCCGGCTGGCCCCCAGGTTGGCCAGGCAGGCGCGATTTTCGGGCCTTGTCGCCATGGTCACCGCGGCCGGGCGGGCGGCGGCCTGATGCTGCGGCGCCTGCGCCTGCGGCACCGCCCCGCAGGCGGCGGTCAGGGCCAGCAAGGGCAGCAGGATCAAGCCTTTGCGCATGGCGCCATTATCCACCCGCTTGGTTAAGCAGAGGCGGCGCGACATGGTTAACAACGGCGTAACCACGGCGCACGCCGGGTGATGCGCGGCGGTTGTGCTTGACTTCCGGCAGCGCGCCACTACTTGCCGCTCCGGGCCACGCGGTCCCAACGCCGCGCGTGCTCTCTGCAAGGAGAGACTACATGACTGCTACGATCCCGGCTCGCAAGCCTGCGCGCCCGTTCTTTTCCTCGGGTCCGTGCGCCAAGCCGCCGGGCTACTCCCTCGACAAGCTGGCCACCGAATCGCTCGGTCGTTCGCACCGCGCGAAGATCGGCAAAACGCGCTTGGCCTACTGCATCGACCTGATGCGCGAAGTGCTGCAACTGCCCGATACGCACCGCATCGGCATCGTGCCCGGTTCGGATACCGGCGCGTTCGAAATGGCGATGTGGACCATGCTGGGTGCGCGCGGCGTGTCGATGCTGGCCTGGGAAAGCTTCGGCGAAGGCTGGGTGACGGATGCGGTCAAGCAGCTCAAGCTCGAACCCAAGCTTCACCGCGCCGACTATGGCCAGCTGCCCGACCTGTCGAAGGTCGATTTCAGCGACGACGTGCTGTTCACCTGGAACGGCACCACCAGCGGCGTGCGCGTGCCGGACGGCGAATGGATCCCCGATACCCGCGAAGGGCTGACCTTTGCCGACGCGACCAGCGCCGTGTTCGCCTATGACATTCCGTGGGACAAGATCGACGTTGCCACCTTCTCGTGGCAGAAGGTGCTGGGCGGCGAAGGCGGCCACGGCGTCCTGATCCTGGGCCCCCGCGCGGTTCAGCGGCTGGAGGAATATACCCCCGCCTGGCCGCTGCCCAAGGTGTTCCGCCTGGTGTCCAAGGGCAAGCTGGCCGAAGGCGTGTTCAAGGGCGAAACCATCAACACCCCGTCGATGCTGGCGGTGGAAGACGCGATCTTCGCGCTGGAATGGGCCAAGGGCCTGGGCGGCCTGGAAGGGCTGAAGGCCCGCTGCACCGCCAATGCCGACGCGCTGGACAAGATCGTGGCCGACCGCGACTGGCTGAGCCACCTGGCGGTCGACAAGGGCATTCGCTCGAAGACCTCGGTCTGCCTGTCGGTCGAAGGCGCGGACGCGGACTTCATCAAGCGGATGACCGGTCTCCTTGAAAAGGAAGACGCGGCCTATGACATCGCCGGTTACCGCGATGCCCCGGCCGGCCTGCGCATCTGGTGCGGCGCGACGGTTGAAACCGCCGACATCGAAGACCTCGGCCCCTGGCTCGACTGGGCCTACGCCCAGACCAAGGCCGCTCAGTAATCTGGCGTCACCCCGGGCTTGCCCCGGGGTCCCGCTTTCCCCTTTTTCCCGCGCAGACAAGCGGGACCCCGGATCAGGTCCGGGGTGACGAAGGACTAGAACCATGACCAAGCCCCGCGTTCTCATTTCCGACAAGATGGATCCCAACGCCGCCCGCATTTTCACCGAAATGGGCTGCGACGTGGACGTCATCACCGGCGAAACCCCCGAACAGCTGATCGCCCGCATCGGCGATTACGATGGCCTGGCCATCCGCAGCTCGACCAAGGTGACCAAGGAAATCCTCGCCGCCGCCAAGAACCTGAAGGTGATCGGCCGCGCCGGGATCGGCGTTGACAACGTCGATATTCCGGCCGCTTCGGCCCAGGGCGTGGTGGTGATGAACACCCCGTTCGGCAACTCGATCACCACCGCCGAACACGCCATCGCGATGATGTTCGCGCTGGCGCGCCAGATCCCCGAAGCCAATGCGCAGACCCAGGCCGGGCTCTGGCCGAAGAATGGCTTCATGGGCGTTGAGGTGACCGGCAAGACCCTGGGCCTGATCGGCGCGGGCAACATCGGCTCGATCGTGGCTGCCCGCGCGCTCGGCCTCAAGATGAAGGTCGTCGCGTTCGATCCGTTCCTGACCCCGGAACGCGCGGTCGAAATGGGCGTGGAAAAGGCCGATCTCGATACCCTGCTGGCCAAGGCCGATTTCATCACCCTGCACACCCCGCTGACCGACCAGACCCGCAACATCCTGTCGGCGGAAAACCTGGCCAAGACCAAGAAGGGCGTGCGGATCATCAACTGCGCGCGCGGCGGGCTGATCGATGAAGTCGCGCTCAAGGCGGCGCTCGACAGCGGCCATGTCGCCGGGGCGGCGCTGGACGTGTTCGAAACCGAACCGGCCAAGGAAAGCCCGCTGTTCGGCACGCCGAACTTCATCTGCACCCCGCACCTGGGTGCATCGACCACCGAAGCGCAGGTCAACGTTGCGCTGCAGGTGGCTGAACAGATGGCCGATTACCTGGTCAACGGCGGCGTCACCAACGCGCTCAACGTGCCGTCGCTTTCGGCCGAGGAAGCGCCGAAGCTGCGCCCCTACATGGCGCTGGCGGAACAGCTGGGCGGCATGGTCGGCCAGCTGACCACCGGGGCGATCCCGCGCATCTCGATCCACGCCGAAGGCGCGGCGGCCGAACTGAACATCAAGCCGATCGTCGCGGCCGTGCTGTGCGGGTTCCTGCGCACCCAGTCGGACACGGTCAACATGGTCAACGCGCCCTTCCTGGCCAAGGAACGCGGCATGGAAGTGCGCGAGGTCAAGACCGAGAAGGCCGGTGACTATCACACCCTGATCCGCGTCTCGGTGAAGACCGATGCGGGCGAACGCTCGGTCGCGGGCACGCTGTTCTCGAACAGCGAACCGCGCCTGGTCGAACTGTTCGGGATCAAGGTCGAAGCGGAACTCGCCGGTCACATGATGTATATCGTCAACGAGGACGCCCCCGGCTTCATCGGCCGGATCGGCACGCTGCTGGGCGAAAACGGCATCAACATCGGCACCTTCAACCTGGGCCGCCGCGAAGCGGGCGGGGAAGCGGTGCTGCTGCTCTCGCTCGACAGCAAGCTGCCCGCCGACGTGCTGGAAAAGGCCAAGGGCCTGCCCGGCGTGAAGCGGGTCATGGCTCTGGCGTTCTGAGGCAAGATCGGGCAACGGGAAACGCGTTATGGCTGATACCGACCGCGACCTGTTGCCCGAGGGCCTTGAAGACCGCCTGCCCGCTGCCGCTGCCGCTGCCGGGCGTGTGACGCGGGCGCTGCTTGACGTGATGGACAGCCACGGCTTCGACCGGGTCCAGCCGCCGAGCATCGAATTCGAAAAGTCGATGGCCAGCCGCATGGCCGGGGTCCAGCCCCGGCGCATGTTCCGCTTCGTCGATCCGGCCAGTTTGCGCACCCTGGCACTGCGCAGCGACATTACCGTGCAGGTGGGCCGCATTGCCGCGACGGGCCTGGGCGGCGCGCCGCGCCCGCTGCGGCTGTGCTATGCCGGGCAGGTGCTGACCATCAAGGGCGATGGCCTTGATCCCACGCGCGAGCGGTTGCAGGTTGGCGCGGAACTGATCGGCAGCGACAGCGTGGCCGCCGCGGGTGAACTGGTCGCCATGGGAATCGAGGCGCTGCGCGCTGCCGGGGCCAGCGGCATCTCGGTCGATTTCACCCTGCCGGACCTGGTCGATACCCTGGCCGGAGTCGATGGTCGTGGGGCTCTGCCGCTGGACGCGGACAAGATCGAGGCCGTCCGCCGCGAGCTTGACGCCAAGGATGCCGGCGGGCTGGTTGCCGCAGGCGGCGAAGCCTACCTGCCGCTGCTGACCGCGATTGGCCCGTTCGACCAGGCGATCGAACGGCTGGCCGCGATTGATGCCGGCGGCGCGCTGGCGGGCCGGATCAAGGCGCTGCGCGAAATCGCCGCGCGGGTTGGCGGCGCGGCGCGCCTGACGCTGGATCCCAGCGAACGGCACGGCTTCGAATACCAGTCGTGGTTCGGCTTCACCATCTATGCCGAAGGGCTGCCCGGCGCGCTGGGGCGCGGCGGGTCCTATTCGATCCTTGGCCGCGCGGCGGGCGAGGAGGAACCGGCAATCGGCTTCTCGCTCTATCCCGATGCGCTGATCGACGCGCTGGCCGCTGCCGAACGCCCTCGCGACACGCTGTTCCTGCCGCTGGGCCATGACGGCGAACAGGCCGCCCGCCTGCGCGCGATCGGCTGGCGCACGGTCGCGGCGGTCTGCGATAACTGCGATCCGGTGCGGCTGGGCTGCACCCACCGGCTTGAGGGCGGCGAAGCCGTCGCGCTCTAGGGTCCTGACCCTAGGGTCCTGGCCCCAGGCCCGGTTCCTAGCCGTGTCGCATGGCGCGGCGCTTGATCCCTTCGGCGCAGGCCAGGTACGCCGCCGCCAGCAGCGCGACCGCGCCCAGCAGGTGCCACGGCAGCGCGGCAAAGCCGAACACGCCCGCCCACGGCCCCAGTGCGATCAGCAGGGCCGTGCCCAAGGCCCCCAGGCTGGTCATGGCCAACGCGCGGTGCGGCGTGCTGCGCCACGGCCGCGCATGGGTGCGGATCACGAAGATCACCAGGATTTGCGTCAGCATCGATTCGATGAACCAGGCGGTGCGGAACTGCGCGGCAGAAGCATCGAACACCCACAGCAGCAGGGCGAAGGTGGCAATGTCGAAGACCGATGACAGCGGCCCCATGTAGGTGGTGAAGCGCTCGATCCCGGCTATGCTCCAGTTGTGCGGGCGGCGGGTTTCGCTGGCATCGACATTGTCGAAGGGAATGCCCAGCTGCGAAAAATCGTACAGCAGGTTGTTCAGCAGGATCTGGATCGCGGTCATCGGCAGGAACGGGATGACCAGCGCGGCGAGCGCCATCGACAGCATGTTGCCGAAGTTGGAACTGGTCCCCATCCGCACGTACTTGATGATGTTGGCATAGGTGCGCCGGCCTTCCATCACCCCGTCGGCAACCACGTTGAGGTCGTTTGACAGCAGGATCATGTCGGCCGCGCCGCGCGCCACGTCGGTTGCCCCGTCCACCGACATGCCGGCATCGGCCGCCTTGATTGCCGGCGCATCGTTGATCCCGTCGCCCATGTAACCCACCGTATGGCCCGAACGGGACAGCGCGTGGATGACCCGCAGCTTCTGACCCGGCGAAACCCGCGCGAACAGATCGGTGCGGCGGACCTGCACCCGCAGCGCGGCGTCCGACAGGCGGCTGACCTCCTCGCCGGTGAGCAGGCCCTTGCAGTCCAGCTCCAGCGCGCTGACCAGGTGGCGCACCACCGGCGCCGCATCGCCCGAAATCACCTTGACCCGCACCCCCAGCGCCTGCAGCCGCCCGATCGCCTCGCGCGCGGATTGCCGGGGCGGATCGAGGAACGCGCAATATCCGGCAAAGGTCAGCCCCGCTTCGTCATCCCGGGTCAGGGGGCGCGGCGCATCGGGCCAGTCCTTCCAGGCCACGGCCAGCAGCCGTTCGCCATTCGCGGCGCGCTGTTCGTGCATGGAATCGAGCCGGGCGCGCAGCGCGGGGGCCAGCGGGGCCGCCTGATCGCCCGTCTCGGCCCGCGCGCACAGGTCCAGCAGTGCTTCGGGCGCGCCCTTGACCACCAGCATGCGCTGCCCGCCGCGTTCCACCAGCACGGCGGCGCGGCGGCGTTCGAAATCGAACGGCAGGTCGGCCAGCTTGCGCCATTCCAGCGTGGCGGGGGCGCCGGCGCGTTCGAGGATCGCGGTGTCGAGCGGGTTGCCGACCCCGCTTTCATGGAAGCTGTTGATCGTCGCCAGGTCCAGCACATGGGCGCTGTCCTGCCCGTCGCAGCCGGGCCAGGCGGTCAGCACGATCCGCGCCTCGGTCAGGGTGCCGGTCTTGTCGGTGCAGAACACGTCCATCGCGCCCAGATCGTGGATCGCGGCCAGCCGTTTGACGATCACCTGCTTCTGCGCCAGCCGCAGCGCCCCGCGCGACAGCGTGACCGTGGTTACCATCGGCAGCAGTTCCGGGGTCAGCCCCACGGCCAGCGCCACCGCGAACATCACCGATTCCAGCATCGGCCGGTCGAACAGGATCTGGACCAGCAGCACGAACAGCACCAGCGCCAGGGTCAGGCGCAGGATCAGCAGGCCCAGCCGGTGCAGTCCGCGCTCGAAAGCGGACGGCGGTTCGGTCCTGGTCAGGCTGGCGGAAATTGCGCCCAGCTGGGTGTGCCGCCCGGTGGTGGCTACCAGCATCGTCGCTTCGCCGCTGATCACGGCGGTGCCGTCGAACAGGGCGTCATAGGCATCGGCCAGCTCGCGCGCGCCGCTGGGGCCGGGGCGCTTGTCCACCGGATAGGGCTCGCCGGTCAGGATCGCTTCGTCCACCCGCGCGGCGCGGCTGGCCAGCACGATCCCGTCCGCCGGAACCAGCGCGCCGGGGGATAGCTGGACGACATCGCCACGCACCAGCGCCGCGGTTGGCAATTCAACCAGCTGCCCGTCGCGCAGCACCCTGACTTTCAGTGCGATGGCGCGGCCCAGCGCCTCGGCGGCGCGTTCGGCGCCGTGTTCCTGATAAACGTCCAGCCCGACCGAGATGACCACCATCGCCAGGATGATCGTCAGGCTGGCACTGTCGCCAGTCGCGCCAGAGACGAAGGCGGCCATCAGCAGGATCGCGACCAGCGGTTCGGCCAGCCGGGCGGCAATGCGCGCCGGGATCGAGCGGGCGGCCTTGTCGGCAATCACGTTGGGGCCATCGGCGGCCAGCCGCCGCGCCGCCTCGGCGCTGGTCAGCCCGGCGTCCGGGTCTGCGCCCGGTTCGGCCAGGCTGGCCGGGGCAAGTGTCCAGAACGGCGCCGGATCGCCGCTGTCCGCCGTGTCGCTCTTTGTCATCGCCTGCCTCGCGTTTGTCGCGGGCGATGATTGACCCTCGGCGCGCCGGGTTCAAGTCCCGTGCGTTACTTGCCGAAGATCGCTTTCAGCCAGGCATCGACCACCGGGGTGGCGGCATAGCCGGGATCGCCCAGCTGGCGGTTGATTTCGGCGTGGCCGCGCAGCCCTTCGCCCGGAAAGTCGCGCCGCTCAACCCTGGTTCCGGCGGCCTGCAAAGCGGCCTCCAGCGCCTGGGCCTGGGCGATCCCGTCAGGCCGCTGGACGTGGATCAGCAGGAAGGCCGGGGCATTGGGCGCCGCGGCCTGGAGTGTGGGGGACAGCGCCCGCTGGCGCGCCGGATCGGTGCCGAACGCCTGCAGATAGGTATCGTGCATGAACCGCCCGCCTTCGGCTATCTGGCGCGGCACGTCATAGGCCGCGCCGTCATTCGGCATCACGCCGGCCAGATCGGCAAAGCTCAGCCCCGCGGCCTTGAGATAGCGCTCGTCCGTGCCGACCAGCGCGACCAGGTGTGCGCCCGCGCTGTGCCCGGTCAATGCCACGCGGCGGCGGTCGATCCCCAATTCGTCCGCCCGGTCCAGCAGCGCCCGCAGCGCGGCGGCAACGTCCGCCCCCTGCTGTTCGACGGTGGCCTGCGGGACCAGCCGGTAATCGATCGCGGCATAGTTGTAGCCAAGGCCGTTATAATGCGCCGGGGCATGGCGGCTTGCGGCACTGTCCTTGCTGCCGCGCTTCCACCCGCCGCCGTGGACGAAGACCACCAGCGGCGCGGAGCCCTTGACGCCCTTGGCGCGGTAGAAGTCGATCTGCTGCAAGGGATCGCTGCCATAGGCCAGCGTGCGGTCCGCCGGGGTGCGGGGGGCGGAATCCTGCCCGCGCTGCATCATCCGCTCGGCCAGCCGTTCGCGCAGGCGCTCGCCGGGGCGGGCCTGGGCCACGGCGGCGCTGACCACGGCCAGGGCCGCGATGGACAGGATCAGGCGGCTTCGCATCACATCACTCCTTGTCTGCCGGGCGCGGGTTTTGGCGCGGCAAAGCTTGCCCACTCGTGAATAGTCGCGCGGGCGTGCCGGCAGCGGCTTGACTCGGGCAGGGTGGTCCCCCTAGTGCGCCCCCGCACATCGGGCCATCGGCCCACCGTCCAACCTCTTGCGCCGAGTCCTGTCGAAGGGCGCCTGTGGGTCCACTGGCAGGGTGGAGTGCTATATCCGTGGCTAACGTTACCGTCATCGGCGCCCAGTGGGGCGATGAAGGCAAGGGCAAGATTGTCGACTGGCTGGCCAGCCGGGCCGACGCCGTGGTCCGGTTCCAGGGCGGGCACAACGCCGGGCACACACTGGTGGTGGGCGAACAGGTCTACAAGCTCTCGCTGCTCCCGTCGGGCATCGTCACCGGCACGCTGTCGATCATCGGCAACGGCGTGGTGCTCGATCCCTGGCACCTGCGTGACGAGATCGCCAAGCTCGAAGGGCAGGGCGTGGTGATCAACACCGAAAACTTCGCGATTGCCGAAAACGCGCCGCTGATCCTGCCGCTGCACCGCGATCTGGATGCCTTGCGCGAATCGGCCGCCGGTTCGGGCAAGATCGGCACCACCGGGCGCGGGATCGGCCCGGCCTATGAAGACAAGGTCGGCCGCCGCGCGATCCGGGTGTGCGACCTGGCGCACCTCGACGCGCTCGATGCCCAGCTGGACCGGCTGTGCGCTCACCACGACGCGCTGCGCGCCGGGTTCGGCCAGCCCCCGGTCGACCGCGCCCAGCTGCTCGCCGATCTCAAGGAAATCGCGCCTTCGGTGCTGCAATATGCCCAGCCGGTGTGGAAGCGCTTGAATACCGTGCGCAAGGCCGGGGCGCGGATCCTGTTCGAAGGCGCGCAGGGCGTGCTGCTCGATGTCGATCACGGGACTTACCCCTTCGTCACCAGTTCCAACACGGTCAGCGGCACGGCGGCCAGCGGCTCGGGCCTTGGCCCGTCAAGCACCGGCTTCGTGCTGGGCATCGTCAAGGCCTATACCACCCGCGTCGGCTCCGGCCCTTTCCCGACCGA
The DNA here is from genome assembly GCA_029779535.1 of Pseudomonadota bacterium. GTDB lineage: Bacteria > Pseudomonadota > Alphaproteobacteria > Sphingomonadales > Sphingomonadaceae > Novosphingobium. The sequence continues at coordinate 7,691 of JAKPAG010000130.1, read as the reverse complement.
GCTTGAGGACGAGACCGGCCAGCGCCTGGGCGAACGCGGTCACGAATTCGGCACCGTTACGGGCCGCAAGCGCCGCTGCGGCTGGTTCGATGCGGTGCTGGTGCGGCAAAGCTGCGCGATCAGCGGCGTGACCGGCATCGCGCTGACCAAGGTCGACGTGCTCGACGGCCTCGAAACGGTGAAGATCTGCACCGGCTACCGCCTGCGCGGCAAGGTGCTGGACTACTTCCCCAGCCACGCCGCCGACCAGGCCGAGGTCGAGCCGATCTACGAGGAAATGGAAGGGTGGAGCGGCACCACCGCCGGCGCCCGCTCGTGGGCCGACCTGCCCGCCCAGGCGATCAAGTATATCCAGCGCGTGCAGGAACTGATCGAAACCCCGGTCGCGCTGGTGTCCACCAGCCCCGAGCGCGAGGACACCATCCTCGTGCGCGATCCCTTCGTCGATTGATGGCCCGGCCCGCACGCCGCCTGCTGCAGATCGCGGGCGGCGCGCTGCTGCTGGCGGTGATCGCGGAGGCGGCCTGGCTGCTGCCGGGCAGCGCCCCCACGGTGCCGGACCTGCCCCGGATCGACCGGATCGTGGTCCACAAGGCCGCGCGCGAGATGCAGTTGTGGTCCGGCGGCCGGTTGGTGCACACCATGCGCGGCGTGGCGCTGGGCGATGCGCCGGCGGGCCAGAAGCAGTTCGAAGGCGATGAAAAGACGCCCGAAGGCCGCTACACCATCGATTTCCGCAACCCGCAAAGCTCCTATCATCTGTCGCTGCGCATCTCCTATCCCGATGCGCGCGCCGCGGCCTTTGCCAGCGCGCAGGGGCGCAGTCCGGGGGGCGAGATCTATATCCACGGTCAGCCCAACTGGCTGAAGGCCGGACGGCTGAAAGGCGATTGGACCGATGGCTGCGTCGCCGTGTCCAACGCCGAAATCGAGGCGCTGTGGCGCGCCGTGCCGCTCGGCACCGTGGTGGACGTTCTGCCCTGATCGATCCGCAATCTTGACTTGAACCCTGTTTGTTCTACTCTCGTTCGCATTGGAACGGAGTCGGACCGCCATGGCCCAAGCCAATTTCGCCTATAGCCTGCCCGCCAGTGATCCGGCCGGGGTGCCGCTTGCCCTTTCGATCTTTGCCGACCGCGCCGATGTGCGGCTGGAAATGCGCGGCGATGCCGAAATGGCGGGCTTCCGCCTGGCGCAGGTCGGCGGGCTTGACCTGCTGCTGGATGGCGAGGCATCGGGCCTCGGCGGGGTGGTCATGGTCGATTGCCCCACGGTCGATGCCGCCACGCTGGCCGCGCTGGCCCGGCTGGACCTGCGCGCCGCGCACTCGGGCGCGCAGCTGATCGTATCGACCAGCGTGGCTGCGCTCGACGATGTGTTCGGCTGCCTCGATCAGTCCGGCCCTCAGCTGCTGGTCGATCCCGGCCGGGCCGAACGCGTCATCGCGCTGGGCCGGGTGCTGGGGCAGGCAACGTCCCTGCGGCTGCGCGAACTGTCCGAGGATGACCGGCTGACCCTGCTGCGGCTGACCGAACAGGTTGGCCAGATCGCGCAGCGGCTGGAACGGATCGGGCTGCGCAGCGGCGGGGCCGGGCTGGATCATGCTGCGCAGGACCGCTTTGGCGTGGAAAGCCCCCGCCCGGCCTTCTTCGGGGCGGGCGGCGCAGCGGGGGACCGGCTGGTCAATGCGCCGCCTGCGCCGCTGCCCGATGCGCAACTGGTGCGCCGGATCATCCGCGCCCGCCAGCAGCGCGCCCGGTTTTTCGATGGGGAACTGTTCGCCGATCCGGCCTGGGACATGCTGCTGGACCTGACCGCCGCGCGCGCCGAACGGGCGCGGGTGTCGGTCACCAGCCTGTGCATTGCCTCGGGCGTGCCGCCCACCACCGCGCTGCGCTGGATCGGCCAGATGACCGAAGCGGGCCTGTTCGTCCGGGTCGAGGACCGCAGCGACCGCCGCCGCGCCTTCATCGCGCTGAGCGACACGGCAGCCGATGGCATGGCCCGCTATTTCGCCGCGATTGACACTGCCGCCCCGGCGCTGGTCTGACGCGGCATCACGCGGGCGATTGACGCCCCCGCCAATCGCACTAAAAGCGCGCTCTCCCGCAAGGGGGCGCTTAGCTCAGTTGGTAGAGCATCTCGTTTACACCGAGAGGGTCAGCGGTTCGAGCCCGTTAGCGCCCACCATTGCGGGGCAATCGATCATTCCGAAATCCACAGGTTGTGGCTGTCGATCCTCAGCCGGTCCAGCGCGCGGTGGGCTTCGATGCGGGCCAGGGCTTCGCTGCGGAAGGCGCCGTGGGCCAGGCGTTCGCCCTGGAGCATGTCGGCCAGGTCAATCGCGCCGAGCTGATGACCGCGCCGCAGCTTGAGCACGGCGGCAACCTGCGCATCCAGCATTTCGCGCGAGCGCTGCCAGGTGGCCAGCGCGGCCTGCGCGCGGGTCAGATCGCTATCGGCCATTTCCTGCACTTCCTGGCGCACCAGCGACAGTTCGGCGCGGGCGGCCTGGGCTTCGGATGCGGCGCGGTCCGCCCCGGCAGAGCGGGCGCCGCCGCCGATCGGGACCGACAGGACCACGCCGGCCCCGCGTTCGGCGCCATTTCGTTCGGAAAACAGGCGCAGCCCCAGCGTCGGATCGGCCAGCCGTTCGCGCCGGGCGCGTTCGGCCATGCTGGCCATGCGCGCGGCTTCGGCATCGGCCGCGCCGATTTCGTGGCTGCGCGCGACCACTTGCTCGGCCATCTGGGCCAGGCTTTGCGGCGGCAGGGCCGGGCGCTCCGCCTCGGGCGCGGCGGCGGGCAGGGGCAGGGTCGGGAACCGCGCGGCCAGGCGCGCGCGGGCCACGTCGGCCCGTCCGCGCGATTGCGCCGCGGCGGACCGCGCCTCGCCCAGCGCGGCTTCGGCCTGGTCGGCCTCGAGCGGTGCGGCATCGCGCAGTTCCACGCGGCGGCGCACGGCGGTCAGGGTCGCGGCATAGTTGGCCACGCTCTGTTCGTCCACGGCGGCTTCAGCGCTGGCGCCCAGCCAGTCCCACCATAGTTCGCTGAGCTGGATCGCGGCCTGGTGGCGGGCATCCTCGGCGCGGTTTTCCGCCGCGCGCAGGCCGTGTTCGCCGGTTTCCCGGTCCAGCCGCGCCTTGCCCGGCAGGCGGAACGCGCGCGACAGGGTGGCGTCGTATTCGTCGTACTTGCCTTCGCGGTCGACGCTGCGCTGGACATAGCTGCCGCTCAGCGCAAATTCGTGGCTGCCGGCGCGCAGCGCGCGCGCCTCGGCCCGGGCGGCGGCCACGCGGGCGAGGGCCGCCTGCACGGCGGGATGGGCATCGAGCGCTTCCTGCACGGCGGCCTCGTCCAGCAAGGCGCCTTGCGTCGGGGCCGTTTGCCCCGGAGCGGCCTGCGGCGGGCTGGACTGGGCCAGGGCGGGCTGGACGCTCAGGGCCAGCAGGGGCAGCAACACACGCTTCATGCTTCGGCTCCCGCCGGATGGGTCAGGTCGCCGGCGCCGCGCTCCTCGGCGCTTTCGCCAAAGCGTTCGTACAGGATCGGCAGCAGGATCAGCGTCAGCAGGGTGGCCGTAACCAGCCCGCCGATCACCACGATGGCCAGTGGCCGCTGGATTTCCGAACCCGGCCCGCTGGCGAACAGCAGCGGCACCAGCCCGAAAGCGGCGATGCTGGCGGTCATCAGCACCGGGCGCAGGCGGCGCGCCGCGCCGATCCGCACCGCATCGGCCAGAGCCATGCCCTGTTCGCGCAGCTGGCGGAAATAGCTGACCATCACCAGCCCGTTGAGCACCGCGATGCCAAGCAGCGCGATGAACCCGACCGAGGCGGGAACCGACAGGTATTCGCCCGAAATCGCCAGCGCCACCATGCCGCCCACCGCCGCAAACGGGATGTTGACGAGGATCAGCACCGATGCCCGGACCGACCGCAGCGTCAGGTAGAGCACCACGAAGATCAGCAGCACCGCGATCGGCAGCACGATCATCAGCCGGGCCGAGGCGCGCTGCTGGTTTTCGAACTGCCCGCCCCAGACGATCCGGTAACCCGGCGGCAGTTTGACGTTGGCGGTGATGTCGGCCTTGGCTTCCTCCACATAGCCCACCAGGTCGCGGCCCGACACGAAGGCCTGGACCAGCGCAAAGCGCGAGCCGTTTTCATGCTCGAGCTTGACCGGGCCGGCGGTCCGCTCGATCCGGGCGACATCGCTGGCGCGCACCAGCTGGCCCGATGGGCTGCGGTACAGCTGGTCGGCAAAGGCCTGCGGATCCATGCCTTCGCCGCCATTGCCGCGGATCACCACCGGCACGCGGCGGCCGGCTTCGGCCACCACCCCGGCGCGCACCCCTTCGACATTGGCGCGCATCATGTCCTGCAGCATGTCCACCGGCATCCCGGCGCGCCCGGCGGCGGTGCGGTCGATGTCGATCTGCAGGTAATCGACGCTGGAATTGGCCACGGTGATCGCCTCGCTGGTGCCGGGGATCTTTTCCAGCCGCTGCTGGATCTGCCCGGACAGGCTGGACAGCTGCTTCAGGTCCGGGCCGAACAGCTTGATCGCCAGGTCGCCGCGCGCCCCGGTCAGCATTTCGGACACGCGCATCTCGATCGGCTGGGTGAAGCTGGGTTCGATCCCCGGCAGTTCGGCCAGCGCTTCGCGGATCTGTTCGACCAGCCAGTCCTTGTCGGGCACGCGCCATTCATCGCGCGGCTTCAGCTTCACGAAGCTGTCGGTCTCGTTCAGGCTCATCGGATCGAGCCCCAGTTCGTCGCTGCCGACGCGGGCGATCACGTCGGTCACTTCGGGGACCCTTTCCTTGATCAGGCGCTGCGCACGCATATCGCCCTGGATCGAATGATCGATGTTGACGCTGGGCAGCTTGGTCAGCTGCACCAGGGTCGCGCCTTCGTCCATGGTCGGCAGGAAGGTCTTGCCGGTGACGCCATAGGCCAGTCCGGCCACGAGCAGCGCGCCGCCGGCGATGAAGCCCACCTTGCGGCGATTGGCAAAGGCCCAGTCCAGCGCGCGGGCGTGGCGCGGGGCGATCTGGCGCATCAGCCAGGGTTCGTGGTGCCCGTCGTGCTGCTTGAGCACGAAATGCGACAGCACCGGCACCAGGGTGAGCGAGAGCACCAGCGCGGAAAGCAGCGCGAGCACGATGGTCAGCGCGACGGGGGCGAACAGCTTGCCTTCCAGCCCTTCCAGCGTCAGCAGCGGCAGGAACACCAGGGCGATGATCAACATGCCCGAGGCGACCGGCACGGCCACTTCCGCCGCGGCGACGAACACCGCGTGCAGTTTGCCCATGCGGCGGTGCTTGGGATCGGACAGGCGTTCGACCACGTTCTCGACCACGACCACCGCCCCGTCGACCAGGATGCCGACCGCGATCGCCAGGCCCCCCAGGCTCATCAGGTTGGCGGTCAGCCCGACCGCGCCCATGAAGATGAAGGTCAGCAGGCAGGCCATCGGCAGCGCCAGCGCGACGATGATCGAGGCGCGGACATCGCCCAGGAACAGCAGCAGCAGGATCACCACCAGCACGGTCGCTTCGATCAGCGCCTTTTCAACCGTGCCGACCGCGCGGCCGATCAGGTCGGAGCGGTCATAGAACACATCGACCTTCATGCCCTGGGGCAGGCCGGACTTGATCTCTTCAAGCCGCGACTTGACCCCTTCGACCACTTTCGAGGCGTCCGCCCCGCGCAGCGCGATGACCAGGCCCTGCACGGCCTCGCCCTGGCCGTTCTTGGTCACCGCGCCATAGCGGGTCAGGCTGCCGGTGCGCACCGTGGCCACATCGCCCACGCGCAGCACCGTGCCGTTTTGGGCGCGCACCACCACCGATGCGAGGTCTTCCAGCGTGGTGATCGCGCCGACCGAGCGGACGATCAGCGCTTCCTCGCCGATCTTGAGGCGCCCTGCGCCGTCGTTGCGGTTGCTGCGCTCGATCGCGCCCTGCAGGTCTTCCACGGTCAGGCCGGCGGCGGCCAGCGCGGCGTTGTCGGGCTGGACCTCGAAGGTTTCGACGAAGCCGCCCAGCGCGTTGACATCGGCCACGCCCGGCACGGTGCGCAGTGCGGGGCGCACGGTCCAGTCAAGCACGCGGCGCTTTTCGGCCAGACTTTGCGGGCCTTCCAGCGTGAACATGAACACGTCGGACAGCGGGGTGGAAATCGGCGCGAGGCCGCCTTCGACCGTGGCCGGCAGATCGCCCATCACATTGGCCAGCCGTTCCGCCACCTGGCTGCGCGCCCAGTAGATGTCGGTCTTGTCCTTGAAATCGATGGTGATGTCGGCAATCGCGTACTTGGCCACCGAACGCAGGTTGGCCTGCTTGGGGATGCCCAGCATTTCCATCTCGATCGGGGTGATCACCCGGCTTTCGACCTCTTCCGGGGTCATGCCGGGCGCCTTGAGGATGATCTTGACCTGGGTCGAGCTGATGTCGGGGAAGGCATCGATCGGCAGGTTGTAGAACGAGTAGCCGCCCCAGGCAGCGAGGGCGAGCGCCAGCCCCAGCACGGCAAAGCGCGCCGCGAGGGCCTTTTCGACAAGACGCGACAGCACGGTTATTCGCCGCCCAGCAGGACTTTGAGTTCAGCCAGGCCGCTGGTCGCCACCCGCTCGCCGGGACGCAGGCCGCCAGCCAGGGTGACATGTTCGCCGCTGCGCCCGGCCACGGTTACGGCACGCAGGGCAAAGCCGTCGGTGCCCGCGACGAAGACCACGTCCTTGCCCTTGTGCTGGGTCACGGCGCTGGCCGGCACGCTGACGCCGCTGATCGGCTGGCTGCCTTCCAGCGCGGCCATCACCGTCTTGCCGCTGACCAGCAGCGGATCGGCCCCGATCCGCGCCTTGGCCAGGACCGAGCGGGTGGCCGGATCGATCGAACCGCCGACCGAGACGATCGAACCCCGGATCGGCTGTCCGCCGCTGCCCGGCACGGTCACCGCCATGCCGGGGTGCACCTGCGCGGCGATGCGTTCGGGGATCTGCAGGTCGAGCATGAAGCTGGCGGTGTTCTCGATCACGAAAGGCGCGGTCAGGGCGTCGATCGGGCCGCCGGTCTGCACGGTAACTGCCGCCAGCCGGCCGCTGATCGGGGCGCGCAGGGTCATCTCGCCGCCGGCTCCGGCCCCGGCCTGGGCCAGGATGCGGCGGTTTTCGGCCACGGCCACCTGGGCTTCGCGGTAGGCGGCCTGGGCCTCGTCGGCGCGGGCGGCGGCAACGATCCCTTCGCGGGCCAGCTGGCTGGTGCGCGCGGCGGCGGCCTGGGCGACCGAAAGCTGCGCCTGCCCGCGCGACAGGGCCGCGCCATACTGCACCGCCTCGACCGAGCGGACCACGGCGAGTGGCTGGCCGCGCGTCACCGCCTGGCCGCTGACCACGAACAGCCGCACCACCGAACCGCCGAACGGGGCGGTCACCGCGACGCGCGCTTCGGGTGGCAGGGTGATCACGCCCGGCACCTGGCCCAGTTCGGCGGAACTGGCGGCCTGCGCGGCCTGGGTGGTAATGCCCATGCGCTGGATCTGCTGCGCGCTGAGTTTGCCCGGCGCGGCGGCGGGCTGTGCCGCGGGCGCGGCCTCGTCCGTCCGGTCGGTGGCAGTCCACCAGTAAGCCCCGGCCGCAACGGCAATCGCCGCCAGCCCCGCACCAACAATCCGCTTGTGATCCATG
>JAKPAG010000129.1 GCA_029779535.1 Pseudomonadota bacterium | reverse complement strand
CGGACACGCTTCTTATATTTGGTGCGACGGGCGATTTGTCGCAGCGGATGTTGTTGCCCTCGTTGTGTGCGCTGGACGCTGATGGTTTGGTTGCCGGGGATCTTCGGATTATTGGCACGGCGCGTTCGGAGCATGACGACGCGAGCTATCGTGCTTTTGCGGGCGCGGCGCTGGAGCGGTTCCTGCCCGATCACCGCAAGGCGGCGATCCCGGGTTTTGTCGCCAAGCTGGGTTATCAGCAACTGGATGCTACCGATCTGGCCGGGTTCGATGCTCTGGCGGCCAAGGTCGGCACCTCTGCCCGTGGCACCGCGATCTTCCTGTCGACCGCGCCCAGCCTGTTCGAGCCGACCATCGCGGGCCTTGCCGCCTGCGGGCTGGCCGGGGAGAGCGTGCGGATCGGCCTGGAAAAGCCGCTGGGCACCGATCTTGCGACCAGTGCCCACATCAACGATGCCGTCGCCAGTGCCTTTCCCGAGGACCGCATTTTCCGCATCGACCATTATCTGGGCAAGGAGACGGTGCAGAACCTGCTGGCGCTGCGCTTTGCCAACCTGATGTTCGAACCGTTGTGGAACGCCGCCCACATCGATCATGTCCAGATCACCGTGGCGGAGACCGTGGGGCTGGAAGGCCGCGTAGCCTTCTATGACGGAGCGGGCGCGCTGCGCGACATGGTGCAGAACCACATGCTGCAACTGCTGGCGCTGGTGGCGATGGAGCCGCCCGCCAGCTATGACGCGACGGCGGTGCGTGACGAGAAGGTCAAGGTGCTGCGCAGCCTGCGCCGCCTGACCGCGGACGAGACGGTGATCGGGCAATATGGCGCAGGCGCGATCGGCGGCCAGCCGGTGCCCGGCTATGCCGAGGAGCTGGGGCAGGCTTCCGCCACCGAGACCTTCGTCGCGATCAAGGCCCATATCGACAACTGGCGGTGGAAGGGCGTGCCCTTTTACCTGCGCACCGGCAAGCGGCTGCCCGAGCGTACGACCGAGATCATGGTCCAGTTCCGCCCGGTGCCGCATTCGATCTTTGCCGGCCCCCATGTGCGTGGGGCTGATGTGCGTGAGGCCAATATGCGCGGCGGGGGCGCGCGGGGTGAACCGAACCGGCTGATCATCGGCATTCAGCCCGAAGAGAACATCACGCTCAACCTGATGGCCAAGGTGCCGGGACTGGACCGGCAGGGCATCCGCCTTCGCGAGGTGCCGCTGGACATCGCCATGGACGATCCCTTTGCCGGGCCGACCAGGCGGATCGCCTATGAACGGCTGCTGCTCGACCTGATCGAGGGCGACCAGACGCTGTTCGTGCGGCGCGACGAGGTGGAGGCGCAGTGGGACTGGATCGACGCCATCCGGGCGACATGGGCGGAAAGCGGGATGGAGCCAAAGCCCTATACCGCGGGCAGCTGGGGCCCGAGCGCGGCCATTGCCCTGGCCGAGCGCGACGGAGTAACGTGGCATGAGTAACTGGGCATGAGTAACTGGGCATGAGTAACTGGGCATGAGTAACTGGGCATGAGCGATTGGGCCCCCCTGAACGATACCGTCCAGCGCGTCACCGCGCGGATCGCCGCACGCTCCAAGGACAGCCGCCGCCGCTATCTGGACCTGATGGACCGCGAGGCTGCAAACCACGGCAGCCGCCAGTTCCTGTCGTGCTCCAATCTGGCGCACGGCTTTGCCGCGGCAGAGGGCGACAAGAGCGCGATAGCGGCGGGCCAGGCCTGCAACATCGGCATCGTCACCGCCTATAACGACATGCTTTCCGCCCATCAGCCCTATGCCCGATACCCCGAGGCGATGAAGCTTTATGCCCGCGAGCTGGGCGCAACGGCGCAGGTGGCGGGCGGCGTGCCAGCCATGTGCGACGGGGTGACCCAGGGACAGGCAGGCATGGAGCTGTCGCTGTTCAGCCGCGATGCCATCGCCCTGTCCACCGCCGTCGCCATGAGCCACGCGATGTTCGATGGCATGGCGCTGCTCGGCATCTGCGACAAGATCGTGCCGGGGCTGGTGATCGGCGCGCTGCGCTTTGGCTATCTGCCCGCGATTTTCGTGCCATCGGGACCAATGCCCTCGGGCCTTGCCAACAAGGACAAGCAGAAGGTCCGCCAGCTCTATGCCGAGGGCAAGGTGGGCCGCGCCGAACTCCTCGCCAGCGAGAGCGCCAGCTATCATGCGCCGGGTACCTGCACCTTTTACGGCACCGCCAACTCCAACCAGATGATGATGGAGCTGATGGGACTGCACATTCCCGGCGCCGCCTTCGTCACACCGAATACCCCGCTGCGCAGCCAGTTGACCCGCGCCGCCGTCCACCGGCTGGCACGGATCGGCAAGAACGGCGCGGACTATCGCCCGATGGCCCGCGTCGTCGATGAAAAGGCGATCGTCAACGCCTGCGTCGGCCTGCTCGCCACCGGCGGATCGACCAACCATGCCATCCACCTGCCCGCCATGGCCCGGGCGGCGGGCATCCAGCTTGACTGGCAGGATCTGGACGCACTGTCCGCCGTGGTCCCGCTGATCGCCCGGGTCTATCCCAATGGCGAGGGCGACGTGAACCACTTCCACGCGGCGGGCGGCATGGGTTATGTCGTGCGCGAACTGCTGGGGGCCGGGCTGGCCCACGCCGACGTGCTGACCGTGGCCGAAGAGGGCATGGCCGCCTATGCGCAGGAGCCGTTCCTTGAACAGGGCGAGCTGGCCTTCCGCCCCGCCCCGCACGCCAGCGCCGACGATGCCATGCTGCGCCCGGTGGCGCAGCCATTCCTGCCCGATGGCGGGATGCGGCTGGTCACCGGCAATCTGGGGCGCGCCACGTTCAAGACCAGCGCGGTCGATCCCGCACGCTGGACGATCGAGGCACCGGCCCGCGTGTTCGACACCCAGGAAGCGGTGCAGGCCGCATTCAAGGCGGGTGAACTCGACCGCGACCTCGTCGTCGTCGTCCGCTTCCAGGGGCCGCGCGCCAATGGCATGCCCGAACTGCACAAGCTGACCCCGCCGCTGGGCGTGCTGCAGGACAAGGGCTTCAAGGTGGCGCTGGTCACCGACGGGCGCATGTCAGGCGCATCGGGCAAGGTGCCCGCCGCGATCCACGTCACGCCCGAGGCTCTAGGCGCCAGCGATGGCGATTGCGGCCCCCTCGCCCTGCTGCGCGATGGCGATCTGGTGCGGCTCTGCGCGCATCAGGGCCAGTTGACCGTGCTGGCCGACCTGACCGGCCGCAAACCCGCCACGCCGCCGCCCGCCGCCGAAGGCATGGGGCGCGAACTGTTCGCCATGATGCGCATCCATGCCAGCCCCGCCGAACAGGGCGCATCCGCCATGCTCGCTCTCGCCGGGCTGTAATACTGAAGAGGACCCAATGAAACCTGTCGAAACCATCATGAAAACCGCACCCGTCATACCAGTGCT
>JAKPAG010000127.1 GCA_029779535.1 Pseudomonadota bacterium | reverse complement strand
ACCGGCTGCGCCAGGGGATCATGCTCCAGGCCGATCCGACGATCATCTACCCGATCACCAAGGGCAAGCCGCTGGGCCGCCGCATCCGCCAGAGCGAGATCCAGGCGGTCAACGATTACAACACCTATTCGATGGTCGGCCTGCCCAGGGGACCGATCACCAATCCCGGCAAGGCCTCGAGCGAGGCGGTGCTGAACCCGGCGCAGACCAATGTGCTCTACATGGTTGCCGACGGCACCGGCGGGCACCAGTTCGCGACGACGCTGGAGCAGCACAACGCCAACGTCGAGCGCTGGTACACGATCCGAAAGCAGCGCGGCGATTTCTGATATCGGCGGCGTTCCGGAGCTGATCCGGGACCGGTGGCGACTAGGCTTTGCCGCCGCGTCCGGCGGCCAGCGGTCCCGGGTCGAGCCCGGGACGACGCTTCCTCAAGGCTCGACGATCGGGAAACCTGCCGGCACCGGATCGAGCGCGTTCAGCCAGTTTTCCACGGCCGCGCGGTCGCCCTCGACCTTCAGTCCCGCCATTTCCAGCTGTTCCAGCGGCAGCTTCATGAACAATAGCCCCAGCAGGAGGCGGCGCGGGCCGGTCAGCGTGGCCTGGGGCGAGGGCAGGGGCGTCATCCGCCCGATCATCGTCGTCTCGGTCAGCTCGACGCTGGCCTGTTCCTTGCGGTCGGTCAGGACCAGGTTGATCCCCAGCCTGCGTCCGCCCGCCTTGGCCGGATCGAACCGGGTCGAGGCCGTGTCCAGCAGTTCGCGGGTCGGCACGGCGGCGATCATGTCGGTTCCCTGGCCAGAGATGGCCCCGCCCTTGTAGCCCTCGCGCAGTTCCTTCGCTGCCATCAGGAACTGGTTGCGCCAGATCGCGCTTTCCGCCTGGTAGCCCTGTTGCTCAAGGCTGTCGGCCAGCAGGGCGCGGGCCTGCTTGTTGGCGGGATCGCTGAACACCAGCTGGCTGAGCAGGTCTGAAGACCAGCGATAATCGCCAGTTGCCATGGCTTTGCGGGCGGTGGCCAGGGTCTTCCCGGCCCCGCCCAG
>JAKPAG010000124.1 GCA_029779535.1 Pseudomonadota bacterium | reverse complement strand
GCTGGGCTTCCGCCACGCGTTCAAGGCGGGGATCTCGTTCGGCAAGGACGACATGATCATCCCCGACAGCAAGGATGCGCTGGTCAACGAAACCAAGGAACTGGTGGCTGACTATGAACAGCAGTACCAGGACGGCCTGATCACCCAGCAGGAAAAGTACAACAAGGTGATCGACGCCTGGAGCCGCTGCGGCGACCAGGTGGCGAACGCCATGATGGACGAAATCCGTGCCAGCCCGATCGATCCTGAAACCGGCCGCCAGAAGCCGATCAACTCGATCTACATGATGTCGCACTCGGGCGCTCGCGGCTCTCCGACCCAGATGAAGCAGCTGGCCGGGATGCGCGGGCTGATGGCCAAGCCGTCGGGCGAAATCATCGAAACCCCAATCATCTCGAACTTCAAGGAAGGTCTGACCGTCCTTGAATACTTCAACTCCACCCACGGCGCCCGCAAGGGCCTGGCGGACACCGCGCTCAAGACCGCGAACTCGGGTTACCTGACCCGCCGCCTGGTCGACGTGTCGCAGGACTGTGTGGTGGTGATCGAGGATTGCGGCACCGAACGCGCGCTGGAAATGCGCTCGATCGTGCAGGGCGGCTCGACCATCGCTTCGCTGGGCGAACGCATCCTGGGCCGCACCCTGGCCGAGGACATCGTCAACAAGGACGGTGAAGTCGTTGCCGCCAAGGGCGACCTGCTCGACGAAGCCGCCGTGGCCGCGATCGAGGCTACCGGCGTCCAGGCCGCGCGGATCCGCTCGCCGCTGATCTGCGAAGCCGAACAGGGCGTCTGCGGCACCTGCTATGGCCGCGACCTGGCCCGCGGGACCCCGGTGAACATCGGCGAAGCGGTTGGCGTCATCGCCGCCCAGTCGATCGGTGAACCCGGCACGCAGCTGACCATGCGCACCTTCCACATCGGCGGGGCCGCGCAGGTGAACGAACAGTCGCACCTCGAGGCGATCTGCGACGGCACCGTGACCTACCGCGACATCCCGACCATCACCGACAAGCGCGGCCGCCGCCTCAGCCTGGCGCGCAGCGGCGAAGTGGTGGTGATCGACAGCGAAGGGCGTGAACGGGCGATCCACAAGGTCCCCTACGGCACCCACCTGCTGCATGAGGACGGCGCGATCATCAACGAAGGCGACCGCCTGGCCGAGTGGGACCCCTTCACCACCCCGATCATCACCGAAAAGTCGGGTATCGTGAAGTACCAGGACCTGGTCAACGGCAAGACCCTGACCGAACAGACTGACGAAGCGACCGGCATGAGCAGCCGCGTCGTGACCGAGAACCGTTCGGCCAGCCGCTCGAAGAAGGAAGACCTGCGTCCGCGCCTGACCCTGCTTGACGACGCCAGCGGTGAAGCCGCGCGCTACATGATGGCGCCGGGCACCACCCTGTCGGTCGAGGATGGCCAGATGGTCGAAGCCGGTGACGTGCTGGCCCGCGCCAGTCGCGAAGCCGCCAAGACCCGCGACATCACCGGCGGTCTGCCGCGCGTTGCGGAACTGTTCGAAGCCCGCAAGCCGAAGGACAACGCGATCATCGCCAAGGTCTCGGGCCGGATCGAATTCGTCCGCGACTACAAGGCCAAGCGCAAGATCGCGATCATCCCCGAGGAAGGCGATCCGGTGGAATACCTGATCCCCAAGTCGAAGGTGATCGACGTTCAGGAAGGCGACTGGGTCAAGAAGGGTGACAACCTGATCAGCGGTTCGCCCGATCCGCACGACATCCTGGAAGTGCTCGGGGTTGAGGCGCTGGCCGAATACCTCGTCGCGGAAATCCAGGAAGTCTACCGCTTGCAGGGCGTGAAGATCAACGACAAGCACATCGAGGTGATCGTTCGCCAGATGCTGCAGAAGGTCGAGATCACCGATGGCGGGGACACCACCCTGCTGGCCGGCGAACAGGTGGACCGCGAGGAAATGGACGAAACCAACGCCAAGCTGGCGCCGGGGCTGAAGCCTGCGGAAGGCAAGCCGGTGCTGCTGGGGATCACCAAGGCCTCGCTGCAGACCCGTTCGTTCATCTCGGCCGCTTCGTTCCAGGAAACCACCCGCGTGCTCACGCAGGCGGCGGTTGAAGGGAAGAAGGACTCGCTGATCGGTCTGAAGGAAAACGTCATCGTCGGCCGGCTCATTCCCGCCGGGACCGGCGCTGGCATGAACCGCCTGCGGGTTGCCGCCAGCAGCCGCGACGCGGCCCTGCGCGCCAGCTATCGCAAGCTGCAGGAATCGCTGATCGCTCCCAGCAGCGCCGCCGAGGAACACGCCGCCGAACTGGCCCAGGGTCCGGAAGCCGCTGGCTTCCACGATCCGCTGGCCGAAGTCGAAGGCGAAACCCACGGTCTTGACGCCGATGCGGGTGAATACCTGAACCCGGAAGCCGGCGAAGAGTAATCGCTGGTTCATCCAGGTTATGAAATGGGGACCCCGCTGGAGTGATCTGGCGGGGTCTGCCATTCCGGGAACCCCTGAACGCGAGGGTGTGTGGCCGAACAGCCCGATGAGAAACTGGTCCTGGCATCGATCCACGATGTTGGCCCGCGCTTCGAGCGCGAAGTCGACCAGCTGCTGGACCTGATGGTGCGGCGCCTGGATGGCCCGCGCCTGGCGATGCTGGTCGTGCCCGATCATTGGGGCGAGGCGCCGCTGGCCAAGGCGCCGGCATTTCGGCGCCGTCTGCGCACCTGGGCGGACCAGGGCGTTGAAATGTTCGTGCACGGCTGGTTCCACAAGGATCTGGCGCGCCATTACGGGGCCGCGGCACTGAAGGCGCGGCACATGACCGCGGGCGAGGGTGAGTTTCTGGGCCTGGACCGGGCCGAAGCAGCGCGCCGCATGGCCGCTGGCAAGACCCTGATTGAAGATGTTACCGGCCGGCCGGCCGCGGGCTTCATCGCCCCCGCCTGGCTCTATGGCCCCGGCGCGCAGGCAGCGCTGGATGGCAGCGGCTTTGCCCTGGCTGAAGACCACTGGAAGGTGTGGACGCCGGGTAGCAACCGGGTGGTGGCGCGCGGGCCGGTTATTACCTGGGCCAGTCGCAGCCGTCCCCGGCAGCTCAGCTCGCTGGCGGTCGCCGCCGCAGCCCGCATTGCGCTGCACCGTCAGAAAGTGGTCAGGATCGCGGTTCATCCCGGTGATACCGGCGTCCCGCAGTTGCTGCGCAGCATCGACCGGACCCTGTGCACCTTTGCCGGGCGTCGCCGGATCGGGCGCTATGCGGATCTGCTTGGCCGGTGCGGAGTCTGACCTGTGTTCGCAACAATTCTCCGCAATACCGCCGCCATCCCCGGCCGGGCGAGGTCAGGCCAGATCGGGACCGCAGGAAGTTGATCGACACGATGCCCCAGAGCCATCCGGCCACCGATCCGTTCGAGCAGGCCGAACTGCTGTTGCCTACGGCCGACGATCCGCCCCAGAATCGCCGCCTCGTGGCTGCGTTCAGCGCACTGGTATCGCTGGTGCTGCTGATCATGGTCGCCGACCAGTTCCGCCATCTCTCGTTTGCCGAGATCGCCGCGATGGTGCCGCACCAGCCCGCCTTCTGGCTGATCTTCGCCGCCTATTACTTCGTCGCGCCGCTCAGCGAATGGGTGATCTACCGGCGGCTGTGGCAGCTGCCGTTCAGGGGCATGGGCGCGCTGCTGCGCAAGCTGGTCAGCAACGAATTGCTGCTGGGTTACCTCGGCGAGGTCCAGTTCTATGCGTGGGCGCGCAGCACCCTGAAGATGGAGGCAGCGCCCTTCGGGGCGATCAAGGACGTAACCATCCTGTCCGCGCTGACCGGCAACGTGGTTACCGTGCTGCTGTTGATCCCGGCCTGGCCGCTGGTGGCGTCGGGTCAGCTGGGGCTGGAACTCCATACGATCTTCGTCTCGCTCAGCGTCGTGCTGGTGACGTCCTTCGCGATGCTGCTGTGGCGGCGGCAACTGTTCAGCCTGCCGAGGCTGGACCTGGCCTTCATTGCCGCAGTCCACGTCTTCCGCATTGTCGCGATGCTCGCACTGGCGGCAGCGATGTGGCACTGGGTGCTGCCCCACGTGCCGCTGCTGCTGTGGCTGGTACTGGCGTCTTTGCGGATGCTGGTGTCGCGCCTGCCGCTGGTACCGAACAAGGATGTCGTCTTTGCCGGGCTGACCGTGTTCCTGCTGGGGCACGAAGCCGATCTGGGCGGCCTGATGACGATGATGGCCGGGTTGATCCTGGCCGCGCATTTGCTAGTCGGGACAGTGGCCGCCACGGGCGGCCTGATCGCACAGTGGCGGCGGAGTTAAGCCGATGCGGATTGTCGATGTCTGCGCGTTCTATTCCCCGCACGGCGGCGGGGTAAAGACGTATATCGAACAGAAGCTGGCGATCGGCCCGGCGCTGGGTCAGGACATCACGATCATTGCTCCCGGCGACGAGGCCGGCGTCGATCGGCGCGGCCCCCATGCGCGGATCGTCTACCTGCCGTCGCCCCGCCTGCTGGTTGACCGCAAGTACTGGTATTTCGATGACGAGGCGGCGCTGCACGCCGCCATCACGGCGGCCGAGCCGGACTTTGTCGAAGCCTCCTCGCCGTGGCGCAGCGCCAGCATGGTGGCGCGCTGGCCGGGCGCCGCGCCGCGCGCGCTGGTGATGCATGCCGATCCGCTGTCGGCCTATGCCTATCGCTGGTTCGAACCCCTGTTCCCTCGCGAGGCGATTGACCGCGGTTTCCAGCCGTTCTGGACGCACCTGCGCCAGCTTGGCGGGCGGTTTGACCGGGTGGTCTGCGCCAGTCGCGAGCTGCGCGACCGGCTGGCCGAAGGCGGCGTCCCGCACTGCGTGCTCCACCCGATGGGG
This sequence comes from Pseudomonadota bacterium, assembly GCA_029779535.1. GTDB lineage: Bacteria > Pseudomonadota > Alphaproteobacteria > Sphingomonadales > Sphingomonadaceae > Novosphingobium. The sequence continues at coordinate 141,137 of JAKPAG010000124.1, read as the reverse complement.
GTTGAGGAGAACCTGTTCAGCCCGGCCAATCGCGACCCGGCGCTGCGCGCCCGGTTGCTGGCGCTGTGCGGCCTGCCGGAAAGCGCGACGCTGCTGATCGGGGTCGGGCGGCTATCGGCGGAAAAGCGCTGGCCGATGGTGATCGACGCGGTGACCGCCGCCAGCCAGCGGCATTCGATCGGGCTGGTGCTGCTGGGCGCTGGCGCCCAGCGCAAGACCATCGTGCGCCGGATCGGCGGGAACCCGCATGTCCGGCTGCTGGCCCCGGAGCGCGACCGCCAGCGCTTTGCCGCGCTGCTCGCCAGCGCGGATGCCCTGGTCCACGGCTGCGAGGCCGAGACCTTCTGCCTGGCCGGGGCAGAGGCGCGGGCCAGCGGCGTGCCGGTGATCGTGCCGGATCGCGGCGGGGCCGCCGACCATGCCGATGGCGGTGCGGGCCTGACCTACCGCGCGGGCAGCGCGGTGTCGCTGGCCGACGCGATCGACCGCCAGATCACGCAGGGCGTTGTGCCACCGCCGCAGCGGGTCAACACCATGCGCGACCATTTCGCCGACCTGTTCGCCGACTATGCCGCCGTGCTGGAACAGCGCCGCAGCGTGGCCTGATCAGGCGTAGGCCATCCGTTCCAGCGCGCCGAAGCAATCGAGCGCGCCGGGATCGCCGAAGGGTTGCAGCTGGCTCATGAACACGCCGCCCACGCCGCTGGTCGGGTCAATCCAGTAATAGGAATTGAAGATCCCGGCCCAGTGCAGGCTGCCCGGCGCGCGGCCGTTGGGGCCCTGTTCGGGGTTGACCAGGAAGCCTAGGCTCCACCCGGTGTGCTGGTCGGGGAAGGCGTCATAGGGCGGGGCGAAATCGGGCATGGCACTGCCCATGTAGCCGGCCCGGACCGCGCCGATCTGGTTGCGCGACATTTCGGCGATGCTGGCGGACGAAAGCACCCGCGCGCCGTCCAGTTCGCCTTGGTTCAGCACCATCCGCACAAAGCGGGCATAGTCCGGCGCGGTCGAGGTGATGCCCCCGCCGCCGCCATCGAATTCCCCGCCGCCAAGGTAGATCGGCACCGGTTTCAGCGTGCCGTCCTTGCCGCGCGCATGGACCCGCGCTGCATCGGCGGGCAGTTCCGCACGGAAGGCGGTGTCGTTCATCCCCAGCGGCGCGAACAGGTTGGCGGTCAGGTAATCGTTCAGCCGTTCGCCCGTCGCCGCCTCGATCGCGAGGCCGACCCAGTCGGTCGCCACCGAATATTCCCAGCGCTCGCCCGGATCGAACATCAGCGGCATGGTGACCGAAGCGCGGGTGCCCGGCACCGGCATCCCTGTGGCGCTGAAATAGCGCAGCACTTCAGGGTGGATGAAGAAATAGCCGAGCCCCGCGGTGTGGGTCAGCAGGTGGCGCAGGGTCACCGCGCGCACGGCGGGGCGCAGCTGCGGCTGGCCGGCATCGTCGAACCCGGTCAGCACCTGCGGATTGGCCAGTTCCGGCAGCAGCGCGCCGATGTCGGCGTCAAGGTCCAGCTTGCCCTGTTCGACCAGCTGCAGCGCCCCGGCCGAAACCAGCGCCTTGGTCATCGAAGCGATCTGGAACAGGGTGTCCTCGGCCATCGGCGCATCGCCGCCGGCCTCCTTAACCCCCAGCGCGCGGGTATAGCGAACCCCGTCACGGTCGACGACCATGCCCACGGCCCCGGCGAGATTGGCCTTGGCAAAGGCGCTTTCGAACTGGTCAGTGTTGCTCATGCCGGGCAGGCTAGCGCGGCGCACGGCCAAGGCAAGGTCTATTGCGGCGTGCCTGCAAAGCAAGGCATATTGCGGCCATGGCGGCGCACGGGTAGGGCAGCGGCCATGACCGTCACCACCCGTTTCGCGCCTTCGCCCACCGGGCATCTGCATGTCGGCAATATCCGCACCGCGCTGCACAACTGGCTGCTGGCGAAACAGGCCGGCGGGCGCTTCCTGCTGCGGATCGACGATACCGACGCGCAGCGCAGCCGCGAGGAATATGTCGCGGCGATCCGCGCCGACCTGGCCTGGCTGGGGCTGGTGCCCGATGGAGAGGAGCGCCAGTCGGCGCGTTTCGACTTGTACGAGCGCGAATTCCAGCGGCTGGTCGCCGCGGGCCGCGTCTATCGCTGCTACGAAACCGCGCAGGAACTGGAACTGAAGCGCAAGGTGCTGCTGGGCCGGGGTTTGCCGCCGATCTATGACCGCGCCGCGCTGGCGCTGGGCGAGGCGGACCACGCGGCGAAGGCGGCGGCGGGCGAAGCGCCGCACTGGCGCTTCATGCTTGACCGCGATGCGCCAATCGAATGGCAGGATGGCATCCGGGGGGCGCAGCATTTCGATCCCGCCAAGATGAGCGATCCGGTGGTGCGCCGGGCCGATGGCTCGTGGCTCTACCTGCTGCCATCGGTGATCGACGACATCGCCATGGGCATCACCGATGTTCTGCGCGGCGAGGATCACGTCTCGAACACCGCCGCGCAGGTGCAGATGTTCGAAGCCCTTGGCGCCGCGCCACCGCGCTTCGCGCACGAGGCGCTGCTGACCGGGAGCGAGGGCAAGCTGTCGAAGCGGCTCGGCTCGCTGGGGGTGGCGGAGCTGCGCCAAGCCGGGATCGAGCCGGAAGCGCTGGTTGCGCTGCTCGCGCGGCTGGGCACATCCGATCCGGTCGATCCGGTGCTCGATGCGGCGGCGCTGGCGGTCAGCTTCAACCTGGCCCACTTCGGCCGCGCGCCGGCCCGGTTCGACGAGGCGGAACTGCACCGGGTCAACGCCGGGATCGTCCACCGCCTGCCCTTCGCCCGCGTTGCGCACCTGCTGCCTGGCGGCATGGGCGAGGCGGCGTGGGAGGCGATCCGCCCGAACCTGGAGCACATTGGCGAGGCGGCGGACTGGTGGCGGGTGATTACCGGGCCGATTGCCGTTCCCGCGCTGGAAGATGAAGACCGGGCCTATCTTGCCGCCGCTGCCCAGGCGCTGGTCAGCATTGGCGCGGATTGGGCCGCGCTGACCGGCGCGCTCAAGGAAACAACCGGTCGCAAGGGCAAGGCGCTGTTCCTGCCGCTGCGCCGCGCGTTGACGGGGATGGACCACGGCCCCGACATGGCGGCGCTGCTGCCGCTGATCGGGCGCGATGCCGCGCTGGCGCGACTGCGCGCGGCTAGCTGACACTATCCGCCGTTCTGGCGGACCCAGCGCACGATTTGCTCCACCGGCATGGCCCCTGCCGTGCGCGCCACTTCGCGCCCGCCGGACAGCAGCATAAGCGTCGGGATCGAGCGGATCTGGTAGCGCTGCGACAGCAGCGGCGCGGCCTCGGTATCCACTTTCAGCAGGCGCAGCTGCGGCTCCAGCACCTTGGCCGCTTTGGCATAGGCCGGGGCCATCGCCTTGCACGGGCCGCACCATTCCGCCCAGAAATCGACCAGCACCGGCAGGGTGCCCTTGGTCACGTGGCGTTCGAATCCGGCCTGGTCCACTGCCAGCGGCGCGCCGCTGAACAACGCTCTGTGACACTTGCCGCAGGTCGGGTTCGCGCCCAGCCGGGCAGCGGGGACGCGGTTGGCCGCGCCGCAGTGCGGGCAGATCGCCAGGACGGGATCGGGCAGGGTGGTCATCGCAACTGCTTTCTTGAATGCCTCTGCTTTCGAAATGGGCCCGGCTTGATCGGTGTCAAGGATCGCGGCATCATTTTATTAGATATGGCGCATATAGCGCCCGGAGGCTGCCAATGTTCAAACTGACCATGGTGATTCACGCGGTGCTGCTGACCGGACTGGTCGGCGTGGCCGTGGCCGGGGTGCTGATTGCCGGGCTGCCCGGCTGGAAGCCGGTGGCGCTGGCGGCGGGCGGGGCGGTGATCGCTTCGTTCCCGCTGTCGTGGTGGCTGGCGCGGGCGATTGCGCGCAACATTGATTGAAGGAAGGACGATCATGCACAAGGACTGGCCCGCCATGGCGAGCGAACTGTCGGCCGCGATCAAGCAGGTGCGCCTGGGTGCGCCCGATGTGATGAAGAACTTTTCGGCCATGGCGAGCGCTGCCACGGCGACCGGCGCGCTCGACACCAAGACCAAGGAGCTGATGACCATGGCCATCGCGGTGGCGATCCGCTGCGATGGCTGCATCGCCTTCCATGCCAAGGCTGCCCTGCAACACGGCGCCACGCGCGAGGAGATCATGGAGACGATGGGCCTGGCGATCTACATGGGGGCGGGGCCCAGCCTGATGTATGCGGCGCAGGCGGTCGAAGCCTTCGATCAGTTCGCCGTGCAGGGGGTGTCCTGATCAATTATTTCCCGGACATGGGGTGATCGGCGCTTTACATTGCGCTGCAGCATGGCTAGGGGCCGCCCCATGTTCGCTGCCCAGACCAAGATTATTACCAGCAAACCGACCGCTTGCAGCGGGACGGTTGTTGGTGCGCGCTTGGCCTGAGGCACACCGGACAACCCGCCCCGCACGAGCAGGCGGGGCACTCCATACCGGAACATGCGAACCCGCACTGCTCTCCACGAATGAAGGAGTAGCAATCATGGTTCATCGTTTTCCTGCCGGACAGAAGCTGAATGTCGGGATCGTCGGCGCCACCGGCGTGGTCGGGTCGACCATGCGCGAGATCCTGAAGGAACGGAATTTCCCGATTCAGACGCTGCGTCTGTTCGCCTCGGCCCGCTCGGCCGGCAAGGTGGTCGATGGCGTGACGATCGAGGATGCGGCCACGGCCGATTACAGCGGGCTGGATGTGGTGCTGTTCTCGGCCGGCGGCTCGACCTCGAAGGCGCTGGCGCCCAAGGTCGCCGCCGCCGGGGCAATCGTGATCGACAACAGCTCGGCCTACCGCTCGGATCCCGAAGTGCCGCTGGTCGTCGCTGAAGTGAACCCGCACGCGCTGGCGAACCTGCCCAAGGGGATCGTCGCCAACCCCAACTGCACCACCATGGCGGTGATGCCGGCCTTGAAGCCGCTGCATGACGAAGCCGGGCTGATCCGCCTGGTCGCCAGCACCTACCAGGCGGTGTCGGGCGCTGGCCTCGAAGGGATCGACGTGCTGGCCCGCCAGCTTGCCCATGTCGGTGACCAGGCCCGGCTGCTGGCCGAAGGCGGGCATCAGGACCTGCTGCCCCCGGCCGAAAAGTGGGCCGTGCCGATGGCGCACAACGTGGTGCCGCTGAACTATGTGCTGGGCGAAGACGGCTACACCGAGGAAGAACTGAAGTTGCGCGACGAAAGCCGCAAGATTCTGGAAATCCCGGGCCTGCCGGTTTCGGCCACCTGCGTGCGCGTGCCGGTGTTCACCGGGCATTCCGTGTCGGTCAACGTCGCTTTCGAACGCCCGATCAGTGCCGAACGCGCGCTGGAACTGCTGCGCGCCGCGCCGGGCGTGGTGGTGTGCGACGTGCCCAACCCGCTGGAAGCGACCGGGCAGGACCCGGTCTATGTCGGCCGCGTCCGCGTCGATCATTCGGCCGAAAACGGCCTGGCACTGTTCGTGGTGGGCGACAATCTGCGCAAGGGCGCAGCGCTCAACGCGGTGCAGATCGCCGAAGCGCTGATCGGATAGGAATTGTGCGGCGCGGGAGGGCCACCGGGCCTTCCCGCGCCTGACAATTCACGCCGCGACTTCGACCGTCTGTTCGTCGGCGGCTTCCAGCAGTTTCTTCTCCACCGTCTTCAAGCGCGGCGCGGCATCGACCTTTTCGCCCAGCAGATCCGTAACGTAGAAGGTGTCGACCGCGCGTTCGCCATAGGTGGCGATATGGGCGGAATGGACCATCAGCTTGGCTTCGAACAGCGCGCGGGCCAGCCGGTTGAGCAGGGCCGGGCGATCCCGCGCGTTCACTTCGATCACGGTGAAGCGGTTTGACGCGCCATTGTCGAATTCGACCTGCGGGCGCACTTCGAAGGCATCGGCGCGCGGGCGCGACAGCGGGCGGGCGGCCAGCTGCGGCACCAGCTTGACCCGGTTGGCCAGTGCATCGGCAATCATCGTCTTGATCCGGGCGAGCTGACTGTCTTCCGAGAACGGCCGGCCAAGCGGGTCCTGCACCAGGAAATTGTCTACCGCCATGCCGCCCCGCGTGGTGTGGATCCGCGCGTCGATGATGTTGCCGCCCGCCAAGTGGATGCCCCCGGCAATGCGGTAGAACAGCCCCGGGTGGTCCGCCGCGATCACGGTGACCAGCGTGGCCCCGCGCGCGGCATAGTATTCGGTATGGACGTCCAGCGCCTCGCCCTTGGCCGCATCGAGCTGGATCAGGTTCATCGCGATGATGTCGTCCGGTTCGGCGATCCAGTAGGCATCGTTGAACTGCCTGGCGTGCCGTTCGACCAGCGCCTGGCGCTGGCCCAGCCGTTCGGCCACGCGGGTCTGCTTGGCCTTGACCCGTTCGGCGCGGCCGTGCTGGACGTGGCCAAGGCGCAGCCGTTCCTCGGCCGCCTCGTACAGCTCGTGGATCAGCTGGCGTTTCCAGCCGTTCCAAACGCCGGGGCCGACCGCGCGGATATCGACGATGGTGAGCATGGCCAGCAACCGCAGCCGCTCGACCGACTGCACCTGGGCGACGAAATCGGTGATGGTCTTGAAGTCCGCCAGGTCGCGCTTGAAGGCGACCGCGCTCATCAGCAGGTGCTGGCGCACCAGCCAGGCGACCAGTTCGGTCTCCTCCGGCGTCAGGCCGAGCCGTGGCCCCAGCTTGCGCGCCACATCCGCGCCCAGCACCGAATGGTCGCCACGCCGCCCCTTGGCGATGTCGTGCATCAGGATCGAGACGTAAAGCGCGCGGCGGTTGACCACCTTGTGGATGATCGCGGTGGCCAGCGGATGATCGGTCTTCATCTCGCCGCGCTCGATCTGCGCCATCAGCCCGATCGCGCGGATGGTGTGTTCGTCCACCGTATAGTGGTGGTACATGTCGAACTGCATCTGCGCGTTGACCCGGCCGAAATCGGGCATGAACCGGCCGAAGACACCGGTTTCGTTGAACCAGCGCAGGGCACTTTCGGGATCGTTGCGGCTGGTCAGCAGGTCCATGAACAGCGCGTTGGCGCGCGGATCGGTGCGGACGCTGTCAACCAGCCGCGCATCGCGCACCGCAAGGCGCATCGCCTCGGGATGGATGTCGAGCCGCTCGGCATCGGCCAGGGTGAACAGTTCGACCAGCCGCACCGGGTCTTCCGCAAACCAGGTATCGCCCGGCACGTTGATCTTGCCGCCATAGACGACATAGCCCTTGAGCATCCGCCGCCGCGCCCGGAACCCGGCAAGCAGTCCGCGCGGCTGCTTTTTCGCCGACTGTTCGTCCAGCTGGGCGAGGAACAGCCCGGTCAGGTGGCCAACCCGCTTCGCCTGCAGGAAGAAGTACTGCATGAAGCGTTCGACCGCGCTCTTGCCCGGGCGGTCGGCAAACTGCATCCGCGCCGCGACTTCGCGCTGGAGATCGAAGGTCAGCCGGTCCTCGGCGCGGCGGGTGATGGTGTGGAGGTGACAGCGCACCGCCCAGAAGAAGTCCTCCGCCCGGCGGAACGAGCGGTATTCCTGCGGGGTAAGCAGCCCGACATCGACCAGCTCGCTGGGATCGCGGACCTTGTGGATGTACTTGCCGATCCAGTAGAGCGTGTGCAGGTCGCGCAGGCCGCCCTTGCCCTCTTTCACGTTGGGTTCCACGACATAGCGGCTGTCGCCCAGCCGCTTGTGCCGCTCGTTGCGCTCGGCCAGCTTCTCGGCCACGAACTGTCGCTCGGTGCCCGCCACCACTTCGGCGAAGAAGCGGGCCTGCGCCTCGTCGAACAGGGCCTGGTCGCCCCAGACATAGCGTCCTTCCAGCAGCGCGGTGCGGATCGTCAGGTCGCTTTTCGCCATGCGCACCATGTCGTCGAGCGAGCGGCTGGAATGGCCGACCTTGAGCCCTAGGTCCCACAGGAAATAGAGCATCGCCTCGATCACCTGTTCGCACCAGGCGGTCTGCTTGATCGGGGTAAGGAAGGCGATGTCGACGTCCGAATGGGGCGCCATTTCGCCCCGGCCATAGCCGCCCACGGCCATGATCGTCAGCCGTTCCCCGGCCGAACGGTTGCTGGCGCGGTAGACCACACCGGTAACGTGATCGTGGATCACGCGCACCAGCTGGTCGATCAGGAAGGCCTGGGCGGCGGCGCATTCGTTGCCCTTGCTGGGCCGTTCAGCCAGGCGCCGGGCAATTTCGGCGCGGCCATCGGCCAGCGCGCCGCGCAGCAGTTCCACCACCTGCGGGCGGCAGGCCTGCGCACCCTTGTCCTGCACCGCCTGCCACACCGCATCGGCCAGCGCACGCCGATCAACGATCGCGCGCTGGTTGGGGATCCGGCTGGCGCCGGGGGCTACTTCGTCTGCTCGCTTTGCCACAGCGGCAGGTAACGGGCTTTCAGGGTGCGCTTGTCAACCTTTTCGGTGCCCAGCCGGGGCAGGTTTTCCTGTTCCTGCCACAGCCGCACCGGCACCTTGAACGCGGCGATGTGCAGCTTGAGGAATTCCTGCAGCGCGGCTTCGGACAGGCTGCGGCCTTCCTTCACCAGGTAGACCCCGGTCGGCAGTTCGCCGAACTTTTCATCCGGCATGCCGAACACGCTCGCTTCGGCGACGTCGGGGTGGGCATAGATCGCTTCTTCGACCTCGATGCAGGAAATGTTCTCGCCGCCGCGGATGATGATGTCCTTCTTGCGGTCGACGATGAACAGGTATTCGTCTTCGTCCACATAGCCAAGGTCGCCGGTGCGGAACCAGCCGTCCGGGGTGATCGCGGCGGCGGTCGCTTCCGGGTTTTCCCAATAGCCGAGGAAGTTGACGACCGAGCGGAACGCCACTTCGCCCACCTGCCCGGCGGGCAGGACCGCGCCGGCATCATCCAGGATGCCCAGTTCGATCAGCGGCTTGGTGGCGGTGCCGGTGGAACCCGGCTTGGCCAGGTAATTCTCGTTCAGGTTGCCGCAGCCCGCGCCGTTGGTTTCGGTCAGGCCATAGCCCAGCAGCGGGAAGGCGTGGGGCAGCGCATCCTTGATCCGCCGCACGTGGTCCACCGGACGCGGCGCGCCGCCGCCGGCAAAGCTGGTGCAGCTGGTCAGGTCGTACTTGTCGCGGTTGGGATGGGTGGCGATTTCGAAGCTCATCAAGGGCACGCCGACGAAATAGGTGACCTTTTCCGCCTCGATCAGCCGCATTGCTTCCTCGGCGTCCCACTTGGGCATCAGCACCAACTTGCGGCCGAGAGCAAAGCTTTGCAGGAACAGCGGCACTTCGGCGGTGACGTGGAACAGCGGCACGTTGACCAGGCTGCACGGCTGCATGGTGGGCGCTTCGCCGCGCTGGGTCAGCACGGTCAGCACGGTCAGGGTCTGGGCGACATAGCTGAAAGTGCCCTGGACCACGCCGCGGTGATCGCTGACCGCGCCTTTCGACTGGCCGGTGGAGCCCGAAGTGTAGAGCAGCGTCGCGAGGTCATCGCCGGTCAGCTGGGGCAGGGGGGTGTCGCCGCCGCCGCCCTGGGCCAGCAGTGCGGCCAGCCCTTCGCGCCATTCACAATCGTGGCGGAACAGGACCAGCCGGGCCGGGTGCTCGAACCCGTCGAGCCGCTGGGCGCGCTGGGCATCGGCCAGCACCAGCTTGCACCCGGCCAGTTCGATCCCGCCGGCCAGTTCCTCGCCGGTCCACCAGCCGTTGAGCAGGGTGGCACAGCCGCCCGCCATCAGCACGGCGATGTAGGCGATGATCCAGTTTGCCGAATTGCGCGCGGCGATCCCCACGCGGTCGCCCTTCTGCACCCCGTGTCCGGCCACCAGTCCGCCCGCGACAATGCGTGCGGCGGCCTGCACTTCGCGGAACGACAGGCGAATCGGCCCGTCGACCAGGAACGGCGTATCGCCATGCTGCTCGCAGTAATGATTGATGTAATCGACCAGAGTGGCCGGGGCCGCCTTGATCATCGGCAGCTGCCTGCCATAGCGTTCGAACATGGCGGTTTCGAGCATTCCGCCAGGTGCGGTCAGTGCCGCGACCGCCTGGTCCATCGCCAAGTCAAGTTCAGTCCGCATCAGGATTCCTTTTCCCCAATTGCTTGCGGACACGCCCCTTTTCGCGCCCGGTGCCGGTTTGTCACCCGGCCTTGTCTGTGCCAGAAGGCACAGCGAACAAGTCCGCGGCGCCCTGTGCGTGCCCATTTAGGAGTTCGGATCGTTGCTGTCACTATCGCTTGCCGCGGCGGCGGCGCAGGCCCCGATCTACTGGCAGGACCTGGGGCTGAAGCCCTACCTGTTCCAGATCGGCGGGTTCGAATTGCGCTGGTACAGCCTGGCCTATCTGGCGGGGATCGTGCTGGGCTACTGGCACCTGACGCGGATGATGAAGGCGCCGGGATCGCCGCTGGCGCAGCGCCATGCCGATGACCTGTTCTTCTATTGCACGCTGGGGATCATCCTGGGCGGGCGGCTGGGCTATGCCCTGTTCTATTCGCCCGATTTCTACCTGCTCAAGCACCCCGGTGAACTGATCAAGCTGTGGGAAGGCGGGATGAGCTTCCATGGCGGCATTCTGGGCGTGCTGCTGGCGATCACCTGGGTGTCATGGCGCGGCGGTCTGTCGTTCCTGCGGGTGTGCGATTACATCGCCACCTGCGTGCCGTTCGGCATGTTGTTCGGGCGGCTGGCGAACTTCATCAATGGTGAACTGTGGGGCCGCGTGGCCGGGCCGAACGTGCCCTGGGCGATGGTCTTTCCCGACGCGCCAGGCACCCTGCCGCGCCATCCCAGCCAGCTGTATGAAGCCGGTATCGAGGGGCTGCTGCTGATCATTGTCATGCTCTACCTGTTCTGGCGCACCCGCGCGCGCTGGCGGCCGGGCCTGCTGGTCGGCGTGTTCGCGCTGGGCATCGCGGCGGGCCGCTTCACGGTCGAATACTTCCGCGAACCCGATGCGCAGCTGTCCGAATTCGCGCGGACGACCGGCCTGTCGATGGGCCAGTGGCTTACCATTCCGCTGGCGCTGGTCGGGCTGATCTTCGTGGTGAGGAGCCTGATCAAGCCGCCGCTGGGCAGCGCCGCCAAGACCCCGCAATGAGCGAGGGCGAAGGGCGTGAACCGCTGGCGGACATCTTCCGCCGCCTGATCGCCAACACCGGGCCGATCAGTCTGATGCACTACATGGGCGAGGCTAACGCCCGCTACTATTCCTCGCGCGATCCGCTGGGCGGGGCGGGTGATTTCATCACCGCGCCCGAAATCAGCCAGATGTTCGGCGAACTGATCGGCCTGTGGCTGACCGACATGTGGGTCAATGCCGGGCGCGAGCTGCCGGTCCACTATGTCGAACTGGGGCCGGGGCGCGGCACCCTGGCGCGCGATGCGCTGCGCGTGGCGAAGCGTTACGGGCTGGAGCCGCAGGTGCACTTCGTCGAAACATCGACCGCGCTCAAGGACATCCAGCTCGAAACCCTGCCCGGCGCGCAGTGGCACCATGACCTGTCGAGCGTGCCGCCATATGGCCCGGTGCTGGTCGTGGCGAACGAGTTTCTGGATGCCCTGCCGGTGCGGCAACTGGTCAAGACGCCGGACGGCTGGCGCGAACGGATGGTCATGCCGGAAGGCGAACGCTTCGTCTGCGTGGCCGGAACCCAGCCGATGGACGCCGCCGTGCCCGAAGCGCGCCGCGATGCCCCGGACGGCACGATCATCGAGACCTGCCCGGGTGCGGCTGCCGCAGTCTATGAAGTGGCGGGCCGCCTGATCGAACAGGGCGGGGCCGCGCTGTTCATCGACTATGGCTACGACCAGCAGCGCGACGGCTCCACCCTGCAGGCGGTGCGCGCGCACCTGAAAGTCGATCCTTTCGTCGGGCCGGGCGAGGCGGACCTGACCGCCCATGTCGATTTCGCCACGCTGGCGCAGATCGCCCAGTCGCGCGGGGTGCGCTGGCTCGGCACCGTGCCGCAGGGCCGCTGGCTGCGCGAACTGGGGATCGAGGCGCGCGCCCAGGCGCTGGCCCAGGTCGCCCCGCAGCACGCCGCCGCGATCGACAGCGCCAAGGAACGCCTGATCGGCGAAGGGCAGATGGGCGTATTGTTCAAGGTGATGGGCCTGGCCGCCCCCGGCTGGCCGGGCGGAGCCGGTTTCCACGGCTGAAAGTTACTTTCCGCTGTAACTTCTTTGCGCGCGCGTTCGGCCTTGCTATGCCTTCGGCCCGAGAGGAGTTTCCATGCGCGCCACCCCCGATTTCGACTTTGGCCTGACCGAAAGCGCCCGGATGATCCGCGAGGCGGCGGGCCGCTTTGCCGATGAACAGATCATGCCGCTGGCGGCCGAGATCGACCGCAACGACCGTTTCCCGCGCGAGCTGTGGGAGCCGATGGGCGCCCTGGGGCTGCACGGCATCACGGTTGAGGAAGAATGGGGCGGGCTGGGCCTGGGCTATCTCGATCACGTCATTGCGGTCGAGGAAGTCAGCCGGGCATCGGGCGCGGTTGGCCTGTCCTATGGCGCGCACAGCAACCTGTGCGTCAACCAGATCCGCCGCTGGGGCAACGATGAGCAGAAGGCGAAGTACCTGCCAAAGCTGATCAGCGGCGAACACGTCGGCAGCCTGGCCATGTCGGAAGCGGGGGCGGGATCGGACGTGGTTTCGATGAAGCTGCGCTGCGATCAGGTGGCCGGCGGCTGGCGGCTGAACGGCACCAAGTTCTGGATCACCAACGGCACCTATGCCGATACGCTTGTGGTCTATGGCAAGACCGCGCCCGAAGCGGGCAGCCGGGGCATCACCGCCTTCCTGATCGAAAAAGACATGCCGGGCTTCAGCATCGGCCAGAAGATCGACAAGATGGGCCTGCGCGGCAGCCCGACGGCCGAACTGGTGTTCGACGATTGCTTCGTGCCGGATGAAAACGTGATGGGCCCCACCCACGGCGGCGTCGGCGTGCTGATGAGCGGGCTGGACTATGAACGCGTGGTGCTGGCGGGGATGCAGATCGGGATCATCCAGGCGTGTCTTGACGTGGTCATTCCCTATGTCCGCGAACGCAAGCAGTTCGGCAAGCCGATCGGCACTTTCCAGCTGATGCAGGCCAAGGTGGCCGACATGTATGTCGCGATGCAATCGGCGCGGGCCTATGTCTATGCCGTGGCCAAGGCGTGTGACGCCGGGCAGACCACCCGGTTCGATGCGGCGGGCGCGATCCTGCTGGCCAGTGAAAACGCCTTCCGCGCCGCGGGCGAGGCGGTGCAGGCGCTGGGCGGGGCGGGCTATACCAGGGACTGGCCGGTCGAACGCTTCCTGCGCGATGCCAAGCTGCTGGATATCGGCGCGGGCACCAACGAAATCCGGCGGATGCTGATCGGCCGCGAATTGATCGGAGCGAACTGATGCGCCGCATTCTGGCCCTGCTTGCCGCGCTCTGCGCCCTGATCGCCATGCCTGCCCTGGCGCGGGTGGAAAAGATCACCGTCCATTCGCCCTCAGTCGCGGGCAACCTGGAAGGCAATTCGCCCGATCGCACGGTCTATGTGATCCTGCCGCCCAGCTATGACACGGTCAAAAAGCGGCGCTTTCCGGTGGTCTATTTCCTTCACGGGTTCAATTCGACTGCCGAAACCTACATGGGCCGCATCGCTTTCGACGATGATCTGAAGGCTCTGGGCAAGGGGCCGCGGGAAATGATCGTGGTCGTCCCTGACAGCATGACCAAGTGGGGCGGCTCGATGTATTCCAGCTCGCCCACGATCGGCGATTTCGAAGGGTTCATTGTCCGCGACCTGATCGGCTGGATCGATCGCCATTACCGCAGCGTGCCCCGGCGCGAGGCGCGCGGGCTGGTGGGCCATTCGATGGGCGGTTACGGCACACTGCGGCTGGGGATGAAGTATCCGCAGCTGTTCGGCGCGCTCTATGCCATGAACCCGTGCTGCCAGATCCCGCGTCCCGCCAGCCTGGCCGATCCCCGGTTCGAAGGGTTGAGCGTGGAACAGGCGCTGGCGCTCGACTGGATGTCGCGCGGCAATTTCGCCGTCGCGGCGGCCTGGTCGCCCAATCCCGGCAAGGCCCCGTTCTTTGCCGATCTTGGCACGAAGGACGGCAAGCCGGATGACTTCGTGCTGGCGCAGTGGGCGGCCAACAGCCCGGCGGCGATGGCGGCGCAATATATCCCCGCGCTCAAGTCGATGGCGGGGATCGCGATCGACACCGGCGACACCGATTTCGTCCGCCCGGATGACGAGCTGATCCACGCGCACCTGACCAAGCTGGGCGTGCCGCACGACTGGGAGATGTACGCCGGCGACCATGGCAACAGGATCAAGGAACGCTTCGGGTCGAAGGTCTTGCCGTTCTTCGCCAAGCACCTGAAGGGATCGAAATGAGCGCGCCCGTCCTGCCCTCCAGCCTCAATCCCGACGATCCGCAGGCCCAGGCCCGCGCCGTGCACAACCGCGCGCTGGCTGATGAACTGCGCGCCCGCGTGGCCGAGGCCGCGCTGGGCGGGGACGAGCGCAGCCGGACGCGCCATACCGCGCGCGGCAAACTGCTGCCGCGTGAACGGGTGGAACGCCTGCTCGATCCCGGCGCGCCGCTGCTTGAACTGGGGCAGCTGGCTGCCTGCGACATGTATGGCGGAGAAATTCCGGGTGCCGGGATCATCACCGCGATTGGCCGCGTTTCGGGCCGGATGTGCATGATCGTGGCCAACGATGCGACGGTGAAGGGCGGGACCTATTACCCGATGACCGTCAAGAAGCACCTGCGCGCGCAGGAGATTGCCGAGGCGAACCACCTGCCGTGCATCTACCTGGTCGACAGCGGCGGGGCGAATCTACCGCACCAGAGCGAGGTGTTCCCCGACCGCGACCATTTTGGCCGGATCTTCTTCAACCAGGCGCAGATGAGCGCCAAGGGCATTCCCCAGATCGCCTGCGTGATGGGCAGCTGCACTGCCGGCGGGGCCTATGTGCCCGCGATGTCGGACGAAACGGTGATCGTGCGCGAACAGGGCACGATCTTCCTGGCCGGGCCGCCGCTGGTCAAGGCCGCGACCGGCGAGGAGATCAGCGCCGAGGACCTTGGCGGGGGTGACCTGCATGCCCGCAAGTCCGGCGTGGTCGATCATCTCGCGGAAAACGATCTGCATGCATTGTCGATCGTGCGCGATATCGTCAGCCACCTTGGCCCGGCGCACCGGCACGACCTGACCGTGCTGGAACCGCGCGCGCCGCTTTACCCGGCTGAGGAAATCTACAGCATTATCCCCGAGGACGTGCGCGCCCCCTATGACGTGCACGAGGTGATCGCCCGGATCGTCGATGGCAGCCAGTTCCATGAATTCAAGGCGCATTACGGCGCATCGCTGGTCTGCGGCTTTGCCCATATCTGGGGTATGCCGGTAGCGATCCTGGCCAACAACGGCGTGCTGTTCAGCGAAAGCGCGGTCAAGGGCGCGCATTTCATCGAGCTGGCCTGCCAGCGCAAAGTGCCGCTGCTGTTCCTGCAGAACATCTCCGGCTTCATGGTCGGCGGCAAGTACGAGGCGGAAGGTATAGCCAAGCACGGCGCCAAGCTGGTGACGGCGGTGGCCACCGCCACCGTGCCCAAGCTGACTGTGCTGATCGGCGGCAGCTTTGGCGCAGGCAACTATGGCATGTGCGGCCGCGCCTATTCCCCGCGCTTCCTGTTTTCCTGGCCCAACAGCCGGATCAGCGTGATGGGCGGCGAACAGGCGGCCAGCGTGCTCGCCACGGTCCACCGCGATTCCGACAAGTGGACGCCAGAGGAGGCCGAGGCGTTCAAGGCCCCGATCCGCCAGAAATACGAAGACGAGGGCAATCCCTATCACGCCACCGCGCGGCTGTGGGACGACGGGGTGATCGATCCCGCCCAGACCCGCGACGTGCTGGGCCTCGCGCTCGCTGCCAGCCTTGAGGCACCGATTCCCCAAAAGCCACAGTTCGGCGTCTTTAGAATGTAGCTATTCCGTCTTGTGGCGAAATTGCTAGTCTGGGCCGCAAACGCGGGGGAAAATTGATGGAAGTCGATGCGGCCGAACGGCCACCGACGCTGTTGTCGCGCCTGGTCAAAGGCGCGCTGCTGTGGCTTTATCGCTGGAAAGGCTGGCGGCTCGAAGGGGAGGATTTCATCCCCCCGCGCTGCGTGATCCTGGGCGCGCCGCATACCAGCAACTGGGACTTCGTGTTCTTCCTGGGGGCCACGCACCAGCTGGGCATCGAACCGGCCTTCATGGGCAAGCACACCCTGTTCAAATGGCCGCTGACGCGCTTCATGTTCGACATGGGCGGGGTGCCGGTCAACCGCAGCACCGGCGGCAACTATGTCGAGGGTCTGGTGGCCGAGTTCAAGCGGCGGTCCAAGCTGGCGCTGGTGATCGCGCCCGAAGGGACGCGCAGCGCGACCAAGGGCTGGCGGTCGGGCTTCTACCACATCGCGCTGGGCGCGGGCGTGCCGATCGTGCCGGCCTGGGTCAACAACGCCACCTTGCGCGGCGGGATCGGCCCGGCGTTGATGCCCAGCGGCGATTTCCGAGCCGACATGGCGCGGATCGCGGCGTTCTATCGTTCGGTCCTGCCGGGCCATCCGCGCAACGACGGGATCGAGGCCAACGTGCCGCGTGAAGGAGAAGCCGATGCTTGATGCCCTGCTGATCAATGCCGCGCTCGACGTGGGCATGATGCTGGCGCTGTGCTGGGTCGCGGCGCGGATCCGTGACGTGTCGTTCATCGATGCGGTGTGGGGCGGCGGCATGGTGGTCATGGCCGCGTCCAGCTGGCTGCAACTGGCTGACCCCGGCCAGCGCGCCACGCTGCTGCTGGGCATGACCGCGCTGTGGGGGCTGCGGCTGGCGCTGCACCTGTACACCCGCTGGCGCGCCCACGGCGAGGACCCGCGTTATGCCCGCATCCTGGGCAAGGCGAAGGAGCAGGGCCGCTATGGCAGCGCTGCGTTCAAGCTGGTGTTCGGCCCGCAAGCCGTGCTGCTGTTCCTGACCTGCCTTCCCGCGCAGTTTGGCATCCTTGCCAGCGGCGCACCCGCCGGGCTGGGCCCACTCGGCTGGGCGGGCGCGGCACTGTGGCTGACGGGCATGGTGTTCGAAACGGTCGGCGACGCACAATTGAAGGCGTTCCGCGCCAATCCCGCGAACAAGGGCAAGGTGCTGGATACGGGGCTGTGGCGCTATACCCGCCATCCCAACTATTTCGGTGATACCTGCGTATGGTGGGGCATCTGGCTGGTCGCGGCCGAAGCGGGCACCGCGGTTGCGCTGGCCAGCCTGATCGGCCCGGTGTTCCTGACCTTCACGCTCACCCGCTGGTCGGGCAAGCCCTTGCTCGAAAAGGGCCTGGCCAAGAGCCGCCCGGGCTATGCCGAATATGTCGCCCGCACCTCGGGCTTCATTCCTTGGCCGCCGCGCAAGGGGTAAGCCTTACCTGCCCGCGCCGGCGCGGTCCTCGGCCGGGACAGCACGGGGCGGGGTGGCCTTTAGCCAGGCTTCCAGCGCGTCGAGATCGGCCATGCCGATCACCCGGTCGCGCTGGCGGTTGAACAGGCTGAAACTGTCGCCGCCGCCGGCCAGGAAGCTGTTCGTGGTGATCCGGTAATTGGCCGCCGGATCGATCGGCTGGCCGTTCAGCGTCATTGCGGTCACCCGGTCGCCCACCGGGCGCGACAGGTCGAAGCGATAGGCGAACCCGGCCGAGGGCGAGAGCGCCTGCTTGGGCTGGTAATCGTCGAAGCCCTGTTCCAGCACCGCCTTCAGTTCCGCGCCGGTCATCGTCTGGGTCACCAGCGTGTTGTTGAACGGCTGGGCGGCGTAGATATCGCCAAAGGTCAGCGAGCCATCGGCTGCCGGGTTGAGCGGCGCGCGCAGGCCGAACGGGTTCATGAAGGCGATCTGCGCGCCGGCGCCCAGCGTTGCGGCGAGCTGCGCGTCGGCAATCAGGTTGCCAAGCGAGCCGCCCTGGTTGCTCATGCCTCCGCTGGGGCCGCGCGCGACCGGACCGGCCAGCTTGCCCACGGGGCGCAGGCTGTAGGCCTTGGCCGCTTCGGTATATTGGCCGACATAGGCCGCGACATCCGCCCGCGCGGTGAAGCG
This sequence comes from Pseudomonadota bacterium, assembly GCA_029779535.1. Taxonomy (GTDB): domain Bacteria; phylum Pseudomonadota; class Alphaproteobacteria; order Sphingomonadales; family Sphingomonadaceae; genus Novosphingobium. The sequence continues at coordinate 123,022 of JAKPAG010000124.1, read as the reverse complement.
CGGCAGATCGGCGGCGTTGTTCACCGGCCCGCGCGGCGAGACATAGGGATCGCTCTGCACGACCACGTTGCGGGCGCGCTTCGATACCACCTTGCCAGCGCGCGGGTCGATCTCGAGCGTGATGTCGGTGATCAGCTGACCGTAAACCCCGGCGCTGGTCAGCAGGATCGGCTTTGCCGGATTGATCTGGCCGTAATCGCAGACATAGGACCAGTGGGTGTGGCCCGACACCACCACGTCCACGCCCGGATCCAGCTTGTCGAGGATCGGCTTGATCTCGCCGGTCAGGTTGGCGCAGCCGCTGGGATCAGGATTGCCCGAGGTGTAGCCGCCCTGGTGGATCAGAACGATCACCGCATCGGCCCCGGCCTTGCGCAGGCGGGGGACCTGGGCGTTGATCGCGGCGGCCTCGTCGCCAAAGGTCAGGCCCTTGATCCCGTCGGGCGACACCAGGTTCGAAGTGTCCTTCAAGGTCAGCCCGATGAAGCCGATCTGCACCGCGCCGCGGCCCTTGCCAAAGCTGCGCATGCCGGTGGCGGGGAACAGGGTGGAACCATCGGCCCGCACGGTGCTGGCCGCGAGATACTTGAACTTCGCGCCTTCGAACCGTTCGATCTGGCAGGGCTTGCGCGCGGTATGCTGGGCGCAGCCGCCGGTCTGCTTGCGTAGCAGTTCCTCGGTTCCCTGGTCGAATTCGTGGTTGCCGACCGCGTTGAATTCCAGCCCGATGCGGTTCAGCACCCCGATCGCCGGTTCATCGAGGAACAGCGACGAGGCGATCTGGGAGGCCCCGGTCAGATCGCCCGCCGCCACGGTGACGGAGTTGGTGTAGTTCTTGCGCACGCTGTCCACCGCCGAGGCGAGGAAGGCCGCGCCGCCGGCCGGAACGGCGCGGGCATCGCCCTGGCCATCGGGCACCATCACGGCCGTGCGCGGCGCCTCAAGGCTGCCGTGGAAATCGTTGAGGCCGATCACGCCCACGGTTACCGGGGCGGGGCCAGCCGCGCCCGTGCGCGGGCCGCCGGCACAGGCCGCCAGCAGCGGCAGCAGCACCAGGGCAGGGGCGATTCGGGCGATCGGGCGGGGGCTTTGGTTCATCGGGTCTTCCTAGCCGAGTGACGCATGGCGGCAAGGGGTGCGTATTGTATCGATAAGACAGTTTCTTGAAATTCGGCGCTGGGTGTTTATCTTGGCTTGTACAAAGCTACGGCGGGGAGATTTCGCGATGGCGCGGCCGCAGACGGACATCGAAGCCGGACGGGAACAGTTGATCGATCTGGTGATCGGATTGATCGAAGAGCGTGGCTCCACCAGCCTGACCGTGGCGGAACTGGCCGCCCGCGCGCAGATGTCGCCCGCGAATCTCTATCGCTACTTCGAGAGCAAGGAAGCCCTGATCGACGCTGTGGCCGAACGCTGGTTCCAGCCCAAGGTCGCGATCATGGAGGACGTGGTCGCCAGCGAGTTGCCGCCGCGCCGCAAGATGTACGAATTCTTCGCCCGCCGCTTCGCCCTGATGAAGACCGAATGGGAACACGACCCGGTGGCCTTCGCCAACTATGTCGAGCTGGGCAAGGAGAACTTCGAGCTGGTCCGCTCCTACGTGGACCTGGGCGATCACTACCTGTCGGTGATCATCGGCGAGGCGCTGGCCGAGGGCCATTTTTCCGGCCTGTCGATCGACGAGACGTTGAGCCTGATCAACCAGATGGTCAACTGCTACGTCAACATCGGCGCGATGGAGCAGGTGATGCACCGGCTGACGACTGACAAGCTGGCGCGGATCATTGATGCCGTGTTCGATGGCCTGTCGGCACAGGACCGCGGGGCCAAGGGACTTACGGGACTGCGCGCGGCTTGATCCGCGCAGCCATTTCTGCGGCATAGGGCCTGCGCGCCAGCCACAGCGCAGCCGCGCACAACAGGCACGGCAGCGGCATTACCTTCATCGCTGACAGCAGGTCCCATCGGTCGGCCAGCCAGCCGGTGACATAGGGGCCGGGGGCCAGCCCGAGCAGGTTGTTCGCCAGCGCCAGCACAGCCATGGCCGTGCCGTGGACCTTTCGCGGGGTCAGGTTGGCAACCATCGCCCCGGCGATTCCCGCCACGCCCGCGACGATGAACAGCGCGGCTGCCAGCAGCGCCAGTTGCAGCCTGCCCGGCGGCAGGAAGAAGCACCCGGCAAACAGCGCGGCGGTGACTAGCGAGTAAGCCAGCGCCAAGTGCGGTTTCAGCGCCGGATCGCGCCGGGCGACCCGGTCGGCCAGAATCCCGCAGGTGACCATGCCCACCGCGCATACCAGCAGGAACAGCGCGGTCGTGCGGCCGGCCCGGTCAAGCGGCATGGCGTAATGCCGGTTCAACAGGCTGGGCAGCCACACCGCCAGCGCGCCCGTGCAGAACAGCTGGATGCCGCTGGCGAAATAGCACAGCCACAGCAGCCGCTTGCCGAACAGGGCCCGGCCCAACTCGCGCCAGACCAATGGCTCGCGCGGGGAAGTGCCGATCCGCCTTTCGCGCACTACCAGCGGATACAGCACCGCCAGTGCCAGCCCGAACACGCCGATCACCTGGAATGCCATGCGCCAGCCGTGCGCAGCCGCGACCTGTCCGCCGATTACCACGCCCAGCATCTGCCCGACCACCGATCCCGCCAGAAACGACGATGACAGGGTGGCGCGCAGGTGGACCGGGAACACTGCCAGTACCACCGCGATCCCGACGCTGCCATAGGCCGCCTCGCCCACGCCCACGAGCAGCCGGGCGAGCAACATCTGCTGGTAGCTTTGGGCAAAGGCTCCGGCCAGGGTGGCAAGGCTCCACAAGGTCGCCATGGCGAACAGGCTCTTCACCCGGCCATAGCGATCCGCCAGCAGCGACAGCGGAAATGTCAGCAGCCCCACCGCCAGCGCGACCACGCTCGACAAGCTGGCCAGCTGCGCATCCGACAGCGCCCATTCGGCTTTGAGCAGCGGGTTGACCGCGTTGAGCACCTGCCGTGCCATGTGGTCGCTCATCAGCAGGCCAAAGCTGATCGCAAAGACCAGCCAGCCATAGGCGCTGGCCCGTTCCGGCCCCGGCTCGTCACTGATCAGGACCGCGCCGGCCAACTAGAACATTCCGCCGTTGGGGCTGATGATCTGCCCGGCAAGGTAATGGTTGTCCCCCGCCAGATAGACCGCCAGACCCGCATATTCCGCCAAGGTGCCCAGCCTGCCGGCCGGGACAAACTGGAACATGCGATTGCGCGATTCCTCGTCCAGCCGGGCCAGGTAGTCCTCGAACATCGGCGTCGCGACGCCGCCCGGGGCAATGGCGTTGACGAAGATGTTCGCCCCCGCGACTTCCGCTGCAACCGCGCGGGTGAAGGCCACCACCGCGCCCTTGGTGGCGCTGTAATGCGAGCTGTGCGCGCTGTACATCGACAGGCCTGCGACCGAGGCCACGTTGACGATCCGGCCGTAGCCGCGCCTCTCCATCTGGCGCAGCGCGGCGCGGGTGCAGAAGAAGGTGCCGTGGACGTTGACGCCCCAGTACTTCAGCCATTCCGCATCGCTCATCGCGCTGGTGAAACCCAGGCTGCCGCGCGGCACCGGGGTGGTGATATAGGCGTAATGCTTGCTGCGGCGCACCTCGTCATCCGGCCCGCCAGGGACCAGCGCGGCGTTGTTGACCAGCACCTCGACCGGGCCGAGCTGCTGTTCCACCGCGGCGAAGAAGGCATCGACCGAAGCGCTATCCGAAACGTCGCAGCGCGCTGCGTAAACCTTGACGCCATGGTCGCGCAGATCCGCTGCCGTCGCCGCCAGTTCCTCGTCCAGCACGTCGCACAAGGCGAGGCGACCGCCCGCAGCCCCTAGTGCCGCGGCGATCGCCTGCCCGAGCCCGCGCGCCGCCCCCTTGACGACGCAGACTCTCCCCTCGACTGGTGTCATGCGTATTCCCACCGCGGCACGCCGCGCTGACCGGGCTGGCGGTTGGGCGAATAGCCCAGCTTGCGCAGCGTTTCGTCGGTCGACTGATAGAACTCGCCGATCTGATAGATCGCCTTGGCTTCGGGGCCGCTGGCGACATCGCGGTGCAGTTCGTTCGCGATCCGCACCATCTGTTCGACCTGCTGGACGCTGGTCATGCGCTCGCCCTTGCGGCCCCACAGGTTGTCCTCAATGCCGCAGCGCACGTGCAGGCCGAGCGCAATGGCGATGGCGCTGAACGGGGCGACGTTGCGCATCACCGTCTCGATCGTCAGCACGGCGCCATCGGGCACGCGGCGGGCGAATTCGATCAGGTCGGCCGGATGGGTGCCGGCCGCGCCGCTGCCGATGGCGACATAGTTGAGCACCAGCGGCCCCTGGTAATGGCCCTTGCGGATCAGCCGTTCGACCGTTTCCAGCTGGCTCATGTCGCCGACCATGAAGTGCGGCTGGATGCCGTTGGCGACCAGGCGCTTGAGGTGTTCTTCCATGAACACCGGGCCGCATTCGAAATACATGTTGCGATAGGCTTCGAACATCGCCGGGTTGGTGAGGCAGGTTCCCTCGATGTCGCTGGCGTCCATCAGCGCGGAAATGTCCATCTGGTTGGTGTTGACCGCGATGGTCACCTGATCCGGCTTGGGCTTCAGTTCGGCCAGCATGTGGCGGGTCTCGTCGGAGAGCCACTTGGCCTCGGCGCCTTCGCCCTCGGGGGCAAAGCTGATCGAGCCACCGACCTGGATCAGCATGTCCGGGCAGGCACTGCGGATGCGGTCGATCATCTCGTTGAACATCGACAGGCGCTTCGATCCGCTGCCGTCCGCCTCGCGGCAGTGCAGGTGCAGCACGGTGGCCCCGGCGTTGTAGCAATCGACCGCCTTCTGGACCTGGTCGGCCATGGTCACGGGGATGTCTTCGGGGAAATCGCCCGGCAGCCACTGCGGGCCGTAGGGGGCGACCTGGATCACCAGCTTTTCCTGGTTTTCGGGCAGCAGGCTGTCATCAAGAAACTGCATTGCTCAGTCCTCCTTGGCTGCGGGAACGGGCATCCCGCGGGCGTTCATTTCATCGACGAGATGCGGGGTGCCGAGCGCGACCGAATGGATCCCCAGCACGGCGACCAGTTGCAGCACGGCCATGATTTCCTCAGGCGTGACCCCCAGGTCCAATGCCTTGGCGATGTGCCGCTTGACCCCCGGCGAATACATGTGGGTGCAGCTGGCATCGACCGCGATCGCGATCAGCTCGTAGGTCCTGGGATCGATGATCCCCTTGCGCGCGGCATGGGTCCCCATGTCGAGGAACTTTTCCATCCATTCGGCGTCAAAGCCGGCGGCCTGGTCCCAGGCCTGGTTCCATTCGCCGCCCTGGCGCATGGCATCGCTGATCGGCGTCCGGCTCATTGTGCATTCTCTCCCGTCCATGATCCGATCATAGGGCGGGCCGGGATTGCGTTCTTTATTAATTGCGCCATAAACTTTCGAATATGAGCCAAGCTAGGGGTCTGACCGTTCGCGCCGCCGCCCTGACCGGGCTGGCCGCGCTGTGCCGGTCCTACGGTGTCGATGCCGCGCCGCTGTTGCGCCGCGCGGGGCTTCCCGCCACTGCCGAGGCCGCGCCCGACCTGCGCGTGCCGTGCCGCGCGGTGGATCAGGCGTTCGAACTGGCCGCGCTGGCCTGCGGCCGCGACGATTTCGGCCTGCGCCTGTCGGAACTGCGCGGCTTTGCCAACCTTGGCCCCATCAGCCTGCTGGCGCGCGATGAACCCACCGTCGGGGCAGCGCTGGCCGCGATCGAGGCCTATCTGCCGCTCCACAACGATGCCCTGGTGGTCACGCGCGAACACCACGGCGAGATCGTGGTGCTGCGCTCGACCCTGCTTGGCCCCGGAGCGCGGATCCAGGCCACCGACATTGCCGTGGCGATGCAGCACCGGATCCTGCGCCAGCTGACCGGCCCGGCGTGGGAGGCCGAGGAAGTCTGCCTGTCGCGCCCGCGCCCGGCGGACCTTGCCAAGTTCCGTCAGGTGCTGGGGCCGCGCCTGCGCTTCGATGCCGATTTCAACGGGATCGTGATCCGCGCCGAACTGCTCGACCGGCCCAACCCGATGGCCGAGGCGGCCTTGCGCCCCTATGCCAGCCAGATGGTGCGGCTGGCCGATCCCGGCAACGGCGAAAGCACCAGCGAAAGGGTGCGCCGCGTGCTGGCCCTTCTGCTGTCGAGCGGGCGCTGCACCGCCGGTCATGTCGCCGCGCAGCTTGGCATGTCGCGACGCACCCTGACCCGCGCGCTGGAAGCCGAAGGCACGCGTTTCCTTGCCTTGCTCGATGCCGAACGCGGCGAAGTGGCACAGCGCCACCTGGCGGGTCGGGTGCGCTCGATCGGGCAGATCGCCGAACTGCTGGGCTTTTCCAGCCCGGCCGCGTTCAGCACGTGGTTCAGGGGGCAATTTGGTATGAGCCCGCGCGAGTGGCGACGAAGAAGTGGGTGAGGCAGGTGGTGGGGTGGAGGCGGCCGGGCTTGATGCCCCGCAGCGCGCGCGGCTTGCGCAAGGTCAATGCCCGGTCCTGATTTGCTTGCCACGATGCGCACAAAGGATCACCCTGCCGCCATGACCAAGCCGCTCAGCCTCACCTTCCACGGCGCCGCCCGGACCGTTACCGGATCGTGCCACGAATTTGTCCACGATGGCCGGCGCGTGCTGGTCGATTGCGGGATGTTCCAGGGTTCGCGCACGCTGGAAGGACTGAATGCCGGGGCCTTCGGCTTCAACCCGGCCAAGGTCGACGCGGTAATCCTGACCCACGCCCACATCGACCATTCCGGGCTGCTGCCCCGGCTGGTGGCCGAAGGCTTCACCGGCAAGATCTGGTGCACCCAGCCGACCGCCGACCTGCTGGAATACATGCTGGCCGATGCGGGCCGCATCCAGGAAGCCGACGTTGCCCGCCGCAACCGCCGCCGCGACCGCGCGGGCGAGGAGGAATTCCAGCCGCTCTATACCGAGGCCGACGCGCTTGCCGCCTGGGGGCAGTGCCAGCCGGTCGCGCTGAAGGAATGGTTCGAACCCGTCCCTGGCTTTCGCGCAAGGCTGTGGAATGCGGGGCACATCCTTGGCAGCGCTTCGGCCGAGCTTGAGGCGGGCGGGGCGCGGGTGCTGGTTTCGGGCGATCTCGGCCCGGACAACAAGGCCTTCCACGCCGATCCGGAAAGCCCGTCCGGGTTCGATTTCGTGCTTTGCGAGAGCACCTATGGCGACCGCGCGCGCGAACCGATCACGATCGAGCAGCGCCGCAAGCTGCTCCATGCCGAAATCCGCGGCGCGTTGACCCGCGGCGGCAACCTGGTGATCCCCACTTTCGCGCTGGAACGCACGCAGGAACTGCTGCTCGACATTGCCGAACTGGTGCGGACCGGGGCCTTGCCCGATGTGCCGGTGTTCATCGACAGTCCGCTGGCACACAACGCCACCCACGTGTTCGAACGCCACGCCGCCGAATTGGAAGACGTCCATCCCGACTGCACCTTCAAGTGTCCCAATTTCCACTTCACCGAAAGCGTGCAGGAATCGATCCGGCTCAATTCGGTATCGGGCGCGATCATCCTGGCGGCATCGGGGATGTGCGAGGCGGGGCGCATCCGCCATCACCTGGTCCACAACCTGTTCCGGCGGGATTCGACCGTGCTGTTCGTCGGCTACCAGGCGCAGGGCACGCTGGGCCGGGTGATCCTGGAAGGGGCGGAGCGGGTGCGGATTTCCGGGCAGGACATCACCGTGCGCGCCGCGATCCGCCGGATCGACAGCTATTCGGCCCATGCCGATCAGGGCGAACTGCTCGATTGGATTGCCGAACGCGCGCCGATCCGGGGCAGCCTGTTCCTGGTCCACGGCGAACAGGCCGCGCTGGAGGAGCTGCGCCGGCTGACCCAGGCGCGCCTGCCCGAAGTCCAGGCGGTGCTGCCCGAAATCGGCGAAAGCTATGACCTCGTGGCCGGTCAGTCGGCGCGGCGCACCCATACCGGGCGCAGCGACCTGACCCGCGCCGCCGGGCATGACTGGCAGAACAGCTATGCCGATTTCGTCAGCGGGCTGAAGCGGGACCTCGCCCGGATCGACAGCGCCCAGCGCCGCGCCGAAGCGGTTGAGACGATGCGCAAGGTACTGGAAAGTTACACCGATTTCCGCCAAAACCGGAAGGAACACGGCAAGAGGTAACGGCGATGGACCAGCATGAAGGCGCGGCCGAACCGGACAGTTCGCCGCGCACCAGGGTGGGCGTTGCCGTGCTGGTCGTGCTGTTTCATGTCATCGTGGTGCTGGGCCTGATCCGCGCCTTCGCGCCCGATTTCGCGACCAAGGCGGTCGAAACCGTCGTCTCCACCTTTACCGTCACCATCACCGCGCCGCCGCCGCCCGAACCGCCCAAGGCGCCGGACAAGGCCGGGGCGGCTGGCGATGCCGGCAGAAAGGCAGTGGCGCGCGAAGTGAACGCGGCCAAGCCGAAGGTCGAACTGGCCAAGGCGCGTGCCCCGCGCGCGGCCGCTTCGGGGGCTGCGAACAACAGCGGGGCCGCCCAGGCCGGGGTCGGGACCGGCGCGGGCGGAACCGGCAGCGGTCCCGGCGCAGGCGGCAGCGGCAATGGCGCGGGCGGCGGTGCGGCCAGCAAGGTTCAGCATATTGGCGGCCAGATCAACAACGCGCGCGACTTTCCCGTTCCCCCCGGCGGGCGCGAGCAACGGATCGGCAAGGCGGTGATCCTGGCGCTGACCGTTGCCCCATCGGGCCGGGCCACCGCCTGCCGCATCTACAAGTCGAGCGGGTTGCCCGATACCGATGCCGCCGCCTGCCGGCTGGCGATGGAGCGGCTGCGCTTCAAGCCGGCGACCAATGCGGCGGGCGAACCGGTGACCGCGACCTTCTATTGGCAGCAGAAGTTCTTTTTCTGACCCTGCGCGTGCCTTCACGCGTCTCCCAATCGAGACACACGGCGGCTTTCCGCCTCGCGCGGCATTGACGCGCGCGCCTGCCGCCTCCTACCTGCGATCAAACCCGAATCTTGCTGGAGAGAGCAATGGCCACCACCCATCCCGTCCCTGCCGAATGGGCCCAGCGTGCCTTGATCAACGCCGATGTCTATGCCCGCAAGTATCGCGCCGCGCTGGAAACGCCGGAGCAGTTCTGGCGCGAGGAGACGGCCCGGCTCGACTGGATCAAGCCGTGGACCAAGCTCAGCCAGTGCTCCTATGACGAGGCGGACTTCGGGATTGAATGGTTTTCCGATGGCACGCTCAACGTGTCGGCCAATTGCCTTGACCGGCACCTGGCGGAACGCGGCGACAGCGTGGCGATCATCTGGGAAGGGGACGACAGCGAACACCAGCGCCGGCTGACCTATCGCCAGTTGCACGGCGAAGTGTGCAAGATGGCCAATGCGCTGAAGCAGCTTGGCGCGAAGAAGGGCGACCGGATCACCATCTACATGCCGATGATCCCCGAAGCGGCGGTGGCCATGCTGGCCTGCACGCGGATCGGCGCGATCCATTCGATCGTGTTCGGCGGCTTCAGCCCCGAAGCCCTGGCCGGGCGCATCCAGGATTGCGACAGCAACCTGGTGATCACCGCCGATGCCGGGATGCGCGGCGGCAAGCAGGTGCCCCTGAAGGCCAATGTCGATGAAGCGCTGGGGCATTGCCCTTCGGTCAAGGCGGTGCTGACCGTGCGCCACGTGTCGAACCCGGTGACGATGGAGCCGGGCCGCGACCACTGGTGGCACGAGCTGCGCGACAGCGTGAGCGACGATTGCCCTTACGAGGAAATGGGCGCGGAAGACCCGCTGTTCATTCTCTACACCTCGGGTTCCACCGGCAAGCCCAAGGGCGTGCTGCACACCACCGGCGGTTACCTGACCTGGGCGGCGATGACCCACCAGTACGTGTTCGATTACCGCCCCGGCGAAATCTACTGGTGCGCGGCCGACATCGGCTGGGTCACGGGCCACTCCTATGTCGTTTACGGTCCGCTCGCCAACGGGGCGACCACGGTGATGTTCGAAGGCGTGCCGAATTATCCCACCCACAGCCGGTTCTGGGAAATCGTCGATCGCCACAACGTCGAGATCTTCTATGGCGCGCCCACCGCGCTGCGCGCGCTGATGCGCGAGGGCGACGAATGGGTCAAGAAGACCAGCCGCAAGAGCCTGCGCCTGCTGGGCAGCGTGGGTGAGCCGATCAACCCCGAAGCCTGGGAATGGTACTGGCGCGTGGTCGGCGATGAACGCTGCCCGATCGTCGATACCTATTGGCAGACCGAAACCGGCGCCTGCATGATGACCCCGCTGCCCGGCGCCCATGCGCTGAAGCCCGGCGCGGCCAGCTTCCCGATGTTCGGGGTGGTGCCGCAGATCGTCGATGGCGATGGCAACGTGCTGGAAGGGGCGACCGAAGGCAACCTGTGCATCACGCAAAGCTGGCCGGGGCAGATGCGCACCGTCTGGGGCGATCACGAACGCTTCTTCCAGACCTATTTCACCACCTATCGCGGCAAGTATTTCACCGGCGACGGGTGCAAGCGCGACGCGGATGGCTATTACTGGATCACCGGCCGCGTCGATGACGTGATCAACGTGTCGGGCCACCGCATGGGCACGGCCGAGGTCGAAAGCGCGCTGGTCGCCCATGCCAAGGTTGCCGAAGCCGCGGTGGTCGGGATGCCGCACGAGATCAAGGGGCAGGGCATCTATGCCTATGTCACGCTGAACGCGGGCGAGGAGCCGAGCGAGGACGTCCGCAAGGAACTGGTGCAGTGGGTCCGCCACGAAATCGGTCCGATCGCCACGCCCGACGTGATCCATTTCGCCCCGGGCCTGCCCAAGACCCGGTCGGGCAAGATCATGCGCCGCATCCTGCGCAAGATCGCGGAAGGCGATGTGTCGAACCTGGGCGATACCAGCACGCTGGCGGATCCCGGTGTGGTCGATGTGCTGCTGACCAGCGGGCGCTGACCCGCTGGATCAGGGCTGCTGCGTGATCCGCAGCATCGAGGTATCATAGCCCAGCGCCTTGGCCCGCGCGATGATCGCATCGCGCGTGGCGGCGGCCGGCACCGCCTCGCGCGTCAGCAGCCACAGGTAGCGGCCTGACGGTTCGCCGACGATCGACCAGCTGTAATCGTCCGCCCGGTCCAGCACCCAGTAATCGCCATAGAACGGGCCAAAGAAGCTGACCTTCAGCTTCGCGCCAGTCACTGTGTCGACCACCTTGGCCTTGCCCTTGGCCTGGGTGGTGCGCCCATCGGGCTTGCGGCAGGCGTTGAGTACGCTGATCTTGCCGTCTTCGCGCCGGGCATAGTCGGCCGTCACCCCTTCGCAGTCCTTCTGGAAGCTCTGTTCGTAGCGCGCCATTTCGTACCAGCGGCCCAGGTAGCGATCGAGCTCGACCGCCTTGGCCGGCTGCGGCACCGCCGCGTTGCCGACCGGGTGCTTTGGCCCCAGCGCCGCGCAGCCTTGCAGCAGAACGCCCGCGAAAATCGCGATCAGGATAGGACGGACGGTGGGTGGCAGCATGGTAAACTCCGACGTTGGATTTCGACCGGTTATACTTGAAAGTGTTCCCGCTTGGAGCCTAGACCAAAGGGCATGATCGCCCAGACCATCCAGCTCGCGCTTGCTCCGGTGTTCGTCCTGGTGGCGATCGGCAACATCATGAACCTGCTGTCCACCCGCCTTGGCCGGATCGTTGACCGGTCGCGCCAGTTGCAGGAACGCCACGTCGAGACGAAAGGGCCGGAGCATGACGAGGTGGTGCGTGAAATGCGGGCGATTGCGCGTCGCATCCACCTGATCACCCGCGCGATCTTCCTGCTGGTGCTGTCGGGCCTGGCCATCGGGACGACAGTGGCCGTGCTGTTCCTGGACGAGGTTGCCGGGTTCAAGCTGCCCCTGGTGGCAGCGGGCTTCTTCCTGGTGGCGCTGGCGCTGATGATGGTGGCGCTGCTGCTGTTTCTGGCCGAGACCCGAGTTGCCGCCGCGCAGCTGCGCATCCCGCGCGGCTATCTGGAGCTTGAGCGCGAGCTTTAGCGCCAGCCCTCAGGCCGGGCCCAGCAGCTTCCTCGCCTTGGGTTCCAGCGCCGCCTTGATCATCGGTGCGGCAAACGACAGCGCGGCAGGAAGGTCGAAATTGAAGCTGACGCTGCTTTCGCCGATCTCGACCGCGCCGGTGATCTGTTTGCCCATCGCCGAAACCTGCAGTTCCAGCCGCTCGGCGCTGGGCCAATGGGTGGTCACTTCGGCCATGCCGGGGGCAATATTGGCAATCTCGGCCTCATGCTCGCGCAGGCGGCGGCAGGCTTCCTCGCGGCCGAGGCTGTGGGGAAATGTCAGTTCCATCGGGTCAGTCCACCTTGGCCGCGTCGTCCAGCGCGCTGCCGTACTTGTAATCGAGGTAGCGGGTCTGGATCGCCAGGTTGTCGATCGCCCCGCTGGCCAGCTGGCGGGTGACGCTGTCAATTTCGCCGCTGATCTTGCCCAGGCTTTCGGTCAGCCGCTGATCCGGCGTGGCGCCGCCGCTGGCCTCGCCGCGCAGGTGGCGCGGGATGCTGGTATAGGTGGAAACCAGGCCGGGCAGGTGCTCGCCCACTAGCTTGCGCACTTCGCGTGCGGCGGGTGCGGCCTCGTCCAGCCCGTCCAGTTGCTGACCCAGCGCGTCCAGCTGCAGCCCGATCTGGTCGACCAGCTGCACCGCCGGAGCGGGGAGCGCCGGGCGCTGGCTTTCCAGCCACATCTCGGTCCGCCCGACCAGCGAGCGGGTATCGCCCTGGCCCAGCGATTCAAGCGTCGGCACTTTCAGCCTGGGGAAGGAGGAGAACACCCCCGCCGCGACCACAATCGCCAGCATGGTCACGATCACGCCGGTCCAGCCGATCCCGTCGAGCACCAGTCCGGCGACCATTGCGGCAAAGATCACGCCCGCCACCGCCAGCAGCACCCGCACCAGCTTGCGGAAGGCATGTTCCCGCTTGAGCGCGGCCGAGCGGCGGCCGATCGAACCCGCGCGGCGCCCGCCGGCGCGCTGGTTGGACAGCGACTGGCGCGCCTGCTGCAGGATCAGGTCAGACTGGTTGGCTTCGCCGGCCATGCGGGGGTCAGCCCTCCAGGCTCAGCAGGCTGGGGGCATCGCCGGCCTTGGCTGCCTGGGCGGCGCCTTCGGCGCGGGCGATATAGCCGCGCGACTTTTCCACCTCGGCGGTCAGCGTGGTTACCGTCTGCTTCATGCTGTCCAGCGCCTTGACCTTGAACGTGTCGATGTTGTCCATCGTGTCGTAGATATTCTGGAAGGCGCGCTGCAGCGTTTCCACGGGGATCGTGCTGGATGCGGCCTGTTCGTGGATCTTGCCGGTCTGGTCGCGCAGCAGCTGGCTGGTGGAATCGATCAGCCCGGCGGTGGTGTCGTTCAGAGCAGTGATCTGGCTCAGCACCAGGCGCTGGTTGTACATCGCCTGGGCCACGGTCACCGCGGTGCGCAGCGCGCCCACGGTGGTGGTGCTGGCGCGGTCCACGCCCTTGACCAGTTCGACGTTGTTCTTCTTGACCAGGTCCAGCGCCAGGTAACCCTGCACGGTCACCGCCATCTGCGTCAGCAGGTCCTGGGTGCGCTGGCGGACATAGAACAGCGCGCTTTCGCGGATCGCCTTGGCCTTGGCCGGGTCGGTCGCGTCCAGCTCGTTCGCCTTGTCTTCCAGCTTGGTATCCAGCGTGCGGCTGATGTGGATCATCTGCTCCAGGTTGCCCATGGCTTCCCACAGCTTCTGGCGTTCCACGTCGATCGCGGCGTTGTCCATCAGCAGCTCGTCCTTGCCCGAGGCGAGGTGGCCGAGGATGCCCTGGATGTGTCCCTGCGCGCTTTCATAGGACTGGAAATAGCGCTTCACCGAGTTGCCGAACGGGATGAAGCCGAGGATCTTGCGCCCGGTCGATAGCTGGCCCTTCTTGCCGGGGTCCAGTTCCTCCACCACCTTGCGCAGTTCCGCCAGGTTGGCGCCAACGCCCGAATCCTTGTCCATCGCCCGCACCGGCCGGTCGAGAAAGCGGTTCGACATCGCGGCGGCCGCGGCGATTTCCTTGCGGCCCATGTTGGTCAGCTGATCGACCCGCTTGCCGAATTCGGGCGAATTGGCGTCCTGCGCGACCAGTTCGTTGACGAAGGCGTCGACCTTGGTCTGCAACCTGGACTTGTTTTCGTCCGATACGGGCACCAGCCCCACGGCCTGTTCAGGCGCGATCACCGGCACCGGTTCGGGCGGGGTCAGGGTGATGGCGGGCGCGGCAGTCTGATCAGGCGTATTGGCCATGGCGTCTATTCCGTACTTTCTTCCCGAGCGGATATGTTGTGTGCGACCCGATCGAGTTCAAGCTGTGTTATCGAAATAAGACAGGGGCCGCAAGCGTGATGCTGCGCAAGCCGATGAAAAGGCCCAGGCAAAGCGTCCCGGCCACCGCCGTGGGTGACCGGGACGCCAGTTTCAACGGGTCGGCGCGGTTCAGGCGGCCAGCTTGAGCGGTTCGATCTCGCCCGAGAGGAACATCTTCTTGGCCTTGGCGCGGCTCAGTTTGCCAGAGCTGGTGCGCGGCAGGGTGCGCGGCGGAACCAGTTCGACCACGCAGTTCATGCCCGTGATCGAGCGCACCTTGTCGCGGATCATGTCGCGCAGTTCGATCCGCGCGGTGGGATCGGAGACGCGGCAGTGGACCAGCACGGCGGGCGCTTCCTCGCCGTTCTCGGTCTCGATCGAGAAGGCAGCGATATCGCCGTGGTTGAACCCCGGCAGTTGTTCCACGGCCCATTCGATGTCCTGGGGCCAGTGGTTCTTGCCGTTGATGATGATCATGTCCTTGGCGCGGCCGACGATGAACAGGTAGCCATCAACCATGTAGCCCATGTCGCCGGTGTCCAGCCAGCCATCGACCAGGCAGGCATCGGTCGCTTCGGGATCGCGGAAATAGCCGACCATCACCGACGGCCCCTTGCACCATACCTTGCCGATGTGATGATCGGGCAGCACTTCACCGCCTTCGCCGCGGATTTCCAGCGCCATGTCCTTGACCGCCTTGCCGCAGTTGACGATCGCGCGGTAGCGGGCCGGGCGCGACAGGTCGCGCGGGGTGCCCGACAGACGTTCTTCCTCGACCAGTTCGACGCGGATTCCTTCGCCCGGCGGCATCAGGGTGACCGCCAGGGTCGCTTCGGCCAGGCCGTAGCTGGGCAGGAACGCCTGCGCCTTGAACCCGGCTTCGGCAAAGGCATTGACGAAGCCCTGCATCACGTCGGGGCGGATCATGTCGGCGCCGTTGCCGGCGATCCGCCAGCGCGACAGGTCGAACCGGTCGGCCACGTGGCTTTGGCTGGAAATGCGGCGCGCGCAGATGTCATAGCCGAAGGTGGGCGAGTACGAGATCGAATTGCCCGGATTGCGGCTGATCAGGTCGAGCCAGGCGAGCGGGCGGCGGGCGAAATCCTCGGTCTTGAGGTAATCGACCGAGATCTGGTTGGCGATTACCGACAGGAAGCAGCCGACCAGCCCCATGTCGTGATACCACGGCAGCCAGCTGATACAGCGGTCCAGCTGCTGCAATTCCATCCCTTCGCCGTGGCCGGCCAGGTTGTTGAGCAGGCTCGCATGGGTCACCGCCACGCCGTGCGGAAAGCGGGTCGAACCGCTCGAATACTGCAGGTAGCAGATGTCGTCCGGGCTGGATTCGGGCAGGGCGCAATCGGCCGGTTCAGTCTGCGCGAAGTCCTGCCAGGTGATCCCCTCGCAGCCCTGGCGTGCCGCGGCGGCACCGGCCATTTCCGCGATTTCGGCGGGATAGAACAGCACCTTGGGATCGCTGCTTTGCAGCTGCACGGCCAGCTGGTCGATATAGCTGTCCTTGCCGCCGAAGCTGGTCGGCAGCGGCAGCGGCACCGGCCAGGCCCCGGCATAGACCGCGCCGCAGAACAGCGCGGCAAATTCCGGCCCGGTTTCGGCGACCAGCGCGACGCGGTCACCCTTGGCGATGCCGTGGGCGACCAGGCGGCGGGCCATGGCCAGCGCGTCCAGGCGCAGCTCGCTGAACGGATAGGCCCGCGCGAGATTGCCGCGCGGATCGTGGAAATTCATCCCCCGCTGCCCTCGCGCGGCATAGTCCAGCGCTTCGCCGAAAGTGGCAAAATCGGAAAAGCGGCGCGGCAGCTCATCGAAATTGGGGGTCGGGACCAATTGGTCCACAGCAGTCGTCACCATGTCGGCGGCGTCAGTCATTGCGCGATAACCCGTTTATTTTCAAAGGGATCGACCATCATTCGGTCCGTCTCCCGATCGTTACACGGCACGAGCCTGCGAACAGGACGTGCCCCCGAGCGTTCCCAATTGCGGCACAGTGTGGCACGAATATGGCCAAGATGACCCGCGAACGCCGCAATCCCCGGCCGCTTGATGCCACGCGGCTCAACGACATGGCGCTGGCCTATGTCGCGCGCTTCGCCACCAGCGCCGCGAAACTGGAGGGCTATCTGCGCCGCAAGCTGCGCGAACGCGGCTGGGCGGGCGAGGGCGAGCCGCCGGTGGCCGAGCTGGTGCAGCGCATGGTGTCGCTGCGCTATGTTGATGACGAAAGCTTCGCCCGCGCGAAAAGCGGCAGCCTGCTGCGCCGGGGCTATGGCCCGCGCCGGGTGGACCAGGCGCTGGACCAGGCGGGCATCGCCGCCACCGTGCGCGACGAGGTGCGCGCCGCCCCCGCCGCGCAGCGCCAGGCCGCGCTGGCCATGGCGCGCAAGCGGCGGCTCGGCCCGTTCGGCCCCGGCGCGGCGGACCCGAGGGGGCGCGAAAAGCAGGTGGCGGCGATGCTGCGCGCCGGGCATCCGCTGGACAGCGCGCGCAATTTGGTCGATGCCGCCAGCATTGCCGCGGCCGAGGAATGGGCCGCCGAACTCGATGGGGAACAATGATGCGTCATCCGTTGCTTGCCGCCGCCGCGCTCGTCCTGCTTGCGGCCTGTTCCGCCAATTCGGGCGAGGCGGGCGCTGCGGTGGCGCAGGCCGCCTCGGTTCACCCCGAATCCGGGCTGCGGGTGATCCCGCTGACCGTGACCCACGCCGGCAAGAAGCACGTGTTCCGGGTGGAAGTGGCCGCAACGAGCCGCGAACAGGCCAAGGGGCTGATGTTCCGCACCGCGATGGGCCCGGACGAAGGGATGATTTTTCCGATGGACCCGCCGCGCGGGGCCTCGTTCTGGATGCGCAACACCGTGCTGCCGCTCGACATCCTGTTCATCGGCGTCGATGGCAAGGTCAGCAACATCGCCGCCAATGCCGTGCCCTATGACGAAACCCCGCTGTCCTCGGTCGGGCTGGTCAAGGCGGTGCTGGAACTGAACGCCGGCCGCGCCGCGCAGCTGGGGATCGTTCCCGGCGATACGGTGGAATGGTAAGGCCAAGCCCCCTTTCAAGCGGCGAACAATTCGGCTAGGCGGCGGCCATGGGAATCCTTGGCAAGATCTTCACCTGGTGGAACGGCGCGACCGTGACCACGCTGCTCAACAGCGCGCTGACCGGCGAACAGGTCGGCACCGATGCGCAGGGCAACACCTATTACCGCGCGAAGAAGCGCTATCCGGCGGGCCATCCCTTTGCCGGGCGCGAACGCCGCTGGGTGATCTACAACGGCGCCAACGATGCCAGCCGCGTCCCGGCCGAATGGCACGGCTGGCTGCACGGCACGCTGGATGGCGTGCCCGAAAGCAACCTGCCCGCGCCGCGCATCTGGGAAGCTGAATATACCCCCAACGCCACCGGCACTGTCGCCGCCTATCGCCCGCAAGGCGCGCTTGAGCGCGGCGGCAAGCGCGCTGGCGCCACCGGCGATTACGAAGCCTGGTCGCCCGAAGCCTGATGATGCGTCGGGCGCTTGCCCTGCTGCCTGTGCTGGCGCTGGCCGCGTGCAATTCGGGCGGCGAGCCTGACGCGGCGGCTACCGAAGTGCCCCGGGACGTTGCCGCCGCGGCCGCTTCGGCCCAGGCGGTGGAAAGCGAATACGGCACCCCGGTGAAGGACCGCGTCGCCACGCTGGGCCTGCTCAACAAGCGCAACAACCTCAGCCAGGACCTGGTGATGAAGCCGGGCGAATCGCGCCGGGTGGGCAACGTGGTGGTCAAGCTGGCCAGCTGCGAACGGACCCTGCCGTGGGAAAGCCCGCCCGAAGTGGGGGCCTTCGTCCAGGTCTTCGTTGAAGAACGCGCCAATGCCGAAAGCCCGCTGCAATGGCGCAAGGTCTTTTCCGGCTGGCTGTTCAGGAATTCGCCTTCGCTCAACGTGGTTGAGCATCCGGTCTATGACGTCTGGGTGAAGGACTGCGCGATGAAGTTCCCGGGCGAGGAAGACAGCCCGGCCGCCGCCGCATCGCCCAGCAGCGCGGCAAAGCCTTCGGGCAGCGCCAGCGGCACGCCAACGCCAGCGCCAAGCCCGGCGTCGTCGCCCAAGCCGGCAGCAACGCCCAAGCCCGCCGCATCGCCCGCCGTCGGGCTCTGAGCATCGCGCAGCCGCACCAGGTATTCCGCCTGGGTGATTTCCACCGCGCCGAGCGAGGCGAGGTGTTCGGTCATGAACTGGCAGTCGAGCAAGCGCGCGCCCGCCCGGCGCAGCGCCGCGACCAGCCAGGCCAGCGCCACCTTTGACGCGTCCGGCACGCGGCTGAACATGCTTTCGCCGCAGAATACCCGGTCGAACCCCACGCCGTAAAGCCCGCCGACCAGCCGGCCATCCTGCCAGCATTCGATCGAATGGGCGGCGCCGCGCGCATGCAGCTGGCGGTAGCTCGCCTCGATCCGCTCGCTGATCCAGGTATCCCCCTCATCGCGGCGCGGCCCGGCGCAGGCCTGCATCACTGCGGCAAAGTCCCGGTTGCAGGTCACGGCAAAGCGCCCGCGCCGCAGCGTGCGGGCCAGCGATTTCGACAGGTGGAAGCCGTCCAGCGGCAGAATCGCCCGGCGGCGCGGCTCGACCCAGAAGATTTCGGGATCGTCGCGGGCGTCCGCCATCGGGAAGACGCCGCCGCGATAGGCCAGCATCAGCAGGTCCGGATCGATCGGCGGGGGCGGGGCCGGGGCGTGCATTGCACACTGTGTAGCAGTTTCGTCATGTTCGGGGGAAGGGAAGGATTTGCAGCCTTGCCAAGCTCTGTAGTAACCTATAGAGGCCCGTCCGCCCGCAGGAGTGTAGCTCAGTTGGTAGAGCATCGGTCTCCAAAACCGAGGGCCGCGGGTTCGAATCCTGCCACTCCTGCCAGCATGCCCCTTCCACCCAGCGATGTGCCCATGTCCGCCGAACCTCCCTTCGAGCAGTTCAACGTGCGGGGCAGGTCGCGGCCCGGCTGGTTGTGGGGCGAACCCACCCCGCGTGAAAGTTTCTGGCTGGGCCTGATCCTGGCCGTGCTGGCGCTGCTGCCAGTGTTCGTCGCCCAGTATCCGCAGATGGTGGACTATCCCGCGCACCTCGCGCGCTACCACGTCATGCTGAACCGCGATTCGAGCGCGCTACTGAAGGAATACTACGGATTCCAGTGGCGCTGGTCGGGCAACCTCGGGGCCGATCTGCTGATCATCCCGCTGGCCAAGCTGATGTCGCTGGAAGCGGCCGGCAAGGTGATCGTCTATGTCACCGTGCTGCTGAATGGTCTCGGCGTGCTGGCGGTGGAATGGTCGCTGCGGCGGCGCATCGGGATCGGCGGCCTGCTCGGGCTGCTGTTTGTCTGGTCGCCGGCGATGCTGCTGGGCTTCCTCAACTTCGGGCTGTCGCTGGCTGCCGCGCTATTCGCCTTTGCGCTGTGGGTGCGGCTGGACGGCTGGAAATGGCGCGCGCCGCTGTTCATGCCGATCGGGCTGGTGGTCTGGCTGTGCCACGTTTCGGGCTGGGGCACGCTGGGCGTGATGGTGTTCGGCTATGAATGGCACAAGGACAAAAGCTGGCGAGCCTTTGTTGCCCCCTGGCCGCTGACGCTGCCCTTCGTCGCGCTGATCGGCCTGTCGATCGCGGGCGAGAAAAGCGGCGGCGAGCTTTATTCCTACGGCAAGGTCGTCGGCACCTACAAATGGGCGATCTGGCGCCAGGCGATGCGCGATACCTGGCGCTGGCTCGATTACGGCACGCTGATCGGGATCGGAGTGGTGCTGGTCGGCTCGTTCGGACTGAAGCGGCTCGACGGGCGGCTCGGCTGGGCGGCGATCGCCATGCTGGTGCTGTCGCTGGTGCTGCCGCGCCACATCATCGGCGGCGATTATGTCGATGCGCGGATGATCTATACCGGGCTGATGGTCGGCTGCCTGGCGCTGAGCTGGCGCGCGCCGCGGCTGGTGCTGCTGCTCGCCGCCGCGCTGTTCCTGGGCCGCCTGGGGCTGACTACGCATACCTGGTACACCGAATCGCAGCGGACCGAGCGGCTGCTGGCGATGATCGATCCGCTGCCGCAGGGGGTGAAGATCGCCAGCCTGGTCGAAACCGAGATCGGCGTCTGGCCGATCAACCCGCAGGAACACATCGCCGGCTATGCGGTGGTGCGCAAGGATGCGCTGGTCAACATGCA
This sequence comes from Pseudomonadota bacterium, assembly GCA_029779535.1. Lineage (GTDB taxonomy): Bacteria > Pseudomonadota > Alphaproteobacteria > Sphingomonadales > Sphingomonadaceae > Novosphingobium. The sequence continues at coordinate 102,439 of JAKPAG010000124.1, read as the reverse complement.
TTTCGCCCTTCCGCTGATCCACATGCTGACGATCAACGAGGGCGGCAAGTTCTTCCGCGATCCCTACCACCGCCTGCTGTGGAAGAAGGGTCGCAAGACCGACATGACCACCTATGCCCCGGCGCGCTATGTCGACTGGTTCTGGTACATCGGCCGGCACGAGCTGGACGCCCTGCCGAGCAAGGCAAAGGTGACGCTGCGCACCGACGAGGCGCTGCTGGCGCGCATGCCGCCACCGCGCCCCGAGCGCGGCCTTGCAAAACCGCCGGGCGATAGCTAAGTGCGGCAGTGTCTTCCGTCATTTGGAGAACACGTTCACCCCGGTAGCCCCCTGCGGCGCCGGGGCGGCGCTGTTCCCCAAAGCCGCGGGAGACGCCAGGAAACGCAATTTCAACAGGACGGGCGATAGCTGCCATGGCCAAGATCAATCCGGGCGAATTCATGCGCCAGGTTCAGGCGGAAGCACGCAAGGTCGTATGGCCGACGCGGCAGGAAACGGTCAGCACGGCGATCTTCGTCGCGATCCTGATGTTCATCCTGGCGGTATTCTTCCTAGGGATCGATTCGCTGTTCGGCGCGATCGTGAAATGGCTGCTGTCGCTGGCCTGATCGGCCCCGCGCGAAACGAAGGTTAGAGACGAAACATGGCTCGCTGGTACATCATCCACGCCTATTCCGGGTTCGAGAACAAGGTCCGCGAATCGATCCTGTCCGAAGCGGAACGCAAGGGCCTGGAAGCGCTGTTCGAAGCGGTCGAAGTGCCGCATGAAACCGTGACCGAGGTCAAGCGCGGCAAGAAGGTCCAGGTCGAACGCAAGACCATGCCCGGTTACGTGCTGGCCAAGCTGACCATGAACGACGACGTGTACCACCTCGTCAAGAACACCGCCAAGGTCACCGGTTTCCTTGGCCCCAACGGCAAGCCGCAGCCGATTACCGACCGCGAAGCTGCCCGCTATTTCGGCGCGCGCGATGCCGCTGCCGCCGAACCCAAGAAGCACGTCAGCGTCGATTACGAGATCGGCGATTCGGTCAAGGTGCTCGACGGTCCGTTCAACAGCTTCACCGGCGTGGTGGAAGAACTGGATTTCGACAAGAACCGGGTCAAGGTTTCGGTCTCGATCTTCGGCCGCGCGACGCCGGTCGAACTCGATTTCGAACACGTCGAACTGGTCAAGTAACCATGGGCCGGGCGGTGCGGGGCAACTTGTCCGTCGCCCTGGCGCTGGGCCTGGCCATGCTGGCCCAGCCCGCCCTGGCGAAAACCGCCCCGGCCAAGACGGCACCTGCCGCCAAGGCCGCCGCCAATCCGGTGCCGCCGGAACTGGCCGCAGTCCTCGCCTCCAAGCGCTTCGCCGCTGCGCGCGAGGCGCTGCGGCTTGATCATCCGCGGATGATCGAACAGCTCGTCACCCTGACCGAAGTGCCCGCCCCGCCGTTTGGTGAGGCGGAGCGCGGCAGCACCTTTGCCGCGCTGCTGCGTGGCAGCGGGCTGCCGGAAGTGACGACCGACGCGGTCGGCAATGTCATCGCGGTGCGCAAGGGCACCGATCCCAAGGCCGCGCCGCTGCTGGTCGCCGCCCATCTCGACACCGTGTTTCCCGCCGGGACCGATGTGAAGGTGAAGCGCGAAGGCACGCGGCTGATGGCGCCGGGGATTGGCGATGATACGCGCGCTCTGGCGGTGATGCTGTCGATCATCCGCGCGCTCGACAAGGCGGGGATCCGCACGAAGCGCGACGTGGTGTTCATCGGCAACGTGGGTGAGGAAGGACCGGGCGACCTGCGCGGCACCCGCCACCTGTTCGCTCAGGATGCCCGCGCCAAGGCAGCGGCGGGCTTCATCACCATCGACGGCGCCGGGCAGGGGCTGATCACCACCCAGGGCGTCGGTTCGCGCCGCTACCGGCTGACCTTCAGCGGGCCGGGCGGGCATTCCTATGGCAAGTTCGGGATCGTCAACCCGATGGCCGCGCTGGCTGGCACCGTGACCGGGCTTTACGCCGTGCCGGTGCCGCAGGACCCGCGCACCACCTATTCGGCCAGCGTGGTTGGCGGGGGCACCTCGGTCAACACCATCCCCAACGAGGTGTTCCTTGAAGTGGACATCCGTTCGGTCGCCCCGGCCGAGGTCGACCGTGTCGATGCCGCGCTGAAAGAGATCGCCGCGCGCGCCGTGGACCAGGAAAACGCCGCGCGCGATACCTCTGGCGGCAAGGTCAGCGTCACGTTCAAGCCGATCGGGGACCGTCCCGCCGGATCGACGCCCGAAGACAGTGCGCTGGTCCGCATCGCCTTTGCCGCCGCCCGCGCGCAGGGGATCGAATCGAAGGCCGGTTCGCAATCGACCGATGCCAACGTGCCGATGAGCCTGGGCATTCCCGCCATCGCGATCGGTTCGGGCGGCAGCGGCGGCGATGCCCATGCCCCCAGCGAATGGATCGACGTGGCCGAAGGGCCAAGCCTTGCCGGCATGACCGCCGCCATGGCGACGATCCTGGGCGCGGCCGGGATCGAGCGTTAGCTCTCCTTAACCATAGGCCGCTAGACCCGGCTGCATGGCCGGGACTGCCCCCGATTACCCCGCCGAGGCGCCCGCGCGGCTGACCCGGCTTGACGGACTGCGCGGGATTGCGGCCTGCGTGGTGGCATTTGCCTATCACCCGCGCACATTGTTCGCGCCGGAACTGTTCACCGGACACGGACCCGTGCTTGCCTGGCTGAGCCACTGGGGCTGGGCCTTTGTCGACCTGTTCTTCCTGCTGTCGGGCTATATCTTTGCCCATGTCTACCTGGCGGGGGAAAAGCTCGCCCGGCCGGGCGCGCTGGAACAGTTCGCCGTGGCCCGGATCGCCCGGCTCTATCCGCTGCACCTGCTGACCCTGCTGGCGGTTGCTGCCTTTGCCTGGGGCGAGCATGGCAACACGGCGAGTGCCTTTGCCATGCACCTCCTCATGGCGCAGAATTTCGTGCGGCCGGTGCCCGATACTTTCAACGGCCCGGCCTGGTCGCTCAGCGTCGAGGTGTGCTGTTATCTGTTGTTCGCTTTCGCCGCGATGCGCGGCAATGGGCTGCGGCTGCGGCTGGTGACCGGCGCGGCCATAGCGCTGGGGCTGGGGCACCTGCTGCTGAACGGCCTGCCCGAAGGCCCGTGGGTGGCCGACAACCTGCCGCGCGGGCTGCTGGGGTTCTTCCTGGGGGTGGTGCTGTGGCAGGGCCGCGCCGGGCTGGCCCGCGTGCCGTGGCCGGTGCTGGCGGCGTTGCTGGCGGCGGGGCTGACCGTGCCGACGGGGTCGTTCTCCTCGCTCCTGCCCCTGGTCCTGCTGGCATTTCCCGCCGCGCTGCTGCTGGCGCTGCGCCAGACATGGCTGGACTGGCGGGTGATGCAGTGGCTGGGCGACCGCTCCTATGCGATCTACCTCATTCACCTGCCGGTGATCGCGCTGGTCAAGGGCCAGACCGGCCCGGTGCCGGGCGAGGGGGTGATGGTCTGGGCGCTCTACGGCGCGATTATCGCCGCGGTCCTCGTGCTGTCGGACCTGGCCTATCGCCGCTTCGAGATGCCCGCGCGCCGCGCGATCCGGCAGGCCTGGGACCGCCGCCGCGCGGCGAAAACAGCGGTTTTGCCAGCCGCCGCTTGATTTCATCGCCATTCTGGCCTAGGCGCGCGCCTTCTCCCGGGCACCCCCCGGGTGATTCCGTGCGGGAGAAGGGTTTTGCGCCCTTTGCTTGACCGCTTGATCTGAGGGCCGGTTTTCCGGCCCGACAGGAAGAAAGGAGGCCATCCGTGGCCAAGAAGATTGAAGGCTATATCAAGCTGCAGGTGCCGGCTGGCGATGCCAAGCCCGCCCCGCCGATCGGTCCGGCGCTGGGTCAGCGCGGCGTGAACATCATGGAATTCTGCAAGGCGTTCAACGCTGCCTCGCAGGACCTTGAAAAGGGCATGCCGATCCCGACCATCATCACGGTCTATGCCGATCGCAGCTTCACGTTCGTCACCAAGACGCCCCCCGCCAGCTACCTGATCAAGAAGGCCGCCAACCTCAAGTCGGGTTCGAAGGAACCGGGCAAGGTTTCGGCCGGAACGATCGCCCGCTCGAAGCTGGCTGAAATCGCGCAGACCAAGTTTGCCGATCTCAACGCCAACGACATCGAACAGGCGACCAAGATCATCGAAGGTTCCGCCCGCTCGATGGGCCTGCAGGTTGTGGAGGGCTAAGAACGTGGCGAAGCAGACGAAGAAGCAGAAGTCGCTGGTCGAAAAGCTGGGCGACAACCAGAAGCTCTATGGCGTCGATGAAGCCATCCAGCTGCTCAAGGACCTCAAGACCACCAAGTTCGACGAATCGCTGGAAGTCGCCCTGAACCTGGGTGTCGATCCGCGTCACGCCGACCAGATGGTGCGCGGCATGGTCGTGCTGCCCTCGGGCACCGGCAAGGACGTCAAGGTTGCCGTGTTCGCGCGCGGCGACAAGGCTGAAGCGGCGCTGGCCGCCGGGGCTGACAAGGTTGGCGCCGAAGACCTGCTGGAAGACATGCAGGCCGGCAACCTGGATTATGGCCGCGTGATCGCCACGCCGGACATGATGGGCCTGGTCGGCCGCCTCGGCAAGGTGCTGGGTCCCAAGGGCCTGATGCCGAACCCGAAGCTGGGCACCGTGACCCCGAACGTCGCCGAAGCCGTCAAGGCGGCCAAGGGCGGCCAGATTGAATACCGCGTCGAAAAGGCCGGGATCATCCATGGCGGTCTGGGCAAGCTGTCGTTCTCGAACGAAGCGCTGCGCGCCAACTTCGACGCTTTCGTCGATGCGGTGGTCAAGTCGAAGCCGGCCGGCGCCAAGGGCAAGTACGTCCGCAAGGTCGCGCTCAGCTCGTCGATGGGCCCGGGCCTGAAGATCGACGTGGCGCAGGTCCACGGCGGCTAAGCCAGCCGGGGCAACCCACGCTTGAAAGGGCCGGGAAGGGAAACCTTCCCGGCCTTTTTCATTCGAGGTTCGCGGCGGTATAGCATTCCACGACATAGGCCAGCGCCGTGCCATCCGGCAGGCGCAGCAGCGCACGGTGCGACAGCACCGTGCCGCGCGGGCAATAGCTGGCCGCCCCGCGCTCGCCCGCCAGCCGCTCACGCGTGAAGCGCAGCGGCGCGGCAACCCGCCCGAACGGGGTGTCGGTATCGTCCAGCGCGTGGTTCATTTCGGGCGTCAGCCGGTCGGTGGCATACCAGTTGTGCGCCTCCGACCGCAGTTTGCCGCCGCAGGTCAGCCGGACGTGGCGGTAGCCCATCCGGTCATCCTCTGACAGGTCGAGGATGCGGCGCAGGTCGCCCGGCGGATCGTTGGTCCGCCCGCTGATCACCGCGGCACGGATCTGCGGATCGCCAGCCAGATGGCGCGCCGCGCACCATTCGCCCAGCGCGGCGGTAGCACTGGGCTGCGCGGCCAGCGCCTGTTCGAACTGGTCCAGCGTTGCGGGCGGCCCGCTTGCCCCCAGCAGCAGCGCCGCCAGAACTGGCAGCGCGCGGCGACGTTCAGATTCCACCCGGCACGGCCTCGCGCCCGGCGGCGCGGATGCCCTGGGCGATCTCCTCGAGGCATTCGTCAATCACCGCCGTGTCGGTCGATCGGACCACGAAGTTCGCGCCGACCCGGCCATCGCGGAAGAATGGATAGGAACCGATCGACACGCCTTCGCGCGCCTGTTCGGTTTCGCGCAGCAGGTCGGCCACTTCGGTTTCGCCGATCCATGCGCCGATCGTGCCCGCCAGCAGCGGCAGGCCGCCTTCCAGCGTGCCGGTCAGCGCATCGAGCATCCCCGCGGTGATCGCCGGAACCCCGGCCATGATAAACACGTTGCCGAACCGGATGCCCGGCGCGCCCGACATGCGGTTGTCGATCAGGTCGGCCCCGGCGGGGACACGGGCCATGCGCAGCCGCGCCTCGGTCAAGCCGCCGCGCGTGGCGTAATACCCTTCCAGGATCGCCCGCGCCCTGGGGTGGACTTCCACGGCCACGCCCAGCGCCTGGGCAATGGCATCGACGGTGATGTCATCGTGGGTCGGACCGATCCCGCCGGTGGTGAACAGGTAATCGTTGCGCGCGCGCAGCGTGTTCACCGCCTCGACGATGGCTTCCATCACATCGGGCACCACCCGCACTTCGCGCAGGCGGATGCCCTGGACGTTCAGCCAGCTGGCGACCTGGGCGATGTTCTTGTCCTGCGTGCGGCCAGAGAGGATTTCATCCCCGATGACGATCAGCGCTGCGGTCCAGATGCGTTGGGTTTCAGGCATGACTGATGGTTAGGTCCGCATTTCGGCTTGGGCAAGTTTTCCCGGAACCGGTCAGGCCAGAAATCAGGCCTGCGCCAGCTCCCTGGCCCGGGTGAACTGCAGCACGCCGTCGTCGATCGGGGCCTGGCGCATGTCCATCCGGTCCTTGCGGTAGTCCTGGTTGAGCCGCCACGGCAGGGCCGGGGCGTTGCGCGGCATCTTGTCCTTGCCGCGGGCGAGATAGCCCGAGGAGAAACCTTCGAACACGTCTTCGGCCTGGAGGGTGGTGCCTTCGGGCAGGGCCGGCGTGGCCGCGACCGCGCCATAGACGTCCATCTGCTTCAGCAGGCGGGTGATGTATTCGCCGATGATGTCGACCCGCAGCGTCCAGCTGGCGTTGATATAGCCGAACACCCCCGCCATGTTCGGCACGTTCGAGAACATGCAGTTGCGGTAGTAGAAGGTCTTGGCGAAATCGACCGGCTTGCCATCCAGCGAAATGGCGATCTTGCCGGCAAAGGCCAGGTTGAGGCCGGTCGCGGTGACGATCACGTCGGCATCGAGGTGCCTGCCCGACTTCAGCTTGATGCCGGTTTCATCGAAGCTGTCGATATGGTCGGTCACCACGCTGGCGCGGCCGGAATTGATCGCATCGAACAGGTCGGCATCGGGCACCAGGCACAGGCGCTGGTCCCACGGGTTGTAGGGCGGGACGAAATCGGTTTCGTTGAACTTGTCGCCCAGCAGCTGCTTGACCCCGCCGACCAGGAATTCCTTGGACTTTTCCGGGTGGTTGCGCACGCGCTTGAAGGTGATGTCCTGCAAGGTGATGTTCTTGAACCGGGTGATGGCATAGGCCAGCTTTTCCGGCAGGAACTTGCGCAGGGTGTTGGCAATGGCATCGCGTGCCGGGCGGCTGACCATGTAGGTCGGGGTGCGCTGCAACTGGGTGACGTGGGCCGCGCCCGAATTGGCCATGGCTGGAACGATCGTGACCGCCGTGGCGCCCGATCCGATCACCACCACCTTCTTGCCCGTATGGTCGAAGTCCTTCGGCCAGAACTGCGGATGGATGATTGTGCCCTTGAACTTGTCGCGGCCCTTGAAGCCGGCGTCATAGGGATCGTCGTAATCGTAATAGCCCGAACCCAGGAACAGGAACCGGGCCAGCACGCGCTGGCGGGTGCCGTCGGCGGTTTCGGTGACGACGCTCCAGCGTGCGGTGGCGCTATCCCAATCGGCCGAGACGACCTTCTGGCCGAAGCGCATCTTGTCGCGCAGGGCGTATTCGTCGGTGATGTCTTCCAGGTATTCCAGGATCGCCGGGCCGTCCGCGATCGACTTTTCGTGCTTCCACGGAGCAAAAGCAAAGCCCAGCGTGTGCATGTCGCTGTCGCTGCGGATGCCGGGATAGCGGAACAGGTCCCAGGTGCCGCCCACCTGGTCGCGCCGGTCAAGGATGACAAAGCGCTTGTCCGGGCAATCCCTGGTCAGGTGCACGGCCATGCCGATGCCGGAAATGCCCGCACCGACAATCACCATGTCCAGCACGTCCTCGATTGGCGCGATTGCGTTCATCCCATCTCTCTCCCAGTCCGGGCGCTTACACCCGTGTCAGTATCTGATTGCCTGCCTAGGCGATTCCATTCCCGATTGCCAGTATCATGCCGGTTTGGCACTGACTGGCAATGACCATTGTCGCCGCGCGCCGCTATTGTGGCGGGAAACTGATTGATCCCGAACTGCGGGTGGACGGCGCAGAGCGCTGCGCGCTGCCGCCGCACAGCTTCGACTGGGTGGGCCTGGCCGAGCCGGACGCGGCGCAGATGGAGCTGGTGCGCCGCCAGTTCGGCCTGCATCCGCTGGCGGTCGAGGACGCGCTCAACCCGATGCAGATGCCCAAGGTCGAGGTCTATGGCCCGACGCTGTTCATCGTCACCCGCACCGCGGCAATGCAGAACGGCGAGAACATCGACTATGGCCAGACCGCGCTATTCCTGGGCAAGGATTTCATCGTCTCGGTCCGCTTCGGCTCGACCCGCGCCCATACCGAGCTGCGCACCCGGCTGGAGGCCGATGACGAGCGGCTGGCCGAAGGGCCGGACTATGTCGCCCATGCGATCATGGATTTCGTGGTCGATGGCTATGTCCCGATCCTGGAAAAGCTGGAAAGCGGCGTGATCGCGATCGAGGAGCGCGCGATCGACAGCTTTCCCGATCCGTCGACAATCCGCCGCATCTTCCGCCTGCGCCGCCAGCTGCGCCGTTTCCTGCGGGTGATCGGCCCGACCGACGAGATGGTCGAAAAGCTGGTGCAGCACGATTTTCCCGCGATCGATCCATCGGCTCGGGTGTGGTTCCGCGACGTGCTCGACCATGTCCGCCGCACCTTGCGCCGGGTGAACGGGTTGATGGAGACGCTGGCCAGCGTGGTCGAAACCGCCAGTATGCTCGAACAGCACCGCCAGGGCGAAATGACCCGCCAGCTGGCCAGCTGGGCCGCAATTCTGGCTGTGCCGACAGCGATTGCCGGGATCTACGGCATGAATTTCGATTACATGCCGGAACTGCGGATCAAGGGCGCCTATTTCGCCGTCTGGGGCGTGATTGTGATGATCTGCGGCGGCCTGTACTGGCGGTTCCGGCGGATCGGCTGGTTGTAGGGGCGCCCCGCCTCTGGCTGTGTTTCAGGGCCGCCCGATGCTGGTATAGGCGAACCCCTTGGCGCGCACTTCGGCCGGGTCGTAGACGTTGCGCAGGTCGACCAGCACCGGGGCGTTCATCGCCGCCTTGACCCGGGCAAGGTCAAGCGCGCGGAAGGCGTCCCATTCGGTGACGATCACGGTCGCGTCCGCCCCGGCGATGGCGGCATAGGCGCTGTCGCACATCGTCACTTCGGGCATCAGCGGGTGGGCCAGCTCCATCCCTTCGGGGTCATAGGCTGTCACTGCCACCCCGGCGTCGGTCAGGGCCTGGGCAATCGCGATCGACGGGCTGTCGCGCATGTCGTCGGTGTTGGGCTTGAAGGTCAGGCCGAGCAGCGCCGCCTTCTTGCCGCGCGCCGCATCCAGACCGCCGAGCGCTTCGATCACCTTGCGGCCCATCGCGCGCTTGCGGGCATCGTTGACCTTGACCACCGCCTCGACGATCCGGGTCGGCGCCTCGTAATCCTCGGCGGTCTTGAGCAGGGCGAGCGTGTCCTTGGGGAAGCACGAGCCGCCATAGCCCGGCCCGGCGTGCAGGAACTTCGGCCCGATCCGGCCGTCCATGCCGATCCCGCGCGCCACGTCCTGCACATCGGCGCCGACCTTTTCGCACAGGTCCGCCATTTCGTTGATGAAAGTGATCTTGACCGCCAGGAAGGCGTTGGCGGCATACTTGATAAGCTCGCTCGACCGGCGGCTGGTGAACAGCAGCGGCGCCTTGTTGAGGAACAGCGGGCGGTAGACTTCGGTCATCACCTGGCGCGCCCAGTCATCCTCGGTGCCGATGACGATCCGGTCCGGGCGCTTGAAATCGCCGATTGCCGCGCCTTCGCGCAGGAATTCCGGGTTCGAGGCGACCGCGACGCGGACCGGCAGGTTAGCCGCCTTGAGGATGCGTTCCACCTCGTCGCCAGTGCCGACGGGCACGGTGCTCTTGGTCACCACCACGGCATCGTTGGCGAGCTTCTGGCCGATTTCCTCGGCCACGGCATAGACGAACGAGAGGTCGGCATGGCCATCGCCGCGGCGGCTGGGGGTACCGACCGCGATGAAGATCGCGGCGGCGCCGGCGATCCCTTCGGCAAGGTCCGTGGTGAAGCTCAGGCGGCCGGCGCGGACGTTGGACGAAACCAGTTCGGCCAGGCCCGGCTCATAGATCGGCATGATCCCGCCGCGCAGGCTGTCGATCTTGGCCGGGTCCTTGTCGATGCAGACCACGTCGTGCCCGAAATCGGCAAAACACGCCCCCGAGACGAGGCCGACATAGCCCGAACCGACCATCGCGATCTTCATTCACAAGCTCCTTTGCGTGACGCGGATCGCGCCGTTTTCGTCGCGGGCCTCGATCAGCCAGCGGTCTTCGCCTTCCAGGCCCAGCGCGGTCAGGCAGCCAGAGCGGTAGGCGCCGGTATCGATGCCGATGCGGTTGGGGCGCAGCTGCGGATCATCGGCAATGGTGTGGCCGTGAACCACCAGCGGCCCGTGGCTGTCCGGGTGCGAGAGGAACGGTTCGCGGATCCAGCGCAGGTCCGACAGGGCCTGTTCTTCCAGCGGCACGCCCGGGCGGATCCCGGCGTGGACGAACAGGTAGTCGCCCAGCGCGATCCGGTCCTCGAACCCGCGGATGAAGGCGATGTCCTCGGCCGGGATCGCGCGGTGCATCAGCGCGATCGTCTCGGCCAGGTCCGACCGGGTATATTCCTCGGGATCGATCGGATAGCTGAGCAGGGTTTCCTTGCCGCCAAAGCGCAGGAAGTGACGCAGCACGTCCTCCTTTTCCAGCGCGTCGAGGAACATCTCCTCGTGGTTGCCCATCAGGATCCGCACGGTGCGGCGGGTGGTCCAGGCGCGGGCCTGGGCGATCACGTCGGCGCTGTCGGGGCCGCGGTCGATCAGGTCGCCCAGCAGCACCACCGAGGTATCGGCGGCGGTGCGGGCCGCGTCATCCGCCTCGATCGCATCGCGCAGCGCGGCGAACAGCGCACCCATGCCGTGCACGTCGCCCACCGCATAGGCGCGGGTTCCCGCCGGCAGGGCCGGGCGCGGGCCGCTTTCGGCCGGAGCGAATAATTTGCGCAATCTGTTGAACATGGGCTGATCCGTTGCCGCGCGGCTATAGCTGTCAGCCGATTAACGAACAATGGACCGCGCGCGCAGCGTTGCCGGAAAAGCACACAATGGACTGTTTACGCAATCGTCGGTCCGATTTGCTCTTGTGCGGCGCAACAAAAATGTGCTGCAACGCACCTGTCCATGGCGATTGCTCCCGAGAACGAGGGGCGACGGCATGACGCAGGTGGGACGAAGCACAACCAACCGCAAGGAAGATTGCCATGCTCACGTCCGTCCGCAGCCTGATGGCTGCTTCGCTTCTCGCCGGCTGCGCCCTCGCAGCCACTCCGGCTCTCGCCGATGAAACCGATGCCCCCAGCGCCTTCACCGTCACCGGCAATGTTGCGCTGGTCACCGACTACCGCTTCCGCGGCCTGTCGCAGAGCTCGGGCGATCCGGCTGTGCAGGGCGGGATCACGGTGACCCATTCCAGCGGCCTGTACGTCGCGACCTGGTCGTCCTCGACCGATTTCAAGGTGCTGGGCGCCGCACCGGCCGCCGTTTACGGCAGCCAGGAACTTGACATCTACGGCGGCTGGACCGGCGAAGTGACGCCCGGCGTGACCGCCGATGTCGGCCTGCTCTACTACGCCTATCCGGGCGGCCATGTCGGCAAGGCGGAATTCTTCGAACCCTATGCCTCGCTGTCGACCACCATGGGGCCGGCGACCGCGAAGATCGGCATGAACTATGCCTGGAAGCAGGCAGCGCTGAACCTCAACGGCGGCGGCAACGACGACAGCCTCTACCTCTACGGCGAACTGGGCGCGTCGATCCCCAACACGCCGATCAGCCTGTCGACCCACCTTGGCTGGACCAAGGGCGCGCTTTCGCCCAACTTCGCCACCGGCAAGACGCTGAGCTACAAGGGCGGGTTCGATTACAACGTGGGCGCTACGGCGAACATCACCAAGAACCTGTCGATCGGCGTCAGCTATGTCGGCGTCGATGGCAATTCGATCGATGGCTACTCGAACGATGCCGTGGTCGGCACGCTCAAGGCCTCGTTCTAGGCCGCAGCCTCCGCTTCCGCATTTACCGGGTGCATGGCGCGACCCGCTTCGGCGCAAGCCGGAGCGGGTCGTTGGCCGTTCAGCGCAGCGAGAATTCCACCGTGGTGACCACCCTGACCTTCTTGTAGGGGGTACTGGCCGCGCCCCAGCCGCCGCCGCTTTCATCCCCGCTCGCCGTGTCGCGATCGAGGATCGAGAAATAGCCCTGCGTCGCGCTGCGGATCGCGCCGACCGAAGTGCCGCTGTCCTTGGCGAACTGTTCGGCCGAGGCGCGGGCGTCCCGGGTGGCCGCCGCGATCATTTCGGGCTTGATCGCATTGAGCTTGGTGAAGCTGTAGCTGATTGCCGACCCGTCCTCGAGCTCCACCCCGGCGCGGACCAGGTCGAACTGCCGCCTGGCGGCGTCCTGCGCGCGCTTGATGTCCTGGGTGCGCAGGGTCATGCGCTGGCGCACGGTTACCTTGGGGTTGCCGTTTTCGGTAAAGGTCGAAACGTTGACCCCCACCGGCTGCAATTCGCCCGCCGGAAAGCCGGCGGCCTTGAAAAAGGCGCGGATCGCGGCGGCATCACGGTCGGCATCGGCCTGGGCACTGGCCAGGTCCGGCGCGCTGGCCGAAAAGCTGAGCGACCAGGTGGCAAGATCGGCGGTCACGTCCTTTTCCGCGAGGCCCCGCACGGTCACTGCGCGGTCCGCCTCGCGCGCGCGGACCAGGCCATTGCCGAGGAGGTATCCGCCCACGATCAGACCTACGGTCAGCACCCCGGCCGTGGCCAGCCAACGGCGGTTTAGCGGATCGTGCCAGAATTGGGTGGCAATGGTGGGGTCATCATGCGTAGAATCGGACATGGCCAATCTCCCTGCGATGGGCAGGGGATGCGCGCTTGATGCTGTCTGCACGATGAACCGTGCATATCCATCGATGAATTGAGTTGGAAAGACCCGATGACCAAGTTTCTCCATTCCATGATCCGCGTCACCGATCCCGAAGCGACGATCGCCTTCTTCGAATTGATCGGCGTGAAGGAAGTGAAGCGCTTTTCCAGCGAGCAGGGCCGCTTCACTCTGATCTTCCTCGCCGCGCCCGGCGATGAAGGGGTGGCCGAAGTGGAACTGACCTACAACTGGCCGAGCGAGGACGGCGCGGGCGAAACCTATGCCGGGGCCCGCAATTTCGGCCACCTCGCCTACCGGGTGGACAATATCTACGAAACCTGCGCCGCGTTGATGGCCGCGGGGCACATCATCCACCGTCCGCCGCGCGATGGCCACATGGCCTTCGTCAAGACGCCGGACGGAATCTCGGTCGAACTGCTCCAGGACGGGCACCTGCCGCCGCAGGAACCCTGGGCCAGCATGGAAAACACCGGAACCTGGTGAGTCAGCGTGCCGGGCGGGCCCAGCGCAGCACGGCGTAGCCCGCCAGCGCCGAAAGCAGCGATCCGGCAAGCACGCCCAGCTTGGCTTCCTCGACCAGCACGGGCTGGCCGGGGAAGGCCAGTTGGCCGATGAACAGGCTCATCGTGAAGCCGATCCCGCACAGCAGGGCCATGCCCCAAAGCTGGGTCCAGGTGGCCCCGGCGGGCGGTTCGGCCAGGCGCAGCCGCTGCGCCAGCCAGATCGCGCCGAGCACGCCGGCCTGCTTGCCGAGCAGCAGCCCCAGCGCCACGCCCAGCGGCAGCGCAGCGGCCAGCCCATCCGGGCCGATCCCGGCCAGCGCCACCCCGGCATTGGCAAAGCCGAACAGCGGCACGATCAGATAGGCGCTGAACGGGGCCAGTGCGTGCTCCATGCGCAGCAGCGGGCTATCGCCGTGCCCGTCCAGCCGCAGCGGCACGCACAGCGCCGCCAGCACGCCTGCGACCGTGGCATGGACGCCCGAATGCAGCACCGCGAACCACAGCGCGGCGCCAAGCAGGGCATAGATCCAGCCGCTGGTCACCCCGCGCGCATTGCACGCCGCCAGCACGGCCAGCAGCGCGCCCGCACCGGCCAGCCACGGCAGGCTGATCCCGCCGGTATAGGCGAGCGCGATGATCGCCACCGCGCCCAGATCGTCGACGATCGCCACGGTCAGCAGGAACAACCGCAGCGATGGCGGTATGCGGCTGCCCAGCAGCGCAAGCACCCCCAGGGCAAAGGCAATGTCGGTGGCGGCGGGAATTGCCCAGCCAGCGTGCAGCGCCGGGACTTCGCGCGTGACCGCCAGATAGACCAGCGCGGGCATGGCCATTCCCGCCGCCGCCGCCAGCACCGGCAGCCGCCGCCGCGCCGGGCTGGACAGTTCACCGTCCAGCACCTCGCGCTTGATCTCCAGCCCGACCACGAAGAAGAACAGCGCCATCAGCGCGTCGTTGATCCACAGGTGCAGCGTGTTCAGCTTGGCCACCGGGCTCCACGCCCATTCGCCGTGGAACACCGCGTGATAGCCATGGGCCAGCGGCGAATTGGCCGCGATCATCGCCGCCGCTGCTACCGCGATCAGCAGCAGGCCCGCACCCGCCTCGCCATGCAGCAGGCGGGCGAGGGCAGTGGCAAGGCGGGAGAGCGGATGGCGCGGCTGGGTCATGGCCCGAAGCATTCGCCGCAAGGCACGGCAAAGGCAACCGAAACCGGCGCCGCGCCGGTCCGCCGCCTGGGCGGAGCCGGGCTTACTCGGCAGCCTTGGGCAGCGGGTAGGGCAGCTTGCCTTCGTAGATCAGCCCTTCGGTTTCGCTTTCGATGTCGGCCGCGCCGACGATGTCCAGCGCCGCGCGGGCCTCGGGCACGCTCAGGTGCCAGATGTCCTCCATCTTCGCCATCCAGATCGGCCCGCTCTGCCGACCGATCGCCAGGCCGTGCTCGATGCATTCGATCACCTTGGGCCAGATCGCGGGATAGTGCAGCACGGAACGGGTCAGGATGCGGGTCATGCCGAAGATCGACAGGACGTTGATCTCGCCCACCAGTTCCTCGTTCTCGATGAAGCGGTGGATGCTGGCAAGGCGCATCCAGTAGGGCAGCAGTTCGCCCAGGTAATTGAAGCCCCCACCGCACAGGATGTGCTCGAAATCGTGGGTTTGCCCGGCGCGCATGTTGAAGAACTGCCACTGGGTTTTCGGCTGGGTCCATGGCACGATCTGGAGCCCGTAATTGCCCGCCGTGCACGCGGCGTAAAGGATGCCGCCAACCGATTCGCGCGGCAGTCCGGCCATGTCTTCCAGCTTGTAGTTCGAAACGAAGCTTTCGCCGATCCACTGGTCCAGCCGGGGATTGGTGCGGCGTTCTTCGTGGAACAGCGCCTCGATCCGGTCGAAGTCGCGCAGCTCGTCCAGGATCGGCAGCAACTCGTACATCTCGGCCGGGCCGGGGAAATCGAGGCCGCCCTTCTTCAATTGCGAGCGCGCCACCCAGTCGCGCAGCTTGGGCGAATTGAGGTATTTCGACGATGATACCAGCACGCTGCTCATGGTCGGCAGCTGGTTCACGCCGCGATAAAGATAGGCGTCTTCGGCCATGTTCGCTCTCCCGTCAGACTCGCAGACTTGCGCGGGGCGGGAATGTGGTCATCATCCAAACGGGTGATGCCGGCCGCCACCGCGTGTGCTGGCCTGTGGCAAACATAATTGGAGAGGCAGGCGCATGGCGCAAGATACTTATCGCATTGGCGGCGGCGGCGGGTTCATGGTCGATTCGATCACCGCGGTGCCGCAGTTGCTGGCCGCCGGGGTCGATGCGATCATCATGGATTTCCTGGCCGAAGGGGCGATGGGCCTGTTCGGGCGGATGCGCGCGGCCGATCCGGCAATGGGCTATTCGGCGGATTTCATCACCCGCTACATCGGCCCCCACCTCGACGAGATCGCGCGCCGCGGGACGAAGATCGTCAGCAATGCCGGCGGGGTCAACCCGCTCGCCCTGGCCGCCCGCCTGCGCGAGGAGATCGCGCGGCGCGGCCTCAACCTCAAGGTCGCTGCGGTGGCCGGGGACTGCCTGATGGACCGGGTGGGCGAATTTGCGGGCCTGAAGGGCATCGAGGGCGATGACGTGCTGCCCCAAACCGGGGTGACCAGCATCAACGCCTATCTCGGCGGCTTCCCCATCGCGGCGGCGCTGGCCGGCGGGGCGGATATCGTGGTGACGGGGCGCGTGGTCGATTCGGCGCTGGCGCTGGGGCTGCTGATCAACCGGTTCGGCTGGCAGGCGGACCAGTGGGACCTGATCGCGGCGGGGACGCTGGTTGGCCACCTGATCGAATGCGGGGCCCAGGCCACCGGCGGGACCTATACCGATTGGGACCAGGTCGAAGGCTGGGACCGGATCGGCTTCCCGATCGCCGAATGCCACGCCGATGGCACTTGCGTCATCACCAAGGGCGAGGGCACCGGCGGCCTGGTCACCGTGGGCACCGTTTCGGAGCAGCTGCTCTATGAAACCAGCGATCCGCAGGCCTACATCGTGCCCGACGTGGTCTGTGACTTCACCCAGGTGACCATGACCCAGCAGGGCAAGGACCGGGTGCTGGTGACGGGCATGAAAGGGCATCCGCGCACCCCGACACTGAAGGTCTGCGCCACTTTCGACCAGGGCTGGCGGGTCACCTCCTACCAGCCGGTGATTGGCCCGCGCGCGATCGCCAAGGCGAAGAAGCAGGCGCAGGCCCACTTCGATCGCGGTGCCGCCCTGCTGCGGGAACGCAACATGCCCGGTTTCCTGACCAAGGAAGCGATTCTGATCGGTTCAGGCGAAAGCGTCGGCGCGCGTGCCCCCGATCCCGACAGCGTGATGGAGATCCTGCTCAAGATCAGCGCCGATTTCGAAACGCAGCAGAGCGCGGGGCTGTTCGCCTATGAACTCCACGCCCAGATGTGCGGCATGGCGCCGGGCACCAGCATTGTGCCCTTCGCCGGGATCAGCCCGGTGCTGCACATGGTCGCCTTCCTGATCCCGCGTGAAAGCGTGACGGCGCTGGTCGACCTTGATGGCACGCCGCAGCCTTGCCCGGATCGCGGCCCGGCGGGCGTGCCGCTGAGCATCACCAGCCGTCCCCCGGTGCCGGAACTGCCCGCACCGGGCGGCGCCCTGGTGCCGCTCGAAAAGATCGCCTTCACGCGCAGCGGCGAAAAGGGCGAGACGGTCAACGTCGGCGTGATCGCGCGCGATCCGGCCTACCTCCCCGCGATCCGCGCCGCGCTGACCCCGCAGGCGCTGACGGACTGGTTCGCCCACCTGTTCCGCGATCCGGCGCAGGCGCAGATCCAGATCTACGACCTGCCCGGACTGAACGCGATCAACGTGGTGCTGGGCGGGGCCCTGCCGGGTGGGATCAACGCCAGCAGCCGGCTCGATTCCGCCGCCAAGAGCGTTGGCCAGCAATTGCTGCCGTTCCTGGTGCCCTGCGCGGCACCGGGAGTGTGAACTTGGCCGTAACCATAGAAAGCGCGTTGTAATGAATTACTAATCCTTTAAGGTTTTGGCGAAGAGGGTGACGAACGGGGTCTCTCGCCAGAATGACGCAGGAATGGATCACGCAACTGCTGATTGCGCTTGCCACGTGCGAGCGCGAGTTGCTGATCTTTGCGGCGTTCTGGTTCGTGGTCGGGCTGATCGATGAACTGGCGATCGACCTTACCTACCTTTGGCTGCGGTTGACCGGGCGGGCGCGGACCCAGCGCCTGCCCCAGGGCTATGGCGCTGATCCGTTGCATGGCCCCGTTGCCGTGCTGATCCCGGCCTACCGCGAAGCCGGGGTGATCGGCGCCACTATCGCCCACGCCCTGGCCGCCTGGCCGCAGCGCGAACTGCGGCTCTATGTGGGGTGCTACCGCAATGACAGCGTCACGCTGGCCGCAGCGATGGAAGGGGCAGGCTGGGATCCGCGCGTGCGGCTGGTGGTGCATGGCGTGGCCGGCCCGACGACCAAGGCCGATTGCCTCAACCGTCTTTACCGGGCGATGTGCGATGACGAAGTCCGCGCCGGCCAGCCCTTTCGCGGCGTGGTCCTGCAGGACGCGGAAGACATGGTGCATCCGGCCGCCCTGCAGGCAATCGACGCGGCGCTGGGTGCGGTCGATTTCGTGCAGCTGCCGGTCCGCCCGCTGATCCAGGCCGATTCCCGCTGGATCGGCGGCCACTATGCCGATGAATTCACCGAAAGCCACGCCAAGGCGCTGGTGGTCCGCAATGCGCTGGGTGCGCCGCTGCCGGCGGCGGGGGTCGGCTGCGGCTTTTCACGCGGCGCGATGCAGCGCCTGGCCGAACGCCGGCTGGATGAAGGCGGCGAAGGGCCCTTCGCGCCGGAATGCCTGACCGAGGATTACGAACTGGGGATCGAGCTGTCGCGGGAAGGGCGGGGCAGCGCCTTTCTGCGGCTGCGCGATGCCCAGGGCGACCTGGTTGCCACGTCGAGCTATTTTCCCGCCACCCTGGCTTCGGCGGTGCGCCAGAAGACCCGCTGGGTCCACGGCATTGCCTTCCAGGGCTGGGACCGGCTTGGCTGGCAGTTCCGCCCGGTCGAACTGTGGATGGCCCTGCGTGACCGGCGCGGTCCGCTGACCGCGCTGGTGCTGGGCGCGGCCTATCTGCTGCTGGCAATCGATGCAGTCCTGTTCCTGTGCGACTGGGCGCTGGGGATCGATGCGGTGCTGGCGCTGTCCGGGCCGGTCCGCGTGATGCTGATCGCCAGCTCGCTCGGCTTCGTCTGGCGCGCCGCCAGCCGGGCGCTGTTCACCGGCCGCGAATACGGCGCGGTCGAGGCGCTGCGGTCGGTGCTGCGGATTCCGGTGGGCAATGTCATTGCGATTATGGCCGGGCGGCGCGCGCTGCTGGCCTATCTGCGCTCGCTGGTGGGCGGCCAGGTGGTCTGGGACAAGACCGAACACGCCGGCCATCCGGCCCGTGCCGTCCTGCAGGAGGTCCGGGCATGAAGCGCACCGGATCGCGCGGCCAGCCCGTCATCACTCTTGCGCTGCTGCTGGTCACCTGGGTGGGCGCGCGCACCTGGATGCTGGAAGCGGCGGCAACCCACAGGGCCACGCCGGATGCGCCCGGACTGGCCGCGGCGCCATCGCGGCTGCCAGCCGATGCGACCGCGGCCGAACTGGCCGCGCAGGGCCTTGCCCCCGCTCTCACCGCGCCGGTCCCATCGGCGCTTGCCGCCCCGCCCGCCGTGCCCGCGCGGCCCGATCGGCAAGCCGGGACCGAGCGGCCCGGCGATCTGGCCGGGCAGCCGCTTGCGCCGGCGCCGATTGCCGAACCCAGGCCGCGGGTCGATCCGATCGCGCCGCCGGCTGATCCCCGCTTCGGCAACCCGCGCCTGGCTGGCGGGCACCAGATGCTGTGGCTGGCCGCGCTGGCGCAGTTGCCGCTGCCGCCCGAAGCGCGGCTTGCGTCGCCCGCCGGGCCAGCCCCGGCAGACCTGCCCAGGTCGCCCGAGGCAAAGGCAGCGCGCTTCTCCGCCGATGGCTGGCTGCTGCTGCGGCGCGGCGGCAGCGGCGCGGGCGCTGTGGGCGGCGCACCGGCAAGTTACGGCGCCAGCCAGGCCGGGGCCGTGATCCGCTATCGCCTGGCCCCGTCGTCCGGACTGCGCCCGGCAGCCTACCTGCGCGTAAGCGCCGCCGTGCGTGCGCCGCATGACGAGGAGCTGGCCGCCGGCCTGTCGCTGCGTCCGGTCAAGGGACTGCCGGTGGCGGCCCTGGCGGAACTGCGGGTAACCCGGCTGGCCAGCGGCAGCGCGCTGCGCCCGGCCGCGCTGCTGGTCAGCGAATTTCCGCCCTTGCCCCTGCCGGGCGGTTTCCGGGCCGAAAGCTATGCCGCCGCCGGTTATGTCGGCGGACGGTTCGCCACGCCTTTCGCCGAAGGCCAGTTGCGCGTTGAGCGGCCGATTGCCCGGTTCGGCCGGGCCGAGCTGCGCGCCGGTGGCGGGGCCTGGGGCGGGGCGCAGCAGGGGGCAAGCCGGATCGATGCCGGACCCAGTGCCACGCTTGGCTTCCCGCTGGGAACCGGCGGCGGGCGGCTGTCGGCGGACTGGCGCTTTCGCATCGCGGGCGGGGCCGCGCCGGAAAGTGGCCCGGCGCTGACCGTTTCCGCAGGTTTCTAGCCTCCGCGCCCTTTTCCCGCGCGCCGCGCTGGGCTAGGCCAGCCTTTGCACATGGACGTCTATCTGCCCATCGCCAACCTGTCGGTGAACGGCCTGGTGATCGTCGCGCTTGGCGCGCTGACGGGCATCCTGTCGGGCATGTTCGGGGTGGGCGGCGGGTTCCTGACCACGCCGCTGATGATTTTCTATGGCATCCCGCCCACGGTCGCCGCCGCATCGGCCGCCAGCCAGGTTACCGGGGCCAGCGTTTCCGGCGTTTTCGCCCATTCGCGCCGCGGCGGGGTGGATTACCAGATGGGCGGGGTGATGGTGGCCGGGGGGATCATCGGCACGGGCATGGGCGCTGTGCTGTTCCGCCTCCTCCAGCAGCTTGGCCAGATCGATATCGTCATCAACGTGCTCTATGTCGTGCTGCTCGGCTCGATCGGGACGATCATGGCGCGGGAAAGCTGGCAGGCCCTGCAGGCGCAGAAATCCGGCGTGCCACTGCCCGCGCGCAAGCGGCGGCATCACCCGATGGTTGCCAGCCTGCCGCTGCGCTGGCGGTTCTATCGCTCGGGCCTGTACATCTCGCCGCTCGCGCCGCTGCTGCTGGGGGTGTTCACCGGCATCCTGACCATGCTGATGGGGATCGGCGGCGGCTTCGTGCTGGTCCCGGCGATGCTCTACATCCTGGGGATGAGCGCGAACGTGGTGGTTGGCACGTCGCTGTTCCAGATCCTGTTCGTCACCATGGCCACGACCATGATGCATTCGCTGACCACCAAGGCGGTCGACATTGTCCTGGCGGTCCTGCTGCTGATCGGTTCGGTTTCGGGCGCGCAGATCGGTGCGCAGCTGGCGCAGAAGCTGCCGGCGGAGCGGCTGCGCTTCATCCTGGCGGCGATCGTGCTGGTGATCGCGCTGCGCATGGCGCTCGGCCTGGGCTGGCGCCCGGACGAGATCTATACGGTGGACCTGCTGTGAAGCGGCTGCTGTTGATCCTGGCGCTGATTTTCCTGACCGGCGCGCGCGATCCGATCCTGGTGCCGGAAGTGTCGCAGCACGAAATCCAGGTGCGCCAGGGGTTCAAGGGCGCGGAATTGCTGCTGTTCGGCGCGATCCTGACGCCGGAAGGGCAGCGCGCCGGCCAGGACTATGACATTGTCGTGGTGCTGAAGGGGCCGACCCAGTCGATCGTGCTGCGCGAAAAGCAGCGGATCGCCGGGATCTGGGTCAATGCCGTCAGCACCGAATTTCGTTCTGCCCCCAGCTTCTTCGCGGTGGCTTCGTCCCGCCCGATCGACAAGCTGGTCGATGACAAGACCGCCGCGATCTATGAATTGGGCCTCGATTGGCTGCAACTGTCGCCTGTCGGGACCTATGAACCCAAGGAACAGGCCCGCTTTTCCGCCGGGCTGGTCGATCTGATGCGTCGTAACGGGCTGTACCAGGACGATCCCCGCGGGGTGAAAGTGTCCGAACAGGTGCTCTACCAGGCGCGCATTGCCCTGCCGTCCAGCGTCCAGACCGGCACTTACACGGCCGAAACCTTTGCCATCACCCAGGGCCGCGTGGTTGCCTCCGCACTCAGCCGGGTCGAGGTGAAGAAGACCGGCTTCGAACGGGCGACGGCCCAGTTCGCCGATCACTACGGCTTCCTCTATGGCCTGCTGGCCGTGGTGATTTCGGTCGCCATGGGCTTCCTGGCCGGGCGACTGTTCGCGCTGGTCTAGTCAGCGGATCAGCCTGAATTTAGCACGATGTTAACCGTCCCGGTCCTAACCCCGGCGCAGCCAAACGTGATTTGGCGCAAGGGATTAGACGCGCAATGGACAACATGAGCCACAAGGGCTTTGGGGCGGGGCACGTGGCCCAACCGGATGCAGCCGCGGCAGAGGCTGCCGCGCAGGACTTTGACAATGCCCGCGAACCCATTGGGATCGTGCTGGAAATTGCCGGTTCGGGCTCTGCCATTGCGCTGGATCTGCAACGCCTGCAGGAATGTTCAGGCGATCACGATCCCTCGGTCGCGCTGGCCGGGCAGGTTGGTAGCCAGGTCAAGATCCGGGTCGGCAAGAGCTGGCTGCTGGCCAGCGTGCGCACACAGAAGCAGGACAGCAAGACCCCCGGCGGGATCATGGCCAACATCGACTTCCTGGGCGAAGGCGACGAGGAACGGCTGACCGGGCGCATCCACAGCTTCCGCCGCGGCGTGACGCGCTATCCGATTCCCGGCGCGCTGATCTATCCGGCCACCAGCAACGACCTGCGCCAGATCTATGCCAGCGACGGGCGCAGCTCGATCCAGGTCGGCACCGTGTTCCCCACGCGCGACATCCGCGCCGGGCTGTACATCGATTCGATGCTGGGCAAGCACTTCGCCCTGCTCGGCTCAACCGGTACGGGTAAGTCGACCAGCGCCGCGCTGATCCTGCACCGGATCTGCGAACATGCCCCCGAAGGGCATATCGTGATGATCGACCCGCACGGCGAATACAGCGCCGCGTTCAAGCAGACCGGCATGATCTTCGACGTGTCGAACCTGCAGATGCCGTACTGGCTGATGAATTTCGAGGAACACTGCGAAGTGTTCCTGACCACCACCGGCAACGACCGCCAGGAGGATGCCGACATCCTCTCGAAGTGCCTGCTCCAGGCGCGGTCGAAGAACCGGCTGGCCGAAAGCATGGGCAAGATCACGGTCGACAGCCCGATCCCCTACCTGCTGTCGGACCTGACCAACCTGATCCAGACCGAAATGGGCAAGCTCGACAAGGCGACGAGCAGCGCGCCCTACATGCGGATCAAGACCAAGATCGACGAGCTCAAGGCCGATCCGCGCTTCCAGTTCATGTTCTCGGGCATGCTGGTCGGCGATACGATGGCCGAATTCATCACCAAGATCTTCCGCATGCCCAGCAAGGGCAGGCCGATCTCGATCATCGACGTGTCGGGCGTGCCCTCGGACATTACGTCCACCGTGGTCGCGGTGCTCAGCCGCATGGTGTTCGACTTCGCGATCTGGGCGCGCGATGAAAAGACCCGGCCCGTGCTGCTGGTCTGCGAAGAAGCGCACCGCTACGTACCGAACGAGAAGAATGCCGATGGGTCCTCGGTCGGCAAGATCCTGAGCCGGATCGCCAAGGAAGGCCGCAAGTACGGGGTCAGCCTGGGGCTGATCACGCAGCGCCCGTCGGACCTGGCCGAAGGCGTGCTGTCGCAGTGCGGCACGATCATTTCGATGCGCCTCAACAACGACCGCGACCAGGCCTTCGTCAAGGCGGCCATGCCCGAAGGGGCGCGCGGCTTCCTCGATTCGATTCCCGCCCTGCGCAACCGCGAATGCATCATCTGCGGCGAAGGCGTGTCGATCCCGATCCGCGTCGCGTTCGACGAGCTGGAGGAATTCAAGCGCCCGGCCAGCGCCGACCCGTCGATCAGCCAGCTCTGGTCGAACTCGGGCGGCGAGGAGGAAATGGTCCTGCGCACCGTCCAGCGCTGGCGCGCGCAGGGTCGTTAAGCGTCCTTGCCGGGTGCGGACAGGCCATCCGGCCTGTCCCCTGCAACGCCGGGACGGGGGAGCGGGCCGGCGTTGTCTGCCGATCGCGCAGGCGATCCGCGCAACCGGCTTATCCCCCCGCGGCAACCCGTTGCAGCATGGGCCTGCGCCACGGCGCGTAGAGGTAGGCGGCCAGGGTCAGCAGCATTGACAGGACCGAGCTGACCAGCAGCGAATACCACAGCGCGTCGGCGCCCAGGTGCGGGTGCAGCAGGTAGTAGCAGCCGTAGCGCACCAGATACATCGAGGTGAGCAGCACGGCGATCTGCGTCCACACCACGCCATAGGCGCGCAGCGTGCCGAACAGCACGATGGTGATGCCGAACGGCAGGTAGGTCCAGATCGCCAGGTCCTGCACATGCAACGCGGCCGCCACCGAAGGGCTGCCCGCGCCCAGGAACAGCCGCAGCAGCGGTCCGTCGAACAATAGCAGCACCACCGTCAGCGCGCCGGTCATCAGCAGGTTGGCGGCAGAGCCGGCGCGGCTGATCGCATCGACCCTGCTTTCGCGCGCCGCGCCGATATGCTGGGCCACCATCGCGCTGACCGCCGCGCCAATCGCCATGGCCGGCATGCCCATGTAGTTCCAGATCTGCAGCAGCGCGCCATAGGCCGCCGCCAGGACCAGCCCTTCGCGGTTGACCAGCCCGATCATGATCACCCCCGCGCCAGAGATGACCAGCATCTGCGTCCCCATCGGCACGCCCTTGCCCAGGATAAAGGACAACTCGTCCTGCCGGGGCTTCAGCCAGGCCAGTTCCGCCCCGCGCAGCCGCAGCGGCAGGTCGCGGGCATAGATGAAGGCCAGCAGACCGATCAGGCCGATTGCCGTCGCGATCACCGTGGCCCAGGCCGATCCGGCGATGCCCAGCGGCGGGATCGGGCCATAGCCGCGGATCAGCAGCGGGTTCAGCGCCACGTCGATCACGCTGGTCAGGATCATGAAACGCAGCGGCGTGCCGGCATCGCCCGCGCCGCGCAGGCCCATGGCGATCATGGTGGTGATCGTAGCCAGCGGGTTGGCGATGAACACCACTCGCAGATAGGCCAGCGCTTCGGCCCGGCTGGCGCCTGGCGTGGCCAGCCAGTCGAGCAATTGCGGGGCAAAGACAATGCCGCCCACCGTGGTGACCATGGCAATGCCGGTGGTCAGGCCAATCGCCGTGCCCAGCGTGCGCCGCGCCGCGATCACGTCCTGCCGGCCCCAGGCCTGCCCGATCCGCACCGTTGCCGCCATGCCGAAGCCGAACACCAGTGCGAACAGCAGGAACATGATGAT
Source organism: Pseudomonadota bacterium (assembly GCA_029779535.1). Lineage (GTDB taxonomy): Bacteria > Pseudomonadota > Alphaproteobacteria > Sphingomonadales > Sphingomonadaceae > Novosphingobium. The sequence goes on along the minus strand of JAKPAG010000124.1, from coordinate 77,446 downwards.
GTTGGCATTGGCCGTGGCGGCCAGCGCCGCATCGCCCAGCAGTTGCCCGATCCACACCGCGTTGATCGACCCGTTGAGGTTCTGCAGCACGTTGCCAACCATCTGCGGCACGGCAAACAGGATCAGCGTTTTCAGCAGCGGGCCCTGGGTCAGGTCACCGCGCAGTGCGGGGGCTTTGGGCGCGCTCATGTCCCGCGGGTGTCGCCGTAGAGGTGGATGTGCAGCCGGTCGGTAAAGCGCAGGCCGTGTTCCAGCGCCAGCGGCGCCAGCCAGCGGGCGCGGGCGCGGATCACGTCGCTGGCGGTCCCTTCGGGCATCAACATGATCCGCGCGCCGGGAATGGCATGGCGCGCCTGAAGCGCGAGCACTTCAGCGAGGTCCTCCGGCTCGGCAATCACGAACTTGAACCAAGCTTGAGGTTTGCTGGCCCAGTCCGCCAGCCGTTCGGGAATCAGTGCGGAATCAGTGGGATTGCCCGAATGCTTCAACTTCGGGCTGACGTTGTACTGGCTGACCAGCGGGTCCAGATCGGGATGCGGGGCGACCGTGCCGTTGGTTTCCACTTCCACGCTGACGCCGTCCAGCAGGGCGATCATCCGGGCCAGCGCCGCGCCTTGCAGCAGCGGTTCGCCGCCTGTCACCACCAGCCGGTCCTGCCCCAGCGCCATGATCCGCGCGGCGACATCGGCTTCGTCCAGCACCAGCTGGTTGGCCTTGCGTTCGAAGGCGCGGTCGTCGCGGTGGGGGCGGTTATCGCCCTCGAACCGCCAGGTATAGGCCGTGTCGCACCAGGTGCAGGCGAGGTTGCAGCGGCTCAGCCGCACGAAGGCGCAGGGGCGGCCAATGCTCGCCCCTTCGCCCTGCAGCGAGGCAAAGATCTCCGGCTCGCCCGGGGTGGTGGTGGCGAGGGTAAGGCTCACCCCAGCCGCGCCAGCGCCGCCGCCAGCCGTTCGGCTTCGGCCGCATGCATGGCATGGTCGGCGCGGGCCTTTTCGACCGCTTCGGGCTTGGCTTTCTCGACGAAGGCGGGGTTGGACAAGCGGCCTTCAAGGCTCTTGGCCTCCTTGGTCGCCGCTTCCAGCGCCTTGGTCAGTCGTGCCCGCTCGGCGGCAATGTCGATCACGCCTTCGAGCGGCACGACGATGTTGGCGTCGCCCGCGCCGACCTGCATCGCTGCGCCTGCCGGGGCCGGTTCGAAGCGAATGCCGTTAAGCCGCGCCAGCCGGTCGATCGCGCCAGGGTTGCGCTCGATGATCCCGCGGGTCTGCGCCGAAGGTTCGGGCAGATAGGCGTCAAGCTTTGCGCCCGGCGCAATGCCCAGCTCGTTCTTGGCGGTGCGCAGGTTGCCGATCAGCGCGATCAGCCAGTCAACCTCGGCCTTGGCCGCCGCATCGACGCCCACGCCCGGCTGCGGCCACTGCGCGGTGATCAGCGGATAGCCCGAGCGCCCCCCATTTTCATTGGCGCCCAGCGCGTTCCACAGTTCCTCGGTCACGAAGGGCATGAAGGGGTGGAGCATGACCAGGATCTGGTCGAGCACCCAGCCGGCCACGGCCTTGGTTTCCTCGTCGAACGAACCCTTGATCAGTTCGATGTACCAATCGCAGAACTGGTCCCAGACGAAGTGGTAGATCGCATTGGCTGCCGCATCGAAGCGCAGGTCGGCAAAGGCCTTGTCCAGTTCGGCAAGGGTTTCGACCACTTCGCCGATGATCCACTTGTTGACCGCGCTGGTCGCCGCCGGGGCCTCAAGCGAAGTGCTCGCGCCGATGCCGTTCGATTGGCAAAAGCGCGCCGCGTTCCACAGCTTGGTGGCGAAGTTGCGATAGCCCTCGACGCGCTTTTCATCCATCTTCACGTCGCGGCCCTGGCTTTCCATGGCGCACATGAAGAAACGCAGCGCATCGGCCCCGTACTTGTCGATCAGCCCCAGCGGATCGACCACGTTGCCCTTGCTCTTGGACATCTTCTGGCCATCGGCGGCGCGGACCAGTCCGTGCAGGTAGAGCCGCTTCCACGGCACTTCCTTCATGAAATGAAGGCCCTGCATCGCCATCCTCGCATCCCAGAAGAACAGGATGTCAAAGCCGGAAATCAGCAGGTCATTGGGATAGTGGCGCTGGACCAGCGTGGTGTCGTCCGGCCAGCCGAGCGTGGCGAAGGGCCACAGCGCGCTGGAGAACCAGGTGTCGAGGACGTCGGGGTCGCGTTCCAGCGTGACGTTCGGTCCGGCCTTGGCCTGGGCTTCTTCCTCGGTTTCGGCGACATAGCACTGGCCGTCCGAGCCATACCACGCCGGAATCCGGTGCCCCCACCACAGCTGGCGCGAAACGCACCACGGCTGGATGTTTTCCATCCAGTTGAAGAAGGTCTTTTCCCAGGTCTTGGGAACGATTTCGATGGCGCCGCTGCGCACGGCCTCCAGCGGGGCCTTTGCCAGTTCCTCGGCATTCACATACCACTGGTCAGTCAGCCAGGGTTCGATCACCACCCCGCCGCGATCCCCGAACGGGGTCTGGATGGTGCGGGGTTCGGCGTCGTGCTCGGTCTCGTTACCGTCCTTGTCCTTGGTGACGTGCGGGATCAGCATCCCCGCCGCCTTCATGTCGGCCACGATCATGTCCCGCACCACGAAGCGGTCGAGGCCCACATACTTTTCCGGCACCAGCCCGTCGGCTGTTTGCACCACGCGGGCTTCGGCATCGAACATGTTGAGCATGTCAGCCGGCTTGATCCCGGCGCGCTTGCCCACTTCGAAGTCGTTGAAATCGTGGCCCGGCGTGATCTTCACCGCGCCGCTGCCCAGTTCCGGGTCGGCGTGTTCATCGGCCACCACCTTGAACCGGCGGCCGGTCAGCGGCTGGAGAATCTCCTTGCCGATCACCGACTGGTAGCGCGGATCGTCCGGGTGGACGGCCACGCACATGTCGGCCAGCATCGTTTCCGGCCGGGTGGTGGCGACTTCGATATAGTCCAGCCCGTCGTCGCGCTTGACGCCATCGGCCAGCGGGTACTTGAAGTGCCAGAAGTGGCCCTTGACCTCGCGCGTCTCGACTTCAAGGTCGGAAATCGCGGTCTTGAGCTTCGGGTCCCAGTTGACCAGCCGCTTGTCGCGGTAGATCAGCCCCTGGTTGTAAAGATCCACGAACACCTTGACCACGGCGCGGGTGAAGTGCGGGTCCATCGTGAATTGCTCGCGGCTCCAGTCCATCGAACAGCCCAGGCGTCGCAGCTGGCGGGTGATGGTGCCGCCGCTTTCCGCCTTCCATTCCCACACCTTGTCGACGAATTGTGCGCGCGTGTAATTGGTGCGCTTGTCCTGCCGCTGTTCCAGCTGGCGCTCGACCACCATCTGCGTCGCGATCCCCGCGTGGTCGGTGCCGACCACCCACAGCGCATCCTTGCCGCGCAGGCGCTCATACCGGATCACCACGTCCTGCAGCGTGTTGTCGAGCGCGTGGCCGATGTGCAGCGAGCCCGTGACGTTCGGCGGCGGGTTGACGATGGTGAAGGGCTGCGCGTCCGGCCGTTCCGGACGGAACAGGCCGTTCGTTTCCCAATGCTGGTACCACTTCGCCTCGATCGCGGCGGGGTCGAAAGTCTTGTCGAGTGCTTGTCCGGTCATAAGCAGCGGCCTTTGCCAGCGGCGCGGCGCGGGCGCAAGCATTGCGGGGCCATGGCGCGCCTTGCCCCGGGCGCATTTTTCGCCCACACCACCAGCGATGCGCGAATGGGCCGACTACCGCGAGGACGAGGACGAGCAGGGCGCGGTGACCGTGGCCCTGACCGGCCCCCTGCTGGTATCCTCGATTGGCGAGCTTGACCGCGCGCTGCGCAAGGTTGACGGGCCGGTGGCGCGGGTAGACCTGTCTGAGGTCACGGAAATCGACACGGTCGGGGCCTGGGTGGCCTGGCGGCTGGCGCGCGATCATGATGCCACGATCGTCGGCGCCAGCGACAAGGCCGCCCGGCTGATCGCAGCCGTGCACCGCTCGAGCGGGCAGGGCGCGGTCACCCCGCCTGAATATCCGATGTTCGAACGGGTTACCGCCACGGTCGGCCGCTATGTGCTGGGCCTGTTCGACGGGGTGCAGCGGTTCCTGGGGTTCCTCGGGGCGATGCTGGTGGCGGTCTGGCACCTGGTGCGCAATCCGGCGGAATTTCGCTGGAAGGCCTTTGTCCGCCAGCTTGAACTGGTCGGGGTCAACGCGCTGGGGATCATCGGCTTGATGAGCTTCCTGGTCGGGATCGTCATCGCGCAGCAGGGCGCGATCCAGCTGGAGCAGTTCGGGGCGGAAATCTACACGATCAACCTCACCGGGCGGCTCAGCTTTCGCGAGCTGGGCGTGCTGATGACCGCGATCATGGTCGCGGGCCGGTCGGGCAGCGCCTTTGCCGCGCAGATCGGGACGATGAAGCTGACCGAGGAAGTGGACGCGATGCGCACCATCGGCGTTTCCCCGGTCGAGGCGCTGATCATCCCGCGGGTGCTGGCCTGCACACTGATGATGGTGCTGCTGGGCTTCTATGCCGCGCTGCTGTCGATCCTGGGCGGGGCGTTCATTTCCACGATGACGCTGGAAATCCCGTTCTGGACCTTCCTGACCCGCATCCAGGAAGTTGTGCCGCTGCACGACCTGTGGGTCGGGATGATCAAGGCCCCGGTGTTCGGCGCAATCGTCGCACTGGCGGGTTGCTACCAGGGGATGCAGGTCGAAGGCAATTCCGAGGAAGTGGGCCTGCGCACCACCATTGCGGTGGTCCAGGCGATCTTCGTCGTGATCGTGCTCGACGCGTTCTTCGCGGTGTTCTTCAGCGAGGTGGGCTGGGGATGAGCACCCATCAACCCGACCAGGTCGAGCATTATCCCGGCGATTACCCGATCGTCGTCGAAGGGGTGCGCAACCAGTTCGGCGAACACGTGATCCACGACAACCTGTCGCTCAAGGTGCGGCGGGGGGAAATCCTGGGCGTGGTCGGCGGCTCGGGCACTGGCAAGTCGGTGCTGATGCGCTCGATCATCGGGCTGCAAGTGCCAAGCGAAGGCGCGATCACGGTGCTGGGCCAGTCGATCACCGATGCGCGCGGCGACGCGGATATCGATATCCGCAGCCGCTGGGGCGTGCTGTTCCAGGGCGGGGCGCTGTTTTCGACGCTGACCGTGGCGGAAAACGTCGAAGTGCCGCTGCTCGAATTCTATCCCGAGATCAGCGACAGGCTGCGCCACGAGATCGCGCTGTACAAGGTCATGCTGTCGGGCCTCCCGGCCGAGGCGGCGGCGAAGTTCCCGTCCGAGCTGTCGGGCGGGATGCGCAAGCGTGCCGGCCTGGCGCGGGCGCTGGCGCTGGATCCGGAACTGCTGTTTCTCGACGAGCCAACCGCCGGGCTCGACCCGATCGGCGCGGCCGCGTTCGACCGGCTGACGCGCGAGCTGACCGATACCCTGGGGCTGACAGTGTTCCTGATCACCCACGATCTCGACACCCTGCACGAGATCTGCGACCGGGTGGCGGTGATCGCCGACCGGCAGGTGATCGCGGTTGGGACAATCCCTGAATTGCTGTCGCTGGACCATCCGTGGATCCAGGAATACTTCAACGGTCCGCGCGGCCGCGCGGCCGAGGCGGCGCAGGCGCGCACCAAGGCGATGGACAAGCCGCAAGGCGGAAAGGCATAAGGCTTCGCGATGGAGACGAGGGCCAACAACGTCTGGGTGGGTGCGGTGACCCTGGCCTTGCTGGCCGTGGTCGTGGCGTTCATCGTCTGGATCGCCCGGCTGGGGCAGGGCGATCGGCACGAATACGACATCTTCTTCAAGCAATCGGTCGACGGCCTGTCCAAGGGATCGGCGGTCAATTTCTCGGGCGTGCCGGTGGGGCAGGTCAAGACGATCGAGCTGTGGAAGAAGGACCCCAGCTTCGTGCGGGTGCGGATCGCGGTGGAACCCGACGTGCCGATCCTGGTCGGCACCACGGCGACGATCCAGGGCAGCTTTACCGGCGTGTCCAACCTGCAACTGGAAGGCGCGATGAAGGGCGCCCCGCCGATCGAATGTCCCAAGGACAATCCCCGCGCCGGTTGCCCCGAAGGTGTGCCGGTGATACCGACCAAGCGCGGCGGGCTGGGCGAGCTGCTCAACAGCGCGCCGGTGCTGATGGAACGGCTCGCGACGCTGACCGAGCGGATGACCATGGTCTTTTCCGACAAGAACCAGCAGTCGATCGAGAACATCCTGGCCAATACCGACCGGATGACCGGCCAGCTGGCCAATGCCTCGCCCGAAGTGCAGCGGACCATGGTGGAACTGCAGAAGACCCTGGCCGATGCGCAAGTGGCGGTCCAGGCGTTCCAGCAGGCCGCGGTCAACACCGATGCGACGCTCAATACCGAAGGCAAGCAGATGCTGGTGCAGTTCCGGCAGTCGCTGAAATCGGTCGAGCGTTCGTCGGATGAATTCAACAAGATGATCGCCGATGCCCGTCCGGCCACGCGCCAGCTCAATGAAACCACGCTGCCCCAGGCCGAAGCCGCGATCCGCGACCTGCGCGCGACCACCCGGGCGCTGCGTGACATTACCGAAAAGATTCAGGACCAGGGCGCTGGATCGCTGCTGGGCGGCAGCCAGCAGTTGCCGGACTACAAGCCATGACCGGACAGAAGGAACCCGCCACGATGCGCCACACCACGCCTGTCCGCTGCGGCCTGGTCGCCGTGCTGGCGCTGGCCCTGTCGGGCTGCTTCGGACTGGGCGGGGCCAAGCCGCCGCCGGTGCTGTTCAACCTGTCCGCCGCCGCCGCCGTGCCGGCTGGCGCCGCCAGCATGGGCAAGCCCGGCAGCGACGCGGTAATGGTGATGGAACCGGAAACCGACCGCCGCCTGGCGGTGCAGAGGGTGCCGGTGCAGCTCAGCGCCAGCGGTGTCGCCTATCTCCAGAACGCGCTGTGGGTGGAACGCCCGGCGCGGCTGTTCCGCAGCCTGCTGGCCGAAACACTGCGCGCACAGGGCGGGCGGCTGGTGCTGGAAGACGACCAGGCCGTGCCGCTGGTCGCCCAGCGGCTGTCGGGCCGCCTGCTTGACATGGGCTACGATGCCCAGCGCCAGGCCGTGGTCGTGCGGTTCGATGCCCTGCGCAGCGATGCCAGCGGCGTGCTGGCCAGCAAGCGCTTCGAAGCCGTGGTGCCGGGCATTTCGGCCAAGCCCGAAGCGGTCGGCCCAGCGCTGAACAAGGCGGCGAATGAGGTCGCCGCGCAAGTCGCCGACTGGATGAAGGCCGGCTAGCCCCGCGCCAGCGCGGCAAATCGCATCGCGCTGGCAAAGGCGGCGAGGCGGCGCGCCCGGCGGTCTTCCGACTCGGCGTCCTTGCCCCACAGGTCGGCCTGCCAGTCGCCTTCCAGTTCGGCGGCGTCCCACAGCGCTTCGGCATCGGCATCAGCCGCCAGCGCCGCAAGGCCGATCACCAGCGAGGCTGCAAGCGTGGTCAGCGTGTTGAGCGCGGCCAGGGCAAAGAGGCCTTGCGCTTGCAGCACGGCTTCCAGCCGCTTGATCGTGGCGGCGGGCTGGGGGCGGTGGATGATCCCGCTGATCCGTTCGAAATGCACGTCCCAGCGGGCCTCGGCGGCGGTCAGCAGCGGTTCCCACACCGCCTCTTGCCGCTCTAGCAAGGGTTCCCCGGCTTCGGCGCGGTAGCACAGCGTGTCGGTTTCGGCGTAGCCCAGCAGCGTGGCGATCACGTCGCCGCGCTCTGCGGCAACCACGTCGATGGCATAATCGGCCATGTCGCGCAGCATGAAGCGCGCCGGATCGATCGTTTCACCCTGTTCGGCCCATTCCTGCGCCATCGCTTCGGCCAGGGGCTGGGTCGGCACCAGCTGCGCCGCCCCGCGCGCGGTGCGGATGCCGCGTCCATCCAGGGTAACCCGCCAGCCGCCAGCCTCAGGGGTGACGGCAACTTCCTTGTAGAACCGCTTCATTGATCTGTGCTTTTCCAGCGTTTTGCCAGCATCCAGGGGAGAAAGAAGAATTCGGCCGCCCCGGCCAGGGCCAGGACCAGGCCGATCCATTCCGGCCAGCCCATCTTGCCCGAAGCGATGGTCACGCCGAACAGCACCAGCGCCAGCGCGCCCAGGCGGATCAGGTTGAGGAACAGGAACCGGGTGCGCGCGAGATCGTCATTCATGCCAGCAGCTCCAACAGGTGTGCGGGGCTGGTGGCCACGGCCTGGGCCCCGGCATCGTGCAGTTCGGCAGTGGTGTGATAGCCCCAGTCCACCCCCAGCGCGCGCACCCCGGCATTGACCGCCATGGCCATGTCGTACTGGGTATCGCCGATCATCACGGCCTGGTCGGGCGCGGCCAGAGCATCGGCCAGCGCCGCGTCGAGCATTGACGGATGCGGCTTGGACGGGTGACGGTCGGCGGTCTGCAGGGTCAGGAAATGGCGCGAGAGGCCGTGGCTCGCCAGGCAGTGTTCCAGCCCCCGGTCGCTCTTGCCGGTGGCTACGCCCAGCGTCCAGCCATCGGCCAGCAGGGCATCGAGCAACTCGCGGATGCCGTCATAGAGCGGCTCGACCAGTTGTCCGGCCTCGCGTGCGGCGCGGAAGATCGCGCGGTATTGCCGGTCGATCTCGGTGCGCAGTTCCTCGTCCGCCTCAGGGGCGAGCAGGCGGATCGCTTGCGGCAGGCTCAGCCCGACGATCCGGCGCACCTGGTGCCGGTCGGGCGCGGGCAGGCCGGTTTCGACAAAGGCCTGCTCCATCGCGTGGCACACCCCCGCTTGGCCGTCGACCAAGGTGCCGTCGCAATCGAACACAGCCAGCCGCACGGTCATGGCGCCAGGCTCCGCATGATCGACGCGATCGCCGGGCTGCCTTCGCTTTCCAGCCCATCGGCCAGTCGGGCGCGTTCCTCGGCCGGCTTGTTCTGGCTGAGCTTGAGCGTTTCGCGCCAGACCTGCACTTCCAGTTCGAAGCCGACGATCCCCGCCAGCATGGCGCGCAGCTTTTCCGGCGGCAGCTTGTCCAGCGTCCAGGGCTCGCCTTCCTCGATCCGCGCTTCGTGGCGAGTGGACAGGTCCTCGAGCAAGGCGGTCAGCGCTTCGCTGCCCAGCCGCCGCACCCGCCCTTCGAGTTCAAGCGCGACGTAGTTCCAGGTCGGCACCTGCTGCGGATCGGCATACCAGCGCGGGCTGACATAGCCGTCCGGGCCATTGATCACGGCCAGCACGGTCATCCCGTCAAGATACTTGGCCATGGCGTTGCCGCGCGACAGGTGAAACTGCAAGGCGCCGTCACCGGTGGAGATCAGCGGCGTGTGCGCCACGCGCGGGCCGTCCGGTGTCTGGGCAAAGATCATGCCGAAGCCGATCTCGTCCAGCATCGTTTCCAGCAGCTCGCGCCGCTCACCCTCGGTGCCGGAAAAGCGGAAGGACTGGCTGGGATGCATCAGCGCGGTTTCGGCTTGCCGGATGGACGCTTGGCGGGCGGCCGCTTAGCAGCGGGCACGGGCGAGCCCTTGCCCTTGGTCGGGCCGCGCTTCTTGGCGGGCGGCTTGCCCGGGGCCTTGGGCAGGTCCGACTTGCCCCGGCTGCGGCGTTCGCCCCGGTGTTCCTTGCGCAGCTGCTTGGCATGGGCCTTGGCTGCCTGCTTCGCGGCGGTGCGCGCATCCAGCTTGGGCGGATCGGGCAGTTCCGCGCCCAGTTCCTCGTCAAAGCCGAGCTGCGCCATGCTGGCGGCGAAATGCTCGGGCAACTCGGCCACCACGTCGAGCGGGGAGCCGTCCGGATGGTCGATGATCAGGCGGCGCGCATGCAGGTGCATCTTGCGGCTGATGCTGCCCGACAGGAAGGCATCGGGGCCGCCATACTTGCCGTCGCCGACGATCGGATGGCCGATCGCCGCCATGTGCACGCGCAGCTGGTGGGTGCGCCCGGTCAGCGGTTGCAGTTCGACCCAGGCACAGCGGTTGCCGGCGCGGTCGAGCACGCGGTAGCGGGTGCGGGCGGTCTGCCCGTGCTCGCTCTGGTCGACCATCATCTTCTCGCCGCCGCTGCCTGGCTGCTTGCCCAGCGGCAGGTCGATCAACCCGTCCTCGATCGAGGGGACGCCGACGATGAGCGCCCAATAGATCTTGCGCGCCGAACGCCCGGAGAAGTGCCGGGAAAAGTATGCCGCGCTGCCCGGAGTGCGCGCGATCAGCAGCACGCCGGAAGTGTCCTTGTCGAGTCGGTGGACCAGCCTCGGGCGAGGGCCATCAGGCGCGAAGGCGTCGAGCAGTCCGTCGACATGTTCGTAGGTTCCGCTGCCGCCCTGCGTTGCCAGGCCCGGCGGCTTGTTCAGGACGATCGCGGCGGGATCCTGGGTGATCACCATGCTTTCGGCCAAAGCGATCTGCGCCTCGGTCAGCGGCTTGCGGGCGCGGGCCTTGCGGTCCGGGGCATCGCCGCCGGGGGGCACGCGCACAACCTGGCCCTTGGCCAGCCGGTCGGCCACGTCGGCGCGCTTGCCATCGACGCGGATCTGCCCGGTGCGCGCCCAGCGACTGACCGTGGCAAAGCCGACCTGCGGCAAGTGGCGCTTGAACCAGCGGTCGAGGCGCACGCCATCATCGTCGGCGCCCACGGTGAACTGGCGAACGTTCTCGCTCATGCCGCCACCCGCATCATTGCCAGGCCGGCAAACAGCCCGGCTACGCCGCCCACCAGCGAAACCAGCGCATAGCCCGCCGCCATGCCCAGCGCGCCGCGCTGCGCCATGCTGGCCAGTTCCAGGCTGAAGGCGGAAAAAGTGGTGAAGCCGCCCAGCACGCCGACGCCCAGCAGCAGCCGCCAGCCTTCGCCATGCGCGCCGAACCGCGCCAGCCAGCCGGCCAGCAGCCCCATGGCGAAGCTGCCGATCAGGTTCACGCTCAGCGTTGCCCAGGGAAATGCGCTGGCCGCGACCGGGCCGATCGCCAGGGTCCATGCCCGGCCGACGATGTAGCGCAGCCACGCCCCGATCCCGCCGCCAAGAGCGACGTAGAGCGAGCTGGCCATGAAGTTTGGCGGATTGGTCATTGCCCGCGCCTTAGCCGCTTGTTGCGCCGCGCGCCACTCCCTTGCCCGGCGCAGCGGCGCAAACCAGAGCGGCGACCATGGTGCCCGCCACCAGCTGCCACGGGAAGGCGATGCCCCGGAGGGCGGCGGGCAGGCCGACAATGTCGATGACATAGGGTTGGAACGCCAGCACGGCCAGGAACCCGGCGGCAAAGGCGGCAATCGCGCTGGCCGAGCTGCCGCGCGCGGTGAACAGCGCCACGCCGTAAACGCCGATCAGCCCGGAATAGGCGAAGGCCATCACCCCCAGCACGAATTCCAGCAGCGAGGCATCGGAATAGTGCTGCCAGTAGTAGGACAGAATCGCCATGCCGAACAGCGCCAGCCCCAGCAGCACCGAGGCGACCCGCCCGGCGCGGACGTAGTGCGCCTCACCGTGGCTGCCGCGCGCCTCGCTCCACGGGCGGTAAAGGTCGTTGACCAGGACCGAGGCCATGCTGATCAGCCCGGAATTGATTGCAGCCGCCGCGATCACCCCCACCGTCACCAGTCCGCGCAGGCCGGGGGGCAGTTCGGTCAGAATGAAGTGCATGAACACGGTGACCTTTTCGCCCTGGAAGGTCCCTGCCGGGCCATGCCCGCCCGCGTAATAGAGATGAAGCAGCGCGCCGATCAGCAGGAACAGCGCGATCACCGGCAGGCTGACCCAGTTGGCGAGGTAAAGCGCGGCATTGCCCTGCTTCGCATCGCGGCAGGCAATCAGGCGCTGGGTGATGTCCTGATCCAGCCCCGACGAGCCGACGTTGAGCAGCGTCACCCCGGTCAGCACCGCGAAGATCCCGAACGGGGCGGACAGGCTGGGCGTCCAGTCGATCACGGTCAGCTTGTCGCCGCCGGGGGCATGGCGCAGCGCATCGACCGCCTGCGCCAAATCGAGCGGGATCAGCTGCCAGAGATAAACCGCCACCACCAGCGCCGCCCCGACATAAAGCACGACCTGCACCAGGTCGCTCCAGATGATCGATTGCAGCCCGCCCATGAAGGTGAACACCAGCCCGAACAGCAGCAGCACGAAAGCGGCCATGGCGATGTGCGGGGCAGAGACATCGAGGAACAGGATCATCGAGACGGCGATGGCTGCAAGGTACAGCCGCGCCCCGCTGGCGAGGATGCGCCCCACCAGGTACATGAGCGCCGCCGCCCGCCGCGCGCGGGCATCGAAGCGGGTTTCGAGCAGCTCGTAAACGGTCGTCACCCCCAGTGCGTAGAAGCGCGGGATCAGCACCTGAGCGACGATCCAGGCGGCCAGCAGCGCGCCGATCACCCCCGACAGGTAAGTGAAGTTGCCGCGATAGCTCGAATCCGGCGCGCCCAGGAACGTCGCCGCCGATTGCACCGTGGACAGCACTGAAACCGCGACCAGCCAGGTTGGCGCATGGTGCCCGGCGAGGAAATAATCGTCACGGCTGGCCAGGCCGCGCTTGGTCGATAGCCAGCCGGCCAGCGCCAGCAAGGCAATGTAAAGACCCAGCACGGCCCAGTCGGCCGCGGTGAAACTGGTATGCATCGGCTGGTTGCGCCCCCTTCCGGCAGGGCACTGACCACAGATCGCCGCGGGTGGCAATTGGCGCTGGCAGTCAAGAAGGGCGGCGGCACGGGCGGGTGCGGTGCGGGGGGACGGGCCGGTGCCGCCGCCTGCCGGGGGTCAGGTGTCAGGCATTGCCGATTGCGGGCGCAATGCCAGCAGGGCTTCAAGCTGGGCGCGCAGGTGTGTGTTTTCCTGGCGCAGCCGGTCCAGTTCCGCCTGATGCCCGGGGGGCGGGCGATCTGCTCTGGACAGGGACGCCAGCAATCGTGACAAGGCGTGGGCGCGGCCTTGCAGCCACCAGGCGATCTGGGCGGCCAGTCCAGCCGGACGGCTAGACGCAAGGGTGCTGCGCTGCGGAAGGGGGCGCAGTGCTTCGGTCAACTGCGGCAGGGCAATGACCGGCGGCGCGGCGATGGGGCGTCCGGATGGCCGGGGTCCGTGGTGGACTGACGCGGCGCGGCGGTTGCGACTGTTATGCATCGGCAATCTCTCCCAAGGGATTGCGGCTTGTCGCAGGATACCCCGCGAAGGCGCTTCGAAAGAAGCATTGTCGCTTCCGATCCGGTGCTGCTTTCGTGCAACATCGGAGGGGGCTGCGGGGCAAAAGTGCCCCCGCCTCCGGAACATCCCGGCTTGCCATGGTGCCGACTCTCTGCTAGCCGCCCGCCGGTTCGCGCCGATCCGAGTGGATTCGGCCCGTCTTTCTGTTGCTGATCTAAAGGGTGCTCCCCCGCACAGGCATAACGCGGGGTTCTGGCCTTTTTGTATGTGAGGTGTGTCGGTTTATGCAAATTCTCGTCCGCGACAACAATGTCGAACAGGCCCTGCGTGCGCTCAAGAAGAAGCTGCAGCGCGAGGGCGTGTACCGCGAGATGAAGCTGCGTCGTCACTACGAAAAGCCGTCGGAAAAGCGCGCCCGCGAAAAGGCTGCTGCCGTGCGCCGCGCCCGCAAGATGGAGCGCAAGCGCATGGAACGCGACGGCGTCAAGTAAGGCAGGCCGATAAGGCGGAAAGCGTGTTTTCGCCTCACCGGAATGCTTGAACGCCAAAGCGTGATAAGCCATGAGGGCGCGGACGAATCCGCGCCCTTTTCGCATCCGGCGCGCCAAGGAAGGCCAGCATGACCGAAATTACCCGCGTTCCCCTGCAGCCCATCGCCAAGGGCGCCCTTGCCAAGCTGTGGATCGGCATCGCCGCCGCCGCGCTCGCCGCCGGCGGCCTCGCCTATGCGACCAAGCCCGCCAGCGTGGCGGTCGAAGTGGTCAAGGCCGGTGCCGGCGCTTCGCCGACCGTGGCCGACGTGGTGCTGATCAAGTACAAGGGCACGCTGGCCAACGGCAAGGTGTTCGACCAGCAGGAACAGGCCGCATTCCCGGTCGAAGGGGTGATCCCCGGCTTCACCAAGGCGCTTGAACAGATGCAGCGCGGCGGCAAGTACAAGGTCTTCATCCCGGCCTCGCTGGGCTATGGCGACAAAGCCGCGGGCGACATTCCGCCCAATTCCGATCTGACCTTCGAAATCGAACTGATCGATTTCAAGAGCCGCGCCGAGATCGAGGCGCAGCAGCGCATGATGCAGCAGTTGCAGCAGATGCAGCAGCAGGGCGGCAAGGGTGGCCAGGGCGCCGCGCCCGGCGAACCGCCGCTGCCCGAAGGCGTCCTGCCCGCCGGCCCGCCGCGCTGAGGCACCGCTTCGGCGCCAGATGTTGAAGCTTGCGCTGGCCGGTGCTAGCGCGGGGCCGAACCCGTAACGCAAAGGAACGCCATGTCGGTCGATACCGCAACCGTGGCCAAGATCGCTTCGCTGGCCCGCATCAAGGTGAGCGAGGCTGAACTTGAAGCGATGGTCCCCGAACTCAACGGCATTCTCGCCTGGGTGGAACAGCTCGGCGAAGTGGACGTGACCGGGATCGAGCCGATGACCGCGGTGATCGAGAACAAGCTGCGCCTGCGCGATGACGTGATCGACGCCGATCCGCTGACCGGCGGCGGGCGGCGCGATGCGGTGCTGGCCAATGCCCCGGCGGCCGAACACGGCTTCTTCGGCGTGCCCAAGGTGATCGAATAATGCCAAATTCGTCTGACTCGCTGACCGACCTGGGGATTGCCGCGATCCGCGATGGCGTGGCAAAGGGCGATTTCACCGCCGTTGAAGTGGCCGAGGCGTTCAACGCCAACGTTGCCGCCGCGCAGGATGCGCTCAACGCGTTCATCGTGACCACGCCCGAAATGGCGCTTGAGGCGGCCCGCGCCACCGACGCGCGCCGCGCTGCCGGCCAGCCGCTGGGCAAGATGGGCGGCGTGCCGATCGGGATGAAGGACCTGTTCGCCACCAAGGGCGTGCAGACCACCGCGGCCAGCCACATCCTAGAAGGGTTCAAGCCCGAATACGAAAGCACCGTCGGCCAGAAGCTGTGGGATGCCGGCGCCGGCATGCTGGGCAAGCTCAACCTTGATCAGTTCGCGATGGGTTCGTCGAACGAGACGAGCTATTTCGGCAACGTGATTTCGCCGTGGCGGCGCAATGACGGTGGCAACGCGCCGCTGGCCCCGGGCGGCAGCTCGGGCGGCAGCTCGGCGGCCGTGTCCGCGCGGCTCTGCCCGGCGGCGACCGGGACCGATACGGGCGGCTCGATCCGCCAGCCCGCCGCCTTTACCGGCATTTCCGGGATCAAGCCGACCTATGGGCGGTGCAGCCGCTGGGGCATCGTTGCCTTTGCCAGCTCGCTCGACCAAGCCGGGCCGATGGCCCGCGACGTGCGCGACTGTGCGATCATGCTGGAAGCAATGGCCGGGTTCGACCCCAAGGATTCGACCAGCCTCGACCTGCCGGTGCCCGAATGGGAAGCTGGCCTGAGCGGCGATCTCAAGGGCAAGAAGGTGGGCATCCCGCGCGAATACCGTGTCGACGGGCTGGACGCCGATGTCGCGGCCAGCTGGGACCGCGGGATCGAATGGCTGAAGGACGCGGGCGCGGAAGTGGTCGATGTGTCGCTGCCGCACACCAAGTATGCGCTGCCGACCTATTACATCATCGCTCCGGCCGAAGCCTCGTCGAACCTCGCTCGCTATGACGGGGTGCGCTACGGCCTGCGCGATCTGCCCGAAGGGGCCGGCCTGCAGGACATGTACGCCGCCACCCGCGCCGCCGGTTTCGGGGCCGAGGTCAAGCGCCGCATCATGATCGGGACCTATGTGCTGAGCGCCGGTTTCTATGACGCCTATTACACCCAGGCGCAGAAGGTCCGCACGTTGATCAGCCACGATTTCAAGAACGCTTTCACCCAGTGCGACGTGATCCTGGCGCCGACCGCGCCGACCGCCGCATTCGGCCTGGGCGAAATGGTCTCGGATCCGCTGGCGATGTACCTGAACGACGTGTTCGCCGTGCCGGCGAGCCTGGCCGGGCTGCCGGCCATGTCGGTGCCCGCCGGCCTGAACCGCGAAGGTCTGCCGCTCGGGCTGCAAATCGTCGGCAAGCCGTTCGATGAACAGGGCGTGCTCAACGCGGGCCTCGCGATCGAGCAACGCGCCGGTTTCGCTGCCCGCCCCCAGCGGTGGTGGTAACAGGCACGTAATAATACGTAGCAGCCCGGCCTTCGGGCTGGTAATGTCCGCCTCCTCGGGGCTCGCGCTGGATCGAACCGTGCACCGTCGGTGCGCTTGATGGGCGGTGGAATGACAAGTCGAATGGTGCAACGGATCCTGCCGGCGCTGGTGGTGCTGCGCGCGCGGCTGCGGCCGTTAGACGGCAGCAACTGGCGGGCCACTGGCTTTGCCGTGCTGCTGCTGATTGTCCTGCCGACGCTGGTCTACAAGGCGCTTTCAGCCCGATTCGGGTTTACCGGGCCGTGGTTCGATCTCGATTTCGTACTCGCCTACGTCTTGATGCTGCTGGGTGCGCGGATTGGCAGTATCTGGCTGATCCGGCTCGGCTTCCTGGCGATCATTGCGTCGTTTTCAGTCCAGGTGCTGGTCGGCATCGGGGTGATCTACCTGGTCGATCCGGTGCTGGTGGCCGATTACCTGGCCTTTGCATCCTATTGGCCGTGGGGCACCATGCTGAAATGGGCCGTGCTGGGCCTGGGCGCCATGTTCCTGGTCTATCTGCTGGTCCGGCCGGTCCGGCTGGACCGGGCCCGGATCTGGCCGGTGCTGCTGGTTACCCTGGTGGTGGTTGGCGCTGAAAAGCTGGGATCGTCCAATGAACGGCGCAATGCGCTGAGCATCAACGTTGCGACCAGCGGGGCGCTGAGCCTCTTTCACCTCGGCGAGGCCTGGATCAACTATCAGGGGTTTCGCGCCGAGCCGGTCGATTTTCCCGCCATGCAGCAGCGCGTGCTTGGCCTGCCCGAAGCGCAGCGCCCGGCGCGTATCCTTTCGCTGTCGGTCGAAGCGCTGGGCCTGTTCAAGGATCCGGCGGCGGACGCGGTGGTCTTCGCGCCGCTCGAACGGGCCGTGGGGCAGGTCTATACGGTCGAAATGGGGCGTCATCCGTTCAAGGGTGCGACCCTGTCGGGCGAACTGCGCGAGCTGTGCGGACTGCGTACACTGGGTACGCCGGGGAAGGAATCCATCGCCAGGATCGGGGCGAACTGCCTGCCGGCGCAGCTGCGCAAGCAGGGTTACCAAACCATCGGGCTGCACGGCAACACCGGCTATTTCTACAATCGTGTCCAGATCTATCCGGGGATCGGGTTTGACGAGACCATGTTCGGGGACGATTTCCATCGCCGCAATCCCAACATGACCGTGTGCCAGGACAACACCTTCGTCGGGACCTGCGATGCCACCGTGGTCCAGGCCGCGCTCGAATTTCTCTCAGCCCGGCACAAGGCGATGGCCCACGTGATGACCCTGCAAAGCCACTTTCCGCTGGGCGTTTCGAGCCTGGGGGATGATCGCTGCGGAGCCATTGCGGGCATGACCGATCCCGACCTGTGCCTCTATGCCAACACCATGTCGAACCTGCTGGCCCGGCTGGGCAAACAGATTGCCGAGGCGCCGATGCCGCCGGACGTGGTCTATATCTATGGTGACCATGCTCCCCCCTTTGCCATGGTCGACAAACGCGAAGCGTTCGAGCGCGGGCAGGTGCCGTTCATCGTGCTGACCCGCAAGTCCGGTCCGGCCGTCCGCTGAACCGGCGCGCAGGGCCAATGGGAAATCCCGCAGCCCCCGCGCCGCACCGTTTCCAGGTGCTGGATTCGCTGCGCGGCGTGGCCGCGCTGATCGTCGCGATCCAGCACCTGGGCGCGCAGGGACCGGTGCTCGGGCACCGCTTCTTCTGGCTTGGCAGCCTGTGGGTCGATTTCTTCTTTGTCCTGTCGGGTTTCGTCATTGCCTCGGCTTATGGCGAGCGCTTGCTGACGGGCTATCCGCCGCGGCGGTTCCTGTGGCTGCGGGCGGGGCGGATCTGGCCGGTGCACCTGGTTGTGTTGCTGGCCTACCTGGGTATCGAACTCATCGTCTGGGTAAGTGGCAGCGCGGCCCTGACCGGGCGCCCGGCTTTCGCCTTCACGCGTTCGCCTGGTGATTTCGCCGTTCAGCTGCTGCTGCTCCAGGCGCTGGTGCCAACGGCGATCATGACCTGGTCGGTCCAGAGCTGGTCGATCTCGGTTGAAATGCTCCTCTATGTCCTGGCGGCGCTGGGCTGGCGGCGGCTGGGCCGGGGATGGTGGCTGGCCAGCCTGGGCACGGCGCTGATGGCGGGCTGGCTGATGACCCGGCCCGAATGGATCGGCGGTTATCACAAGCTACTGCGCGGGCTGTGCGGGTTCGGACTGGGCGTCGTTGCCTGGCGCGCCTGGACCTGGCTTGAACCCTGGGCGCGAAAGTCGGCCGGTGCGGCGATGAGCACGGCCGAGCTGGGGCTGTCGGCCCTGCTGGTCTGGGTGATCCTTCGCGCTGGCTTCCTGCCGTTCACGCTGGGGTTCGACCTGCTGTTCGCCGTGCTCGTACTGGTCTTCGCGCCGCAGCGCGGCATGGTTTCGCGCGTGCTGCTGTGGCGGCCCTTCGTCTGGCTGGGGGCGGTGTCCTACTCGCTCTACATGGTCCATCCGCTGGCCGAAAGCGCGGCGATGTCGGCCATGGCGTGGCTTGCCGGGGGGCTAGGCTGGCAGGGCCTGTTCGTGGCGGGAGCCAATGCGAACCGCCCGGCCTTGTCTGGTGCATTGGGGCTGTATGCCGATCTGGGCGGGCTGGCCGCGCTGCTGGTCGCCGTATTGGCCGCGGGGGCTATGTATGCCCTGGTTGAGCGCCCCTTGCGCGAATGGTCGCGGCGGATCGCGCCACGGATTGGCTAGCGCGGCGCTTTTCCCCCTTTTCACAGGCGCGAGGCGGCCCTATCGGCTGGGGTTATGAGCACTTATCGCATCCAGGGCGCCACGGGCGAATGGGAGGTCGTGATCGGCCTTGAAGTCCACGCGCAGGTCACTTCCAACAGCAAGCTGTTTTCGGGCGCGGCAACAGCATTTGGCGCTGAACCCAATGCGCAGGTCAGCCTGATCGACGCGGCTATGCCGGGGATGCTGCCGGTCCCCAACCGCGAATGCATCCGCCAGGCGGTGCGCACCGGGATGGCGATCCAGGCCCAGATCAACAAGTGGTCGCGCTTCGACCGCAAGAACTACTTCTATGCCGACTTGCCGCAGGGCTACCAGATCAGCCAGCTGTATCATCCGCTGGTCGGCGAAGGCAGCCTGGAAATCGCGCTGGACGACAAGAACCCCGAGGACACCAAGACCATCGGGATCGAGCGCATCCATGTCGAACAGGACGCCGGCAAGCTGATGCACGATCAGCATCCGACCATGTCCTATGTCGACCTCAACCGGTCGGGTGTGGCGCTGATGGAGATCGTCAGCCGCCCGGACATGCGCTCACCGGCAGAGGCGGGGGCCTACCTGTCCAAGCTGCGCCAGATCCTGCGCTATGTCGGCAGTTGCGACGGCAACATGGACCAGGGTTCGATGCGTGCCGACGTCAACGTCTCGGTGCGCCGCCCGGGCGAGGAATTCGGCACCCGCACCGAAACCAAGAACGTCAACTCGGTCCGCTTCGTAATGCAGGCGATCGAGCATGAGGCGAACCGTCAGGTCGACGTGCTGGAAAGCGGCGGCAAGATCGTCCAGGAAACCCGCCTGTTCGATCCCGACAGCGGCACCACCCGGTCGATGCGCAGCAAGGAAGACGCGCACGATTACCGCTATTTCCCGGATCCGGACCTGCTGCCGCTGGAACTGGACGACGCGTTCCTCGAAGAATGCCGCGCGAGCCTGCCGGAACTGCCCGATGCCAAGCGCCACCGCTATGAAAGCGCGCTGGGCCTGTCGGCCTACAACGCCGGGGTGCTGACCGCCGATGTCGACACCGCGCGCTGGTTCGAGGTGCTGCTCGCCGCCACCGCCGCCAAGGCCGGCAAGAGCGAGGCGGACGTTGCCAAGCAGGCCAGCAACTGGCTGATCTCGGAACTGTTCGGCGCGCTCAACAAGCTGGGCAAGGGGCTGGATGACAGCCCGGTCAGCCCGGAAGGCGGGGCGGAACTGCTGGCGCTGGTGGCCGATGGCACCATTTCCGGCAGCATTGCCAAGCAGGTGCTGGAAAAGATGCTGGAAAGCGGTGACGGCGCTGCCGCGATCGTCGAACGCGAAGGGCTGAAGCAGACCACCGACACCGGCGCGATCGAAGCCGCGGTGGACGCGGTGCTGGCTGCCAACCAGGACAAGGTCGAACAGTACAAGGGCGGCAAGGAAGCCCTGTTCGGCTTCTTCGTCGGCCAGACGATGAAAGCCATGCAGGGCAAGGGCAACCCGCAGCTGGTCAACCAGGTGCTGAAGGACAAGCTGGGCTAACGCGCGGCGGGGCAAGTTTCCCGCCGGTTCTCACGACCAGCAAAAAGGGCGCCGGATCGCTCCGGCGCCCTTCCTGTTTTTGGCAATGCCGCCTGAAGATCAGGCCTTGCGGGTGCCGCTCATCGGGAACGAGCCGAAGGCGCCGGCCTTGACCGAGCCGGTCAGGGTGTCGCCATCAACGGTGGCGGTGCCCTCCAGGGTCATCGGCATCGGCACAGTCATCTTCATCGACCAGGTCAGCGTGTTGCCATCGACCTTGCCGTTTTCCAGTTCCATCGAGCCCATCGCGCCGATGTTGGTGCCGGTGAAGGTGTCGCCATCGACCACGATGGTCACGTCGCTCTTCTGGTCACCCATCGGGGTCTTGGTCACGCATTCATAGGTTCCGGCAACAGACATTGTCACTCTCCTCGGTCTTTGGGGGTAAACTTACAAAGGGGTAAGTAGTGCTATCACTTGCCTGATGCGCCGCCGCTGTCAACCGGGGAGGCGATCTCCACCGGCAGGCCAAGGCCCTTGAGCTGCGGTTCGACCAGCTTGCGATCGCCGACCACCACGAAGACCAGCCCCTGCGGGTGGAGGAACTCACTGGCCATGCCGTCGATCGCCTTGGCGTCGATCTTGCGATAGCGGCTGGCGAGGGTGGCAATGTAATCGTCCGGCCGGCCCAGGCGCTGCCCGGCCACCACCGCGCCCAGTACCTGTGCGTTGGTCTGGAAGCGGTTGGGCAGGCCGCGCACGTTGCCATCGGTGACGCGCGCCAGTTCCACCGGATCGACCGGCTTCTTGGCGGGGAAGGCGGCCATCTGGGCCATGATCAGCTTGATCGAATCGCCGGTACGGTCAGCCTGCACCGGGGCGGTGACGGTCAGCGCGCGCGCCCCGATCGGGCTGGAAACACTCGAACGCACGCCATAGGACCAGCCCTTGTCCTCGCGCAGGTCCATGTTGAGCCGGCTGAGAAAACCGTTGCCCAGAACCTCGTTGGCAAGATCCAGGGCTTCCTTGTCCTGGTCGGTGCCCTTCAGCGGCAGCACCCGCCCGCCCATGATCACCGATTGCGGCGAGCCCGGCCGGTCGATCAGCACGATGCGCGGCTGCGGCGCGGGGACCGGACGGTCGATGCTGACATAGGGATAGGCCGAAGCCTTGATCCCCCAGTTGCCGAAGCTCTGGTTCAGCAGCGGCAGCAACTGCGCCATGGTCGCATCGCCGACCACGGTGATCTTCAGCCCATCGGCGCGGAACCATTGCTCGTGCGCGGCGCGCAAGGTCTCGGGCGTCATCGCCTTGACCGCCTCGGCGGTGCCCAACCCGTCGCTGGGCAGGCCGTAAGGGTGATCCTTGCCATACAGGATCGGCGCCATGGCCCGCGCGGCCAGAGCGCGGGGGTTGGCTTCGGCCTGGGCGATCTCGGCCAGACGCTGGTCGCGCACGCGGGCCACGTCTTCGTCCCGGAAGGCCGGGCGGCGCACCACTTCGGCCAGCAGGTCGAGCGAGGGGGCGAGATTGGCACTGAGCGCGTCCAGCGTGACCGCGCTGGCGTCCAGCCCGGCCGCAGCAGTGATCGTCGCGCCCAGCCGTTCCTGCGCTTCGGCGATCTGGACCGAATCCTTGTCCTGGCTGCCTTCATCGAGCAGCGCCAGCATCAGCGACTGGGTGCCCGGTGCATCGCGCGAATCCGCCGCCGTGCCAGAGGCGAAGCTGAGGTTGACCATCACCTTGGGCACACCGGTGCGGCGCACCAGCGCCACCGGGATGCCGTTGTCCAGCTTCGCCCGCTCGATCCCCGGAAATGCCAGGTCGCCCACCGGGGCGACCGGCGGGGCCACACGCCTGGGCCCGCTGGCCAGCTTGGGCGCGGGCTTCTTCGCATCGGGCTTCGGAGCCGGGCGCTGCGCCTCGTCGCCCCAGCCGCCCATCACCTCGCCCTTTTCGGTGCGCAGGCCGGGCAGGGTGTTGACCGCCAGCACCGGGCGGCCCAGCCAGCGGTTCAGCGCGGCCTTGATGTCCGCCGGGGTCAGCGCGGCGATGCGGGCCAGGCGCGCCTTGTACTGTGCCGGATCGCCGGAATAGAGTTGCCCTTCGGCCAGCGTCATGCCCTTGCCGCCGAAATCGCCGACCACTTCGAGCTGCCCGATTTCCTGGCTGACCAGCCGAGTGGCGCTGCGGCGCACCTCGTCCTCGCTCGGGCCTTCTTCAAGATATTTGGCGATCACGCCGTCCAGCGCGGCCTCAGCCTCGCCGCGCAGCACGCCTTCGCGCACCATCATCGCCACTTGCAGCATGCTCGTCTGTTCGTGCTGCTGGGCGCTGGCGCTGACCGAGACGGCCTGCTTGCCGCCGCGCACCAGCGCGTTGTCGAGCCGCGAGCTGGACAGGCCGCCAAGGATGTCCATGCCCACTTCCAGGGCTGCGGCATCCGCATCGTTCAGGCCCGGCCCGCTCCACACGCGGGTCAGCCGCAGGTTGGGGACCTGGTCGGCCATGTCGCGCTTGACCGGGGCGGCAAGGTCAACCGGACCCGCCGTCACCTTGGCCACGGCCGGGCCGGCGGGAATCTGGCCGAACCACTTTTCCACCAGCGGGCGGGCGGTGGCCGCGTCGATATCGCCGGTCAGCACCAGCACGGCGTTGTTCGGGCCGTAATTGTCGGTGAACCACTTGCGCACGTCGGACAGGCTCGCGGCGTTGAGGTCGGCCATCGAACCGATAGTCGAATGGCGATAGGGGTGGCCGACCGGGAACAGCCCTTCGCCGATCGCATAATCTTCCAGGCCATAGGGCTGGTTGTCGCCCTGGCGCTTTTCGTTCTGGACCACGCCGCGCTGCTTATCCAGCTTGTCCTGCGTCACCGCGCCGAGCAGGTGGCCCATGCGGTCGCTTTCCATGAACAGCGCCAGGTCGAGCGCGCCCTTGGGCACGGTTTCGACATAGTTGGTGCGGTCGTACCAGGTGGAGCCGTTGGTGCCGGTCGAGCCTGCGCCTTCGAGCGGAATGTCGAAATTGGGGACGTTCTCCGATCCGCCGAACATCAGATGTTCGAACAGGTGGGCAAAGCCGGTGCGCCCGCGCGGCTCGTGCTTGGACCCGACGCGATAATAGGTGGTCACGCCCACGATCGGTGCCTTGCGATCGGTGTGGACGATCACCGTCAGGCCGTTGGCCAGCTTGAACGTCTCGAACGGAATGTCGACCGCCTTCACCAGCTCGGCCAGCGGCGCTGGCGCCGGGGCGGGGGCCGCAACCGGGATAACCAGCGCTTCGGCCACTGGCGGGGTAGGGGGCGGCGTGGCCGCCCGGCGCGGCGCGAAGATCGAGCAGCCGCCAAGCGACAGGGCAATCATGGAAACGGCGGCAATACGGCGCATGTCGGTTCAATCCCGGTTACGGTTTGGCACGGTCAATCATGACGGGTTTATCGCTTGATACAACAATTCGACGAACCGCGTGTTTCAGCACATCGGCGCGTTCGAAGCGGACGGGCTTGAACTTTCGGGCGGTGAACAGCGCGGCCTGGTCGGCATAGTGCGGGCTGTCCGGCCGGGTTGTCGCCGCGCCATAGGGCTGGATCGACTCCGAGCGAACCCGTCCGGCGCGGTCCCATTCGATCAGCATGACAAAGCTGTCGCCGTGCTTGATGGAAAGCCGGCCGTCGGCATCCACGTCCCAGTCGGTCGCGGCGCGCAGGGTGTCGCCGCCGCCTTCGCCGGGCAGGTCTACCGCGCCGCGCCGGATGCGCAGCACCTGGCCCAGCGGCGGGTCGATCCGCCCGAAGTGGCGCTGCAGGTGGGTGACCGTTTCGGCCAGCACGGCATGAGGATCGGGCGCTGGCTTCAATCCGTAACTGGCCTTCATCGCCGGTTCGAGCACCATCACCGCCAGGGCATCGGCCGCACCCTGGCTGTCGGCGTTGAAATCCCATCCGGCCAGCAGGCGCTGGGCGGCGGCCAGATCAGGCTCGGCCCGCAGGTCCAGCCGGGCGATGGCATCCAGCATCCAGGCGACATAGCCGGCGCGTTCGTAGCCGGTGTCGAACTTGATCCGCAGCAGCCGGGCGCGGTCGATCGGGCCGGGCTCTGCCAGCAGCTTGCTGGCGCGGCGGGCGCGGTTGGTCAGGTCCAGTTCGACGCCCCAGATCGCGGGGATGGCGGCCGGGTCGAGCTCGCTGCCGGGGCCGGCCGCCAGCAGCGGGGTGTTGTTGGAATTGAACAGGTAGCCCGACGCCGGGTTGACCAGATGCGGCAACTGTTCCCACGGAACATAGTCACGCCACATCGGGGCATCCCTGACCGCGTGGCGCCAGTCCGGCCCCGGTGTGCGCAGCGGGATCGCGGCATTGTACCAGTAGGCGATGTTGCCGGCCCGGTCGGCGTAGATGAAATTGGTGGCCGGAACGCCGCCAATCGCCATGGCGCTGCGCCACTGGGCGAAATCGCGGGCATGGGTGATCCGATAGTATTGTTCGACGCTGTCGATCCGGTCGATCCCGCCATAGCGCACCGCGAAGGCGCCGTTGGCGTTGATCATCACGGGGCCATACTTGCTGCGCCAGGTCATGCGCGGCACCGGCAGGACCAGTGGGCCCAGCCGCACCGGCAACCACACCCGGCGCTGTTCAAGCATTTCGCGGCTGGGCGCGGCGCCCGGCGCGCCGACAAAGCGATAGTGCTGCCCGTCGGCCTCAAGCGGCAATTGCCACACGTCGATCAGGTCCGGTCGGTTGACCGTGTTGGTCCAGCCAAGATGCTCATTGTGGCCCATGAAGGGAAACGGCGATCCGGGAAAGGTCGCTCCGGCAAAGTGCCAGCCTTCGTCAGACTGGATTTCCAGCTCGTACCAGGCCACCCCGCCGCGATAGGGCTGGTGGCTGTTGGACAGCAGCCGGGTGACCCCATCGCCGGACCGGGCCGGCGCAATCGCAAAGGCGTTCGAGCCTGCGGTTTCCGCCGCTTCGCCCATCGGCAAGGGGGGCGGCATGGCGCGGCTGGGGGCAAGCTGGTCAGCCTTGCCGAGGCCGAATTCGGTGGCTGGCTGGCCGGTCAGGCTGGGGCCGTGTTCGGGGCGCAGCGGCTTGCCTTCGGCCAGCGGGCCCAGCACCCGGTCAAGGCCGAAGAAGAACGGCAGGCGCAGGACGAAGCCGGTGGCAATATCCTCGCCGTTGACCGGGAACAGGCGCATCAGCTTGACTTCGCCGGGGTGCAGCGCGGCATAGCGGTTGAGGCCGCTGGCATAGCCATCGAGCACCGCGCGGACCTGTGGGGAAAGCGAGGCGTAGTGGCGCCGCGCGGTGCCGCGCGCATCAAGCCAGTGATAGGCAAAATCGACTCCGGCCCCGTCCGCCCCGGCAATCGCGCCAAACCGGCCGCGGGTCATCGCAACGACATCCTGCAGGGTCGAAAAATCGTCCTCGGCATGGGCCCAGGCGATGCCGAAGGCCGTGTCAGCATCTGTCTTGCCGTGGATATGCGGCACGCCCCATTCGTCGCGGATCACTTCGGCGGAATAGGTGCGCGGCGGCGGGGGAGGGCCGGGCTGTTCGGCCAGGAATGGCTCCCAGCTGGCCAGGGCGACAAACAGCGCCAGCACCAGCACCAGCAGGGTCCAGGCGGTGCGCCGCAGGATCGTCTTGTTCATGTCGAGTTCTCTCCCCGCCGGGAGTGGTAAACCGTGCCGCCACGCGCGCAAGGGCGTTCACCTTGCGGCCAGGGCAAGTGTGTGACACCGTGGCATAAATCATTCAGGAGGAACCCGTGTCGCAGAGGGAATTTCCGATCGAACGCCGCATTTTGCTGCTGGGGCTGGCGGCCCTGCCGTTTGCCGCGGGCGCGCAGGCGCAGGTGCTAGGCAGCGGCCTGACCGGGCTGCTGGGCAAGGCAAGCGACTCCGCGCTCGACAAGCTGGCGGTGCCGGGCGCCTTTTATGCCGATCCGGCGGTGCGGATCATGTTGCCGCTGGTGGGCGGGGCGGGCAGCCTGCTGGGCCAGGTGCTGAACAAGGGCAGCCAGCTGGGGTTGACCGATGGGCTGACCCGCAAACTCAACGATGCCGCCGGGCTCGCCGCGAAAGAGGCCAAGCCCGTGTTCCGCGCCGCGATCGGCAAACTGACCCTGGCCGACGTGCCGGGCATCGCCACCCAGAACGACGGCGCGAGCCAGTATTTGCGCTGCAGCGCCGCGGGCGAGCTGACCGCCAGGCTGCGCCCGCTAGTCGATGCCGGGCTGGTCAAGGTCGGCGCCTATGGCGCGCTCGACAAGCTGGCGAAGAAGGGCGCGCTGGCCCAATTGGCCGGGATCAGCCACGAAAAACTGGGCGCATCGGTGACTGATCAGGCGCTTGACGGCATTTTCAAATACATGGGCACCGAGGAAGCTAAGCTGCGCACAAACCCGCTCAAGCCCGCAGAGAGCCTGCTGAAAGGCATTCTGGGCAACTGATCCTGCGCTGGATCAAGGACGGGCGGCGCGGGCGGTGCGATGAAAATTGCATTGGCACCCCTTGTGTTGCCGATTCGCAACACTACCTCAGGGTGTAACAGGAGGCTGATACACCTATGAACCTCGAAAAATTCACCGACCGCGCCAAGGGTTTCCTGCAGAGCGCGCAGACCGTGGCGATCCGCCTGAACCACCAGCGGATCACCCCCGAACATATCCTCAAGGCGCTGCTCGAAGACAACGAAGGCATGGCCGCCGGGCTGATTGCCCGCGCGGGTGGTCAGGTTGGCACGGCGCAGGCCGAGGTCGACAAGGCGCTGGCCAAGATCGCGGCCGTGACTGGCGGGGGCGCACAGCAGACCCCGGGGCTGGAAAGCGATTCGGTCCGCGTGCTGGATCAGGCCGAGCAGCTCGCCACCAAGGCGGGGGACAGCTATGTTTCGGTCCAGCGGATGCTCCAGGCGCTGGCCATGGGCACGACCAATGCCGCGGGCCAGGCGCTCAAGGCGGCGGGCGTCGATGTGAAGGCGCTCGAAAAGGCGATCCAGGAACTGACCGGCGGGCGCACCGCCGACAATGCCAGCGCCGAAAACGCCTATGAGGCGATGAAGAAGTATGCCCGCGACCTGACCCAGGCCGCGCGCGACGGCAAGCTGGACCCGGTGATCGGCCGCGACGAGGAAATCCGCCGCACCGTGCAGATCCTGGCCCGCCGGACCAAGAACAACCCGGCGCTGATTGGTGAGCCGGGCGTGGGCAAGACCGCGATTGCGGAAGGGCTCGCGCTGCGCATCGCCAACGGCGACGTGCCCGACAGCCTCAAGGACCGCCGCCTGATGGCGCTCGACATGGGCAGCCTGATCGCGGGCGCCAAGTATCGCGGCGAGTTCGAGGAACGGCTCAAGGCCGTGCTCGACGAGGTCAAGGGCGCCGAGGGCGAGATCATCCTGTTCATCGACGAGATGCACACCCTGATCGGGGCGGGCAAGTCGGAAGGGGCGATGGACGCCGGCAACCTGCTCAAGCCCGCCCTGGCGCGCGGCGAGCTGCACTGCATCGGCGCGACCACGCTGGATGAATACCAGAAGTACGTCGAAAAGGACCCCGCGTTGCAGCGGCGGTTCCAGCCGGTGTTCGTGGGCGAACCGACGGTCGAGGACACGATCTCGATCCTGCGCGGGCTCAAGGAAAAGTACGAGCTGCACCACGGTGTGCGGATTGCCGACAACGCGATTGTCGCGGCGGCGACGCTGTCCAACCGCTACATCGCCGACCGTTTCCTGCCCGACAAGGCGATCGACCTGATGGACGAGGCCGCCAGCCGCATCCGCATGGAAGTGGAAAGCAAGCCCGAGGAAATCGAGGTGCTGGACCGGCGGATCATCCAGCTCAAGATCGAGGAGCTGGCGCTCGCCAAGGAGACCGACCAGGCGAGCAAGGACCGCCTCGCCGCGCTGAAGGAAGAGCTGGCCAACCTTGAGGAGCAGAGCGCCGCGCTGACCACCCGCTGGCAGGGCGAGCGCGACAAGATCGCGGCTGAAGGCAAGATCAAGGAAGCGCTCGACGCCGCGCGCGTGGAACTGGAACAGGCGCAGCGCCAGGGCGACCTGGCCAAGGCGGGCGAGCTATCCTACGGCCGGATTCCGGAGCTGGAAAAGCAGCTTGCGGAAGCGCAGGGCGCGGACACCTCGAACATGCTGCTGCGCGAGGAAGTGACCGCCGACGACATCGCCGCCGTGGTCAGCCGCTGGACCGGGGTCCCGGTCGACCGGATGCTGGAAGGCGAGCGCGAGAAGCTGCTCAAGATGGAGCAGGTGATCGGCCAGCGCGTGATCGGCCAGCAGGACGCGGTGGTTGCCGTTTCCAAGGCCGTTCGCCGGGCGCGCGCCGGGCTGCAGGATCCGAACCGCCCGCTCGGCAGCTTCCTGTTCCTCGGCCCCACGGGCGTCGGCAAGACCGAGCTGACCAAGGCGCTGGCCGGGTTCCTGTTCGATGACGACAACGCGATGGTCCGCATCGACATGTCGGAATTCATGGAAAAGCACGCCGTCAGCCGCCTGATCGGCGCGCCTCCGGGCTATGTCGGCTATGACGAGGGCGGGGTGCTGACCGAGGCGGTGCGGCGCCGACCCTATCAGGTCGTGCTGTTCGACGAGGTTGAGAAGGCGCATCCGGACGTGTTCAACGTGCTGCTGCAAGTGCTCGACGATGGACGCCTGACCGACGGGCAGGGCCGCGTGGTGGACTTCACCAACACGCTGATCATCCTGACCAGCAACCTGGGCAGCCAGTACCTGGCGAACCTGGAAGAAGGGCAGACCGTGGAAAGCGTCGAGCCGCAGGTGATGGAAGTGGTCCGGGCGCATTTCCGCCCGGAATTCCTCAACCGGCTGGACGAGATCATCCTGTTCCACCGCCTGGGCGTGGAGCACATGGCCCCGATCGTCGAGATCCAGGTCGGCCGGGTGCAGAAGCTGCTCAAGGACCGCAAGATCGTGCTGGACCTGACCGATGCGGCCAAGCGCTGGCTGGGCCGGGTCGGCTACGATCCGATCTATGGCGCGCGGCCATTGAAGCGGGCGGTGCAGCGTTATCTCCAGGATCCGCTGGCCGAACAGCTGCTGGGCGGGAACATCCCCGATGGCAGCACCGTGCGGATCGACGAAGGCGACGGCGAGTTGAAGATCGCCGTGGCCTGATCCGGCTGCCCGAGCGGGGATAAAGGAAGGGCGGCGTGGCCAGTGCCACGCCGCCCCTTTTTGTGCCTGTCCGGGCGGATTGCTCAGAAGGTCTTCGACACGCTCAGCGAGAAGCGGCGGCCGAAGGGATCGTTGATCGCCCCCGGGATGTAGTAGCCGTAATACTTCTGGCCGATCCGGTTGAACACGTTGGTGGCCGACAGGGTCAGGCGGTAACCGCCTTCGACCTTGAAGAACACCGAGGCATCGACCGTGGTGTAGGGATCGTAGTGATCGAACTCGCGCGTGTCGTTCGGGCTGGTTCCGCGGTTCGTGCGCGAAATCAGCTGCTGGCCAACATAGTTGATGTTGGTGCTGAAGCCCCAGCGCTTGTTCGAATAGCGCACCCGCAGCTGGCCCTGCCACGCCGGATCGCCCACGGTCCCGTGGCTCGGGCTGGGGGCAACGCCGGTAATGTCGGTCAGGCGGTTGCGGACGTGGAACACGTCGGCACCCAGTTCCAGCGTGCCCTTGATCCCCAGCTTGTCGAGGCTGGTTTCATAGTCGACCACGGCCTGCACGCCGCTGAAGCGGATCTGCTTGCCGTTGACGAAGCCGGTCACCACCCCCGGGTTCAGCGCATCGACCACCACCTGGCCGGTGGCATCGCGGCGGATGAACGAGCAGAACTGGTTGCCGTTGGCCGGATCGGCGGTGTTGAAGTCGGTGTTGTCGAAGCAGCCCTGGGCGATGTTGGTGGCCGTGAGCGAGCTGATCGGATCGGTCAGCTTGATGCTCAGGTAATCGACCGCCACTCTGAGGCCCGGGATGAACCGGGGCCGCACAATCACGCCATAGGTGAAGCTGTCAGCCTTTTCGTTGGCCAGGTTCGGATTGCCGCCCGACAGGCCCGGCACGGTCGCCAGCGAGGCGGCCAGCGGGGTGGCGGTCGGGTATTTGGCCAGGAAGGCCGCGCAGTTGGCGCTGCGCACCGCCGGCACCGGACCCG
Source organism: Pseudomonadota bacterium (assembly GCA_029779535.1). Classification (GTDB taxonomy): domain Bacteria; phylum Pseudomonadota; class Alphaproteobacteria; order Sphingomonadales; family Sphingomonadaceae; genus Novosphingobium. Next base: position 46,853 of record JAKPAG010000124.1, on the reverse strand, counting down.
CGTTGATGTTCGCGCTCGAACACAGGTCGGGCACGGTCACGAAGGTGTTGGTGCGGGGGGCGAACAGCTCGGTGATCGCAGGCGCGCGGAACGAGCGGGTGAAGTTGCCGCGGAATTCCACATCCTCGATCGGGGCGAAAGCCCCGCCGGCCGCCCACGAGGTGAAGCCGCCGTTGACGGTGTTGTCGACGTAGCGGATGCGACCGAAGGCGTTCAGCTTGCTGAAGATGAACTCGTTCTGCGGGGTGATGATCGGCACCAGCACTTCGCCGAACACTTCGTCCAGGTTGTACTGCCCGCCGGTCGGCGCGATCGCCACCGAACGGCCCTGGCCCGCCTGCTGGAACGCGTCGGGCGTGAACTGCGACTTTTCCAGGCGGTGTTCGTAACCCACGTTGAAGCCCACCGGGTTGTCGAACAGGTCGAACGGCGATCCGCCCAGGTTGGCGTTGACCACCCATTGTTCCATCCGGCTCTTGGCGGTGACATCGGCCAGGATGTACTTCAGCGCGGCGGCGCTGGGCGCGCCTTCACCGAACAGGTTCAGCGGCACGCAGCCCGCGTCGGCAACCGGCGCGGTCGGGGTGCCGGTCACGGTCGGGGTGGTGGTGCAGGTGATCTGCCCGCCGACCAGCGCGACGTTGATCGCGTTGACGAACTTCTGCTGGTCGATGTTCTGGCCATAGTCGGTGAAGTCGTTGCGGCCGTAAGTGGTGCTGACTTCGAAGTTGAAGGTGCGGCCACCCATTTCGAAATCGCCGTCCACGCCAAGCACGCCGCGCTTCAGCTCGTTCTTCGAATAGCCGGTCAGGTCGGCCAGGTCGACGTTCGCGCGGCTGAGGCGGAAGGTGGTGGTGTACCCGTTGGCCGCCAGGGTGCTGCGCGCCTGGCTGGTCAGGAACGGGTTGTCGACCCGGAAGGTCAGCGGCCCCGACACGCCGGCGAACAGCGTCGAATTGAAGGTCGGCTGCTGGACCAGCTCGTTGCCCTGGCCGCGGAAGTACATGCCTTCGGCGAACAGGCGGATCTTGTCGGTCAGTTCGAAGTTGAAGAACAGGTTGGCATTGATGCGCTCGATGTCGCTGGTGATCTGGCTGTAGTCGTTGAAAGTGAAGCCATCACCGCCCGAGGCGCGCGCCGCGGTGCTGGTGATGGTGCCGCCATACAGGATGCCGCGGTTGAACGGGACCAGGTTGCCATTGGGATCGAACATCAGGCTGTAGGCCTGGTTGCCGGTGGTGATCAGCCCGCCGCGGGTCAGCGAAGGGATGGTCACGCCGCGCACCAGCACTGAACCGGGGAAGCCATCGGTGGCGCTGTCGTTGAACCCGATGTTCGGATTGATGCGGCCGTCATTGGCCGGGCTGCGCCCGGCCGGACCGAAGGTGGCTGCCTGGGCCGTGGTCGGGTTGGTCAGGTTGCCCAGGTTCTTGACGTAATAGTCACGGGCGTTGAACAGCATCCCGTCGACTTTTTCATAGCCCACCGCCGCGGTCAGGTTGGCGCGGCCATCGGCAAAGTTGAAGCCGCCGGCGCCCTGGATGCTGTAGCGGAAGTTGTCGCCTTCGCCGGTCAGGCCGGTGGTGGCGAGCAGGCGAAGCCCTTCGTACTTGCGCTTGAGCACGATGTTGACCGTGCCGGCGATCGCGTCCGAGCCATAGACCGGCGCGCCGCCGATGCTGACGCGGTCGGTGCGGTCGATCAGGATGGTCGGGATGACGTTAAGGTCAACCTGCGTACCGAACGAGGCGTTGTTGAACACCGACGAGACGTTCGAGGTGACCACGCGGCGCCCGTTGAGCAGGGTCAGCGTCCGGTTCGAGCCCATGCCGAACGAGTTGATGAAGTTCACGCCCTGGCCGAACGAGCCCTGCGAACCGTTCGGGGTGACCGAGCCGCGATAGCCGGGCACTTCGTTCAGCGCGTCGGCCACGTTGGTGATGCCGCGGTCTTCGAGGTAAGCGGCCGAAAGCGACACGGTCGGTTCCGGGTTGGTCAGGTTCGGCAGCTTGATGCGCGAACCGGTGACCACGATCACGCCGGTTTCCTCGCTGTCGCAGGTGCCGTTCTTGTCGGTATCCTCGCAGGCGGCGGGTTGCGGTGCAGGATCCTTGTCCTGCGCCATGGCGGGCGCCGCCTGGCCCAGCCCGAGCAGCGCGATTGCCAGCGCCGCCCCATTCAGACAGGTCGCGCTGTTGAGCGCCGACTTGCGGATGAAGTTCATCTGTTTGCCCCTTGATCAATGCCCCGGCAGAACGCCGGGGGCTAACCCATGACCGGTCACCTGGTGTGGTTCCGATAAACCATTTTGCCCGAAGGACCGGATGGCGTGCATCCTGAACAAACGTTCATAAAGACGCAATTGGGACTTTCGCGCGCAGGCAAATTCGGGCGGCAATGTGGTCATCTTACAACATCGCCGCGGCCAGCGTGACGCCAGCGCTTGACCTCCTTGCGGCCAGTCCTTAATCGATCGATTAAATCGTATCTTGCCAATGGGAGTCGGATCATGGCGACAGCCTATATCGTTGATGCATTTCGCACCGCCGGCGGGCGCCGCAACGGCCGCCTTGCCGGGGTTCACCCCGTGGACCTTGCCGCCGCCACGCTCGACGCGCTGGTCGCCCGGACCGGGATCGACCCCAATGCGGTCGAAGACGTGATCATGGGCTGCGTCACCCAGGCCGGGCAGCAGGCCGGGCAGGTTGGCCGCAATTCGGTCCTGGCCAGCAAGCTGCTGCCGCAGAGCACCCCGGCGGTGACGATCGATCGCCAGTGCGGTTCTTCGCAGCAGGCGATCCAGTTCGCCGCGCAGGCCGTGATGAGCGGCGTGCAGGACGTGGTGATTGCCGCCGGCGTCGAAAGCATGACCCGCGTGCCGATGGGCTCGAGCGCGATGTTCCACATGAAGGAAGGCCTGGGCAACTACAAGTCGCCGGGGCTGGAAGCCAAGTATCCGGGCGTGATGTGGTCGCAGTTCATGGGCGCGGAAATGATCGTCAAGAAGCACGGCTTCACCAAGGACGATCTCGACCGTTTCGCCCTGACCAGCCACGAGCGCGCGATTGCCGCGACCAAGGCCGGGGCCTTCAACGCTGAAATCGTGCCGATTGACATCGAAACCCCGGAAGGCCCGGCGCAGCACACCGTGGACGAAGGCATCCGCTGGGACGCCACGCTGGAAAGCATCGCCGGGGTCAAGCTGCTGCAGGAAGGCGGCGCGCTGACCGCCGCGACCTCGAGCCAGATCTGCGACGGTTCCTCGGCCGCGCTGATCGTCTCGGAAGCCGCGCTCAAGCGCTACAACCTCACGCCGCTGGCCCGCGTCCACACCCTGACGGTGACGGCCGGCGATCCGATCATCATGCTTGAGGAACCGCTGTTCGCCACCGACAAGGCGCTGGCCAAGGCCGGCCTCAAGATCGGCGACATTGACCTCTACGAAGTCAACGAAGCCTTCGCTTCGGTGCCGATGGCCTGGCTCAAGCACACCGGCGCGGACCCGGAAAAGCTCAACGTCAATGGCGGCGCGATCGCGCTCGGCCACCCGCTGGGCGCCTCGGGCACCAAGCTGATGTCCACGCTGCTTCATGCGCTCAAGGCGCGGGGCGGCAAGTACGGCCTGCAGACGATGTGCGAAGGCGGCGGCGTCGCCAACGTCACCATTGTGGAAATGGTCTGAGCAGAGCTCAACCCGCCTGTCGAATTGGTCTGAACAACCCCAGATTCTGAACCGGAGTATTTGAAATGAAGCTCGACAACACTGTTGCCGCCGTCGTCACCGGCGGCGCCTCGGGCCTTGGTGCCGCCACCGCCCGCGCGCTGGCCGCCAAGGGCGTCAAGGTCGCGATTTTCGACCTGCAGGAAGAAAAGGGCAAGGCCATGGCCGCCGAAATCGGCGGCGTGTTCTGCGAATGCAACGTCACCGACGACGCCTCGGTCGACGCCGCTTTCGCCAAGGCCCGCGAAGCCCACGGCCAGGAACGCATCCTGGTCAACTGCGCCGGCACCGGCAACGCGATCAAGACCGCCAGCCGCAGCAAGGAAGACGGCTCGATCAAGCACTTCCCGCTCGATGCGTTCAACTGGATCGTCCAGATCAACCTCGTCGGCACCTTCCGCTGCATCGCCAAGTCGGCCGCCGGCATGATGTCGCTGGAACCGATGGCAGACGGCGAGCGCGGCGCGATCGTCAACACCGCCTCGGTCGCGGCGGAAGACGGCCAGATGGGCCAGGCGGCCTATTCGGCCTCGAAGGGCGGCGTCGTCGGCATGACCCTGCCGATCGCGCGCGACCTTGCGAGCGAGAACATCCGCGTCAACACCATCCTGCCGGGCATCTTCGATACCCCGCTGCTGGCCGGGGCCCCGCAGAACGTGCGCGACGCGCTGGGTGCCACCGTGCTCAACCCGAAGCGTCTGGGCCAGCCGGCCGAATATGCCAACCTCGCGCTGTGCATGATCGAAAACGGCTACTTCAACGGCGAAGATGTCCGTCTCGACGGCGGCATCCGCATGGCGCCGCGCTAAATTTGTCCCGCCTTCCGGCCCAGGGCGGGCTGCGAATGGCAGCTTTCCGCGCTTCCGGTGCTCACGACCTGCAAGGTCGCTCCGCGCCGGTTCTCGAAAGCAACCATTCTCGCTCCACCCTGCGCCGGAATCCGGCACGAATTGTCGAATGAAAAACGAATACGGGAGAAGGCAATGGGTTATTCGCAGATCGATCTGCACATCAGCGAAGGCATCGCCACGCTGACGCTGAACCGTCCGGACAAGCTCAATGCCTTCACCGGCACGATGATGAACGAAATCATCGATGCCATGGACCGCACCGACGCCGATGACAGCGTGCGGGCGGTGATCATCACCGGCGCGGGCGAGCGCGCCTTCTGCGCCGGCGCCGACCTGACCCCGGAAGATGGCCGCGCGGTCTTTGCCAGCGGCGAAGCGGTTGAAACCCTGTCCGACCCGCGCGTGCGCGATGGCGGCGGGCTGCTGACGCTGCGCCTGTTCAATTCGAAGAAGCCGTTGATTTCGGCCTGCAACGGCGTTGCCGTTGGCGTGGGCGTGACCATGCAGCTGCCGTTGGACATCCGCCTGGCCAGCGAAAACGCGCGCTACGGTTTTGTTTTTGCCCGGCGCGGGATCGTGCCGGAAGCCTGCTCCAGCTGGTTCCTGCCGCGCCTGGTCGGTGTTTCGCAGGCGATGGAATGGTGCATGACCGGCCGCATTTTCGACGCCGAGGAAGCGCAGCGCGGCGGCCTGGTGCGCTCGATCCACCCTCAGGGCCAGCTGATCGACGCCGCGCGGGGCCTGGCCCGCGAAATTGCCGACAACACCTCGGCCGTGTCGGTCTCGATGACCCGCGCGATGCTGTGGCGCATTCCCTCGGGCGCGCACCCGATGGACGCGCACAAGGTGGACAGCCGCGCGATCTATCGCCTGTCGAAGGGTGTCGATGCCAAGGAAGGTGTGCAAAGCTTCCTCGAGAAGCGCCCGCCCGCCTTTCCGGGCAAGGTTTCTGCCGATATGCCAGACTTCTACCCGTGGTGGGAGGAGCCGACCTACGAATGACCGAGGCGACGCCGCAAGGAGCCAGTGATGCGCCCCCGGGTGCGCGCGAACTGCTGTTGCAGACCGCGTCGGACATCATGCGCGAAGGCGACATCGTCGATATTTCGCTGTCGGAACTGTCGCTGCGCTCGGGGCTGAATTCGGCGCTGGTCAAATACTACTTCGGCAACAAGGCCGGGCTGATGAAGGCCCTGCTCGATCGCGACATGATCGACATCGTCCATTCGGTCGACGCGCTGATGGCCAAGGACATGAGCCCCGAAACCCGGCTGCGCCGGCACATCGGGGCCATGGTCGATTGCTATTACCAGACGCCCTACCTCAACCGCCTGCTGATGCGGCTGGTGCGCGAAAGCGACCCCGAGGAGGCCAAGCGGATCGCGGAAACCTATCTCGCGCCGCTCAGCCGGGCCTATGACAAGCTGATCAAGGACGGGGTTGCGCAAGGCGTGTTCCGCAACGTCGATCCGCAGCTGTTCTATTTCACGGCCACCGGCGCGGCGGACCGGTTCTTTTCGACCCGGCTGGTGCTGAAGCACTGCTTCGATACCGATACGCTGACCGAAGACTTGCGCGATGCCTATCGCGCCCATTGCATCGACTTCATCATGGCGGGTATCCTCGCTTACAAATGAGCGACACCTTTCATATCGGCGTGATCGGCGGTTCGGGCCTGGCAGCGGGCATCGGGCTGGACGAGGCGCAGGACATCGCGGTTTCCAGCCCGTTTGGCGAACCATCGGCCCCCGTCACCACCGGGCGGCTGTCCGGCGTGCGGTTTACCTTCCTGCCGCGCCACGGCCCCGGGCACCGGATCCCGCCGCATCTGGTCAATTACCGCGCCAATATCGACGTGCTGAAGCGCTGCGGGGTGACCGACGTGATCGCGCTGTCCGCCGTTGGTTCATTGGACGAAGCGCGCCGACCGGGGCATTTCGTGGCGGTTGACCAGTTCATCGAACGCACCACCAGCCGCGAGAACAGCTTCTTCGGCCCGGGCCTCGTCGCCCATGTCAGCATGGCCGATCCGGTCTGCCCGCGCCTGTCCGCCGCGCTGGCCGATGCGGCGGCCGGGGAAGGGGCCACGGTCCATCGCGGCGGGACCTATCTGGCGATGGAAGGGCCGCAGTTTTCGACCCGCGCTGAAAGCCGGCTGTACCGCCAGTGGGGCGCCCATGTGATCGGGATGACTGCCATGCCCGAAGCCCGCCTCGCGCGGGAGGCGGAGCTGCCCTATGCCCTGCTTGCCATGGTGACCGACTATGACAGCTGGCGCGAGGAAGCCGAGGCGGTCGATGCCGCCGAAGTGCTGGCGGTGATGCACCGCAATGTCGCGCTGGCCAACCAGGTCGTCCGGCGCTTTGCCGCCAGCCTGCCGGCGCGGCGCAGCCCTGGCCCGATCGACACGGCGCTGGACCACGCGATCATGACCGCGCCCGCGGCGCGTGACCGGGCCCTGATCGCGCGGCTGCACGCGGTCGCCGGGCGCGTGCTGGGATGACCCGGCCGGTCCTTTACGATTACTGGCGCAGCAGCGCTGCCTACCGGGTGCGGATCGCACTGGCGCTGAAAGGCGTCGACTGGGAAAGCCGCCCGATCGACCTGGCCGCCGGGGAACAGGCCGGGGCGGCTTACCGTGCGGTCAATCCGCAGGGGCTGGTGCCCGCGCTGGAAGTGGACGGGGCGCTGCTGACGCAAAGTCTGGCGATCATCGACTATATCGACGCGCGCTGGAACGAGCCGCGTCTGATCCCGGCCGATCCCGCCGCCCGCGCCCAGGCGATGGCCCGCGCGCTGGTGATCGCCGCCGATATTCACCCGATTGCCAACCTGCGCGTGCTCAATAGCCTGCGCGGCGATTTCGCGGCGAGCGAGCCGCAGGTCACCGCCTGGATCCATCGCTGGATCGGCGCCGGGTTCGCCACGCTGGAAGCGCAGGCCCCGGCTGACGGCCTGCTGGGCGGCGCGGCGCCGGACATTTCCGATCTGTGCCTGGTTCCGCAGATGTACAATGCGCGGCGGTTTGGCCTGCCGCTCGATCCCTTTCCCCGGCTAGTGCGGATCGATGCGGCGCTGCGCGAATGGCCCGCCTTCGCTGCTGCCGCGCCCGAAGCGGTGAAGCCCGCCTAAGCGCTTGCGCTGGTGCCGGATCGGTCCTAGCAAACTGGTTGCAACAGGAACCAGTTTGCCATGCCCGCCGCCAAGTCCCGCCTTTCCGATTTCCTGCCCTACCTGATGAGCGTCACGACCAATGCGGTCAGCGATGTGGTGGCGCAGCAATATCAGGCGCGCTTCGGTCTCAAGATCCCCGAATGGCGGGTCATGGCCGTGCTGGGTGATGCCGGGGCGCTGACCCAGCGCCGGCTGGTCAGTTCGACGCGGATGGACAAGGTCGCGGTCAACCGCGCCTGCAAGGCACTCGAAGAACGCGGCCTCGTCCGGCGCAGCCCCAATGACCGTGACGGGCGCTCGCACCATCTCGAGCTGACCTCGGCCGGGCAGCAGATGCATGGCGAAATCATGCCGCTGGCGCTGGACATCGAACAGCGCCTGTTTGCCGCCCTGACCGCCCAGGAACGCAAGGATTTCAAGGCCACGCTGGCCCGGATCAACGAACAGGTGCGCGTGCTGGAAAGCGCGGGTGCCGCAGACAGGGATGACCAAGCATGAAACTTGCCTCGCTTTCGGGTGGCCGCGACGGGCGGCTGGTGGTCGTCTCGGCGGACCTGGCCTGGTATGCGGATGCGGGACACCTGGTGCCGACCTTGCAGGCCGCGCTGGATGACTGGGACCGGCACGAACCGGCGCTGCGCGCGCTGGCGACCGAGCTGGAACACGGCGCGATCCCGCGCGACCGGTTCCATGAACGCGCTGCGCTGGCGCCGCTGCCGCGCGCCTACCAGTGGGCCGATGGATCGGCCTACGTCAATCATGTCGAACTGGTGCGCAAGGCGCGGGGGAGCGAGCTGCCGGACAGCTTCTGGAATGACCCGCTGATGTATCAGGGCGGCAGCGACGACCTGCGCGGCGCGCGCGCCCCGATCACCCTGGCCGACGAGGCCTGGGGCTGCGACATGGAGGCGGAGATCTGCGTGGTCACCGGCGATGTGCCGCAGGGGGTGGATCCGGTCGCGGCGCTTGATCACATCCGGCTGGTCGGGCTGGTCAACGACGTGTCCTTGCGCAACCTGATCCCGGGCGAACTGGGCAAAGGCTTCGGCTTTGTCCAGTCCAAGCCGGCAACGCATTTCTCTCCCGTGTTCGTCACCCCGGACGAATTGGGCGCGGCCTGGCAGGGCGGGCGGCTGAGCCACGTGCTCAGCGTCGATCTCAACGGCCAGCCGTTCGGCCGGGCCGAGGCGGGCGAGGAATGCACTTTCGATTTCGGCACGCTGATCGCCCACCTGGCGAAGACGCGGCGGATCGGGGCAGGTTCGATCATCGGGTCGGGCACGGTGTCGAACCGCGATCCCGATGGTTCGCCCGGCCGCCCGTGCAGCGCGGGCGGGCGCGGCTATTCGTGCATTGCCGAACAGCGCATGGTCGAAACCATCGCCGCCGGTTCCCCCAGCACTCCGTTCCTGCGCCACGGCGACGTGGTGCGGATCGAGATGCGCGATGCCAAGGGCCACAGCATCTTCGGCGCGATCGAGGGAGAAGTGGTTCCCGCCTGAAGACAGCGCGAATAAACGAGTATCTTGAAAAAGAGCCCCGGAAGCATGGCTTCTGGGGCTCTTTCTGGTTTCGGCTGGTCGGGCTTTCTACCGTCCGGGCTTGGCCGAGAAGGCGTCGGCGATCGAGCAGGCCGCCGGGCCAAGGATCACGATGAACAGCACCGGCAGGATGAACAGGATCAGCGGCACGGTCATGATCGCGGGAAGGCGCGCGGCCTTTTCTTCGGCGCGCATCATGCGTTCGTTGCGGAATTCGGCCGAGAGCACGCGCAGCGCCGAGGCGAGCGGGGTGCCGTAGCGTTCGGTCTGGACCATGGTGGTGGTCACGCCCTTGACCGCTTCGAGGTTGACGCGCCAGGCCAGGTTTTCAAACGCCTGGCGGCGTTCCGACAGGAACGACAGCTCGATCGCGGTCAGCGCGAATTCGTCGCCCAGTTCCGGATAGGCGCGGCCCAGTTCCTTGGCGACGCGGTTGAACGCGGCGTCGACGGTCAGACCGGCTTCAGCGCAGATCACCAGCAGGTCGAGCGCGTCGGGCAGGCCCTTGCGGACCGCGTCGGTGCGCTTGGAAATCAGGTTCGACAGGTAGATTTCCGGGCCCTTGTAACCCAGGCCCACGGCGGTGGCGAAGCCGATCAGCTTCTTCATCCCGCCCCAGGTCGGGAAATAGTTGATGCCATAGATCAGGAACGCGGCGATCCCGCCCAGCACGATCGGCAGGATCATGCGCGCAAAGATCACGGCCACGGCCAGTTCCTTGCGGCGGATCCCCGCCTGGGCCAGCTTTTGCTGGATCATTTCCAGCTGGCTTTGCTGCAGCACCTTCAAGGACGACAGCGTGTCGCGCATCTTGTCGGTGGTTTCGTTCTTGCGCACCAGCGACGCGCGCTTCTTCGCGGTCTGGGTGACGATCCCGGCCTTGAGCTGCTCGCGCCGCTCGTTCAGCGCCTTGACGCGCTTGGCCATGGGATCGCGGATGGTGACCGCGGTATAGATCGCGAACATCACGGCAAATGCGGCCAATCCAGCCAGCAGCGAGCCGACATAGATGACGTCGACACCGAGCAGAGTAGGTCCGGGCGGGTTGTTCATGACAGTGGTTCCAGTCCCTCGCTCAGATCTCGAAATTGATCATCTGGGCCATGATGAAGGCGCCGATGCCCATCCACACCAGCCCGCCAAGGCCGGTCGCGATCAGGCGGTCATCGGTGAAGAAGCCGCTCAGGTATTTCGGGTTCACCCAGTACACCATGCCGAACACGGTGAAGGGCAGGGCGCCGATGATATAGGCGGAGGCCTTGGATTCCGAGCTCATCGCCTTGATCTTGAGCTTCATCTGGGCGCGCTTGCGCAGCACGTCGGCCAGGTTCGACAGCGTTTCCGCCAGGTTGCCCCCGGTTTCGCGCTGGATCGCCAGCGTGATGCAGAAGAAGCTGAATTCAGGCGTGTTGAGCCGGTCGGCGGTTTCCTGGAGGGCGTCCTCCATCGTCTTGCCGATCTTGATGCGTTCGGTCACCAGCTTGAATTCCTCGCCCACCGGGCCCGGCACCTCGCTGGACACCACGCCCAGCGTTTCGGTAACCGGCAGACCCGAGCGCAGGCCGCGCACCAGCAGTTCGATCGCGTCGGGAAACTTGGCGGTGAACTGGGCCGAGCGGCGATTGATGAAGAAGCCCACCACCATGTGCGGCAGCCCCGCGCCAACCAGCGCGCCAACCCCCAGCGCAAGCAGCGCCGCACCGGTTTTCAGGTAGACCAGCACCGTGACCGCAAGCGCCAGCCCGCCCGAGGCATAGGCATATTGCGCCAGCGTCCAGCTCTTGCCGGTGCGGTGCAGGCGCAGCGCCAGGGCGGCGATGCGCGATTCCGAACCGGCGATCTTGTGGACCATCGGCTTGCGCGCGGCCACGGCCTTGCGCAGCTGCGCTTCCACCTTGTCGGTGGTGCTGTCGGAATGGCGATAGCGCACCGCCTGGAGCCGACGCGCGCTTTCCTTGGCCGCCGAAGGGCCGGAGAACGCCAGGTAGGCCAGCGTCATGAACGCCATCAGGCCAACAGCGAAAAGCAGGAGCTGGGGAATGCTCATCTGCGGGTCACGCCTTCCATCTGCGGCCCCCGCCCATCGGGGCGGGGCACCGGGTTAGCTACGGATCAGGCCTTGGCCGGAACCGCTTCCTTGGCCTTCTGCTTCTTGGGCATCAGCGCCTTGAGATCGAACTTGCCAAGCAGCGAGCCCTTGGCCTTGGCCGCTTCCTCGACCGGTTCGCCATCGCCCACGCCCATCACCGCGCGGCTGATGTCGCGGATCACCGAGCCGGCCTTGCTCGACCGGTTGGCGTCGGCAAAGGTCTGGCCCAGCTTGGCCGCGTTGCTGGCGGCCTTGATGTCATAAGGGATGAAGTAGCCGATCTTGCGTTCGATCGAGGCTTCGAAATCCGACTTGCTGATTTCGCCAACGCCCGGCTGGACCTTGTTGGCGACCACGATCGGCTGGACATGGCTGGCGTTGCTTTTCAGCCACGACAGGATGCGGATCGCATCGCGCGCGCCGGCCAGGGTCATTTCCGTGACCAGCAGGACGACGTTAACATCGGCCAGCAGGTGCGGGAAATTGATCAGCATGTTGCGCGGCAGGTCGATCACCGTCATTTCGAAGGCCTGGCGGAATTCCTCCTCCAGCTGCACGAAGGCGGCGCCATCGGTCATCAGCGGCGAATTGATCGGCGCTTCGGCCGACAGGATCGCGAGGTGATCGTTGGCGCGGATCATCGCGCGTTCGATGAACAGCCCGTCGATGCGGCCCGGGTTCTCGATCGCGTCGGTCAGGCCGCGGCCCGGTTCAAGGTCGAGCGCGAGCGCGCCGGTGCCGAAGTGGACGTCAAGGTCAAGCAGCGCGGTCGGCATCTTCTCGTCGGCGCTGAACAGCCAGGCCAGCGAAGTCGCGATGGTCGAGGCGCCAACCCCGCCGCGCGTGCCGATCACCGCGGTCGAAACGTGGCGCTTGGCCACCGACGGGTCATGGCTCTTGGGCGATGCGAAGATCGCCTGGGCATTGACCAGCGCATCGCGCACCTGCCCCGGCGACAGCGGCTTGAGCAGGTAATCATGGATCCCGCTGGTCAGGAGGTCGCGGTAGAGCCGCACGTCGTTGACCTGGCCGACCGCCACCACCACCGTGCCGGGCTCGCACACCTCGGCCAGGGCGTTGATGTCGCTCAGCGGGTCGCCGCTTTCCGACAGGTCGACCATCAGGATGTTCGGGCTGGCGGTGATCGACAGCGATTGCACCGCGTTGCGCAGCCCGCCCTTGTGGCACTTTTCAGGCTGCCAGCCCAGTTCGATCACGACCGGGCGCAGGATGTCGAGCGCCGCATCGTCGCACAGGTAAGCCGCGAAGGCGTCGCGATTGCCGGGGAGGCCGGGTTTCCAGGGAGCGTTCATGTCTTAGTTGCCCTTGCTCGATTCGGCCTTCAGGCCATTCCCGCCGGTCGGCTTTGCTTCGCGGTAGGTTTCGATGGCCTTGGTCGAACTCATCGTGACGGTCTGGCCCTTGCCGGTGGCGCCGTGGATCAGGTGTTCCGGATCCGCGATCATCGCCGCCAGGTTGCCATTGGTGGCGCAGCCATAGTTCTTGCTGGTGGCGTTCTTGAAATTGGTCACCGTGCGGCCGCCCCAATCCGGGCAGCCCGGCACGCTGGCGCTGGAGCGGGTGATGATCACGCGCACCGTGCCGGCGTTGACATAGCCCGGAGTGACCGGGGCCTCATCGCCGACCAGCAGGCTGAAGCGGCTGGCCACGGCTTCGACGGCGGCGCGGGTGGCGCCGCTGTTCAGCGGATCGTCGATGGCGATCCGGTCGCCATAGCGCAGGTCCATCGCTTCGAACCAGCCGCTCAGGCGGCGCTGTTCGGGCAGCGAAAGCCCGCCCGGACCCGTGGACAGGTCAAGGGTATAGTTGGTGCGCTGGACCACCGGCTGGTGGACGCTTTCCAGGCTGGTGTTGCCCGCCACGCCGCCAACGCAGCCCGACAGGGCCAGGCCAAGCGAGAGGGTGAGGGCCGAAGCCAGCGCCTTGCGATTCATGACGTTACGCATTGGTGTTCACCTCTCAATTCAGGCTGAAGCCGGGGCCGACTTCCGGCGAAGCGGCGGCGGTTCGGGTCTTCTTGCTGCGCTTGGCCTTGCCGTCCGGCTTGGCCGCTTCCGGCAGGGCCGGCAGGTCGAGATCGCCGACCTTGGGGCCGTCAACCGCCTTGGGCGCGGCCGAAGGCTTGGGCCGGTCGCCGCCCGACTTGCCGCCGGCGTCCATGTTGCCCAGCACGCGTTCGATATCGTTCGGGTTCTGGTAGCCGTCGGTCGGCAGCTTGATGTCGTTGGCGTCGACCGGGTTGACCAGATAGGGGGTCACCACGATCACCAGTTCGGTTTCGCCGCGCTTGAAGCTGGTCGAACGGAACAGGCTGCCCAGGATCGGCACGTCGCCCGCGCCCGGCAGCTTCTGCACGGTGTTCTGTGCGTTGTTGCTCATCAGCCCGGCGATCATGAAGCTTTGCCCCGAACCCAGTTCGATCGTGGTTTCGGTGCGGCGCACGGTCAGCGCGGGCACTTCGAAGCCGTTGAGCTGGATCGAGCCCTGGCTCGACAGTTCCGACACTTCCGGCCGGACCCGCAGCGAAATGCGGCCATTGGCCAGCACCGTGGGGGTGTAGGACAGGCTGACGCCGAACCGCTTGTATTCGATCGAGGTCGTGCCCAGGCCCTGGCTGATCGGGATCGGATATTCGCCGCCCGCCAGGAAGTCGGCCGTTTCGCCCGACAGCGCGGTCAGGTTCGGCTGGGCCAGCGTGGTAACCAGGCCCGCGGTTTCACCCGCGTCCAGCGCACCCAGGATGTTCATCCCGAACAGCTTGCCCATGCCCGCCAGCGTGTTCGAGCTGTTGAGCGGCGAGACCGAAGTGCCCGGGACCAGCTTGATGCTGTTCGACACCGGGTCGATCACATAGCCCGAGGGCGCGTTGCCGACGCCGAAGGGCAGCAGCGGGTTGGTGGTCCAGGTCGAACCGATCGCGCGGCCATTCGACAGGCCGAACTTGAACCCGCCGGTGCCGTCGATGGTGGTCAGGTTGGTGCCCAGCGTCTTGACCAGGGTGCGGCTGACTTCGGCAAAGCGCACCTGCAGGTTGACCTGCAGCGGCGTTGCCATTTTCAGGCGCGAGATCACGTTGGCTTCCTTGCCGACATAGGCGGACACCAGGCGCTGCGCTTCGGCGGCGTCTTCGGGCGCGCCGACCGTGCCGGTCAGCAGGAAGGTGCCGGTGCCCATGGTCGAAACCGCGATCTTGGCATCGGGCATGGCCAGGCGCAGCATCTGGTCGACGCTTTCGATGTTCGAACCCACCCGGACATTGGCCGACCAGATGATGTCGCCCGCCGCGTTGCTGGCATAGACGGTGGTTTCCCCGCCAGCCTTGCCGAACACGTAGAGCTGGCGCTGCGATTTCACCTGGACGTCCGCGATCGCCTCGTTGGCGACGAACACGTCGGTCATTGCGCCGCCGACAGTGATCAGCTGGCCGCGCCCGATCGACAGGTTGATGTCATTGGCCGGGCGGCTGATCGACTGGGCCTGGGCGGCCGGCGCGGCGATCAGCGCCAGCGGAGCGGCCAGGCAGGCGGCCGTCAGGAGGGAGTTGGCAAGGCGCTTCATCGGGTTGCCTTTCGACACGCCGCCGTGGGCGGGCAGGGTGGTGTTCGGGTTCATCTCAGCGGCTCCCCACGGGTTCTTCGCTCACGCTCTTGCCGCGGGTCACGCGGACCACGGGGCCGACCGGCATGACCGGACCGCTGCGGGCCGGGCCGGCCGTGGGCGCGCCGCCGCCGGTCAGGCCGCCGAACGCGGTGGCGATCGACTTGGCGACCTGGCTGGCCGCATTCTGCTGGCTGGGCATCGACTTGCGCTGGAAGCGCGAGACATCGCCGCCGGTGACAAAGGTGGTGCCGCCTTCGATCGGGCGATTCATCGCCTGGCTCAGCAGCTTGTCTTCCTGTTCCTTGGACGCGCCGGCCGGGACCTTGACCGTGCCGCTGGCGATGGCCTGGTCCAGTTCGGCCTGGTTGTCCGCGATCGAACGCAGCGACAGGCTGATCGTGCCGAGCGTCTGGGCAACCGCGATCTTTTCCGCGATCTTCGGGGTCACTTCCAGCGTCACCGTGCGGAAGGCGCGGACCACGGTCTTGCCTTCGCTGGTTTCGCTTTCGGTCGACTGGTCGGTGGCCAGCACGCGCACGTTGCGCAGGATGGTTTCGGCCGTCTTCATCGCTTCGCCGCCGTCGGTCGCCTTGACCGTCTGGGTCAGCATCAGGTCAACGTGGTCGCCCGGGAAGATGAAGCCGGCAACGCCCGTCTTCTGCGAGGCGGAGATCGTCACGGCGCGCATGCCCGGCCCCAGCGCGGCGGCCAGGAAGCCGCGATCGCCCGGCGCAACCAGCGCGCCCTGGGTAACCGGCTGACCGGCGGTGACCGGATAGCGCACCACGGTGCCCAGCAGCTTGTTCATGTCGGCTTCGCCGTCGATGAAATAGGCGTCCTGGACCATTTCCTTGGGCCAGAGCTGGAACGAGATCGAATCCGCGGTGATGATCGTGCCGACCGGCAGCGCGCGCTGCGCGACCAGCACCTTGGGTCCGGTGGGGACCTGCTGCGCGGCTTCCGCCTGGGGAGCCGCAGCCCCCGAGAACATGCTCTTTGCGGCCATGGCCGTGCCGATCGCAACGACCAGCGCGCCAAGCAGCAGCATCAGCTTCTTCTTATCCATGGCTCTTGAGGCCCCCTAGAAAAATCCCGAAGTGGTTCCGTCCTGTTTCGGGCAAACTGGTTAAAATCCGGTTCACCCGGCGAGCACCGCTGGGCTTGCCTGGTGAACGAGCGGTAAAACGTGTGCCGACAGGGCCCACAGCCCCCCGGCGGAAATCGCGACGCCATAGGGAATCCGCAGCCGCTGCCGCTGGTGGCGGGCGGTCACGATCGACCCGATGGACATGAACAGCAGCACGGCGCAGAGCAGCGCATAGAACGCCCCGCCGCCCCCAACAGCGCCGGCGAGGTTGACCGGCTTGCCCCCGGTCAGCACCCAACCGACATAGAACATCACCGCCAGCGAAACGGCGGCGCTGGTCCACACGAACAGCCGTCCGGCGGTGCGGCCCTGCGCCGGGGCAAGGTTCAGCACGCTGCCCACGGTGGTCATCACGCCGCCCACGACCGAGGCCATGAACAGCAGCTGGAAGAAGGTCAGCGGCGCGAACCACAGCGCCAGCGCGGCCAGCAGCTTGACATCGCCCCCGCCGATCCAGCGCATGAAGAACAATGCGGCCAGCACCGCGAAGGTGACCAGGGCCATGCCCAGCTGCCAGGCGATCTCGCCGCCCGACATGTCGCTGGCCCACCAGAACAGCGGCGCGCCCAGCGCGATTGCACCGTTCAGCCAGTTTTCGATCAGCCGGCTGCGAATATCGGTAAAGGCCGCGTACAGCAGCGCAATTGCCAATGCCCCCAGCAGAATGTAACGAAAATCGACGTCCGGCATTGTCCGCCCCCTGGTTCGGTAAGCGGGTCTACAGGGCAGGACTTACCAAAAAGTAACCACCCCCAAGAGGCCGGAATTAGCCAAGTGACCACGCCCTTCGATCGCCGCGCCATTCCTGCCGATGCCCGTGAAAGCCGCTGGCACGCGGCCGATGGCCATGCGATCCGGCGGATCGACTGGCCCATGCCCGATGCCCCGCGCGGTTCGATCCTGTTCCTGCCGGGGCGGGGCGATTTCTACGAAAAGTATCTCGAAACGCTGGATCACTGGGCGCGGCAGGGCTGGCGCGTGACGGCGGCGGACTGGCGCGGGCAGGCGGCTTCGGGGCGGCTCGGCACCGATGCGGTGACCGGCCACATCGACGATTTCGCCACCTGGGTGGGCGATCTTGGCGTGCTGTGGCGCAGCTGGCAGGCTGAAACCTCCGGGCCGCACGTGCTGGCGGGCCATTCGATGGGCGGGCACCTGGTGCTGCGCGCGGCGGCCGAAGGGGCGGTAGCGCCCGATGCGCTGCTGCTGTCCGCGCCGATGCTGGGCTTTGCCGCGCAGGTGCTGCCCCCCGCCGTGATGCATCCCCTGGCGCGGGTCATCGCCGCGCTGGGCGATCCGCGCCGCCCGGCCTGGAAATGGAGCGAGAAGCCCGGCGAAACGCCGGCTTCGCGCGCCGCGCTGCTGACCCACGATCAGGCCCGCTATGAAGACGAGCTGTGGTGGCGCGAACACCGCCCGGAACTGGTCATGGGGCCGGGCAGTTGGGGCTGGGTCGAACGCGCCTATGCCTCGATGCGGCTGCTGGCGCGGGATGAAGTTCTGGCGCGGGTGACCCAGCCTGTGCTGATTCTGGCAACCGACAACGACAAGCTGGTCGGCTACCGCGCGATCGAACACGCGGCCCGCGTGCTGCCTGATGTGCGGCTGGTCAACTACGGCAAGGCTTCGCACCACGAAATCCTGCGCGAGGCAGACAGCGTGCGCGATGCCGCGCTGGCCGAGGCGGACGCGTTTCTGGCCGGGCTTTCGGGGTAAACACGGTGGGCGCGATTTACGATTTTGCCGTCGTCGGGGCGGGAATTGCGGGCGCTTCGCTCGCCGCCGGGCTGGCCCCGCAGGGGCGGGTCCTGCTGCTCGAGGCGGAGGAGCGGCCCGGCTATCACTCCACCGGCCGGTCCGCCGCGTTCTGGACCGAAAGCTATGGCGGGCCGGGCGTCCAGCCGCTGACGACGGCTTCGGGGCCATTCCTGCACCGGCACGGCTTCCTGAACCCGCGCGGTGCGCTGACCCTGGCGCGCGGCAGTGAACTGGACCGGCTGGAAGCCTTCGCCAGCGAATTTGCCGCGCTGGGGGTGCGGGTCGAACGGCTGGACCGCGCCGCGCTGGAACGCCGCCTGCCTGGCCTGCGCGGCGAATGGGCGGCGGGCGCTTACGAGCCTGATTGCTGCGACATCGACGTGGCTGGTCTGCACCAGCACTGGCTGGCCGAAGCGCGGCGCGGCGGCGCGGAGCTGCGGTGCCGCGCCGCGCTGGCGGGTGCGGCCTGGCAGGATGGCGCCTGGACCCTGATGCTGGCGGGCGGGCAATTGGCGCGCGCGGCTGTGCTGGTCAACGCCGCCGGGGCCTGGGCCGATCCGGTGGCCAGCCTTGCCGGGGTCAAGCCCATCGGCATTCAGCCCTATCGCCGCACCGTGGCGCAGCTGGGCCTGGCCGCGCCGCCCCCGGCCGATCTGCCGCTGGTGCTGGGGATCGACGAGACGTTCTATTTCAAGCCCGAGGCCGGCAAGCTGTGGCTCAGCCCGCACGATGAAACGCCCAGTGACCCGTGCGATGCCGCGCCCGAGGAGCTGGACGTGGCGCTTGCGATCGACCGGTTCGAAGCGGTGGTCGATTGGCGGATCACCCGGCTGGAGCACAAGTGGGCGGGACTGCGCAGCTTCGCGCCAGACCGGCTGCCGGTCTATGGCTTCGATCCCGATCAGCCGCGCTTCTTCTGGTTTGCGGGCCAGGGCGGCTTCGGCATCCAGACCGCGCCGGCCGCTGCCGATGTGGCGCTGCGCCTGCTGCTGGGGCAGCCCGCTGGTGCGGTTGCGCCATCGGCCTATGACCCGGCACGGTTTCGCTAGGAATTACGGATAATTGCGTTATCTAGGGGGCGGGGGCATCCACTCCTGCCAAGGGACGCAAGACATGGCACACCGGTTTGAAATCCGTAAGAACAAGGCGGGCGAGTTCGTCGCCTATTTCTGCTACAACAGCGAAACGATCTTCTGGACCGAAGGCTACGCCAGCAAGGCCAGCGCCAAAAACGCGATCGAATCGATTCTGAAGAACGGCCCCGGCGCCGAAGTGGTCGACACCACCACCGCCTAATACCAACCTGCACTGCTCCTGACCCATGAGGATTGCCATTTCCCGTTCGCTGGCAAGGAGCAGGCGAAGCCGCAATGCGGGGCATCGTGGCAAGGTTGCGACAAAGCCCAGCGGGCGGGAAATGGCAACCGCAGGCGGATTCCGGCGGCCCTCGGACTGCGTCGCGTCCTCGTAATGATGAACCACATCACCATTTCGGACGCTCCTTGCCGAGAACCGCCAGAATCCGTCCTCATGGGTCAGGAGCAGTGCAGGTTGGTATAAGCCCATGCGCCCCTTCCCGCCCGACGGGAAGGGGTCAGCCCTTCAGGCTCAGCGCCGCGTCGCTGGCCAGCTGGTCGGCGCGCTCGTTCTCGGGGTGGCCGGCGTGGCCCTTGACCCAGTGCCACTTGATCTGGTGCGGGCGGGTCGCCTCGATCAACGCGATCCACAGGTCGGAATTGAGCACCGGCTTCTTCGCCGCCGTCCGCCAGCCGTTCTTCTGCCAGCCGAACACCCAGCCGGTGATCCCGTCGATCACATAGCGGCTGTCGGTGTGCAGATGCACTTCGCACGGTTGCTTGAGCGCCCGCAGCGCTTCGATCACCGCGGTCAGTTCCATGCGGTTGTTGGTCGTGCCTGGTTCCGCGCCGGACAGTTCCTTTTCGTGCGGCCCCATGCGCAGCACCGCGCCCCAGCCGCCGGGGCCGGGGTTGCCCTTGCAGGCGCCGTCGGTGAAAATCTCGACCCGCTTCATGCGCGGGCGAAGACCGCGGCGTTGGCCGGATCGGCGTAGAAGCGCAGCCGCCGGGCAAAGGCCAGCGGGTCCTTGCGCATCACCAGTGCATCGGCGGGGGTGTTCATCCAGTCATAGGCGCGGCTCAGTGCAAAGCGCATCGCCGCCCCGCGCGCCAGCAGCGGCAGCGCGGCGCGTTCTTCGTCCGACAGCGGGCGCAGTTCCTCATACCCCGCCAGCAGCGCGGCCGAAACAGCGGCGTCGAACTGGCGCCCGCTGGCATCGAAGCACCAGGCGGCGTGGGTCACCGCCACGTCATAGGCCGTGATGTCGGTGCAGGCGAAGTAGAAGTCGATCAGCCCGGTGACCGTTTCGCCCAGCATCAGCACGTTGTCGGGAAACAGGTCGGCATGGATGACCGAGCTCGGCAGGTGCAGCGGCCAGTTGGCGATCAATTCGGGCAACTGCTGCGCCACCAGCGCGGCGAAATCGGCGTCGATCGAGGCGAGCCCGGCGGGCGTGCATTCATCGGCCAGTCGCTGCCATTCGGCAGTGCCCATGCCATTGGCGCGGGCCTGATCGAACCCGGCGGCGGCCAGGTGCAGCTGCGCCAGCGCGCGGCCGACCGCGTGGGCCTGGCCAGCGGTGGGCTCGCTTACCGAAACGCCGGGCAGGAATTCGATCAGCGCCACGGCCTTGTCGCCCAGCCGGCGATAGAGCTGGCCCTGCCGGTCATGGATCGTGCGCGGCACCGGACAGCCGTGTGCGGCCAGGAAATCGAGCAGCGAGAGGAAGAACGGCAGGTCCTCTATCTCGATGCGGAATTCGTACATCGTCAGGATGAAGCGCGCGCCCGCGCCGTCCCTGCCGCTCGTCTCGATCAGCCAGTTGCTGTTGGACACGCCTTCGGCAATGCCCTTGGCCGACACCAGCTGGCCGACATCGAATTCGGCAATCAGCGCGGCGAGCTGTTCGGCGCCCAGGTGGGTATAGACCGCCACGCTCAGTCGTCCACCAGCTGGCGCGGCAGCTTGAAGATCATCTTTTCCTCGGCGGTGCGGACCTGTTCGAGTTCGACAGCGCGGAAGGCGCGGATCGCGTCGATCACTTCGTTGACCAGCGTTTCGGGGGCAGAGGCCCCTGCGGTCAGCCCCATGGTGGCAACGCCATCGAACCACGCCGGATCGATATCGCTGCCGCGCTGGACCAGTTCGGCCCGCGCGCCGCAGCGCTGCGCCACTTCGACCAGCCGCAGCGAATTGGAACTGTTCGGCGCGCCGATCACCAGCACCAGCTGGCAGCGCGGCGCGATCGCCTTGACCGCGGCCTGGCGGTTGGACGTGGCATAGCAGATGTCCTCGGCCTTGGGGCCGACGATGGCGGGAAAGCGCGCCCGCAGCGCCTTGACCACTTCGGCCGTGTCATCGACCGACAGCGTGGTCTGGGTCAGGAAGGCCAGCGGCGCATCGGCGGGAAAGGTCAGCGCGGCGACATCTTCCACCGTTTCGATCAGGGTGATCGTGCCGGGGGGGACCTGACCCAGCGTGCCGATCACTTCGGGATGGCCCTTGTGGCCGATGAACACGATGTGCCGCCCCGCCTCGATCTGGCGTTCGGCCTGGCGGTGGACCTTGCTGACCAGCGGGCAGGTGGCGTCGAGCCAGTCAAGCCCGCGATTGGTCGCGGCTTCGGGCACGCTCTTGGGCACGCCGTGGGCGCTGAACACCACCTGCGCGCCGTCGGGCACTTCGTCCAGCTCGTCGACGAAGACCGCGCCCTTGGCCTTCAGGCCGTCGACGACGTAGCGGTTGTGGACAATTTCGTGGCGGACGAAGACCGGCTGGCCATAGCGGTCGAGCGCGCGTTCGACGATCTCGATCGCGCGGTCGACCCCGGCACAGAAGCCGCGCGGGGCGGCGAGCAGCAGGTGCAGGACGGGCTTTTCGGCATCTGGCAAGGAAGCGTTCATCCTGGCCCCCCTAGCGCTTTGCCGCGCGCGCCGCTAGGGCAGGCGCAACGCATGGTCCAAGGATCCACTCGATGACGCTTCGCACCCGCCTGATTACCGCTTCCCTGCTGGCCGTCGCGCTGGCCGGGTGCCGCAGCAGCGGCGATATCGTTGTCGACGAAGGGGTGGGCATTTCCGCGGTGCGCGGCACCTGCCCGGCAGTTGGCGTGCCCGATTATACCGGCGATGTGACCGTGTTCCGCACCCCCGGTTCGGTCACGGCGGACAATATCGACGTGGTCGCCGCGATGACCAATGTGCGCACCACCTGCAACGATTCGGGCGAAAAGGTCTATGCCACCGCCAACTTCGACGTGCTGGCCCGCCGCACCGACACGCGCGGCGCGCGCAGCGTGACCTTGCCCTATTTCGTCACCGTACTGCGGGGCGGCAGCGCCGTGATCACCAAGCGCGTGGGCGAAGTGACGATCAACTTTGCCGATGGGCAGGAACGCGCTTCGGCCAGCGGGCAGGGCGCGGCCTATATCGACAAGGCTGAAGCCACGCTACCGGCCGACATCCGCCAGCGCATCACCCGCAAGCGCAAGGCCGGCGATGCCGACGCCGCGGTCGATCCGCTGTCCCAGCCCGAAGTGAAGGCAGCCGTTGCCCGCGCCACGTTCGAGCTGCTGGTCGGTTTCCAGCTGACCCAGGACCAGCTGAACTACAACGCCACCCGATGACAGGGGCGCGCGGGGTGCCGCGCGCCGCCGCCTTGCTTGCAGCGCCCCGGCCTTGGCGGTAGGGGCGCTCTTGCCATTTAATTTTGCGCCTCTCGCGGGGCCTGACCAGAGCCATGCCATGACCGCTGAAAAGACACTCCACGCCGCCTTTGCCGGGCACGTTGCCGCGGCGCTCGATGCGCTGGAGGCTGCCGGAACGCTGCCTGCCGGGCTGAACCGCGCCGCCGTGGCAGTCGAACCGCCGCGTGACCCGAGCCACGGCGACCTGGCGACCAACGCCGCGATGGTGCTGGCCAAGCCGGCCGGCATGAACCCGCGCGCGCTGGCCGAAGCGCTGGCGGCCGAACTGGCCAAACTGCGGGCTGTGACCAGCGCCGACATTGCCGGGCCGGGCTTCATCAACCTGCGCCTCAACGCCGCGGCCTGGCTCGCCGAACTGCGCGCGATTGCCGCGCTGGGGGCGGACTATGGCCGCTCAGTCATGGGCGGGGGCACCACGGTCAACGTCGAATATGTCTCGGCCAATCCCACGGGGCCGATGCACATGGGCCACTGCCGCGGCGCGGTGGTGGGTGACGCGCTGGCCGCGCTGCTGGAATTCGCCGGGCACAAGGTGATCCGCGAATACTACGTCAACGATGCCGGCGGGCAGGTCGACGTGCTCGCCCGCTCGGTTCACCTGCGCTACCGCGAGGCGCTGGGCGAGGACGTGGGCGAGATCCCCGAAGGGCTCTATCCGGGTGACTACCTGGTCGCCACCGGGCGCCGTCTGGCGACCCATTACGGCAGCAAGTTCGCCGCCGCGCCGGAAAGTGAATGGCTCGTCCTGTTCCGCAAGGAAGCGGTCGCCGACATGCTGGCGATGATCAGGACCGACCTTGGCCTGCTGGGCATCCAGCACGACCTGTTCAGCTCCGAAGCCGAACTGCAGGCAGCGGGCAAGCCGGCCGAGGCCGAGGCCTGGCTGCGCGCGCACGACCTGGTCTATGACGGCCACCTTGAAGCGCCCAAGGGCAAGACGCCCGACGATTGGGAGCCGGTCGAACTGCCGCTGTTCCGTTCCACGAAGTTCGGCGACGACCAGGACCGCCCGATCAAGAAAAGCGACGGTTCCTGGACCTATTTCGGCGCGGACCTCGCCTATCACTTCCAGAAGGCGCAGGCCGCCGATGCGCTGGTCGACATCTGGGGTGCGGACCATGCCGGCACGGTCAAGCGGATCAAGGCCGCCGTCGCCGCGATGACCGGGGCCGAGGGCAAGCCGACCCCGTTCGAAGTCAAGCTGGTGCAGATGGTCCAGCTGCTGCGCGACGGCGAGCCGGTGAAGATGTCCAAGCGCAGCGGCAACTTCATCACCCTGGCCGACGTGGTGCGGGAAGTGGGCAAGGACGTGGTGCGCTTCACCATGCTGACCCGCAAGCCCGAAGCGCAGATGGACTTCGACTTCGCCAAGGTGGTCGAAGCGTCGAAGGACAACCCGGTATTCTACGTCCAGTACGCCCATGCCCGGATCCGCTCGACCCTGCGCAAGGCCGCGGCGGAAGGCTTCGCCCCCGCCGACACCGACCTTGACCTGCTGGGCGAGGAAGAACTGGCGCTGGTCAAGCTGGCGGCGCAGTTCCCGCGGCTGGTTGAAGCTGCCGCGCAGGCGCGCGAGCCGCACCGCGTGGCCTTCTTCCTCTACGACCTCGCAGGGGCGTTCCATGGTTACTGGAACCTGGGCAACGACCGTCCCGAAAAGCGCTTCATCGTGGCACAGGATGGTAAACTGACCGGCGCAAGGCTTTATCTTGTCACGCAAATAGGGCAACTTATCCGCAATGGCCTCGCGCTGCTCGGCGTGGAGGCAGTGGAGGAAATGTGACGATGACGGGGCAGGACAACGACAACTGGCAGGACCAGGAACGCGAACCGCTCGAAACCGAACGGCTCGACCTGGCCGAAGATGAAGAACGCCTGCCCTGGCTGGAAAGCTCCGACGACGAGGAGTGGAGCGAATACGAAGGCTCTGACACGGGCCGCCTGCTGGGCCTCGTGGTGATCGGGCTGGTCGCGCTCGCGGCGATCGTCGGGGGGATCTGGTGGGCGACCCACCGCAGTGCCGATCCCGCGCTGGTGGCCGATGGCAGCCTGATCGAGGCGCCCGGCACCCCCTACAAGGAAGCCCCCAAGAACCCCGGCGGCAAGACGTTTGACGGCACGGGCGACAGCTCGTTCGCCGTGTCCGAAGGGCAGAATCGCCCGGCGCAGCTGGGCGGCCAGCCGGGCGCGCCCGCGCCGCGCGGGCCAGCTCCGGCAGCTCCGGTTGGCGGCAAGCCCGGCCCATTGCCGCCGCCGCCCGCCCCCGCACCCGCCGCTGGCGGGGTCGGGGTGCAGGTTGGCGCCTTCTCCTCGCAGGCCACCGCCGAAGCGGGCTGGACCAAGCTGGTCGGCCAGGCCAGCGGCGTGCTTTCGGGCGTCCCGCACCGCGTGGTTTCGGGCAGCGCCGATATCGGCACCGTCTATCGCCTGCAGGCGGTTGCCCCCGATGCCGGGTCTGCCCATGCCCTGTGCAGCAAGCTCAAGAGCTCGGGGATTTCCTGCCAGGTGAAGTAAGGCAGGGCGCCGGGGGGGAAATCCACACCCCGGCGGCCCCGCGCCCTTGCCGAATCTGCCCGCAACTGCGAGCGTTTGCCGCATGACGCCTGCCATTTTCGGCCTGTCCGGTCCCGTGCTGACCGACGATGAACGCGCTTTCTTTCGCGATGCGGATCCGGCGGGCTACATCCTGTTCGGCCGCAACGTGGAAAACCGCACGCAGCTGCGCGCGCTGACCGATGCCTTGCGCGCGATCCACGGGCGTGATCGGCTGCTGATCACCATCGACCAGGAAGGCGGCCGGGTGGCGCGGATGAAGCCGCCCGAATGGCTTGCCTATCCCCCCGGCGAGGCGTTCGACCGCCTGTTTGATCTGGCCCCCGCCAGCGCGATCGAGGCGGCCCGCGCCAATGCGGAGGCGATGGGCCACGACCTCGCCGAAGTGGGGATCACCTGCACCCATGCCCCGGTACTCGACGTGCGCCAGCCGGGCGCCCACGATGTGATCGGCGACCGCGCCCATGGCAGCGAGCCGCTGCGCGTCGCGGCGCTGGGCCGCGCGGTGCTGGACGGGCTGGAACGCGCCGGGATCTGCGGCACGATCAAGCACATGCCGGGCCACGGCCGTGCCCTGGCCGATAGCCACAAGGAATTGCCCACCGTCACTGCCAGCGCTGTGGAACTGGCCAGCGATCTTGCCCCGTTCAAGGCGCTGGCCCACGCCCCCATGGCGATGACCGGGCATATCCGCTTCACCGCCTGGGACGGGGACCATCCGGCCACCCAGTCCCCCTATGTGATCGAACAGATCATTCGCGGCGAGATCGGCTTTGATGGGCTGCTGCTGACCGACGATCTTGACATGCAGGCGCTGTCGGGGACCGTCCCCGAACGTGCCGAAGTGGCGCTGGCGGCGGGCTGCGACATCGCGCTCAACTGCTGGGGCAGGATGGACGACATGGTGGGGATCGCCGCGCGGCTGCCGGCCATGGGCCCGGAAACCGCCGCGCGCCTGGACCGCGCCCTGGCTGTGACCCGCGTGGACGGCGCCAGCGGCCGGCAGGCCGAATTGCTGGCCAAGCGCGACGCCTTGCTGGCCCTGCACGCATGAGCGAGCTGGACGACAGCCCCGCACTAACCCTGTTCGAGGATGAGTGGCAGGGCGTGGCCACCGCGCCGCAGGACGATGCCGCGCTCTATCTTGAGCTGGACGGCTGGGAAGGGCCGCTTGACCTGCTGCTGGACCTCGCCCGGCGGCAGAAGGTCGATCTGCGGCGGATCTCGATCCTCGAACTGGTCGACCAGTATCTGACCTATATCGAGCGGGCCGAGGCGCTGCGGCTGGAACTGGCGGCCGATTACCTGGTGATGGCGGCCTGGCTTGCCTACCTCAAGAGCGCGCTGCTGCTGCCGCGCGACGAACAGGCCGATCCCAGCCCCGAGGAACTGGCGCTGCGGCTGCAATTGCGGCTCCAGCGTCTGGCGGCGATGCGCGACGCGGCAGCCCGGCTGCTGGCGCGCGACCGGCTGGGGCGCGATACCTTCCTGCGCGGCGCGCCCGAAGGGCTGCGGGTGGACCGCAAGAACAACTGGCAGTGCGATTGGTTCGCGCTGGTCCAGGCCTATGGCCAGGTAAAGGCGCGCACCGCCCCGGTGGTGCACATGGTGCGCGACCGCATGGTGATGACGCTCGACAGTGCGCTGTCGCGGGTATCCTCGATGCTGGGCGTCAATCTTGACTGGATGGAGCTGCGCGATTTCCTGCCGCCCCATGCCGATCCCCGGCTCAAGCGTTCGGCGCTGGCCAGCAGCTTTGTCGCCGCGCTCGAACTGGCGCGGCTGGGCAAGGCGGAATTGCAGCAGGAGCAGACCTTTGGCCCGCTGCTGCTGCGCGGGATCAAGGCGTGACCCGCCCCGACGATCTGGTCCGCGCGGTCGAAGCCACGCTGTTCGCCGCAACCGAACCGATGAGCGCCGAGGCGATTTCCACCCACCTGGGCGGGGCCGATGTAAAGGCGGCGCTGGCCCAGCTTCAGGCAACCTACAGCGAACGCGGAGTGCAGCTGGTCGAGCGCGGCAGGCGCTGGCATTTCCAGACCGCGCCGGACCTGGCCCACCTGCTGCGGCGCGAGCGCGAGGAAGTGCGCCGCCTGTCGCGCGCGGCGACCGAGGTGCTGGCCATCGTCGCCTATCACGAACCCGTCAGCCGCGCCGAAATCGAATCGATCCGCGGCGTGCAGACCGCCAAGGGCACACTCGACGTGCTGATGGAAGCCGGGTGGGTGCGGATCGTTGGGCGGCGCGACGTGCCAGGCCGCCCGGTGATCTATGCCACCACGCCCGAATTCCTGACCCATTTCGGCCTGTCCAGCCGCCGCGACCTGCCCGGGATCGACGAATTGCGCGCCGCCGGACTGCTCGATCCGGTCGAGGACGCGCTGGCCGCGGCGATGGACGTGCCGGGGCAGGCGGAAGGCGAAGCGGAAAGCGCTGCGACGGAATCCGACGAAGCGGAGCACGACTGACTCGCAAAAGCGCCAGACATGGCCTAGATGGTCTGCCAGAGGGGCGAACCGGGCAGGGTGCTGCCGCGCCCTGCCGTAACCAGGAGTATTTCGATGGGTCTGTCGCTTCCGCACCTGATCATTCTGGCGCTGGTGGTGCTGGTGCTGTTCGGCCGTGGCCGGATTTCCGAAATGATGGGTGATTTCGGCAAGGGCATCAAGAGCTTCAAGGAAGGCATGGCCGAGGAAACCAAGCCCGCCCCGCCTTCGGCCCAGATCCCGCCGCCGCCGCCCGCCGCGCCGGTGGCCGACAAGGCCGCCGAACAGAACCAGACGACGCAGCCGTAATCCCGTCCCTCTCGGGCGGAGCGCGCCATGTTCGACATTGGCTGGGATGAAATGCTGTTCACGGCGATCGTCGCGATCGTCGTTATCGGGCCGAAGGATCTGCCGCGCGCGCTGCGCACGGCGGGCCGCTGGATCGGCAAGATGCGCCGCATGTCCGGCTATTTCCGCTCCGGCATCGAAACCATGATCCGCGAGGCGGAACTGGAAGACATGGAAAAGCAGTGGCGCGCCCAGAACGCCGCGATCATGGCCCAGCACCCGCAAGGCCAGCCGGAAGCCGCCGGCGCCGAAATGGCCAGCGCCGAAGCCGCGCTGGTCGGCCAGGACCCGGGCACCGGCGCACTGCCGCCGCCGCCTCCTTCTGCCCCTGATAGCGCCAAGGCCTGAACGATGGTGTTCGAAGTCAGGGACATCGATGATACGCAGGCCCCGCTGCTCGACCACCTGATCGAACTGCGCACCCGGCTGCTGCGCTCGATCCTGGCGCTCGCCGTGGCGTTCTGCGTCTGCTTCTATTTCGCGGACGACATCTTTTCGTTCCTGGTCCGCCCGCTGACCGCCGCGTTCCCGCCGGGGCAGGGCAAGCTGATCTACACCAAGCTCTACGAAGCCTTCTTCGTCGAGATCAAGGTGGCGCTGTTCGCGGCCTTCTGCGTCAGCTTTCCGATCATCGCCAACCAGATCTGGGCCTTCGTCGCGCCGGGGCTGTACGCCAAGGAAAAGAAGGCCTTCCTTCCGTTCCTGTTCGCCACGCCGATCCTGTTCACCGCCGGGGCGGCGCTGGCCTATTACGTGGTCATGCCCACTGCCTTCCGGTTCTTCCTGCGCTTCGAAGGGCAGAAGGGCGGGCTCAGCCTGGAAGCCCTGCCGGGCACGGGCGATTACCTCAGCCTGGTGATGCAGTTCATCCTGGCCTTCGGGATCAGCTTCCTTTTGCCGGTGCTGCTCTTGCTGCTCAACCGCGCGGGGATCGTCAGCCGCCAGCAGCTTAGCGAGTTGCGCCGCTACGTGATCGTCGCCATCACGGCAGTGGCTGCGGTCATCACGCCGCCCGATGTGGTCTCGCAGCTGATGCTGCTGATCCCGATGTGGCTGCTGTTCGAAGGTTCGCTGGTGATCATGTGGCTGGGCGAGCGCAAGGAAGCGCGCGAAGCCGCGGCCGAAACGGCGCCCGAAGGCACCGACCCGGCCTGACGCCTACTTCGCTTCCCAGGCCAGCCGGCCGTTCACCCAGGCCTGCAGCACTTTCGTTTCGCGCAGCTCGCTGGGCGCGGTCAGCAGCGGATCGCGGTCGACCAGCAGGAAATCGGCGCGTTCGCCGCGCACCAGCCGGCCGAACCGGCCTTCGGCAAACCCGGCATAGGCGCCGTTCACCGTATAGGCGGCGAGCGCTTCCTCGCGCGTGACGCGTTCCTGCGGCTGCCAGCCGCCGAACGGCTGACCGTCCGGCCCCTGCCGGGTCACCGCCGCAGCGAGGCCGGCAAAGGGATCGGGCAGTTCGACCGGCGCGTCCGAGCCAAAGACCAGCTTTGCGCCGCTCGCCTGCACGCTTTTCCAGGCATAGGCGCCCGCCAGCCGCGCCGGGCCAAGCCGGGCTTCGGCCATGGTCCGGTCGCTGGTCTGGTGGACCGGCTGCATCGAGGCGATCACCCCCAGCTTGCCCAGACGCGGAATGTCCACCGGGTCGATCACCTGGGCATGTTCGATCCGCCAGCGCCGGTCGCCCTTGTAGGTCTGCGCCAGGTCCTCGACCGCGTTCAGGACGGCGGCGTTGGCTTCGTCGCCAATGGCGTGGACGGCCACCTGGAACCTGTCGAGCGCGGCGCGGCTCATCATGTTCTTGAGCGCGGTATCGGCCGTGATCCTGAGACCCCGCGTGAGGGGGGCATCGGCGTAGGGCGCCTTGAGGCTGGCCCCGCGCGAACCCAGCGCGCCATCGGCATAAAGCTTCACCCCGTTCAGGCGCAGCCGGTCATCATACAGCCACGGCGTCGGGCCTGGGCCGCCGATCAGCTCCATCGCCTCGGTCCCGCCGGCATAGGCCATGATGCGAATGCGCAGCGTGCCGGTATCGCCGGCGCGGCGATAGGCCTGCCAATCCTCGATCGTGGTGCCCATGTCGGCGACGGCAGTCACCCCGCGCGCCAGCAGCAGGTCCTGCGCCTTGGCCAGGGCCAGGTCGCGGTCCTCGGGCCGGGGGGCGGGAACCTTGCGTTCGACCAGCGCGGTCGCGGCATCGACCAGCACCCCGGCGGGCTTGCCGCCCGGCGCGATCCGTTCGATCTTGCCCCCTGCCGGGTCCTTGCTCAGCGCGGTAACGCCCGCGGCGGCCAGCGCGCGGCTGTTGGCCCAGCCGGCGTGGCCGTCCACCCGGGTCAGCCAGACCGGCTTGTCCGCCACCACCGCATCAAGTTCCGCCGCCGTGGGAAAGCGGCCCAGGCCCCACAGTTCCTGGTTCCAGCCGCGCCCCAGGATCCAGGGGCGGTCGGGGTGCTGGCGGGCATAGGCGGCGATCCTTGCCTGGGCTTCGGCCAGCGATTTCGTTTCCGACAGGTCCAGCGTCAGCGCGCCAAAGCCGACTCCCATGACGTGGGCGTGGCTGTCGATCAGGCCCGGCATCAGGACGCGGCCCTTGCCGTCGACCAGGTAATCGACCTTGCCCGGGCGCGGATCGCCCCGGCGCAGCACCTGGACGATGCGGCCATCGTCGCCCACCAGGAGGCCGGTGAAATGATCGATCCCGCCGGTTGCATCCAGCGTCACGCCATCGACATTGTCGACCAGCGTATCGGCGAGCGCGGGGGCGGACAGGGCCAGCAGCGCCGCCCCGGCGGCCAGTGCCCTCACTGCTTCACTCGGCGGGGCAGGCGGCGCACCAGCGCGCTGGTATCCTGGCGGCCGCCGCCCATCGCCTGCACTTCGGCATAGAACTGGTCGATCAGCGCGGTCACCGGCAGTGACACGCCGAGCGAGCGGCCTTCCTCCAGCGTCAGGCCCAGGTCCTTGCGCATCCAGTCGATCGCGAAGCCGAAGTCGAATTCGTCGCGCGCCATGGTGTGCCAGCGGTTGTCCATCTGCCAGCTTTGCGAAGCGCCGCCGGAAATCGCCTCGTACACCTTGTCGAGATCGAGATGCGCCGCCTCGGCAAAGCGCAGCGCTTCGGACAGGGTGGCGAGGATGCCGGAAAAGGCGATCTGGTTGACCATCTTGGTCGATTGCCCTGCGCCCGCCTTGCCCACGTGGACGATCCGCTTGGCATAGGCCTGCATGATCGGGGTAGCCGCGGCGACCGCATCGGCCCGGCCGCCGCACATGATCGAAAGCTGGCCGTTTTCCGCGCCGGCCTGCCCGCCGGTCACCGGCGCATCGACGCAGTGCACTTCAAGGTCGCGTGCTTCGACCGCGATCTGGCGGGCAATCCGCGCGCTGACCGTGGTGTGATCGATGAAGGTCGCGCCGGGCTTCAGCGTGGTGAACACACCGGTCGGGCCCAGCACCACATCGGCGAGGTCATCGTCGTTGCCGACGCAGGTCAGCACCACGTCGGCGCCATCGGCGGCTTCGGCCGGGCTGGAGACGATCCGCACGTCGATCTGCGGATTGGCCGCGCGCCATTTTTCGGCACGCTGCGGGGTGCGGTTGTAGACGGTCAGGCGGTGTCCGGCATGGCCGATATGGCGGGCAATTGCCCCGCCCATCACGCCCAGGCCCAGGAAGGATACGTTCTTGGCTTCGCTCATGCGCCAGGCTCTATCGGCTTGGGCGGCAGATTGCACCCCTCAATAGTATTCGAGGTTCACGCTGAACTGCCCGGTATAGACGCCGGGTGCCTGGTTGGGATTGACGTGAAGCCGCGCCCCCAGCTTGACCACGGTGCGCCCGCCGCTGATCCGCACCACCGTGCCCGATCCGCCCGGAAACTGCGGCTCGGCCGCAATCGGCGCGCCCGGCCCGGTGAGCTGGAAGGTCGGATCGAAGGTGACCTGCACGTCGGCATCGGACCCGGTCAGTTCCAGCTGCGAGGCGGCAAAGCTGCCCGCGCAGACCAGCGCCGCATCGCAGCTTCGCCCGGTGGAGGCCGGATCGATCACCACGATGCCGCCGTTCACGTTGTCGCGCAGCGCCACCCGGCCGAAATCCATGTCGAGCAGCACGGCGAACTGGATCGTTTCCAGCACCTGGGCCTGGGCCGTGCCGGTCTGCGCGGTGGCGGCCCGGACGCTGCCCGGGGCCAGCAGGGCGGCGGCGATCAGGCCGGTCGCGGCAATTCTGGACTGGGCCGACATGCGTTCTCCCCCGGGGGCAAGCCTGCGCCTGTCCCCGATCGACCCGCCGCCCCTTGTGCACGCGGCGGCTGAGCATAGGGGAAACAACCGTGGTTAAGCACGCGTAACCATGAGACCCGTGCAAGGAGCGCCCGCGCTGCCGGTTTGCATGGGGCCGCGCTTTAAGTTAGGGCGCCGGGGTCATGACTGCCACCAATCCATCCGCCGTGCCGGACACGGCTTCGCTGCTGACCATCGACGACGTGCGCGCGGCAGCCCAGCGCATTGAAGGCGCGGTGGTGCGCACCGCGATGGATTACAGCCGCACCCTGTCGCAGATCACCGGGGCGGACATCTGGCTGAAGTTCGAAAACCTTCAGTTTACAGCGGCTTACAAGGAGCGCGGGGCGCTCAACGCGATGCTGCTGCTGGGCGGGGAACAGGCCAATCGCGGCGTGATCGCAGCGTCCGCCGGCAACCATGCGCAGGGCCTGGCCTATCACGGCACGCGGCTGGGCATTCCGGTTACCATCGTCATGCCGCGCACCACGCCGACGGTGAAAGTGCAGCAGACCCAGGTGCTGGGCGGCAAGGTGGTGCTGCACGGCGAAACCTTTGACGAGGCGTCCGATCATGCCCGCCAGCTGGAAACCGAACTGGGGCTGACCTTCGTCCACCCGTTCGACGATCCGCATGTCGCCGCCGGCCAGGGCACCGTGGCGCTGGAAATGCTGGAACAGGTCCCCGAACTCGACATGCTGGTGCTGCCGGTGGGCGGGGGCGGGCTGGCCTCGGGCATGGGCACCGCGGCCCGCGCGATCAAGCCCGACATCGCCCTGATCGGGGTCGAGGCGGAGCTGTTCCCCTCGATGTACAACCGGCTCAAGCATAACGAGCTGCCGTGCGGCGGGGATACCCTGGCCGAAGGCATCGCGGTGAAGGAGCCGGGCGAATTCACCTCGCTCGTGCTGCGCCGCCTGCTGGATGACATGGTGCTGGTCAGTGAAAGCGCGCTGGAACGCGCCGTTTCGTTGCTGCTCCAGATCGAAAAGACCGTGGCCGAAGGCGCGGGCGCGGCCGGGCTGGCGGCGGTGCTGTCGCACCCGGCGCGGTTCAAGGGCCGCAAGATCGGCATCCCGATCACCGGCGGCAACATCGACACGCGCCTGCTGGCCAACGTGCTGCTGCGCGACCTGGCCCGCGAAGGCCGCCTGGCGCGGCTGCGGCTGACCCTGCAGGACCGCCCCGGCGCGCTGTTCAAGGTGATGCGCGAATTTGACGCGCACAACGTCAACATCATCGAGATCTACCATCAGCGGATCTTCACCCATTTGCCCGCCAAGGGGCTGATCACCGACATAGAGTGCGAGGCGCGCGACCGCGACCAGCTCGAAGCGCTGATCGAGAGCCTGCGGGAAAAGGGGTACTCGGTGGATTCCGTCGAGCTTAACTAAGCCCGCACCACCTGTCCCGTTTTGCGCTGCCCGCCCGGCGGGAATGCGTGCGCCTGTGCAAATTCAGACCTTGGCAACCATGTTTCGTGGTTAAAGTTCTTTCAACGCGCGGCTTGCGTGGGCATAAGGTCCGGGTAGTCCGAAAGTAAGGATTTGGATCGCCCGTGACGGCACCCGTTCGCTTCCCCAGGTTCTTCGTCACGAGCCCCGCGCCGTGCCCCTATCTGCCGGGGCGGAGCGAGCGCAAGGTGTTCACCGAGCTGAAGGGGCCCCACGCGGACGAGCTGAACGACGCGCTCGGTCGGATCGGTTTTCGCCGCAGCCAGACGGTGGCCTATCGCCCCAGCTGCGCCGATTGCACGGCCTGCGTTTCGGTGCGGGTGGCGGCGGACGAATTCCGCCCCTCGGCCAGCCAGCGCAAGGCGCTGCGCCGCAATTCCGACCTGATCGCCACGATGTGCCGGCCCTGGTCCACCGCCGAACAGTTCGAGCTGCTGCAACGCTACCTTGGCGTGCGCCATCCCGGCGGCGGCATGGCCAGCATGGACGAGGTCGATTTCGCCGACATGGTGGAACACACTCCGGTTGACAGCTATGTCATCGAATACCGCGAACCCAATGCCGATGGCTCGCCGGGCCGTCTGGTCGGCGCCTGCCTGACTGACCGGCAGGGCGACGGTCTGTCGATGATCTACAGCTTCTACGAGCCGGACCACGCGGGCCGTTCGGGGCTGGGCAACTACATCATCCTCGACCACATCCGCCGCGCGGAAGAGCTCGGCCTGCCCTATGTCTATCTGGGCTACTGGGTCGATGGTTCGGCGCGGATGCAGTACAAGGTGCGCTATCGCCCGCTCGAACGGCTGACCCGCGAAGGCTGGACCCGCTTCACCGACGAGCAGCAGGACGCCCTGATCGCCAAGGCCGCCGCGATGCGCCGGACCGAGGCCCAGCCGCTGGACGGCAGCACCAAGGACGGTGCCCACGGCCAGCACGACCAGTACCGCCAGGCGGGCTGACTTTTTGCGCGCCCGCTCCAACGGCGGGAGCTTTCACATCTGTTCTGTGCATCGCAGCGCGGCCGCCGCAACAGCAAACCCCCTCCCCGCCGGGGCGGGAAGGGGGCTGGCTGGTTCAGCTTGTCAGGCCGAAGATCAGGCCGGCAGGCCCGAGATCGCCTTCATTTCCATGAAGTCCTTGAGGCCCGCCAGACCGCCTTCGCGGCCGTTGCCCGACTGCTTGTAGCCGCCGAACGGCGCGCCCGGAGTGGGGCCCCAGTTGTTGATCGCGACCATGCCGGCGCGCAGCTTGGCGGCAACCGGGGCGGCCTTGGCCGGATCGCCCGAAATCGCGGCCGACAGGCCGTATTCGGTGTCGTTGGCCATGTCGATCGCCTGGTCGAGGCTGTCATAGGCCATCAGCGTGATCACCGGGCCGAAGATTTCCTCCTTGGCGATGCGCATGTCAGGCGTCACGTCCGAGAACACGGTCGGCTGGATGTAGTAGCCACGGTTGACGTTGCTCGGCAGGTCGGGGCCGCCAGTCACCAGTTTGGCGCCTTCGTCGATCGCCGACTGGATCAGGCCGCGCACCTTGTCGAACTGGGCCTTGTTGACCACCGGACCCAGGTGATTGCCTTCCTGCATCGGATCGCCCACCGGAGTGGCCGAATACATCGCCTTGGCGAAGGCTTCGGCTTCGGCCATCCGCGCGCGCGGGACCAGCACCTTGGTCGGCGAAATGCACGACTGGCCGGTGTTGACCAGCGGGCCCGACAGGGTGGATGGCAGGGTGGCGGCGAAATCGGCATCGGGCAGGACCAGGTTGGGCGACTTGCCGCCCAGTTCCTGGTGGACGCGCTTCACGGTCGGCGCGGCGGCGATGGCCACGGCGATGCCGGCGCGGGTCGAACCGGTGAAGCTGACCATTTCGATGTCGGGGTGGCTGGAAATGGCATTGCCGGTGGTCGGGCCATCGCCCTGGACCAGGTTGAACACGCCCGGCGGCACGCCCGCCGCATCCAGGATCTCGGCAAAGATCGCCGCGTTGGTCGGGCATTCTTCCGAAGGCTTGAGCACCATCGTGTTGCCGCCGGCCAGCGCCGGGGCGACCTTGAGCGCGATCTGGTTGAGCGGCCAGTTCCACGGGGTGATCATGCCGACCACGCCGATCGGTTCATAGGCGACCTTGTAGCCCGGGCCGTCTTCCAGGAAGTTGAAGTTCTGCAGCGCGGCGATGGTCCCCAGGAACCCGCCGATGCCCGCGCCAACCTGCGCGGTGCCGGCGAACGAGACGGGCGCGCCCATTTCCTCGGCCATGGCCACGGCGAGGTCGCCGGCGCGCTTCTTGTATTCCTCGACGATGCGGTTCAGCACGGCGAGGCGCTCTTCGCGCGTCGTCTGGCTCCAGGTCTTGAAGGCGCGGCGGGCAGCGGCAACCGCCTTGTCGACATCGGCCTGGGTGCCGACGGTGATGACCGCGCAGGGTTCTTCCGTGGCAGGATTGATCACTTCGCGGCGCACGCCGCCTTCGCTGTCCACCCACTTGCCGTCGATATAGTGCTGCAGCCTCTCGCGCATCGCGAATCTCCCTTTAATGGTGCGATTAACTGCCGGTATGTCGGTGCTGGCGAAACAGATTGCAAGATGCAATTTGTCAGTAAAACTTACAGAATTGTTCAGCTTGGGTCAGGCGGTGGCCAGCCCGCGCCCAGGCGCGCGGGGCGGGGCGTCAGGCCAGCATCTCCTCGACCAGCAGCAGCCCCAGGAAGCCGACGAAAAACAGCGCGCTGATTGCCGGGCTGTCGGGCTTTTCGTGGGCTTCGACCAGCAGTTCCTCGGTCACCAGGTACAGCAGTGCCATCAGGCCGAATGCCAGGAATCCGCCGATCAGGTGCTGGGGCAGGGTGGCGACCGGGATCGCCACCAGCGTGCCCAGCGGCAGCAGCAGCGCCAGTCCGAGTGTGGCCAGCACCACTTTCACGCGCGAGCGGATCGTATCGGCCAGCTCGTGGCTGATCGTCACCCCCAGGAACAGGATTTCCAGTGTCAGCGCCATGGTCAGCAGCAGGCCCGCCTTGGCCCCGGCCAGGAAGGCCAGCCCCAGCACCAGCCCATCGACGAACACGTCGATCCCCACCGCCGCGACCATGCCCAGCGGGCCGTGCCAGCGCCCCTCGATCGACTTGATCCCCAGCATGGTCAGCACGCCCAGCGTGCCCCCCACGGCAGTGGTCAGGATCGAGGCGTCATGCTTGACCTGCGGCAGGATTTCCACGGCAGCCGCAGCAAAGACCACCCCGGCGGCGAGGTGCTGCAAGGCGCTTTCCAGCGTGGGGCCGGGCCGCCGCCACAGGGTGACCAGCGCGCCCAGCAACACGGCGGCCACCGGGATGAAGGCATAGGCAAGTTGTTGCATCGCGTGGTTCCTGCGGCACAAGGCTGACGATAGCCTGATGCGAGGAGCCTAACCCGTTACGCCGCGGCAAGATAGAGCGCGGCTTCGGCGGCGCGGCGGCGGACCAGGCCGGCCATGCGCTTGCCCGCGGCGTTGACCCACTTGCCGAATTCGGCAGCGGCCCCGGCGTGGTCGCCCGCCTTGTGCAGCCGGGTCAGCGTGGCGCGGGCAATCGCCCCGGTGTTGTAGTGGAAGCTGACCAGGGCATCGAACTGGGCCTGGCTGGTGGGCGCCTGGCCGATCGCCCGGGCGACGTCGCGCGCGAAGCGTTCCAGATCGCGTTCCAGCCGGGCATCGCATTCGGCCTGGGTCCAGACCGTGCCGGGGCCGATGCCGCGCCCGGTCGCGCCCCAGCCGATGGTCCAGGGCGCCCCGCCGGTCGCGGGATCGGGATAGGCTTCGAAGCGGCCATCGGCGCGGGCGCGGGCGCAGCCTTCGAACCGTTTGATCAGCGCAAGGCCGGCTGCGGATACGCGGGTCGGTATGGCGGGAGGGGGCGTGGACTTGGCCTGCGGCGCGCTTTGCGGCTCGGTCTCGGGCGCCTTCATCCGGCGCAGCGCGGCGAAGAAATCGAAGTCCATGTCCATGGGCAGTGCCTTTCGCGATTCGAGAGGCGGGGACATTAGGCACGGTTAGTCCTTGTAGGAAAACCATATTTTTCTATGGTTGAACGTCAGTTAACCTGACAAAGCTTCCTTAACCAGAATTCCGTAGGGCAAGTCCTGCATGGGGCGTTGGGATCTTGTCAGGCGGCGGCTGATGCGGCTGGCCTTGAAGGAAGTGGGGGCCGGCAAGATTGTCGCGACCCTGCTGATCTCGCTCGTTGCGATTTCGCTGCTGCTGGCGGTGGGATTTCGCGCCTCCACCGGGTTCGTCGATCGGCTGGACCGGCAGCGCGAACAGCAGCTGGTCGGCAACTATATCGAACGCCAGGCCGACGCCTCGATCGCGCAGCTGAAAGTGCAGCTGACCTGGGACGATGCCTTTCGCGCGATGGGCCGGGGCGCGCCCGATGCCGCCTGGACTGATGCCTATATCGGCGAATACCTGTGGACCAACTTCGGCTACGAGCGGCTCTATGTGGTCGATTCCGGCGGCCGGGTCTTGCGCAGCTGGGAGCGGGGCCGGCCAGCCAGCGACGCGGGCTATGCCTGGGTGCAGGCTCAGGTCCAGCGCGAGTTGGCGCGCATGGGCCGGAACGGCACCGTGTTTGGCGCGGTGGCGCGGACCCGGCAGCTGGCCGACACGGCCTGGCCGCTCGACGCGCAAGGGCGGCCGCTGACCCGCTGGGGGCATTCGCTCGTTCGGATCGGCGATCGTCCGGCGGTGCTGTCGGTGGTTTCGATCCTGCCGGATGACAGTTACGCGCTGCTGACCCGCACGCCCAACCACCTGGTCGCGGTCAGGATGATCGATGCCGTCTTCCTGCAACGCCTCGGCGCGGACCTGATGCTGCCGGGCGTCTCGCTGGCGAAGGACGGTGCGCGGGATGGGCAGCACAACAGCCTGCCGCTGATCAGCGGCGATGGCCGCACGGTCGGCTGGCTGGAATGGCACACCGTGCTGCGCAGCGCGATGGTGCGCGATCAGATCCGACCCTTGTTCCTCGCCTACCTGATCTTCCTGATCGCGCTGC
The DNA here is from genome assembly GCA_029779535.1 of Pseudomonadota bacterium. Taxonomy (GTDB): domain Bacteria; phylum Pseudomonadota; class Alphaproteobacteria; order Sphingomonadales; family Sphingomonadaceae; genus Novosphingobium. Next base: position 8,009 of record JAKPAG010000124.1, on the reverse strand, counting down.
TGCTGGGCGGCGCCAACGTGATCAAGATGCTGCGCACCGCAATGCACCGCCTGCGGCTGCGCGAAGCTCAGGCCCTGCACGAGGCACGGCACGACGAGATGACCGGGCTGCCCAACCGGACCTACTTCATCTCGCGGCTGGAACAGGAGCTCAAGGCGCTGGGGCGGCGCAAGGGGCGGGCGGTGGCGGTGGCCTTCCTCGATTTCGACCATTTCAAGTTCATCAACGATACGCTGGGCCATCCGGCCGGCGATGCGCTGGTCCGCCAGGTGGCGGACCGGGCGCGCCGCCAGTTGCCCGCGACCGATCTGATCGCGCGGCTGGGAGGCGACGAATTCGTGGTCTTGCGCCGCGGCGCGCAGGGCAAGGGCGGGATCAGCGAACTGGGACAGGATCTGATGGCGCTGTTCGCCGCGCCGTTCAACATCGAAGGGCGGACCATCGATGTCACCGCATCCTGCGGGATCAGCTGGGCGCCCGAACAGGGGCTGACCTCCGAAGATCTGCTGCGCAATGCGGACATCGCCTTGTTCCGGGCCAAGCAGCGCGGCCGGGGACGCTGGCGCGCCTTCACGCGCGAGATGGAAGGCGCCGTGCGCCGCCGGCTGCTGCTGGAACTGGAACTGCGCAAGGCGCTGCAGGCCAACAGCCTGTCGCTGGCCTACCAGCCGATCGTTGCGGCCGGGGACGGGCGGATCTGCGGGGCGGAAGCGCTGCTGCGCTGGGATCATCCCGAGCTGGGCGCGCTCAGCCCCGCGCTGTTCGTGCCGGTGGCCGAACAGGCCGGGCTGATGCCGCTGCTGGGCTGGTGGGTCATCGGTCGGGTGTTCGAACAGCGCCGCGCCTGGCCCGATGTCGATATTTCGATCAACCTTTCGCCGCTCCAGCTGTCGGCGCGGGGGTTCCTCGATGATCTGGCCGTGCTGGTGCGGGAACTGCGGGTCGATCCGGGCGGGATCACCTTCGAAGTGACCGAAGGGGTGCTGATGGAGCGCGGCACCGGCGTGTTCGCCGTCCTCGAAGGGCTCAAGGCGATGGGCTTCGGCGTGGCGCTCGACGACTTCGGCACCGGCTATTCCAGTCTCAGCTACCTGCGCGCCTTCGAATTCGACCGCATCAAGATCGATCGCAGCTTCGTCCAGAACATCGAGAACGACCTCAACGCCCATGCCATCCTGAAGGCGATTGTCGCGCTGGGGCAAAGCCTCGACACCCTGACCGTGGCCGAAGGGGTGGAAACCCCGCTGCAAAGCGACCTGGTGCGCGCGGCCGGGTGCGAATTGATCCAGGGCTTCCTGTTCCACCGGCCGATGTCCGCCGTGGAATTTGGCGCGCTGCTGGCTGAGTGCGCGCCCGCCGCCAGTGCCGCGCCAGGCGCCGGAGTGCGCCGCGGGCGCCGCGTTCGCGCCGCCTGACCGGGCGCAGCCATGCGCCGGATGCAAAAGAGGCGTCCGGATCGCTCCGGACGCCTCCCATGCAGTTCCTGACTGGGTCGCGAAGTCAGGCGCTGTAGTACATGTCGAATTCGACCGGCGAGGGGGTGGTTTCCCAACGCAGCACTTCCGGCCACTTCAACTCGATGTAGCTGTCGATCTGGTCCTTGGTGAACACGCCGCCCTTGAGCAGGAATTCGTGATCGGCTTCGAGGCATTCCAGCGCTTCGCGCAGCGAACCGCACACGGTCGGCACCTGGGCCAGTTCGGCCGGCGGCAGATCGTACAGGTTCTTGTCCATCGCTTCGCCCGGGTGGATCTTGTTCTGGATCCCGTCGAGCCCGGCCATGAACAGCGCGGCATAGCACAGGTAGGGGTTGGCCATCGCGTCGGGGAAACGGAATTCCACGCGCTTCGCCTTGTCGCCCGCGCCGTACGGAATGCGGCACGAGGCCGAACGGTTGCGGGCCGAATAGGCCAGCAGCACCGGCGCTTCGTAACCCGGGACCAGGCGCTTGTAGCTGTTGGTGGTCGGGTTGGTGAAGGCGTTCAGCGCCTTGGCGTGCTTGATGACGCCGCCGATGAAGTACAGGCACATGTCCGACAGGCCGGCATAGCCGTTACCGGCGAACAGCGGCTTGCCTTCCTTCCAGATCGAGATGTGGGTGTGCATCCCCGAGCCGTTGTCCTTCATGATCGGCTTGGGCATGAAGGTCGCGGTCTTGCCATAGGCCTGGGCGACCTGGTGGACGACATACTTGTAGACCTGCATGCGGTCGGCGGTTTCGACCAGCGTGCCGAAAGTCAGGCCGAGTTCGTGCTGCGCCGAGGCCACTTCGTGGTGGTGCTTGTCGCAGGGCAGGCCCATTTCGAGCATGGTGGTGACCATTTCACCGCGCACGTCGACCAGGCTGTCGACCGGGGCCACCGGGAAGTAGCCGCCCTTGGCGCGCGGACGGTGGGCCAGGTTGCCGGATTCGTACTTGGTGTTCGAATTGGTCGGCAGTTCGATGTCGTCGATCTTGAAGCCGTTGCCATCGTAGCCGTCATAGAAGCGCACGTCGTCGAAGACGAAGAATTCGGCTTCCGGGCCGACATAGACGGTGTCGCCGATGCCGGTGCTCTTGAGGTAGGCTTCGGCGCGCTTGGCGCAGCTGCGTGGGTCGCGGCCATAAAGGTCACCGGTCGAGGGTTCGACGATGTCGCAGTTGATGATCATCATCGGCGTGGCGCTGAACGGATCGATGTAGACCGAATCCAGGTCCGGCTTCAGGATCATGTCGGATTCGTTGATCGCCTTCCAGCCTTCGATCGACGAACCGTCGAACATCAGGCCGTCTTCCAGCTCGTCCTCGCCCATCACCGACGAGACCATGGTCAGGTGCTGCCACTTGCCCTTGGGGTCAGTGAAGCGCAGGTCGACCCATTCGATCTCTTCTTCCTTGATGCGCTTGATGATGTCCTTGGCCTTGCTCATTTTTCGCCTTTCCTGGCACCCCGGACCCGGGGGCATTGCTGATTGATGGGTTGGATGGTTGGCTGACCGGCAGCGCCGGATCAGATTGCGTCGTCGTCGCGTTCCCCGGTGCGGATGCGCAGCGCGCTTTCGATGGGAATGACGAAGATCTTGCCGTCGCCGATGCGCCCGGTCTGGGCCGCGCCGGCGATCGCTTCGACAGTTCGTTCGGCCAGCGCGTCGGGAACCACGACTTCAAGCTTCACCTTGGGCAGGAAGTCGACCACGTATTCGGCGCCGCGATAGAGCTCGGTATGGCCCTTCTGGCGGCCGAAGCCCTTGGCCTCGGTCACGGTGATGCCGGACACGCCCACTTCGTGCAGCGCTTCCTTCACCTCATCGAGCTTGAAGGGCTTGATGATCGCTTCGATCTTTTTCACGTCTGTCTGTTCCCTGCGCATTCGACCGGAACCGCTCTGCGCGCGGTCCGGTGTTCCAGATGCCACCTCTAGACTCTATCAAGAATCGTGCCAGCAGCGATATGCCTGCACTAGGCGATTGCGGGCACGCGGAAAAGGGCGGAATCGCAACATTTGGTGCCTGCGACGCCATGCGATACTAAGAATTGTTCGCGATTGCCGCGCTGTGCTTGCCTGTTTTTTCAGCAAGTGCTGCCTAATTTATGAGCAGAAGGCGCGCTGGCTAGAGCGCCAGCCCGGCGATCTCGTCCAGCCCGGCCATCAAGTTCAGGCTCTGCACCGCGGCCCCGCTCGCCCCCTTGCCAAGGTTGTCGAGCCGCGCGACCAGCCGCGCCTGGGAGCCGTCCTTCGCGCCATAGACGAACAGTTCCAGCCGGTCGCTGGGCTGCATCGAACGGCGCAGCAGCACTTCGTCCGGCAAATCGTCGCTGACCGTCACCACGCGGCTGCCGACATAGAATGCCGCCAGGCAATCGTGCAGCGCCCGGGGCGGGGCCGACCTCGCCATGAGCGACAGGTGTAGCGGCACTTCGACCACCATGCCGCGATGCGCCGGGATCACCGCCGGGGCGAACAGCGGCGCATGGGTAAGCCCGGCATACTGGCGCATTTCGGGCACGTGCTTGTGCCCCATGGTCATGCCATAGTCGCGAAAGGCGATGTCGGTATCTTCCTCGAACCGGGCGATCAGCGCCTTGCCGCCGCCGGAATAGCCGGACACCGCGTGGCAGGTGTAGGGCCAGTCGGCAGGTAACAGCCCCGCGCGGACCAGCGGAGCGAGCAGGGCGATGAACCCGGTGGGATAGCAGCCGGGGTTCGACACGCGGCTGGCACCGGCCACGGCATCGCGGCCCGTCACTTCGGGAAAGCCATAGGTCCAGCCGGGCGCGACGCGGTGCGCGCTGCTGGCATCGATGATCCGCACCGCGCTGCCCTCGGCCAGGGCGACCGCTTCGATCGCGGCATCGTCGGGCAGGCACAGCACGGCGAAATCGGCGGCGTGATAGGCATCTCGCCGGGCCTGGGCGCTCTTGCGCTGTTCATCGTCGAGCACGATCAGCTCGAATTCGCTGCGGGGGCTCAGGCGCTCGACAATTTCGAGGCCGGTGGTTCCGGCGGCGCCATCGATAAAGACCTTGTGCGGCATGGCATCACTTTCGTTCGGTGGCCCGGCGCCAGTTCGCGCGGTGGGCAGGCAGGATCACGCGGCGATCAGCAGCGGCAGCCCCGCATCGGCGCGGCTACCGCGTCAGCTTCGTCGTTCTTCCAGCGCCGTGACTGGCAGATAGCCGACAAACCCATCGTCACCGACCTGGCCCCAGGCCCAGCCGCCGGTAATGTCGAGCACGTTGAACAGGGTGCCGCCGGCCAGCTGCTCGCGCACTTCGGCATCGGCCTTGTTCGCGGCCAGCAGCGGCGCGCCGCCGGCAACCACCACGCGTTCCATCGGCACGGCATAGTGCGGCACGAACACCTTGCCCGCCAGGCGGACATGCGCCAGATCCCCGCGCACGGGCCAGTGCGCGGCGTCAAGCTTCACGCTTGGCCCCGACAGGGAAAGCTGGCCGGTCGGAATGGCGCTGGCGGTCAAGTCTGCGTGCCCCTTGAATACGAAGACCGGGCGATTAGCGCCGGTTGGCCCCGCTATCAAGCCGTCCATTGGCCAACCTGCCTTGCGGCCTGGCGGAACAGCGCGGCCGATCCCAGCCAGATGGCGACGAACACGGCCGTGAATACCGGGAGATAGGCGATCCCGCAGAGCGCCAGGGAGATGCCCAGTAGCGCCTGTCCGGCGGCCATCGTGGTCAGCACCCGGGCCAGCCCGGCCGCGCGCAGCCGCACCGCCAGCGCGCCCAGCGCGCCTGCGCCCAGCAGTGCGAAGAACACGAGGTTGATCGGGTTGCCTTCCTTGCCGACGATCCCGACGGCAAGGTTGGCCATGACCATCACGAAAGCCCCGCCGATCGAAAGAAGGGCCGCCAGGACCGACCAGATACTCGCCCCGGCAAAGCGCAGGACCAGTTCAAACGCCAGTCCGGCAAGCAGCAGCATCGCCCCGAACACGGCGAAATCGAACCCGTCCCAGGCCATTTCGGCCACGGTCAGGCGCAGCGTGACGGGGATCGCCATGACAGCGGCCGCGCCGCCCCACACCAGCTTGCGCCAAGCAGCCGGATCGGCGCCAAGCAGGCCCTTTGAAAAGGTGTTCATTGCGCGGATCCCCATAGCAAGCCGACTTTCATATCATCGCCGCAGCCGCCGCAGCCGCCGCGCTCATGCCGCGCCATACCGCCCTTTCAGCAGACCCCATGCCGCCCGCATGCCCAGCGCGTCGCCGCCCTTGGGCCGGCCGGGCTTGGCCGCCGGGCGCCAGGCGAAAGTATCGAAATGCGCCCAGTCCACCCCTTCGGGCAGGAACCGGTCGAGGAACAGCGCCGCGACCGAGGCGCCGGCAAAGCCGTTCGAGCTGTTGTTCGAAATGTCCGCGACGTCACTTTTCAGGTATTCGCGGTAGCCGTCGAACAGCGGCAGGCGCCAGCACTTGTCATCGCTCGCCGCGCCGCATTTCAGCATTTCGTCCGCCGTCTCGTCGCGGCGGGTGAACAGCGCGGGCAAGTCCGGCCCCACGGCCACGCGGGCCGCGCCGGTCAGGGTGGCGAAGTCAATCACCAGCTCGGGGCTCTCCTCGCCCGCGCGGGTCAGCGCATCGCCCAGCACCAGCCGGCCTTCGGCATCGGTGTTGCCCACTTCAACCGTCAGCCCCTTGCGGCTGCGCAGCACATCGCCGGGGCGAAACGCATTGCCGGAAATCGCGTTTTCCACCGCCGGGATCAACAGGTGCAGCCGCACCTTCAGCCGCGCCTGCATGACCAGCTGGGCAAGGGCGAGGGCGTGGGCCGCGCCGCCCATGTCCTTCTTCATCAGCAGCATCCCGGCGCCCGGCTTGATATCCAGCCCGCCGGAATCGAAGCAAACGCCCTTGCCGACCAGCGCGATGCGCGGGTGGGCCGGATCGCCCCAGTGCAATTCGATCATGCGCGGGGCATGGCTGCGCGCCGCCGCCCGGCCGACGCCGTGAACCATCGGAAAACCGCGTTCCAGCGCGTCGCCGTGCGTCACCTTGAATTCCGCGCCGTGGGCCTTGGCGATCAGCTGCGCTTCATGCTCAAGCTGGGCGGGGCCCATGTCTTCGGCCGGAGTGTTGACCAGGTCGCGCACCAGCGCGGTGGCGGCGGCTTCGGCCAGGGCGGCGTCGATCGCGCCGACATCCTTGGTCAGCAGTACGCGCGGCCCGTCCTCGCCGGGGTCGGAGCGGTAGCGGTCGAACTTGTACTGGCCAGTGACCCAGCCATAGAGCGCCGGACCCGGCTCGCCCCCGGCACGGCGATAGGTGCCTGGCGGCAGCACTTCGGCCAGCTTGGCCATGCACCAGCTCGACAGGCTGTTCACATTTGCGACGCCCGATACCACCATCCAGTGATCGCCATCGGGCAGGATGGCATGGCTGTAACCATCGCCTTCGAACTTCTGCGCGGCCAGCGCGGCGCGCTGCGGGGCGGACAGGCCCTTGATGAAGTCCGGCAGACCCGCCTTGTCGACGAGGTGGATCGCGGTGGCGGTCTGGCCCTTGTCGGGCTGGATCAGGGCATGCTTGTCGCTCATCCCCCAGCCTTAGACCCGCGGTGCGCATTGCGGCAAGGCTCGCATTATTGCGAAGCAGTCGCTATATGCGCGGCATGACCCAGTATCAGACGGTAGAAGACGGCGACGTGCAGCTGCGCGACGGCACGATCAAGCTGCACGGCCCGGCGGCCTTCGAAGGCATGCGCAAGGCCGGGCGGCTGGCGGCGGAAATCCTCGACGCGCTGGTGCCGTTCGTCCAGCCGGGGGTGACCACCGGGCAGATCGACGACCTGGTGCGCGAAATGACGCTGGATGGCGGCGCCGTGCCTGCAACCATGGGCTATCGCGGCTTCCAGCATTCGTGCTGCACTTCGATCAACCAGGTGATCTGCCACGGCATTCCGGGCGACCGGGTGCTGAAGGACGGCGACATCATCAACATCGACGTAACCCCGCTGCTGGATGGCTGGCACGGCGATTCCAGCCGGATGTATCTGGTGGGCGACGTGCCGATCAAGGCGCGGCGGCTGGTCGACGTGACCTATGAATGCCTGATGATCGGGATCGAACAGGCCAAGCCCGGCGCGCGGCTGGGCGATATTGGCGCCGCGATCCAGCAACATGCCGAACGCCACCGTTACGGCGTTGTGCGCGAATTCTGCGGGCATGGCCTCGGCCGCCTGTTCCATGACGCGCCCGAAGTGGTCCACGCCGCTCGCGCGGGGACCGGCCCGGAACTGCGGCCGGGGATGTTCTTCACCATCGAACCGATGATCAACCTGGGCAAGCCGGGGATGAAGATGCTGGACGATGGCTGGACCGCGGTAACGCGCGACCGCTCGCTTTCCGCCCAGTTCGAACATTCGATCGGGATCACCGAAACCGGCTGCGAGATCTTCACCGAAAGCCCCAAGGGGCTGCACAAGCCGCCTTATTGAGCTGTGCGGAAAAGCCGTCCGGCTTTTCCTGGCCTGGCCGGCCCGCTCCCCCGGCCCAACCACCCACAGGGTACCTTGA